>CAYGFY010000011.1:0-80353 GCA_964349365.1 uncultured Bacteroidales bacterium | reverse complement strand
GGATTTTAAAGCGTAAAAATATACTTTTTTCCCTAACGCGTATTTTGGGGTTAATAGGAGTTGAATATCAAAAAGTAATTAGCGATTTGAGTGGTGGAGAATGGTTCAAATACCAAACCGACAAGCCTGCAACATACCAGACACCTTGGTTTTTCAAACAAGAACCTTCGGCTACGGTTACTTTGCCCGATGCTTACATTGTTCCGGTTCAATGATATGATGTTATCGAAAGGTTGCAGCTACACGGTGTTGAGATGGATTTTCTGGATAAAGAAACCGTTTTGGAAGTAGAATCATATCGATTTGAGAATGTAAATCTTTCAGGTACATCAAGCGAGGGGCGGCAGATGGCCCGCTGCAAATCGGTTCCAATCACCGAAATCAGAAATTTCCCTGCTGGTTCGACAGTTATTTGTATGAATCAGGCATGTGCACGGCTAATCGCTCACGCCCTAGAGCCCAATGCACCCTCATCTTTTGTTGCTTGGGTTTTTTTCAACTCCATATTTCAACGCACCAAATATTTTGAAAATTATGCAAAGGAGGCACTAGCCCGGCAAATGCTTGAAAACGACCCAGCTTTGAAAAAGCCATTTGAAGAGGAAAATGCCAGCGATTCGGCCTTTGCATCAAATCCTAGGGCAATCCAAAACTGGTTTTACGAGCAAAGCCCCTACGTTGACCAAAAGCACAATATTTACCAGGTTGGGAGGTTAGTAAAAAGGCAAGGAGTTTAGTTCTTATTCGATCAATTAGGGCCGAAAAAAACACTCATTGTAAAAGCTACCTCTTTTTTGCGTACCTTTGCACCAAGATTTGCAAAATGAGATTTGCAAGTCAAAAGACCCAAACTAAAATTGGGCAGGTTTAAACATTTAAATATTTCTGCCAAAAACTAAAACCCGGCAGTAGTTAAGACTGGGAGGCCCCGTCAAAAAACTAAAAAGAAATCCTTACTAAAAGTTTAAACAAAAGAATTCATGATTACCGGGCCGGTAGTTATGAACCCTCAATAATTGATTTCGGCCCTAAACAAACAATACCGTACTTTAATGAATTTTGAAAATCTAAATTTGATCGAGCCCATCCTCAAGGCTTTAAAAACCGAAGGATACACCACGCCAACACCAGTGCAAGCCGAAGCCATACCACTGATCCTTAACAGAAAAGACATACTTGGCTCTGCCCAAACCGGTACGGGCAAAACGGCGGCTTTCGCCATTCCGATCATACAGTTGCTCACCGAACAAAAAGCTTCGAGCCCCGGCAAACGTGTTATTAAAAGCCTTATCCTCACCCCTACCCGCGAACTGGCCATCCAGATTGGCGAAAGCTTTGCTACCTATGGACGAAACACCAGTTTGCGATACCACGTTATTTTTGGCGGGGTAAACCAAGCGAGTCAGGTAAATGCACTCCGTCAAGGTATAGATGTGCTTGTTGCAACACCCGGCCGCCTGCTTGACCTGATGAATCAGGGCTACGTCCGACTTGACAACATCAAGTTTTTCGTCCTCGACGAGGCCGACAGAATGCTTGATATGGGGTTTATTAACGATGTTAAGAAAGTAATTGCCAAGTTACCACCAAACCGACAATCGCTATTCTTTTCGGCTACAATGCCCCCGCCAATAGTTGAACTTGCCGACACAATCCTGGTAAACCCGTGCAGGGTTTCCGTAACTCCAGTTTCAAGCACCGTTGATGCCATTAAACAGTCAGTTTATTTCGTTGACCAGAAAAACAAGAAAAACTTGCTGCTCGAGGTACTTAAAGGTGATACCATTGATAGGGCTCTCATTTTTACCCGCACCAAGCACGGAGCCAACAAGGTTTCGAAAGACTTGAGTGCCGTTGGCATAAGAGCAGAAGCCATACACGGAAACAAATCGCAGAGCGCCCGGCAAAATGCGTTGAGAAACTTCAAATCGCGGTTTACGCGAGTTCTTGTTGCCACTGATATTGCTGCCAGGGGCATTGACATTGACGATCTTTCGCACGTTATAAACTACGAATTGCCAAACATTCCCGAATCATACGTGCACCGCATTGGCCGCACGGGTAGGGCAGGTGCAGTGGGCTCGGCAATAGCGTTTTGCGATAATGAAGAAAAGGAATACTTGCGAGACATACAACGACTTATTGGCCAACAAATACCAGAAGTTGAAAACAAGTTGTTCCCTTTGACAAACCACCCGGCTAGCAAATCAACGAACAATTCAGGGGGCAAATCAGGATACCACCATGGCCAAAACAGAAACGGAAGTAACACCAACCGAAAAAGAAACAATTAGGCGGACATAGCCATTCAAAAGACTTTTCTGGCAATTGATAAACCTAAAGATGTGTGCAATCCAAGAAGTCCGAATCCAAGAAAAAAACCCCTAAATCCCCTAAAGGGGACTTTGACCCTTCGACTTCGCTCAAGGTGGCAAACGAGACTCTTGGCCACCCTTCGGGGGCCGGGGGCAAAAAGAGGTAAAAATGAATGAAAACCAATTTGTTGAAATTATTTGAATCGACTCCGAGATAATACTTAAAAGCCACCCAAAATTGCAAGGGTGGCTTTTGGTTTTAAGATTCAACCCCAATTTGGGGTCATTCATAATTTATTTAAGGCCATTCATTCAACGTTTTTTCGCAGAATTCGAAGAGCGCAGCATCTTTGCAGTGAAATTATTTCGTTTACAAGGTGAAAGAACCAACTCAATATCAAAACAATAATAAAATTGGAATCATGGTAATAATTTTTTGGTTCTTCTAGTTCTTTTATTCCCGAACTAAAAAAACTATTTTTTAACTTTGAAAAAAACAAGGTTATGAAAAACATAAAACATAATCGTCAAGAATACATCGAGGAAATGGCAATGTTATTCGAAACTTTAGGACTTACAAGAATGGCCGGCCGCATTCAAGGATACATTATGACTAGCCAAGAAGAATTGGTATGTTTCGATGAACTGGTGGAAGGTTTGCAGGCTTCGAAGAGTTCGATAAGCACAAACCTGAAGTCGCTCAAAAACATAATGTTTATCAAGGCAATTATCAAGCCTGGCGATCGAAAAACCTATTTTTGCCTCACCCCCGATATGGACTGGACTCTCTATTACAAAAACC
Organism: uncultured Bacteroidales bacterium; assembly: GCA_964349365.1. Lineage (GTDB taxonomy): Bacteria > Bacteroidota > Bacteroidia > Bacteroidales > UBA7960 > UBA7960. Next base: position 77,236 of record CAYGFY010000011.1, on the reverse strand, counting down.
GCATCACAGCAATGTATCAGATGAATAACTTGTTTCGCAAAGGACTTGAATTCAGGTTGAACCAAAACGACAAAACCTCGAAGTGGATTCACGAAACGCTTGAATTTTTTGAATTGATGACTGACGAAATGGCCATGAAGATGGTAGAATGGAAGAAGAGAGTGAATAGTGAATAGTAATTGAGGAACAATGTAGGGACGGCGATTTATCGCATCTATAAAAATCAAAAATAAAATCATTTTTATAATTCTAAACAGATGAAAACATGAAAGCAAGCACCCATAAAATTTTATACGCCACCATGCTGGCCCTGGCAACAACCCTGGTCAGTCAAGCCCAAAACCCTCGCGAAATTTTGCGAAAGGTAGAGGAGAACATGCGTGGAAATGCCTCGCTAACCGAAATGACAATGACCACGATAAGGCCAAGATTTACCCGTGAAGTTTCGATGAAGGCCTGGATCCTTGGCGAAGACTACTCGTTGATTTTGATTACCGGTCCGGCACGCGACAAGGGAATGGCATTCCTGAAGCGAAAAAACGAAATCTGGAATTACGTTCCAAACATTGGCCGAACCGTTAAGATGCCGCCAAGCATGATGTCGCAATCATGGATGGGTTCAGATTTTTCGAATGACGATCTTGTAAGGGGAACTTCAACCGTTGACGACTACACGCATAAATTCTTGCGTTACGAAATGGTAAACGGGCATGATTGCTACCTGCTGGAACTTACACCCAAGCCAGATGCCCCAATAGTATTCGAAAGGGTTTTGTACTGGGTTTCAATGGAGCATTACCTGCCGGTTAAGGTTGAAAACTACGATGAGTTTGGCCACCTGGCAAGCAGCATAAATTTTAAGGAAATAAAAAATATTGGTGGAAAATTAATCCCATCCGTCATGGAAATTATCCCTGCCGACAAGCCCGGGCACAAGACAATTGTTGCAACCACCAGTGCCGATTTCAGGATTAGGCTAAATCAACAGTTTTTTACTCTGCAGAACTTGACAAAAGTAAGGTAACACGAAAAACCAAGAATAAATGAAAATGCTACTGACCCTTGCTTGGCGCAACCTGTGGCGCAATAAAAAACGATCAATGATTACCATCAGTTCGGTGCTTTTTGCCGTACTGATGGCAATCGTTTTCGAGTCGCTCGAACGCGGCTCGTATCAACGAATGATAGATAATATGGTCAAATACAGTACTGGTTACATGCAAATTCAGGATGTTTTGTACAACGAAGAACCATCTATTGACAACACCCTGCTTTTGGATCAAGAACTATTAAACACTCTCGAAAAATTCGATAACAAGATTGACTTTTCGGTTCCCAGAATTCAAAATTTTGCACTTGCCGCCACGGCCAAAGTAACCAGGGGAACCTTCGTCATGGGAATTGACCCCGAGATTGAGGGTAGGCTCAACAGATTTTCGGACGATATGATTGAAGGCGAGTTTTTAACACAAAACGATGCCGATATAGTTTTGGGAAACGGCCTTGCCCAGATATTAAACTTGAACGTGGGCGATTCGCTGGTGTTGCTCGGACAAGGGTTTCAGGGGTCAACGGCAGCCGGTATTTTTCATGTCAAGGGAATTGTGAATATTAAGTTGCTCGAAATGAGCAACAACACCATTTACATGTCGATTCCAACGGCACAAGCATTTTTTAATGCCGCCGAAAGGCTAACGGCATTGATCGTGATGCCAAAAAACCCAAGGCATACCGCATCTCTGGCCAAAGAATTGAACGCCTCGGTCGATTCTGACTGGCTGGCCGTGCTTACCTGGGAGGAACTCTTAAAAGACCTTCTGGCACTAATGCAATTCGACCAAGCAGGGTCAATGCTTATGATGGGGATTTTGTACTTGGTGATTACTTTCGGAATCATGGGAACCATACTAACCATGATGATTGAAAGACAGCGAGAGTTCGGCATGCTTATTTCGCTTGGAATGAAACGATCGCGCCTGGCATTTGTGGTGTTTTTCGAGGCCTTTTTTATTTCGATGGTGGGCGTGGTTGTGGGAATCCTGGTGGCCATTCCTATTGTTTTTTATTTTTACCACAACCCCATAATGCTCACGGGTGAAATGGCAGGCACAATGTTGGAGTATGGCTTCGAACCAATAATGCCTTTTGCTGCCGACCTTGACATCTTTCTGGGCCAAGCCCTAATTGTGTTGGTTATTGCAATCTTGGTTGGGCTTTACCCGATCAAAAAGGTTTTTCAGCTCGATATAATGAAAGTAAAAAGATAACCACAATGAAAACTTTGATAATTATTTCGTGGAGAAACATCTGGCGCAATCCAAAGAGAAGCCTAATAATGATTACAGCCATTATTTTAGGATTATGGGCAGGCATTTTTGTTAGTTCAATAATGTTTGGTTTGGTTCAAGCCCGATTCGAAACCAGTATTGAACAACAATTTTCAAATATTCAATTACACAATCCCGAATTCATCAAGGATGACAATTTGAATAACAACATACCTCGATGGAAAATCATCGAAAGTCAGCTAACGGCAAATAAACACATTAAGTCCTTTACCGGTAGGACGATAATAAATGGAATGCTCGCAACTGCCAACCTTACCAGTGGGGTGAACATAATTGGTATAGACCCGCAAGCCGAGGCCAAAACCACAAACCTTGCCAGTAACATCATTGATGGGCACTACTTTTCGGAAGGCTTACGAAATCCAATCCTAATCGGAAGGGGGCTGGCCGAAAAGAACAAACTACAAACTCGTTCGCGTGTTGTATTAACCTTTCAGAATCAAGAAGGCGAACTAATTTCTGCATCGTTTAGGGTGGCCGGTATTTATCAAACTGCCAATTCTGTGCTCGACCAAAAAAACGTTTACGTGCTTCAATCAGATATCAAAACCCATTTACGTTACCAGATCATTGTAAACGAAATAGCCATTTTGGTAAACGACCTTGCACAATTAAACCACGTAAAGAATAAAATTGAAGTTGACCACCCCGACCTAAAGGTTCGCACTTGGATCGATATTTCGCCAGAATTGGGTTTTTTGCAAGAATACGGAAATACAATGCTGGTCTTTATTCTTGGAATAATACTTTTTGCACTGGGCTTCGGATTGGTTAACACCATGCTAATGTCGGTTTTTGAAAGGACACCCGAATTGGGAATGCTTATGGCCGTGGGTATGAATCGCCGTAGGGTTTTTGGCATGGTAATAATCGAAACCACTTTCTTGACGTTTTTGGGCGCAATAGGCGGAATCGTGCTGGGGTACGCCACAAATGCCTTATTTGGCTCAACAGGACTCGATTTGGCTGTAGTGGGCGGCGACTCCCTCAACGATTTTGGATATCCATCATTGATTTTTCCCAACATGACTCTGTCGATGTACGCTACCCTTACAGTGCTCGTAATGGTAATGGTCTTTTTTTCCTCAATTTTCCCGGCCTTAAAGGCAATAAGGCTAAAACCGGCCGAAGCAATTAGACAATAACAAACAAACGATGAAAATCGAAAATTCTATTTTTATGAAAATAATTAAAACAGAAAAACTTACAAAAGTTTACGACGGAAAATCATTTCCCGTTAAAGCCTTATCCAATATAGATTTGGAATTTGAGCAGGGCGAATTTACCGCAATAAAGGGCCCATCGGGCAGCGGAAAAACAACGTTTTTGAACTTGATAGGAGGATTGGATAAACCTACCAGTGGCAAAATAATCATAAACGGAGCCGAAATCAGCAATCTATCCGATTCAAAATTAATTGACTTTAGGCTCAAAAACATTGGATTTGTGTTTCAGGCGTACAACCTAATACCAGTGCTGACAGCCAAAGAAAACGTGTCGTTTATTATGCTCTTGCAAAAAACCGATAAGGCCAAAATGGAAAAAAGGGTAAGGGAACTTCTTATACAGGTTGGCCTTGAGGACAAAATGGATGCAAGGCCAGCAAAACTCAGTGGAGGCCAGCAACAAAGGGTTGCCGTGGCAAGGGCTTTGGCATCAAAGCCAAAGTTCGTCCTGGCCGATGAGCCAACCGCCAACCTCGACACCGAGTCGGCACTTAATCTTTTAGAAATCATGGCCAAACTTAACAAGGAGGAAAACGTTACCTTTATTTTTTCAACTCACGATAGTCGGGTAATTGAAAAGGCAAGGAGGGTTATAACCTTGGTAGATGGAGCCGTGGCTAAAGATGAAAAGCCTTGATTAAAGATTTATCCTGCAAGCCTTCCAAGGGGCACCACTTTAGGCGGACAGGGATTTTCGATTTATTTATCGCAGATTATCACGGATTAACACAGATTTTACTATTAACTGATAACTGTTTTTGACTTTGCAGAACTTTGCGTGGTTTTGCCTTGCGACTTTGCGGTAAAAAATGGCTGTTAATCACATGCACAATTGTGCGTCTCTACTAATGCGACTTTCGACTTTTTACTACTGATTTCTGATTTCTGCATTCTAAAATATTATTTCCATGAAACACAGATTCTCATCTTTAATTATCCAATTTTCCCTTTTCATTTTTTCTGCAATTCTTATCCATAACAACGCCTTGGTAGCAAGCCCCGTTTCTTTGAGGGGTTATGTTAAGGCAATGCCATCGTTATCGCTTGACAAACACTTTGGCGGCGCAAGCTTTAGTAATACCGTTCATAACAGGCTAAACTTGTTATTTGACTTTTCAAGTAACATCAAGCTAATCGCCCAAGGACGCAACAGGCTGTTTTACAACAGTATGTTAAATGACTTCCCTCTTTTGGGTGATATGATAACCAATGATGATGGATTGGTAAATCTGTCGTGGAACTGGCATAACGACAACGGCTGGCTTGGAAACTCGATGGTTGACCGCTTGTTCATAAACTGGCAGCTTGGCGAAGTGCGCGTTTCGGTTGGGCGGCAGAGGATTAACTGGGGAATAACCATGGTTTCTAACCCAAATGATCTTTTCAATACCCATTCATTCTTCGATTTTGACCATCCCGAACGGCCTGGTGCCGATGCCCTGCGAATCCAGTACTTTTCAGGGTCGCTCTCACGATTTGAATTGGCCTACAAGCCAGCCCGCGATGCCCGAAATAGCGTTGGAGCAGTGCTGTACTCGTTCAATACCGGCAATTTTGACATTCAGGCCATAGCAGGCTATTACCAACATCGAGCAGCATTGGGTCTTGGATGGGCAGGTAACATTAACCAGGCGGGGTTCAAGGGTGAGGCCACCTATTTCCACCACCTCGACACTCCAACTGGCAACCAAAACAAGGGAACGCTCGTGGCAGCGTTGGGTATTGACTACATGTTTTCAAACGGTACATTCGTAATAGCCGAATTGCTTTATAACGGAGGTTATACCGGAATGAACTTCGGTAACTTGTTTTTGAGCCAACCACTTCAGCCCGACAACATAATGATTTCGAAGTATGCTGCTACCGTTGTGGCTAGCCGCACGTTTTCGCCACTTTTGAGCGGCGGGTTATCAATAATGGCAATGCCCGATAACGAGTGCGTGTTCATTTCGCCAAACCTCAAGTACTCGCTGGCCACAAATCTCGACGTTGATTTTGTGGGGCAACTGCTTTTGGGTACTCGTAGCTCACCATTTTACCAAGCTGGTTCAAGCTGGTTTTTATCGTTGCAGTATTCGTTTTGAAATTAGTGGAGAAAATTATGATATCAGGTCGTATTCATCGCCCTGCCCGGGTACTTCAACGGCCCGGAAGCCATCATCGAGTAACACTTTGCGGTAGGCGTTGGCTGCATCTTCCTCCCCGTGTACCAAAAAAACCTTTTGCAAACGCTCCTTGCTCTGGCAGTTAAGGTACTGTCGCATTTCCTCGTAATCGGCGTGGCCACTAAACCCATCGAGCTTGAAAACCTCAGCCATAACATGGTGAAATCTGCCAAATATTGAAACATTATCAGGTCTTGCAAGTATGCGGGCTCCAAGGGTGGTTGGCGCACAATAACCCACAAAAAGAATGGAATTCTTTTGGCTCTGAATATTGTGTGAAATATGGTGCTTGACCCTTCCTGCCTCGGCCATCCCCGACGTTGAAATTATTATGCAAGAATGCCGCAACTCGTTAATCCTTTTCGATTCATCGGCTGTTCTTACGTAGGTAAGTCCCGAAAATCCAAAGGGATCGGGGTCGTTGGCAATTACATCTTGTACGTGCTCGTTGAGTTGCTCAAGATTCATCCTGAAAATGTCGGTGGCATCAATTGCCATGGGGCTGTCAAGATAAACGGGTATCCTTGGCAAGAGGCCTTCATTAACGAAATTGTTTATCAAAAACATTATCTCTTGCGCCCTACCTATGGCAAACGAAGGAATTATAAGCTTGCCCCCCTTTTCCAGGCAAGTGTGCCTGATGATTCGCAGCAATTCGTTCTCCACATCCTTGCTATCTTCATGGAGTCTGTTTCCATAGGTTGATTCCGATATTAGGAAGTCGCAGTGCGGGAAATCCATTGGTGGTTTCAGAATGTTGGTTTTGGCACGACCAATATCGCCGGTGTATCCCAACCGTAATATCTCACCGCTCTCTTCAATTTCGATTGTAGCAACTGCACTTCCAAGCATGTGACCGCTGTTGGTAAACTTAACCTTGTGGTGATTGTCAATGTAAAATTTGCGGTCGTAAGCAACAGAGATAAATAGTTCTAAGCATTTTTCAGCATCCTTTTTGGTGTAAAGGGGCTCAACGGGTGGAAGTCCCTGTTCTTTCCTCTTCTTGTTAAAGGTGTTGGTATCACTTTCCTGAATAGAACCACTATCGGGCAAGGTTATGGAGCAAATATTGCGGGTGGCATGGGTGCAGATAATAGAACCCCTGAAACCAAGCTTGTAAAAAAAAGGGATTAGACCGGCGTGGTCGAAATGTGCGTGGGTCAATATTATGTGGTCAACATCCTTGGGGTCAACACCAATGTTGCGGTTCATCGAGTCGGTATCAAGGCCCTTTCCCTGAAAGGCACCGCAATCAAGCAAAATTTTTTTACCGTGTTTAGTCTCAAGCAAATGCTTGCTACCCGTAACTTCTTTGGCAGCTCCTAAAAATTTTAATTTCATACAATGTTAGGTTTACAAGTGATTACAAGATTAGAAAACAAAAAAACACCCTCGTTAAGGTTGTTTCAAAAACCCGCATTCGAGCATTACAGTAAACGCAGTTCCACTAACTCCTCTGACTTCACACGGTTGCCGGCAAGCGACTCCAAGTACTCGTTGTTTAACAAGTAAAGCTTGCTGTTGAATTTATCATGTGGAAAGGTATTTTCGACATCGAATTCCGAAAAGTCGAAATTGGCAAAGTTGAGTTCGCAGGCAGAAAGCTCCCACCCTTCATCGCCCGTGAAAAGCAAGGGCAACCCTTGGGTACGGCAAATAATGGGCCGGTGGTCGTAAATTGTGCAGGCATCATTTACTAAAAACTTACAAGCCTCCCCTGCTACAAACGTGGCAATTTCCGGGGATAGACCATTAAAGAAATGCTTGATGGCAAAAAACTCAATCGGGAAAATAGAAAAGTTCATACAGCAACTGGAGCAGCCTTTCTTGCACTCAAGGTGCTTAGCGTGAACTGCCAAAAGTTGGTTGCAAAGCTTGTCAACTTCGGCACGCAAGGCAAGATATTTTTCCAAAAGCAACTTGTCAATCATGTAAGTTGATAAAGTTCTTGCAAATTTAACAAAATATCTCTACCTTGCACGGTGAAATTAAGGAATAAATTCAGCAGTAAATAACGTACTTTGGGCAGTTTGAAGTCCTTTGCACCTAATCCATTTTTACGGGGTTGAGGGAACTAAAAGGCTGAAAAGCAGGTAAATGACGAATATCTTTCGTAAAAAGTTTATTTGGTATGTGTACTGCAGGCCAGGTTCTGGTTATGATTTGCCACGAGGCCTTCAGCAGGTCGCAAAGGCAAAATCATCGTATGAAGGCCGTAAAACCTCGTGAAAAGCACTTGGAAAAGGCAATTTTTAATGCGGATTTATGCACGAAACAAAGTATTTCAGGAGGTAAAATAGCCGATATAACAGCACCAATCGGGAAACTTTAAAGGCAGGATGGGAGCAAGGATTGCTTAATTAGGGTTTTCTCAAATACTTGAGCCCGGTTGTCATATTTAGCTTGCAACCACTTTAACAAAGAGTTACTTTACTTAGAAATTTTACAATGGTTTTAACCGAATAAAATCAAACAGCATGCTTAACAAGACCATAAAAAAAATCTCGCCTCTTGGATTTACCTGGAGCACCAACGACCCTTTCATATTTTGTGTACACCATGCCGATGACTATCCCGAAGGAAACGAGGATTTTGGACCGGCTGCTTCGTTGGAAGGCCGATACATAGGAAGCGATTTCACCTTGAAAGATGGCTGGCGGATGTACCACGGCGACTCGGTTCCCGGATTTCCGGCACACCCGCATAGGGGCTTTGAAACCGTTACCATAGTTCTTGAAGGTTACGTTGACCACAGCGACTCGATGGGTGCTTCGGGCAGGTACGGCTTTGGCGACGTGCAATGGATGACTGCCGGTAGCGGTATGCAACACTGCGAAATGTTCCCTTTGGTGCATCGCAACAAACGAAACCCATTGGAGCTTTTCCAACTCTGGCTCAACCTTCCGCGCGAAAAGAAGTTTGCAAAACCATTTTACAAAATGCTTTGGAACGAGCAAATTCCTATAGTTGAGCAGGTTAATGTAGCAGCGAAAAAAACCAGGGTCAGGGTTATTGCGGGTAATTTTGCAGGCGAAAAAGCGGTTCCTCCCCCACCCGACTCGTGGGCAGCCAACCCCGAAAACCACCTTGCCATATGGCTAATCGAAATTGAAGATGGAGGAACTCTTTCTTTGCCTCAAGCAAAGGAAGGACTTGAAAGGTCGTTGTACTTTTATAGTGGTGCCGAGGTCAAGATTGATGGAACCCAAGTAAAAAGTTACAATTCAATTGGCCTCGAGAGCCACCTTGCTGTTAACGTTGAAGCTACTAACGGAAACGTCAAACTCCTGCTATTGCAGGCAAAACCCATCAACGAACCCATGGTTCAACAGGGGCCGTTCGTAATGAACACCCACCAAGAAATAAATGAAGCCATTCATGATTTCAGGAGGACAGGTTTTGGTGGATGGCCCTGGCCAAGTGCCGACCACACCCACGGGCACCTGGAATGGCGTTTCGCCAAGTATGCCGACGGAACCGAGGATTTGCCGTAAATTTTTGAAAATATTTCGAAAAACAATTGGAAAAGCCCCGACTTCTTTTTGCACCATTCAAGGGATTAACCGACAGGATTTACCGTAATGCGCTAGCGCGCCATTTTGGCGGGTTCAACCAGATGTATTCACCGTTTATTTCTGGAGCAGGAAACTCAAAAATCAACCCCTCAAAGCTCGCTGATGTAATACCAATAAATGAAAACCTTGCCGAAACCGTACCCCAGTTCACAAGCACCGATGCCAAAGAAATATTACTTCTGGGAAAAACCTTGGAACAATATGGCTACGAGCATATTAACTGGAATATGGGCTGCCCTTTCTCGCGCATTGCAAACAAAAAGCGAGGTTGTGGAATGCTGCCATACCCCGATGAATTGAACCGAATTTTGGAAGAAGTTTTCAGGGATTTTCCAATTAAACTATCCATAAAAACACGGTTGGGATATTTCAAACCTACCGAAATTGAAAGAGTACTCGATATATTGAATCAGTACCCACTCGAACTTTTAATCATTCACCCAAGGATAGGAACGCAACTGTATTCGGGCGAAGTGAACCTAAATGGATTTGAAAAGTGCATTGAAAAATCGGTGAACACAATTGCCTACAACGGAGATGTTTATCACCTCGATCGGTTTAATTACCTGCAAAAACGCTTCCCAACAATAAACCACTGGATGCTTGGAAGAGGTGTGTTGCTAAACCCTGCTCTGGCGATGGAAATAGGTGGCAACCCTTTAATCGAAAGCGAGAAAAGAAAAAGACTCAAGGCCTTTTTGGACGAAATCATGCAAGAGAGCCTTAATGCCAACAAAAACCCTTCCAGCATTGTGGGATACATGAAGGCACTTTGGTTTTACCTTTCGGGAACCTTCGAGAACCCTAATTATACATTCGATTCAATCAAAAAAGCCAATGATGTTAACACTTACCTGCAATTGGCCAACAAGGCCCTGGAGGCTCCGATTGCAGCACCGGAGGCCATTGAAAATTATTACAGAACGGGCTTTGCCAGGCAATTGGGAATTGATGGCCAGAATCTTTTTCAAATTTAAAAAAAAACCCGTTTCTTTACACTTGCAAAACCTAAAACCATTAAGATGACCAAGAGAAAACCCAGCTTGTTTGAAGCACTTGTTCCCATAATTATCTTAACAGCATTGATAATAATCAATGTTCGCATTTTTGAAGACAGTTCCTTGGAAGGATCAAACCAAATTGTTCTTATCTTGTCTTCGGCAGTTGCGGCAATTATTGCATTCAGGTTAGGTTTCAGGTGGGACCACCTTTTGAAGGGAATAGTGAAAGGGATCGGTTCTGCCATGTCGGCAATCTTGATTCTACTCTTAATAGGCTCTTTGGCAGGTACTTGGCTTTTGAGCGGTATTGTTCCCTCGATGATTTATTACGGCCTTAAAATTCTTGACCCGACCATATTTCTTGTGGCTGCCTGCGTTGTTTGCGCGGTGGTGTCGCTTGCTACCGGAAGCAGTTGGAGTACGGTGGCCACAATTGGTGTCGCGCTTCTAGGTATAGGCAAGGCCCTTGGGTTACCCGATGGACTTATTGGAGGTGCAATTATTTCGGGGGCATACTTTGGCGACAAGATGTCTCCACTTTCTGACACCACCAACCTTGCTCCGGCCATGGCCGGCACTGACCTTTTTACACATATTAGGTACATGGCCCTTACCACCGTTCCGACAATGACAATCACCTTGATTATTTTTACCATCATTGGTTTAACACGATCGCAGGGTGGCACTATTAACGACATTGCTCCCGTGCTCGATGCCATTAAAGGCTCATTTTACATTTCACCATTACTATTTATTGTTCCTGCCTTGGTTATTACACTCATAGTGAAAAAGGTTCCTGCACTACCGGCACTATTGGCGGGTACATTGGCAGGAGCAGTGTTTGCACTTATATTTCAACCCCAAATTATACGAGAGGTGGCAGCTTCCGAACAGCCGTTTCATGTTCAAGCCTATGTAGCCATAATGAAATCAATGTACACCGACATAAGCATTACCACCAGCAACGAAATGGTTAACAGCCTTTTGCAAACAGGAGGCATGAGCGGGATGCTGAAAACCGTTTGGCTTATCATTTGTGCAATGATATTTGGCGGAATTATGGAAAGCACCGGCCTTTTAGGTCGCATTACTGAAGCGATTATAAAGTTTGTTAGCAGTACTGGTTCATTGGTAGCATCAACAGCTGGATCATGCATTTTTATTAACCTAACGGCCAGCGACCAGTACTTGAGCATCGTGGTGCCAGGAAGGATGTTTGCCGACACGTATCGCGAAAGGGGCCTCGACCCCAAGGTTCTTAGCCGCACACTCGAAGATAGCGGAACCGTTACCTCGGTTCTGGTACCCTGGAACACCTGCGGGGCCACGCAAGCAAGCGTTCTGGGCGTTTCAACATTTGCCTTTGCACCTTATGCGTTTTTCAATATTATAAGTCCGTTCATGACAATTGCTTTTGCATACCTTAACATTAAGATAGCCAAACTGAAGGAATAGTAGGAGCATTTACCACTCGGAAAAACTATGAAGCCTAATTCAAAAAGAATAATTGTTTCGGTAAGCAACGATATTGCTCACGACCGGCGGGTTAATCGTACCTGCACCACTTTGACAGAGGCAGGGTTCGAGGTATTACTGGTTGGCCGTAAATCAAAGCAAAGCAATTCGGTTAACGACCGACCCTACCAATGCAAAAGATTGAGACTTTTATTCAAAAAGGGGGGATTATTTTATGCCGAGTTAAACATCAGGCTTTTCTTGTTTCTGTTATTCAAAAGATGTAACTTCTTGCTTGCCAACGACCTGGATACATTACCGGCCAACGCGTTAGTTTCCTTTCTCCAAAACCGAAAGTTGTATTACGACAGTCACGAACTATTCACCGAAGTTCCCGAACTCAACCACCGGAAATTAATCAAGAGGATTTGGGCTTTTTTGGAAAAAATGAGCCTGAAAAGGGTTTACAGGGCCTACACGGTTTGTGACTCCATTGCAAGTTTCTACGGCGAAAAATACGGAGTTGCGTTTGCAACCATCAGGAATTTACCTAATTACGATGACAAAAAGGTAAACTTCGAATCGAGGGAAAACCGAATTATTTATCAGGGTGCGCTAAACAAAGACCGTGGCGTAGAATTGATGATTAAAGCCATGCAACACATTGAAGGCTTCGAGCTTGCAATTGCCGGAGCAGGTGATATCGAAGACCATCTGCGTAAACTGCGTCAAGAACTAAAACTTGAAAACAAGGTTCGCTTTTTTGGCAAGCTACAGGTGAAAGAATTAAACCAATTGACAAAAACCTGCAAGTTGGGTCTATCGCTGGAGCGCAACACCAACCTTAACTATTACTACGCCCTTCCTAACAAAATTTTCGACTACATTAATGCTGGCGTACCTGTGATTTGTTCCGACCTTCCCGAAATGGCGGCGGTTGTTAAGCAATATAAAGTTGGCGAGATATTCGCAGGGGAAACCGAAGCACAACTTGCCACCATTATAACCAAGCTACTTGAAAACAACGAGTTAATACAAACCTACCACGCCAACTGCCACCTTTGCTCCGAGGAACTCAGTTGGGAAAATGAAAAGATACGGTTGAATAAATTGTTTCTTTAAGGTTTCCGGGTTTAAAATGCATGGTTGCAACACTGTTTATAAAGCCTGTTCGTCAATGAGTTTTCCGGCCTCGCAGCGAAGAACTCTCGCCGAGTACTTTTCGAAAAGGTGATAGTCGTGGGTGGCCATAATTACTGCCCTACCTGCCTTGCTTATTTCGAACATTAGGTTCATAATACCTTGGCTGGTTTCAGGATCGAGGTTGCCCGTGGGTTCGTCGGCAAGTATAATATCCGGATCGTTTACAAGAGCACGGGCAATAACAACCCTTTGTTGCTCGCCGCCAGATAGTTGGTGGGGCATCTTGAAACCCTTGGTGTGCAGCCCTACTTTTTCGAGCACCTCCTCAAGTCTTTCGTTCATGGCAATCTTGTCTCTCCAGCCGGTGGCCTTCATCACGAACTTCAAATTATCATTGACCGAACGGTCGGTGAGCAGTTGGAAATCCTGAAAAACAATACCAATTTTGCGACGCAAGAAAGGAATTTGCTTGGTTTTTATTCCCGGAAGCTCAAATCCGGCCACCTTTGCGTAACCGTCAACAATCGGCAAATCACCGTATAGCACTTTTAAAAGACTACTTTTTCCTGTTCCGGTGCGCCCAATCAGGTAGCAAAATTCTCCCCTCTGCACTTCGAAGGTTACACTCGAAAGCACAAGGGCGTTTTTCTGAAAAACAGAAACATCACGAAGTTCTATTATGGTATCTAGAGGCACTTTTTTAACAATTAATTTGTTTAACAATTTAAAAATTGAATTGTTGAGAGGTTTAGCAGCTTAGATGTTTAGTGGGTTATTCAATTACTAATTACGAGTTAAAAAGAAACCTGGCGAAGCGACCTAACGGCCAGACCATGTAATTGCGCGGCAGGCAGCAAACAGAAAGCTGGAGGCATGATAAAATCGAAAATCGTTCTTTCGTTCAATACTTCTTACCTTACCCACTCTTTAGTAAAACGCAGCCAGATGCGTCTCCACGTTGATCGCTATTCGTTTATCACTGTTCCTTGCATTTAAACCATTCCTGCAAAGCCCATGAATGCAAGTGCAAGAATTCCTGCAACGATTAACGATGCCGGCACTCCTCTTATTGCCTTGGGTAGGTTCATCATATCTAAATGTTCGCGCAAGCCGGCGAATAGTATTATTGCCAAGGCGAACCCTGCCGCGTGCGAAATGGCGAAAACCAATCCTTGAAGCAAAGAAAATTCGTTTTGAATGGTAAGCAGGGCAACACCCATTATCGCGCAATTGGTGGTTATTAATGGCAAGAAAATCCCCAATGCCTGAAAAAGTGCCGGGCTAACTTTCTTTAGGATGATTTCAACCATTTGCACCAAAGACGATATTACCAGGATGAAGGAAATGGTTTGCAGGTAAGTAATACCAAATGGCACCAGCACGAAATGATAAACAAGATAAGTTACCACGGTGGCCAGCGTCATAACAAAAAGAACTGCCCCCGACATTCCCACTGAAGTTGAAACCCTTGCCGAAACCCCTATGAACGGACAAATACCCAAGAACTGGGCAAGCACTATGTTGTTAACAAAAATGGCTCCAATGACTATTGCAAAGTATTCCATGACAATTTGGTGTTAAGCAGTTTTTTTCTTCATGTAGTTAAAAAGCACGATTAGGTAGCCCATGGCCAGGAAAGCACCAGGGGCTAAAACGAAAACTAACATTCCGTCGCCAGCAAGGAACTTGTAGCCAAAAAGGGAATATGACCCTAATACTTCTCTTACACCTCCAAGTATGGTTAATGCGAAAGCAAAACCCAGACCCATACCGAGGCCATCAACAACGGAGGTGGAAAAAGTGTTTTTGCTTGCAAATGCCTCAGCCCTGCCAAGCACCAGGCAATTTACAACAATAAGCGGAATGAAAAGGCCCAGAGACTCGAACAAATCTGGTGTGAAAGCCTCCATTGTAAGTTGCACAATGGTAACGAAAGAGGCAATGATTACAATAAAAGAAGGTATGCGCACCTTTGCGGGGATAAGGTTTTTGATGACCGAAACAACAATATTGCTGCCCAATAACACGAAGGTAGTGGCAAGGCCCATACCCAGTCCATTTACAGCCGAAGTGGTAACCCCAAGTGCAGGGCAAAGCCCTAACAAGAGTATGAAAACCGGGTTTTCCTTGATGAATCCCCTGGTGAAAATTTTTAGTTTACTCATTGTCGTTGTCTCCTTCCTGGGTTATTGAGTTTTGCATGAAAGTATCGTAAGCACGCTGAATTGCATCAACGTATGCGCGAGCAGTAATTGTTGCGGCCGTTATTCCGTCAACGTCACCACCATCCTTGGCGACTTTAAATTTCACCTGCGAAGGCCTCATACCCCTAAACTGGTTACTCCAATCCGAAACATTTTTTTGAATCTTGTCGCCAAGGCCGGGAGTTTCTTTATGCTGAAGGTGAACCACATCAATTATGGTTCCGTCGGGCTCAAAACCTACCATTGCCGTAATGAGACCGCTAAATCCAAAATTGGTAAATGTACCAACTGCAACACCAACAAGTTCGTCGTTGAAATATGCAAAGTTAAACTCCAACGAATCGGTGCCGCAAGAAGAAAGAAACCTTCTAGACTCCAGACTGTCGAATTCAGGAACTACTTGCCCAATTGCTGCCTGCCGTTTTGCTTCGCGAGCTGCAGCAATTGGCTCCATGGTAAGATTATAAACAGTGGCCAACGTAAACGATGCCACCACCGTAACGGCTGCAAGAGTTATTACCATGTTAACGAAGTTTGATTCTCGTTTAGCCATTTTTCACCTCCTCTCCAAAACGACGTGGTTTAATGCCGCGGTTAATAAGTGGAACAAAAGCATTCATTATTAAAATTGAAAATGCAACCCCTTCGGGATAAGCACCGAACAACCTTATCAACACGGTAATTGCTCCGCAACCCACCCCGAAAATTATCATTCCCATTGGTGTCATTGGGCTGGTAACCATATCTGTTGCCATGTAGAGAGCCCCGAGCATAAGCCCACCTGCAAAGAGGTGGAAAACAGGGTCGGCATAACCTTGTGGATTAAATAACCAAAAGATTCCGGTAATAAAGGCAACGGTACCGAGATAAGTAACCGGAATGTGCCAGGTAATTATTCTTCTGAAAAGCATGTAAAGCCCCCCAATCAAAAGCATCAATGCCGAGACCTCACCCATTGAGCCACCCATGTTTCCAGCGAACATTTGAAGTTGCCCGGGAATATCTTTTACAATTTCAACCATAGGGGTTCCCTTTGCCAAACCTTCTTTAACGATGGCCAGCGGGGTTGCACCAGAAACCACATCGGTAAAGCCTGCAGGCACGGTGTAGCTGGTCATCTGCACCGGGAATGAAATCATCAAGAACACCCTGCCGACCAAGGCCGGGTTGAATGGATTCTTGCCGAGACCGCCAAAGGTCATCTTTCCCATACCCATTGCAACCACCGAGCCTAAAACAACAATCCACAACGGTAGGTTGGAGGGTAAGTTGAATGCAAGCAAGATACCGGTAATGATTGCCGAACCATCAAAAACCGTTAGCGCTCCCTTTATCAGGTATTTCTGAACTATGAATTCAACGGCCATACATGATACCACGGCCGTAAAAGTTAGAATAATTGCAGACACGCCAAAGAAGTAGAATGAAACTAGCATGGCGGGTATAAGCGAAATTACCACGCCATACATTATCCTGGGCACCGATTGGCTGTCATGCACGTGGGGCGAGCCCGATACTGTAAGTAAACTCATTTTGTGGGAGATATCGTTAATGACTTATTTTAGTGGCTTGCCCTGTTTCTTACCAGTTTGCCCGTTTCGGCCTTGCCAACCCTTATCTGGTCAAGTAATGGCCTTCCGGAGGGGCAAATGTAGTGACACGAACCACACTCTATGCAGTCCATTACGCGGTCGGTTTCGCACCCTTCAAACCTTTTCATATCGGCCAAAACCGAGAGCAAGTAAGGCTCTAGCCCCATCGGGCAAACTGTGAGGCATCTTGAGCAGCGAATACAGTTAACCATTGCCTTGCGCGGGGCTTCCTTTTCATCAAAAAGTAGGATTCCGCTGGTGCCCTTTGTCACCGGTACGCTGGTATCGCTTATTGCCTTACCCATCATTGGGCCTCCGTTTACTATCTTTCCCGTTTGTTGGGGCAGACCACCGGCTGCCTCGATGAGCACACTAACGGGCGTACCAATGCGCACCAGGAAATTGGAAGGCCGGGTCAAGTTTTTCCCGCATACGGTAACAACCCTTTCAACCAATGGTTTGTTTTTTTGCACCGCCTCGTAAACCGCAAATGCAGTACCCACGTTGTGAACCACCGCACCCACCTCAATGGGAAGCTTGCCCGATGGAACCTCGCGATTTATCAAAGCCTTGATAAGTTGTTTCTCGCCGCCTTGCGGGTATTTAACGTACAGCGATTCTACCGATATGCCCACGAATTCGGAAGCAACTTTTTTAAGGTGAAGGATGGCGTCGGGCTTGTTATTCTCAACCCCAATAATGGCACGATCAAGTCCAAGAGCCTTCATCTGTATTGTAATTCCCACCATCATCTCGTGGGCCTTTTCAAGCATTAACCTGTGATCGGCGGTTAAGTAAGGTTCGCACTCCACCCCGTTGATTATCAGCACCTCTGCCTTTTTGCCCGTGGGAACCATTAACTTTACGTACGACGGAAAAGTTGCTCCCCCAAGGCCAACTACGCCTTTTTCGTTTACCTTGTCAATTATTTCTTTTGGCGAAAGGTTGCATTCCCTTGCAAGCGCACCATCAAGGTCAATATCCTGCTGCCAAACATCACCCTCGACCCTGATAACAATTGATTTTCGGCGATATCCACTTGAATCAGGCATCTCATCAATCTTCTGAACCGTGCCCGAAACAGATGAATGGATGTTGGCTGATATAAACCCGCTGCTTTTGGCAATCAACTGGCCAGCAAGTACCTTATCACCTCGGTTTACTACCGGAATTGATGGCGAACCAAGATGCTGGGAAATTGGAATTACCACCTCGGCAGGCGGCGCGAGAACCTCAATTGCAGCGCCTGCCGCCAACTTGTTTTCGGGTGGGTGAACTCCGCCGAGTTTGAATGTTTTCAAAACCATTATAATTGACAATTAACGATTTACGATTGATAATTGGGAATTTATTTTAAACCTTGAGATTTTTACGGGCTGTTTCAACTGTTCTCACAAAAATGGAGAAAAATGGACTACCCTCATTTTTTGTTAACCCAACACTTTCGGTTTGTTGCATCTTAATTTGTCTTCCTGCAATTTTTAAAATGTCAATATTTCTCGAGGCTCTTTCAAAACAATCTGAATTAAATGAATAAAACCTCTTCCAGATTCTGCTCTTTGGGCTTCAACATAGCTTAATGCTGGTGAAGCACCCGACCCAGTAATTTGCCCTGACATTTGTAAACCAACATTTGACCGCGATATTTTCCTGCAAATTGAACTATCAAAACCCAAACCTGGTTAGTCGATTCTCAAAAACCTTTATATCCATCAAATTCATTTTTTTCAAAGAAAAAAAATCGAAAATCGTTAGTCAGCAATCACGGGGGCTTTCCTCGGCGGAAAGTTCAATTCATGAATTGCATTTGTTGGACAAACTGGAACGCACTTGCGACACAAAGTACACTTGTTGAAATCGATGTAGGCAAGGTTGTTCTCAATTACAATTGCGTCAAAATTGCATTCCTTTTGGCACTTTGTGCAGGCAATGCAAGCCACCGAGCAATTTTTCTTGGCAATTGCACCTTTTTCCTTGTTGATGCACGAAACGAAAATTCTTCGGTCTTTCTTTCCCTTTTTGCGCATTTCAATAATTCGGCGAGGGCAGGCTTTTACACACGCTTCGCAAGCAACGCATTTGTGGTCGAGAATAACCGGCAGCCCCGTTTCTTGGTGCATGTACATTGCACCAAATGAACACACCTCAACACAATCGCCACGGCCAAGACAACCGCTTGGGCAGCCTCCTACTCCCGCATGCAAAGAATGGGCAAAGGCACAAGTTGCAAGCCCTTCAAGTTTGATTTTTGGCGGACAAAACCCCTTTGTTCCGTTGCACCTTACCACGGCAATCATTGATTCCTTTATTTCTGCAGTCAATCCGAGTGCTTTTGCAATTTGGTTCATGGCATCATTGCCTCCCGGTGGGCAATTATAGCCTTCAAGACTTTCGGATTTGACAATTGCTTCAGCGAAGGCCCGGCAGCCTGCAAGGCCACAGCCACCGCAATTGGCACCTGGAAGAAGATCGGCAACTTCATCAATTCGGGGGTCTTCAACAACCTTAAACTTTTGAGCCACAAAATAGAGGATTATCGCTGCCAACGAGCCCAATGCACCAAGACTTACTACCGAGAAGAAAGTAATTTCGTTCACGTTTTTGCTTTTTGTTAACGAAAGATGTACATAACCACTAAAAATCAACCTTTTCAAGCAGTCGCAAAAATAAAAAAACAAATTCTAAACAGCTTTGCAAACCATAACTTTTTGAGGTTTAGTTTACCAAAAATCATGAATTTGCTTGTGTTTTGTTATAAAATGCCAACTCAATCTTCTACATTTTAAATAGTTACGAAATAATTTAGAATGGTTTTAAATTTTCAACCCAGTACCGCCAGGGGATGCCAAAAAAAAGCTCCCGGGATGACCGGGAGCTTTTTAAAATGATATTTTATGGTATGTAGTAAATCGGGCCTTCAACCCCTAGTGGAAGCCCTCCCCAAATCCAAATAAGCAACATTGGAATACGCACCGCGGCAAAAGCAATGGAGAAAGGCAACATCATAGAAATCAAGGTTCCAATGCCGACGTTCTTGACATATTTTTGACAGAAAACGATTACCAGCGGGAAGTATGGCAGAAGCGGGGTAAGAATGTTTGAATAAGAATCGCCAATTCGATATGCAGCTTGCGTGGTTTCGGGTGAGTATCCCATTAACATTAACATTGGAACAAAAATCGGGGCTAAAAGAGCCCACTTTGCAGAGGCACTTCCCATAATAAGGTTGACAATTGAAGCAACTATTATGAATGCAACCAGCAATAATGGGCCTTCAAACCCGATGGCTTTTAATGCATCCGACCCCTTAACAGCAAGGATGCTCCCAAGGTTTGACCAGTTAAAATAAGCAACAAACTGTGCTGCAACAAACGCAATTACGATGTATAACCCCATAGTGGCCATGCTTTTTGAAGTCATCATTGCCACGTCTTTGTCGTTCTTTATTGATTTCGCAACAATACCGAAAACCAAACCTGCCACCAAAAATACCATGAACATAATTGGCACCAGTGAATCATAGAAAGGTTTCATACTTCCACCTTCACCCCTCAAGAGGCCATCAGAAGGAACAGTTGCCAATGCAATCAAACCCAAAACAACGAGTATGGCAACTCCGGCATAACGCAATGCTTTTTTCTCCTGCAAAGTGATTGGTTTTTCTTCTTCAATAACCAAATCACCTTCTGGTTTGTATTGGCCAAGTCGAGGCATTACAATTTTCTCGGTTACCCAGGTTCCTACCAAGCCAATAACTGGCACGGATGCAGCCATAATGTACCAGTTGGCCAAGGGATTAACGGTGTAGGTTGGGTCAATAATTTGAGCGGCAGGTTCAGTAAATGCCGCAATCATTGGGTCTAGGCCAGTGGGGATAATATTGGCACCAAAGCCGCCGGAAACCCCTGCGAAAGCAGCGGCAATTCCTCCAAGCGGGTGACGGCCCATTCCGTAAAAAATTGCGCCTCCCATCGGGATCAAAACAACATAACCTGCATCTGCGGCAACCGTGCTAAGCATACCAGCAACTACTATGAAAAAGGTAATGGTGGCGCGAGGTGCTTTTGAAACAAAGGACCTCAAACCAACGCTTATCATTCCGCTATATTCCGCAACACCAATACCAAGCATGACAACCAAAACAAGACCTAGCGGGGGAAATAAGGCAAAAGTGCTAACCATGCGGGTCATGATCATTTGAAACCCATCCTTGGAAAGAAGGTTGAAAACGGTAATTGTGTCAACTGGCTGGCCATCGGGACCTATCATTCCAGCAGCCTTGCCGGGATGGTCAACGTTTACACCACCAAATACCCACGAAAGGAGCAAAACGACCCCCATTAATATGGCAAACAAAGTTACAGGGTGTGGCAATTTGTTACCCACAATTTCAATCTTGTCAAGAACTCGTTGAAATAGCGGTTTTTTTGTCTTCTCAGTTTTTTTCATGGAGAAAAATTTGAAGTTAGTTAATAGGTTAATTCGGAAAAAGGTTGCCAAAATACGGCAATATTTTTGAATCTGCCAAGAAAAAATTAAGTATTACTCAAAATTACTCCCAATCATTTACCTTTGCGCATGAAATGAAAACCTACCAAACAATTGTTGTTGGTGCTGGAGCCGCAGGTTTGTTGGCTGCTGGCAGGGCCGCAGGGCTTGGCAAAAAAGTCTTGATTATAGAGCGCAACGAAAGGCCAGGACGAAAGTTACTAATCACCGGAAAAGGCCGCTGCAATATTACAAACTCAAGCCCTTTGGAAAACTACATGAAAAAAGTTTATCCAAGGCCAAGGTTTCTGAAGCACGCCTTCCAAAAGTTTTTTCACCACGATATTATTGGTCTATTAAAACAAAATGGAGTTGATACGATGGTTGAACGGGGTGATCGGGTTTTTCCTGTTTCGGAAAAGTCTGCAGATGTGGTGAATGCGTTGGTGAAATGGGCAAAAGAAAATGGGGTTCACTTTGAATACGGGCAAAGGGCAGTAAGCCTCGATATTAAAAATGGTTCAATTGAAGGTTTGACTGTAAACCATAACGGGAAAAACTTGAAGTATGGTTGCCAGAAATTAATACTCGCCACTGGCGGAAAATCATACCCTGCAACTGGTAGTGCCGGAGATGGATACAAGCTTGCCGGCCATGCTGGCCACACGATTGTTAAACCCGAACCTTCCTTGGTTCCTCTTGAAACCATTTGTGACAAAGCAATGCAAATGCAAGGATTAAGCCTAAAAAACGTCGGAGCATCATTGTGGGTGGATGGCAAGAAAGTTGAAAGTGAATTTGGAGAAATGCTTTTTACCCACTTCGGGTTGTCGGGGCCAATAATCCTTACCCTGAGCAGGCTTGCTGTTAAAGCCTTGAACACTGGCTCCAAGGTTGACATAACGGTAGATTTGAAGCCTGCCCTCGATGATTTAAAACTTGACAAGCGACTGCTGCGAGATATTGACGAGCACGGTCAAAAACTCATCGAAAACCTAATGAGGCAATGGATGCCCGCAGCAATGGTGCCAGTTTTCTTGAAAACTACAGGGATTGCACCAAACACTCCTTCAAATCAAATAAGTGCCAGGCAACGCAAAATGATAAGGCTTTTATTGAAAAACCTGCCATTTTCAATCGTGAGGCCAAGATCATTCAAGGAGGCGGTAGTTACATCGGGGGGCATAAGTTTGAGCGAAGTTAATTCTACCACAATGGAGTCAAGGCTGATAAATGGCCTTTTTTTTGCCGGAGAAATCTTGGACTTAGATGCCGATACCGGAGGCTACAACCTTCAAATTGCCTGGAGCACCGGATGGCTTGCCGGAGAAAGTTAAAAGAAAACGGTGACGCGTTCAAAACTTGTAATAATTGATAATCAAAGGCTGTATTCTGCAATTGACCTTCCGCTTTCTTTTAGCATTTTTCTAAATTACTCCCTCCTGCCGATAGATTGCCTTGCCAAGTTTGTGATTTTTAGTTGTCAATTGTCATTGCCATTCTAATTCCATCGGCGGCACTCGAAACAATACCACCTGCATGGCCACTCCCCTCGCCAACCACAAAAAGATTAAAAAAACCCGTACAATTTCCTTTTTCATCTCTGAAAACTTGAATTGGCGAAGATGTTTTGCTTTCTAACCCTAAAAGTATCCCGGTTTCATAGCCTTTCAACTTTCGCGAAAAATCCTTCAAACCGAGCCTCAAAGCATCAATAATCGTTGAAGGTAAGAGTTCCCAAAGAGGGGCTTTCAAAATTCCAAGGGGGTAACTACTTTCAATGTTACTGCCAGAGATTTTTCCGTTAAGGAATTCGCCGATTGTGCATGCAGGAACTGAAAAACTGCCAGCATAATTGTAAAACATAGCTTCCAAATCATGCACCCAGTGCAACGCATCCTTGGGTGTTTTTATCTTGTCCGACAATTGTGTCGGGTGCACCGCGGCCACGCAAGCAGCATTTGCAAATCTGCCGCTCCTGCTATAATAGCTCATCCCGTTTACCACGCTGGTTTTGTCGTAAGCCGATGCTGGAACCACAATTCCCCCTGGGCACATGCAAAAAGAATAAACGCCATGAACCGGATCCAGTTGTGACGATAAGCGATATTCGGCTGCCTTTACACCTCTAAGCCTTTCAACGCCCCATTGAGCCTTGTTAATGATTGTTTGCTCATGTTCTGCCCGGCTTCCCATGGCGAAGTTTTTGAGCCTGAATTGAACACCCGTGTCAAGCAACATATGGTAAGTATCATGGGCCGAATGCCCCGGAGCTATCAAAAAGAAATCGGCCTCAAAAGTCCCCTTGCTGGTAATGGCACTTATTACCCTCCCTCGGCCTGTTTCCAACCCAGTGCAATGGGTCTCGAACGAAATTCTGCCACCTAAGGCAATAAAGCTTTCTCTCAAATTCTTAACAACAACGCGCAGGTTGTCGCTGCCCACGTGCGGATGGGCAAGGAATGCAATCTCTTCGGGAGCACCGGCCTCGATGTAGCTGTTGATAAAAAAAGCCTTTTCCCTCGAAAGATTTTTTGAGCGTGATGTAAGTTTGCCGTCAGAAAAAGTTCCGGCACCTCCTTCGCCAAAGGGGTAATTGGAAACAGGATTAAAAATCCCTGATTTTTCGAACTCAAAAATGCCATTTGCCCTCGTATCGACCCTGGTACCGCGATCAATTATGGTTACATCAAAACCAGACTTTTGCAAATAATACCCGGCAAAAAATCCTGCAGGACCGGAACCAACCACAAGTACCTTCTTATTCCTTTTTTTGTATGAAATTGAAACCAAATGTCTATTGGGCTTCAAATCTCCTTTAATCGCCTTCGAGGTTACTCCTACCTTGACCAACCAATGAATGTTGCTCTTGTTGCGGGCATCAAGACTCTTATTCTCAATTTGAAACGAAAATTCGGAAATCCCAAGTCGTTTGGAAATAATTGTCCAAACAAGTTGAGAATTGTAATGAGTGGGGAGTTTTATATCCAAAGTTGTGTAACCCATGGGTTATTGCTTTATCCTAAACTCGAATTGCCTCTTAATGCCGTGCCTAAACTTGTAAAGCAGGGTGTAATAAGGAATCATAATTACCACGCCAAGCAGTGCCGATAGACCCTCGTTGTTTGTTACTTGCAATGAAACAAGGACGGTTGAGAGAAGTAAAACAAAAGGCAACAAGTAACCTAAAACTAAAGCCCTGTAGCCCAATGATCTTTGAAGTGTTACTTGAACCTCTTGTCCAATCTTTAAAATCGCACTGTCAATAACGTTTATCTCAACCACGTTCTCTTCTGTATCGGCTAGGTTGCAATAGGATTTGGAATGGCAAGAGCCACAAGCAGACTGTGGCTGAATTTTAACGCTTACTTTATTACCTTCAATGGCATTTATAATTCCGGGATGGGTTATTTGGCTTGAGTTCGGATTCATAGTTTGTGCCTTGCCATTAAATTTCCTCTAAAAACTAATTGTTTCAAAACTACATTTTTTTCAGATACGATGTTGTAAAAATACAGATTTTTCATATCTTGATACCAATTACGAGACCCTGACACCATTAAACAACCCTTGACTCACCCACGATATTTCCGAAAAACAGCAAAAAGTATTACCTTTGAAAAAAATATCAAATTTTCGAAATACAATTCAAAATGTCAACCAAACAAAGAGTTTTCACTTTTTTTCTTATTGTAACTTTAGTATTTGCTTGCTTCGCATTTGATAAGAAAAGTCATTCTGCAAACAACGATGTTTATGTTGTTATGCTAAGCATTGACGGCTTTAGGTGGGATTATGCAAGCAGGGTACATACACCAAACCTTGATAAGCTTGCCGCAAATGGCGTAATGGCAGAGTACGTTATTCCTGCCTTTCCGTCAAAAACTTTTCCAAACCACTACAGTATGGCAACGGGACTATACCCCGATAATCATGGAATTGTCCATAACAATTTTTATTGCCCCGCTTTGGACATGGTTTACCGAATTGGCGACAGACAGATGGTTGAAAACAGCGCCTTTTATAGTGGAGAGCCAATTTGGGTTACAGCCGAAAAACAAGGGATAACCACGGCATCTTACTTCTGGGTTGGGTCGGAAGCTCCCATAAAGGGTATTCAACCTACCTACTGGAAGCGATACAACCACTCTGATCCTTTCGAAAACCGAATTGACACTGTCATTAAATGGCTAAGCCTTCCCGAAAATGTTAGACCCCGACTAATAACTTTCTACTTTCACGAACCCGACGCAATTGGCCACAATTCGGGACCAGATTCTCCCGAACTTGACCAAATGGTTATGAAACTCGATAGTCTTGTAGGTTTACTGTTAATGAGATTGTCTGAACTGCCAATTGCCAAACAAATAAATCTAATTGTAACATCCGATCACGGAATGACACAAGTAAGCACTGAACGCTACGTTGACCTTGGTCAATACGTTAAGCGCGAATGGCTTGAAAGGTGGCACGGGGGCAACCCATTGTTTTCGCTCCAACCCGTTGAAGGCAAGTTGGATTACGTTTACAACGTTTTGAAAATCGTAAAAAATATAAATGTTTGGAAGGCTGGAGAAGTTCCCGAAAGGCTCAATTATGGAAATAACTCGCGCGTTCTTGATTTGATAGTTTTGGCCGATTCAACCTGGAGTGTTGGCTGGGGAAGTCCCAGCGCAAGGTTTTACAGTGGTGGAGCCCACGGATGGGACAATGCCCAAAAAGACATGCACACCATTTTTTATGCAACGGGGCCAGCATTCAAAAAAGACCACGTAAATCCACCATTCGAAGTTGTTGACCTGTACCCTCTAATTGCAAAAATCCTAGGATTAAAGCCTGCAAAAGTTGATGGAAAGTTGGAAAGGGTAATTGGTTTGCTGGAGAAACACTAACCGGCGACTTAATAATTCATTCTTAACCTTGATGAAAAGGTTCAAAACCAAGGTAGTTAAAATTGGAAACTGCCCGTTGGGTGGGAGCAATCCCATTCGTGTGCAATCAATGACCAACACCTCTTCACTCGATATTGCAGCAACGGTTGATCAAACAAAAAGGATTTTCGATGCAGGTGCCGATTACGTGCGTATAAGTACTCCAAGCCAGCAAAGTGCCCAAAACCTTGAAGTAATAAAGAAAGAGCTAACCAAAGCAGGATACAACAATCCCTTGGTGGCCGACATTCACTTCAATGCTTCTCTTGCTCTAATTGCTGCTAGGTTAATTGAAAAGATTAGGATTAATCCGGGCAATTATACTGGGGTAAGCAGAAAAAACAAAACCAACTGGACCCCTTCCGAAGAGGAGCAGGAGCTTGACAAAATTAGGGAAAACATCAGCCCATTGGTAAGGGTATGTAAGGAATATGGCACTTCAATAAGAGTTGGAACAAATTTCGGCTCACTGTCGCCTCGCATAGTTTCGCAGTATGGCAATACTCCTGAAGGAATGGTACGGTCAACCATCGAGTTTTTGCAAATACTTGAAGACTTGAATTTTGACCAAACCGTAATATCTTTAAAGGCAAGCAGCCCTTATGTAACCGTAAGATCCTGCTGGTTAATGGTTCAAAAAATGATGGAATTGGGAATGAACTACCCCATGCACATCGGCGTAACCGAAGCAGGCGAAGGCGAAGACGGCCGAATAGTTTCAGCCCTGGGCATTGGAGCACTGCTCAAGGCAGGCATTGGAGATACGGTAAGGGTGAGCCTATCGGAAGCACCCGAGGTCGAAATACCCGTGGCAATTGAACTTGTTAAGCCGTTTAATGATTTTTACTCGCGACAGAGCGAACCTGATGAATCTTACGAACTTGGCAATTTTGAACTTCAAACCGACAACTTGCCCTTGTTGTCAACAAACCAAAAAAGCATTGTTGTAAGGATTTACGATAACCTTGAAGCCCCAAAGTCACTGGTTGCAACATATCTAAAAGGAGAACCAAACGCAGCCACGCCCGATGTTTTATTGCATAAAATAGACGAAGGAATTAATAATAAATCCGAGCTTGTTTTACCCGTGAAAAACATGGCTGAAAACAACTTCGACAGCAGACAAAACAACCCGGTAATTCTCTCAAACCTACCCTTGAAAGAAAATGATTTTAGGGTGCTGAATGGTTTAGAATCACCAGTTATATTGGTGCCAAATCAGCCGTCACCAAAAGACATTGAATACCTGTGGCTTGACCTGAAAGACAGAAAAATAAGGGCCTCGATAATACCCACCATAAACCCTGGCGAACTCTCGGAAACCACGTTCCTGAATTTTGCAGCAATAAGCTACGGAGCACTATTACTGCAACGGAAGATAAGTGGATTGGCCATTGCAAGCCACAATGATTTTGACTGTGATCGAGAAATTAAAACGGCTTTTGGATTACTACAGGCCGCGGGGTCTAGAATAACCAATACCCAGTTTATTTCTTGTCCAACCTGCGCCCGAACTTCGTTTGACATGGTTGAGGTTGTAAGGCGGGTAAAAGAACTTGCCAAGGGTAAGCCAGGCCTAAAAATTGCCGTTATGGGGTGCATTGTAAACGGCCCCAGGGAAATGGCCGATGCAGATTACGGCATACTTGGCGTTGGCCGAAACAAGGTTACAATTTACAAGGGAATGGAACCAGTTATAAAAAACGTTAAACAGGGCGTGGCCGCAGAATTGTTGGTAAAACTAATAGGTTAAAACAAGCTTTGATTCGGCTTTTACCTTGTAATTCTCGACCAACGGAAATTTGAAAGCTCATTTTCTGGTTGTTATTCATTATCGCGGGAATGCACTTGACGTATAGCACTATTTGGCAAGAATCCTCCCACGGAAGATATATAATGCCAATTCAAAAAAACCATAACCACCGCGTGCGCAAAGCCTCAACGCCGTAAACCGACCGTGCCCAGTCTCTTCAAAATATTTAAATTGTGAAAGGTTAAAACCGATGTTGGCTTATTGCTGTCGATAGAGGAGTTTGCAACCAAATCATCACTATTGGGGAGAACTTCGCACAGGGGTAATCCCGGTCAAAAACCCCTGAGGTGTTGCGGTTGTTTAGAAAAAGCTATGCGTTTCTAACGCCGCTTTTAAACCTTTCGAGGGCCCGATGCCTTGCCATTTTGTGATCTACAACAGGTTGCGAATAATTGTTCGTGCCAAATTCATGCACCCACCTCTTAACGTAAACAAAATCCGGGTCGAATTTCTTTTGCTGTTCTTCGGGGTTGAAAATGCGGAAGTAGGGAGCAGCATCGCATCCCGAGCCCGCTACCCATTGCCAGTTGCCATTGTTTGACGATAACTCGAAGTCGAGTAGTTTGCTTGCAAAATAGGCCTCACCCCAACGCCAATCTATCAGTAGGTGTTTTGTTAGAAAACTGGCAGTAATCATTCGGGCACGGTTGTGCATGAAGCCAGTGGCGTTCAATTCGCGCAAACCAGCATCAACAGCAGGATAGCCAGTGGTTCCCTCGCACCAACGCTCGAATAACTTTTCGTCGTTTTCCCACTTGATGTTGTCGTATTTCGATTTGAACGCGCTCTTCTCCACATGAGGAAAATGCCTTAGGACCTGCATGAAAAATTCGCGCCAGATAAGTTCTTTTAGATAAACAAGGTTATATTTTAAAGCCTTTAGGGCAACCATCCTAACACTTAGAGTACCAAAACGCAGATGTACTCCAAGCCTCGAAGTGCCGTTGGGCAAATAAATCAAATTCCTGGTATTATCATAATTGCCGATAAGATGTTCGTTTACAACGGGCCTTTTGAAAACAACGTCGGTATTTTCAAAACCGATTGATGCAAGCTCAAAATTGGTTGGCGAAAACTTTACCAAATTTCCAAGAAGTTTTTCTGAATAGAACTTCTCAACGTCTGTTTGGTTAAATTTTTCAAGCCAAACCTTTGAATATGGAGTGTAAACCGTGTATGGCTTTCGGTCATGTTTCAAGATTTCATCTTTATGGAAGATGACCTGATCTTTGAAGGCATTGAACCGAATACCTTTTGCAGATAAAAACTTTTTTACCTCAACGTCGCGCTCAATTGCGTTTGGTTCGTAATCTTCGTTACAAAAAACTGCTATTATGTTATTAATGGAGGTCAACCCCGCAAAAACCTCCAGGGGCTTGCCATAATAGTACTGAATTCCGGAGCCGTGCATTTGTTTTAAATGAAGGTTCATTTCTTCAAGAGCCTTAAACATGAAATCTACACGACGGTCGCATTTGTGGTCAAGCTTGTCAAGAATTGAAGTATCGAAAATGAATATTGGCAAAACCTTCCGCCCAAATCTCAGGGCGTTGTATAAACCGTTGTTATCATCAAGTCGCAAATCGCGCCTGAACCAAAAAACAACTATTTCGTTAGATGCCATTAACTCACTAAGCTTTCGATATATTTTTTCAGCTTTTCGGGCTTTGTATAGGGCGAAAATCTTTTCGCGGGCTTGCCATTTTTGTCAAGAAGAAACTTGGTGAAGTTCCACTTGATATTTCCGCCAAAAATACCTTTTAACTCCTTTCCAGGTATTTGAAAATAGGATGCGCCGATTGGCCTTTCACTTCAACCTTATAAAACATCGGGAAAGTAACGCCATAGTTTATAACACAACCTTCCGAAATTGATTTTTCATCACCGGGCTCTTGATTGCCGAATTGATTGCAAGGAAATCCCAAGTTGACAAAATCCCTGTGCATGTATTCCCTGCAAGGCTTTTCCAAACCCTCCAATTGTGGGGTTAGCCCACATTTGCTTGCGGTATTTACCCTCAAAACGGCCTTTCCCTTGTAGGCATCCATCTTTACCCCGGCACCCTGCAGGGTCTTGGCCGAAAATTCGTAAAAAAGAGCATCCATGAAAAATTGTTGTTTAAACAATGATAGAAGCAAAAATAACACTCTAAGAAAAACAGACAAAATTCGAAATTGTTTCTGTTCGACAATTAGCCAACAAGAAGTTGCACAAGTTTCCGGGCCTGAACTCCGTTAGAAAATGGGTTCAGGAGGTTTTGGCGCTCCTGAATCATTTCGGATGAAAAATGGGTTTCGAATGCAATATGGATTGATTTGATGAAGTCTTGCGATGAGTTGGCAATAAAGCAGGCCTTATCCAGTCCGGTATCTACTACAACCTCTGAGTTGCATATACAAAACCTGCCTCCATAAAGTGAATGCAGAAGTTTGAGCTTGAAGCCCTGCGGATAAAAGGAGTGAATCAGGTTTACGTGCGCATTTGCAATGAGATTTTTCAATTCAGGATTAGTGGGGTTTGGCACGAGGTTAATGTTTTTATTCTTGGCCACCTTTAGCGAAAAATGTTTTGGGGGATTTTTACCGGCAATAACAACCGGAAAAGGAATCTTGAAAACAACCTCGTCAATAAGCCAAGATATGCTCTTTTGGTTTTCAGGCACCGAAAGGTCACCATGAATCAAAACATAATTTCCAAAACCTTCTTGACTTTTAACGCCATCGAAGCTGTGAAAGGGGGTTATGGTTTCGGAAAAAACGGAATACTTCTTACCAAAGTGCATTCGGTCTGACTCGGAAATGCAAGCTACTGCCGAAGACTTCTCGACGATGGCCTCGAATTTTTGAAGCTTTCTGGCTTCTTGGTTGTAAAACAACCTCTTCAAAAAACAAGAGGTTGATTTTGCCAATCCGTAATAATACTCGTGCTCTATATTATGGCTCCTGATAACCACTCTTCTCCCGTTTAGATCAAGAAGGAGCAAAGGTAGGGTGCAGTGAATCCCTTCTAGCAAAACAGGACGGTTTGTTGTTGAAAGTCTAGTAAAAAGTTTTTGGCTGTTCCTCGATGCTACTATATGCGGATAAGCTGAAAATAGGGTTGCCAGGCTGCGGCTGCGCTGATAATAACTTACTGTTTCACAAATTTTTTCAAGCTCGAGCGACCTCCTCCTCCCATAAACGAAAGAATGTAAATGAACCCTAACACCAAGCTCTGTCAATGCCTTTATTTTATAAAAAACATCGATAACGCCTCCGTAATCGGGTGGACAAGGAACGTTGAAAGAGACAAGGTCTATTTCGAGAGGCAACGATATTTCGAGTGGTGTTTTCACTTTTCAGTAATGATGCAAAGGTAGGTTGATTTACGATTACCCATTGGCAATTAATGATTTTCTATTTTAAAAATGACTATTAAACATCATATACTTAAGTCTAAAACCACAACGTATAAACATAAATCGCGGTTCAATAAAAACCTATCTCCCAACCACCAGTTTATGTGTTGATATCCGACCAGGCAAACTCTCGTACAACCTCATGATGTAGATGCCCGTTTGAAACGAGGAAATATCAATCAACGAAGAAAATTCTTGGTTGTTTGCCAAAAATATCTTTCGACCCGAAATATCGTAAATTTCAACGTTAAAAACCCCGGGTGTCTCAACTCTAAATACCCCTGTATTGGGATTCGGGAATATTCTCACGGGCAAATCATCCACCTGGCTAACAGCGGTAACGGCAACGTAAATTTGGTCACCGGCCGAACACCCCCACAGATTGGTTACCATAACAATGTAGTTGCCAGGTTCTTGTGGTTCGATGGTTCGGGTTGTTTGTCCGGTGTTCCACAAATAACTTGAACCTGGGTTGCCCGCATCAAGAACCAATTGCCCATTTACAAACTGCTGTGTTGCAGCCAGGTTAACACTTGGTTTAGGCCTGACTTGAATGTCAACCTCAGACAATGAACCTCCCCTGCAACCAATTGCAGTGATTTCAATGTCGTAAAGGAAGTAATAAAAGTTGGTAGGATTCGACTGGTTGGTTCCAGTAATCTCGATTACCCCTGGTATAGTATAAGGATAAGGATTGAAAGAATGATCGCGCGAGCGCCACACCCTGGTACCAGAAATAAAATATCGGAGTCGATAACTGTCAGGTGCCGGAATATCAATGCCGATGTCATACACTCTACCGAGATCTGTCCCACTAACCGAGGTGTTAGATAAACTTATTTGCTTTATTGCAATTATTTTGCCCGTTTGGGCATTTTCAACCTGAATTGTTATTAAACCCGAACCCTCCGAATACAAACGCGCCGAATTTACACGTAACGGAACCATGGTGTTGAAAAAGGTAATTCCTGATGAAAAATCGGAATAGCCCCCGCCAATAGCCCAAGGTTCTGAATCTTTGGTTGCAGGGCCGACTTTTCGTTCCAAGAAACCAGGCGCACCGAAAACCTTTCCAGAGGCAGGCATGGCATTCAATACAACCCTTCCGCCAACAGCCAAAAGGTTCTGTGCCTGACTGTCGGAGTACC
The DNA here is from genome assembly GCA_964349365.1 of uncultured Bacteroidales bacterium. Classification (GTDB taxonomy): domain Bacteria; phylum Bacteroidota; class Bacteroidia; order Bacteroidales; family UBA7960; genus UBA7960. The sequence goes on along the minus strand of CAYGFY010000011.1, from coordinate 44,750 downwards.
AAAACATGTTGCTGTTGTTTGGTTCGTAGAGTGTTACCATGGTTTCGCCCGAGCAAAGCGCACCGCGAGGGTCATTTCCCGGTGGCGAAGCAACAACCGAAACAGCAAGTTTGTTGTTGGTTGGGTTCTGATCGCCATCGAGCACCGCGGTAATTTCAACTTCGTATTCTTGGTTTGGAGTAAATTCAATAAAACCGCTTAACGGTACAACAACCTTTTTCTTGGGGTTAATTAGGTTTGTAAAATTTTGCGAAAGGCTCAAAATGGTTTCCTGGCCCCTTTTTATTACGGCCCTGATGATAAAGGATAAAACTTGCTCCTCTCCCCGGTTTTCAAGCTCTACCAAAATTCCATTGTGTTTCGTGGCGCAGGTTTGACCGCCAAGGTTTGCAATTGAAACAACGGACAAATCTTTTGAAATGCCCGAAAACGAAACCAGGTAATCCTGCGTTTCCCCTTTGGCATAAGTGCTGCAAGCATTGACCTCATTAGGATTTTGGGTTTCTACAAGAACAATTCTTAACAATGATGTGCCTTTAATATTTACATCATAAGGAACAGTAATTGTTCCATCAAAAGAATTTTCGGGAACAAGGATACCAGAAGTAGCCACCAATTCATTTTCCTCAAGGGTTCCGTTATTATTCCAGTCAACAAAAATCTTGGCAATCATGGGGTTACTATCGCTACAGGTGCCAACAGGAACTTGAAAACTGTAGGTTTGCCCTGCTTGCAGGGTTGTTTTTTGGTTGGTGAAATCACGGTAAGTCGTGCAGCCGGAGGAGGTAGAGTTGTTTATGGTATTCAAAACAAAACCATTAATGCGCCCTCCTTGGTTACTTGATGGAGCCGAATTACAAAATGGCGATGGCAAAACTCCTGTTGCAATGAGCGAAAATGCCTGGGGAGCCCTCAAGAGTGTTCCCTTGTGCGAAACGGTTATGGTGTAGGTTTTTCCGGGAATTGGATTTTCAACCACAACCTGCTCCATGTTGTCAACAATGTTAACACCCTTGGTTGCAAATGCCATTGGGGCATCTGGATTAAGAACCCACGGCAAAAAATCTTTTTGCTCTTTAGATACTCTAAGGTCTAAATCATTTATTAGCCTCGGGGTTCGATTGTTTAGCATTGCAGGGCCGAAGGGTATAGGCTCTGCCTCTGGATCTGTCCAGGTAATTGAAACCACCAGAGGTTCAGAAGCACTTGCAATAATCTCTCGGGTAATTGTCTGAGAACTATTCAACGGAATTTCTGCAATTAGGCTGCTTACGCCGTTATTTGCTATTGCCTTGGCCGCCGAATAACTGTTCATCAAACCCCATCCGTAAACGTAATCGGGACCAGGGTTGCCAGCTTCATCGGCAGTGTGGCATATTAGGCCACGCAATGTTGATGAAAGCATGAAGTGCCCGTTTAGTACGTGATGCAACTCCTGCAGCAAGAAAGCGGATCCCGAGGCATTTGGTGCCGACATTGAGGTGCCACTGGTAACCCGGTAGGCATTTGGTAAGCTTGATGATGCAGAGTAAAGATTAACCCCGTTGGCAACAATATCAGGTTTAATACGTCCGTCATCGGTAGGACCCCAAGAACTAAAACTAGAAATTGAAACATCCGAAGGGCTATAATAACCACCCACCACGTCGTTTACGGCTCCTACGGTAAGAATATTCTTGGCATTTCCGAAAGTTGAAATAATATCGTAACCGTTATTGCTACTCATACCTGGCGGCCTGTTAAGGGTTTCCCACTGCCCTTGAGCATTTCTTCTCCTAAATGGCTGTCCGACATTGGATCCGATACTAGTGCGGTCATTACCCGCCGATTTTACAATTAAGTAATATGGATTGTAGTAGGCCATTTGGTCATAGCTGCCAGCCCGGCTATCATAATAGCCAAAATTGAAATCTTCGACAGTGCTCACGTTGACGTTTCCATACCATGACCAGTTTGGAGTAGTAGTAGTGCTTGACCTCCATCCTGCCACGGTTCCATAACTGTGATTCGAAACGATCAGTCCATTGGCAGCACCACTCATCTCGGGTACATCATCATTAAAATTCCACGATCTTATTTGTTGTGCCCTGTATGACATTCCTCTGGCAAGAGGGCTAAGGCCAGAAGCAATCATGGTGCCAGCAACGTGTGTGGCGTGGTCGCTAATCCCTTCACCCGGTTCTTCCGCCACAACCCTTCCTTCCATTTCAACATGATTGTTGAGTACGATACCCCCATCCCATAGTGCAAGCTTTCCAGTCAAAAATTGAGAAGACCCATCAAGCGAGAACCCCGAAATACCTCCAGGCCACAGGTGGTTGGTCCCGATGCTTATTGCCGCGTCAAGGTTGTGTGTTTCGTAATAAACGGGCATCTGGTATTGGTCAACTCCAACCAAAACTCTAATACCGCCATCGGGAAGTTGCTCAACTATTACCCAACCCTTTTCAGGAGCAAGTTCTAAGGCTTTCTTGCGGTTTTCCCTGAAATAATCAATTGACCTTGCGGCCTTTGATTTGTAATCCTCCGATAAGTCTCTGAGTTCTTGGGGCGAAAAAAATGGCTTTTGGGCGAGTGTGCTCAAACCAAATATTACAAACACTAAAAAATGAAATGCTTTCATGAAAAATAATTTCAGCTCAGGTAAACCTCCAACATTTTACTCTTATTAGCAGGAATAAGCTTTAGCCGCTTCAATGCGGCAGGGAGTAGGGTTAAATCACCTTTAACCAGGTTTTCGGCACCGCCATCAAACTCGATTGTGAGCTTCCCATCGAGGCAAATAATTATCACAAAAGAATCGAGGGTGCTGTAATCCAAATAAAGTGTTTTCACGGTTTCAATCAGGTTTATTGTAAACTTGTCGTCTGAAACCAGTCTGGCAGAGCCGTTCCGTGAAACTTGATAGGGAAGATTAAACACCTTGGATTTAGAATAATCTATCACGTCCAAAGCCTCTTCAACGTGCAACTCCCGTGGCTTGCCATCCAAGCCCATCCTGTTGTAATCGTAAAGTCGATAGGTGATGTCACTTGCTTGTTGTATCTCGCAGAGGGTTACACCCTTGCCAATTGCATGCACTGTTCCGGCCGGAAGGAAGAAAAAATCGCCCTTTTTAACCACCTTTGTTTGCAGCACTTCGTGCAAGGCGTTTTTTTTAATTTGCAACAAAACCTCGTCTCTTGAAACATCCTTTTTAAAGCCCATCGAAATTAGGGCATCAGGTTGTGCATCCAAAACGTACCAAGCCTCGGTCTTGCCCAATTTTCCGTGCCTTACCAATGAAACATTATCTTTGGGATGAACCTGCACTGAAAGGGAATCACTGGTATCAATAAACTTGACTAGCAATGGAAATGTTTGCCTGTACCTTTCGAAAACCTGCCCCCCGACCAAATCTGTCGTAAATTCCTTGATTGTTTCCGAAAGAGTTTTATTAACCAAAAAGCCATTGTTAATGACAGAATCAAAGGATTGGAAAGCTCCCAATTCCCAAGTTTCTCCACAATTTTTGCCTTCAGGAATTGACTTACCGAGTTTTGACAGCCTCGTGCCACCCCAAGCCGTTTCCCTGCAATCGTACTGAAACTTTAGCGGATACAACGCGGGCATTACCTATTATTTTGGCCAGACGGGGTTTTCGTCATCGTCGATCAAAACAGCCCAACTAACTTGGACAAGTTTTTCTCCTTCGAATAAAAAATCAATCTGGGCATCGAAAAATGAAACCAAACGCTCTTCTTCTTCTGGGTTGTACTCGGCCTCAAAATCAGAATAGCCATTTTCCTTAAGCAAGGCAACAATCTGCTCTTCTGATAGTTGGAAAATCTGCTTTCCAAACAACATGGCACTTGGGTCGTCGGTTTCGAAATTGGTGCAGCGATCATCAAACTCCTTTTCAAAAAACACGGAGCATTCAACCTCGTTGAAAAACCAAATCTCCACGTCCGAAAAATCTTCATCGCCTTCAATTAGTTCTACCTCGTTGGGTTTGCCAAGAATGGCTTCAACTTCTTGCTTGGTGGCACCAAACTTGAGGTCATTCAAACCTTTAAGAGCCTTGATGATGATTGGGGTTTTCATGTTTATGGTGTGTTAGGTTATTTGAATACGAATTTCGACAAAAATAGAAAATTTATCTCTAATTGCTAAAAAATATATTGGCAATTTGATATATTTGATAATCAAATCAGTAAAAATGAAAACTGCTACCAACCAAATACCGTGGCATTTCTTATTCGAAAAAATGAAAAAAAGTTTGGTAGATAAATAAAAAGCAGTACCTTTGCGCTCTCGAAAAAAAATGCCCGGCTCAAGATGTTGATTGGGCAAAATTTTTGAATGACTTGGTAGCTCAGCCGGTAGAGCACATCCCTTTTAAGGATGGGGTCCTGGGTTCGAATCCCAGCCAAGTCACGAAAAAGGCAAGAAAAAACCTGTCAGGTTTAGCAAACCTCACAGGTTTTTTTTATTTCTCGGCTCAATGGCCTTGGCTTCACGATCTCACTTGGCTTTTTGCGTTGCCCTGACTGGGATCCTTTTCTATTCGCTTGGGAAGGAAACCTTTGGGATAATGCGTGAAGTACTTTTCACCGAACAGTCGGTTGTGGATAAGTGTATTGCGGTAAATATCATAATCAAACCCTCCAATTTTTCTAAAGTAAAGAGTAATTATTGACGAGTTTATAACGATGAAGGTAGAATAAAGTATTCCAACCCAAACCATTGGGCTCTGCACGGGTTCATTAAAGCTCAAAAGTATAATTGCAAAGGCAAGGGGCCCATTTTGGATTCCTGTTTCCAGCGAAATTGCGCGTTGGAAAATTGGAGCCAATCCGAAAATTCTGGAAACCACATATCCAAAAAGGAAACCCAACAATCCTATGCCAACTACTCCAATATAAACTTCAATCGGGGTCTGCAAAAATAGCTTGCCGTGCCTAACGAATGCAGTTGCGAGAAGGTAAACTATTACAATCATACCCATGAATCCAGCAGTGTCTTCGGCAGTTTTGGCCCAATCGGCCCATTTCTTCCTGATAAACATTCCTATTGCAACGGGAAGCAAAACCATAATTAGCGAGGTTATGATGTTTTTTGTTGGAATAACAAAAACTGCCTCCGAACCTGAAGCTTGTAATTGTGCGGTGATTGCAGCAGTATAACCAGTGGTATAAATGTTTAGTAACACAGGCATCATAAAAACTGCAACCACGGTTGAAGCGGTTGTCATTGAAATGCTGAGTGCCACGGAACCTTTCGAAAAATAGGTAAACATATTGGAGGTTGTGCCTCCTGGAAGGCATCCTACCAGAATTATCGAAATTGCAAATGCCGGCTCAAGTTTCAAAACATAGCCTAAGATAAAAGCCATTAGTGGCATGAACCCGAATTGTGAAACAAAACCAATGAACACACCTTTGGGATTACGGAAAACTGCCTTGAAATCGGCGATGGTAAGGCTTGCACCCATTCCCAACATGATTACAAAAATCATTAGTGCCAGCAAGGCCTGATCATGGGCATATAATAGTTGTGTAGTAAACTGCATGACTTTGTGTTTTTAGTTTTCTTCTTCAAATAGTTTGTTTATCTGGGACTGATATTTTTCTTCAATTACGTGTCGCTTTAGTTTGAACAAGTTGGTAACTTCATCGCCAACGTTGAAACTCTCGGTTAGGTAGCCGATGTGCTTTATCTTTTCATAGCTCTTGTAGCCGTTCATGCTGTTAATCCGCCTTATGTCGTTCCTGATTAACTTGGTGGCGATGTCGTTTTTGAGCAACTCTTCAATTGTACGTTCGTTAAATCCAATTGTCCTGAATTCCAAGAGCGAGGGAATCACCAAAACACCAAGAAACTTCTTGTCCTGTCCAAGTACCACGCAAGTTTCGATATATGAGCTTTGTTGAAGTGCCATCTCAATGGGTTCTGGCTCAACGTTCTCGCCGCTCTTCAAAACAATTGTAGATTTTGAGCGACCGAGAATCTTTAAATTATTGTTGTGGGTTATTACTCCTAAATCGCCAGTCCTCAACCAACCATTATAAAGAACCTTGGCAGTAAGTTCCGGTTCCTTGAAGTAACCCTTCATTACCTGAGGGCCCTTAACCCAAATTTCGCCCCTTTGCATCTTGCCGTTGTGAGGCAAGGCAGGGTTGGGGTATAACACCTCCAATGTTTCGTGATTTACAATTCTTATCTCGGTTTCCTTTATCGGAGGTCCCACGGTTCCAACAATAAGATTTATGCTCTCTCTTACCGAAATTACCGGGGTGGTCTCTGTCATGCCGTATCCCTCCAGAACCGGTATGCCAACATTGTTGAAAAATTTGTCAACATGGAGAGGCAGTGCACCACCGCCTGATATGGTTAGCTTAAGCCCCCCTCCTGCCCCAAGCCTAACTCGCTCGAGTACTGCAGCGTTAAAGAACCCGTACCAAGGCAAAACTATTGCCCACCTTACCAGGTGAAACGGCATGAGCAAGGCTCTTTTCCACCAAGGTTGGTAGCTCAATTGTAGGTTTCGGTTTGAAATGAAGTACTCCGATCCCTTGTATTGTTTGGCGAGGAAGTAAGCGATGTGAAATAAAACCTGACGCATCCAGTGCGATGACTTGACATTTTTCAATATTCTTTCGTGAAGTTTTTCCCATAGCCGTGGAGCAGAAGCCATGAATGTGGGCTCAACATTGCGCATATCATCGCCAAGGGTGTTTATTGATGAATAAAATGTACAACCACCAAAACTTATGGTGTACATTTCTATTACCCTTTCGAAAATGTGCCAGATTGGAAGAACCGATAAAGCCCTATCGTTGCAGTTGTGCCTGCCAGGCAGGTTTCTGATCTGCGACATGATATTGGCGTGGGTAAGCATAACCCCCTTGGGAATCCCGGTGGTACCCGAGGTGTAAATCAGGGTGAAAAGATCTTCGGGCTCTATTGCCCTTTTTCTTTCTTCAACCGAAGTGTTACCTTCATTCCGCAACTTTCTGCCCATTTCAAGAACATCGTAAATGTGCCTTGATCCCTCTACAGGGTCAACATCGGGTTTCATCACGATTATTTCTCTCAAATTTGGCAGCTCCGGTTTGAAATTGACGAGTTTAACCATCAACTCCTGGGTTTCGACAAAGATAACCTCCATACCGGAATGGTTAACTATGTATTCAATCTCGAAATTTGAAAGGTCGCGCCCTCGCGGCACATCGGCAGCTCCGCACAACTGAATGGCATAATCTGCCATAATCCACTCGTAGCAGTTGTCGCTAAAGATTCCCACGTGGTCGCGATGCTTTACCCCCAGCTCTATTAGTGCGGTGGCCAAATCCATTCCCTCCTCGTACAGCTGGCGGTATGACTTGGGAGTCCAGTCCAACGCCCCGTTCCTTGTTACGAATGCAGGCAAAGCTTCAAATTCCGTGGCGGCCTTCTCGAAAAGGGCAGCTAAATTTTCTGCTTGAAGTCGGTAATACATTTTTAAATTTTGTTTGTGTTAAAAAATTTAAACACTTGTTTGTTATTACACCGAGAACGGCAAAGGTAAATAAACATATTATTCAAACGTCTATTTAATTTGATTTTTTTTTTGACAAAATCCATTTTTTCGGTTTTTTTCAAACAATTTGTCGAATCACTAAATGCTCTATTTTGTGAAATTGAATTACATTTGCGCGATGAAAGCCGATGTACCATACGTGAATATTCACAAACATTCTGATTCTGAGCAGGGTGAAATAGCACTGAAGAATTTGTTTCTTGCAGAGTATTACTCCATTGCAAACGACAAGATCCAAAATTTTTCCGTAGGGTTTCACCCTTGGCAAACCAAGGTAGAGACTCATGTTGCAGAAGTAAAAAAAGGGCTTGAAATTGCCGCATTCTCCGCTCAAGTTGTTGCCCTTGGCGAAACTGGATTAGATAAGGCAGTCAGCAACCCTTTTGAAAAACAATTACAAATATTCAAGGCCCATATCGAGGTATCCGAAACTTACCGCAAACCCCTTATAATCCATTGCGTTAGGGCTTTTCAAGAGGTTTTTACAATACGAAAGGAATTGAAAGCCAGTCAAACCTGGATATTTCACGGTTTCAACGGTTCTGCACAGCTAGCAATGCAAATCATTTCGTCAGGCTGCATTGTTTCTTTTGGCAATGCTATTTTGAACGAAGGCACACGTGCAACTCACAGCCTCCTACATCTTCACCCGGAACATTTTTTTTTAGAAACCGATGATTCAGCCATTGCTATTTCAACGATTTACGAAATGGCATCTAGAATCACGCAGCTGTCACGACATGAACTTGCAGTAAGGCTTTATGCCAATTTCGTTAGACTTTTCGGCAAGTTGAATACTACTGTTTAGGATAAAAATGCATTCAAGTACCCCTTTAGTAATATTTGTGTTTTAACCTTGCCCCTGCAAATTAGAATTGATGGAAACACCCCCCTGGCAAGAGCGCACGCAATTATTGTTGAAGGAAGAAAACTTGCAGAAATTGAAAAACTCTCACGTTTTCGTGGCAGGTTTGGGCGGAGTTGGAGCATTTGCCGCCGAGATGCTTTGCAGGGCTGGCGTCGGGTGCCTTACCATTGCCGACGGCGATAAGGTAAACCCTTCGAACAGAAACAGGCAGTTGCTTGCACTTAAGTCAACCGAACAAAAAAGAAAGGTAGAACTAATGGCACAACGTCTTTTGGATATAAATCCAGAGGTAAAAATTCATGCTATAGACGAATTTTTGCGCGACGCAAGGACTAACCAGGTATTGGATGCTGGTTTCGATTACGTTATTGATGCCATTGACAGCCTAAGTCCCAAGGTTTTCCTGATAAAGCAGGTTGTTAAACTCGGTTTGCCCTTGGTAAGTTCAATGGGTGCCGGCGGAAAAATTGACCCTGCAGAGGTCAAGATTGCCGATTTTGGTAATACATACAACTGCAGCCTTGCAAAGGTATTGCGCAAAAGACTTCGAAAACAAGGAATAGAGGGAGGGTTCAAGGTTGTTTTTTCGAGCGAATTTGTTGATGAAGAATCTATAATGCCCATCGAAAACGAGCCCAACAAGAAAACCACCGTTGGAACTATTTCGTACATGCCAGCGATATTCGGATGTTTAGCAGCATCGGTGGCCATTCGCGACTTAATTGGCATCGAAGTGGCATTGGTACAATCGGCGGACAAAAGGAAAAGGTAAAAGAGTCAAAGAATTTTATTTTGGTTGTTCGAGCTTAATATCCTAAACAATTTTAAGGATAGAGTGTTTTTTAAAAGAATGTTTATAATTCATGAATCAAATAAACGGTAGGCCTTTAAGGAAAATGTTTTGGTCGGTGAGCAGTCGCTACGATATGCTCAATAGCTTTTTCACCCTGGGGCTCGACAAGTCTTGGCGCAATAAAGCCGTAGAGGAATTGCTTCAAGGTTCGCCCCAAAAAATCTTGGATTTGGGAACAGGCACCGGCGACCTTGCCATTAATCTCAGCAAGGCCTCGAGCTATCCGCTCGAGGTAGTTGCCTTGGATTTTAGCCAACCAATGCTCGATGTAGCAACAATGAAAGCCAAGCAAAGAAATTTAAACGGAATAAGATTCGTGCTTGGCGATTCGGCAGAAATACCATTCAACGAACACTACTTCGACAAGGTTGGTACCAGTTTTGCCTTCAGGAACCTAACTCACGAAAATCCGGATACAGATCTATTTTTTAAAGAAATTATTAGAGTGCTTAAACCTGGGGGCGATTTCATTGCTGTTGACACGGCCCAACCACACAACAAATTTGTCAGGAAACTCTTCCATCTTTACATGAACGCTTACGCAGCCCCAATTGGCGGATTGATTTCTGGAAAGAAAGAGGCTTACCGGTACTTGGCCAAATCAGCAACCGACTTTGACGGATTAGACAAGATGCAAGGCCGGTTGATTAATTTTGGGTTCAAGAGCGTTGAGTACCGACCCTTGTTTGGCGGAGTGGCAGCCTTGTGGAAGTGCCTAAAATGATTTTACAAATAGTTTAGAGGTTAAGTGAATTACGGGGTGGTGTTGCAAGGTATGGGTCGTAAAGCTGCACGGTATTATTAGCCACTAAAACAATTCGATTGTGCTCGTTTTCATTTTTCCCGTTTCAATTGTTATTATCAGCCTTGCTTCGCGAATCAGGTAACATGCAAGAGGGGAGGAAAAGTAGTGACGCTATGCTTTGCAACAAAAGTTGGCCTGATGTTTTTCAAATTCAGCTTTTTTCAACTCGTCGTTTTGAATGCAATTTTGGTTTCTTATTAATAACCAGTTCCGAATTGCTGTTTGTGCCGGGAGGTCATTCTGTCATTTGGTCGGAGGGCAGTGCTTGAATTTTCTCGAACACCAAAAAAACTACCATTTCTTTTGCCATTATTGAAAAATGGTGTACATTTGAGGGTTAATTGATTGTTTTCTAATTAATTTAGCCATGAAGACAGGTACAGTTAAGTTCTTCAACCAAAGAAAAGGTTACGGTTTTGTTGTTGATGATGAAACCGGCAAGGATGTTTTCGTGCATCACACCGGATTGCTCGACCCCATTAAAAACGACGACAAGGTATCATTCGAAGTCGAAAAAGACCAAAAGGGAGTTAAAGCGATAAACGTAAAGAAAGGATGAATTTTCGACTTTTTCCGGGAGCGAAGCAGCACCAGACGGTGCTTGGTCCTTTGGGGTTTTAGGGTCATTAGGTTGCGCCGTCAGCTTTGCTTCGGCCTTATTTATCGTGCATGGGCCGCACCATCATTTGCGGTCACGGGTATTCATTGACGTTCTTGGTCATCAATAATGGCTTGTTGTTATTCAACCTATCGCCAACAGGTAGCTCTTAACTATTCATTCTTCACAAAAAAACCCCGTGTTGTTTCCAACACGGGGTTTTAAAATTTTAACTTAATAATCCATTAGCGAATGTGGACAACCCTCTCGGATTGGGCTTTGTTACCAACTTCAAACCTTATGAAGTAAATACCTGGTTTGAGGTTATGGTCGGCAGCATTGAGCCGGTAAGAATGGAACCCATCGTTTTGACTGTTGTTGTCAACGATAGAAGTTATTTTTCTACCCTGAATGTCGAACAATGAGATATTTACCCTGCCTTTTTCCTGGAGAGTGAAATTAATTTTAAGCTCGGTTGAGAACGGATTTGGGAAAATTGAATAAGAGAAATTTGCCTCTTCCACAATTTCCACAACTGGTGTGGGTTCGTTTTGGGGCTCAATGGAGAAAATCTTGGCGTTGATAAAGGTTTCTTCTTTTACCTGGTTGCAACCGTTGGAAAAATTATGCTCGTGCCTGATTGTTGAAACCAGAGGATAACGCTCGTTGGCGGCATACAGGGCGTACCTGGTAGAAGTATAATCAACATTTCCGCACATGGTGGCCTGAATTGAAGTAACAACCTGCTTAACTCTTATTACAGGTATAATCTTGTTGTTTGGCAAAATAACAAATCCCTGGGCATCAACCTCTGATGTGGCGGTTCCGGCAAAATCAACAAAATTTCCGTTAGTGTAGGTTGCCCTACCAGTAAACGGCTTTGTACGCGTATTGCCGAAGGCAAAGGGAAATACAAGTCTATCAAGGGTTTGATAGTAATGCACGGAGTAAGTTTCGCTTGTAAAACCAGCAATACCGAAAATTCTTTCGTTTACGACCAGGTAGTTTGTTTTGTCATTTTCTTCGAGCACGAGATTGGGGCCAAGTGCTAAGATACCTGGGGTGGCATTCCTTACCATGTTGCTGAATGTACTTTCGCGCAATTCTTCGGGGAGTTCGTATCCCGATAGGTCCCAAACCTTGTTGGTTCCCCCATGTCCCAGCGACAAGAAATCGACTGAAAAGTATGATGGGTTTTCCCCAGGTTTTGGAGAATGGTTTTCGTAGGTTAAAACAACCTGACTATATGCACCAAAGGCAAGTGCTAAACTTAAAAACAGGGTAGAGATTTTCTTCATGGTAGTAACGTTTTTTTACATTGGCAAATTTACGATTTTTTTCAACAAAAACATAGAATTATTACCTTTGAACGAAAAAAATTTCAACACGTTTCAAAACAATATTTTACAAATGAAAACTCAATCGTTTAACAATTTGAAAGCCTTTTTTGTTCTCGCTTTTTTGTCGATTTTTTTCTCGTCGGGCTTAAAATCGCAGGTTCCCAACGAAGAATTGAAGAAGGGTCAAGAGCAAATTTTGGAGCAGTTTAACAACCTGCAGCACCGTTTGGACATGCTGGAAAAGGCCATTGATGACATTACTTGGTTTCACAGGGTTGGCGATGTTGCCCACGTTGACAAGGTATTCATGGCAGGGCCGCCGCCTGCAGGTAAGGAAAATGCCACCACACTTGGTGAAAAAAATCCAATTAAGTTTTGGTCGTACGTTTTCATACCCAAGGATATTGACCCAAGGAAGAAATACCCCTTGTTGGTTTTTCCTCACGGCGGCGTACATGGCGATTTTAATACTTATTACACCCACATTATCAGGGAGTTGATGGCGCAACATTACATTGTGGTTGCGCCCGAGTACAGGGGAAGCACCGGTTACGGGCGTAGGCATTACGAACTAATTGACTATGGTGGACGTGAAAACGACGATACCGACGTGAGCAGACAGTACATGATTGAAAACTACTCCTTTGTTGACAAGAATCGAGTTGGGCTAATTGGATGGAGCCACGGGGGTATGATTTCGTTGATGAACGCCTTTGAAAGGCCCCGGTATTACAAGTGCGTTTTTGCCGGGGTGCCGGTTAGCGATTTGGTTGCTCGCATGGGGTATATGAGGCCATCTTATGAAGATTTCTTTTCGGCCAAGTATCACATTGGTCAACGCGTCGATCAAAACATTGACGAATATCGCCGCCGCTCGCCGGTTTTTCATGCAAGCAAACTTAATATTCCGCTCCTGATACACACCAATACCATCGATGAAGACGTGCACGTGCTTGAGGTCGAAAACCTGATAAATGCCCTCAAGGCCCACAACAAATCTTTCGAGTACGAAATTTTCAAGGACATTCCCGGCGGTCACAGCTTCGATAGAATGGATCACAAACAAGGTCGCGAAATAAGATTCAAGATTTACCGGTTTCTCGAAAAACACCTCGATCCACCCCGCAGGTTCAACAATTTGGCCGAAATGGAACGGGCAGCGTACGGGTTTAGGTAGGTTGCAAATTTATTTAAATCTCCCTTGCACCGATAATTTCCTAATTTTGGCACTTAAAATTCCCAGCCAATGCCAAACCCTAAAGCCAAATTTCCGATCATTCTTCTTGCAAGTTTGGCAATAAAGGTTCTTTCAATTAACACGGGTTTTTTTTGGGATAACGTTCTATTGGGTTCGCGCGTGGCACATTTTTTTTTCGAAAATGGATTTTCATGCTGGTACCTGCCCGTTGAAATGGATTCGGGGCACCCTCCATTGTTTGGCTACACCTTGGCAATTTGGTGGAAGGTTTTCGGACCGACCCTGCTATCGAGCCACTTATTCATGCTACCATTTGTTTTCGGGGTAATTTGGCAACTGCACAACACTGCTTCGTTCTTTTTTCAAAATTCACGCGACAGGGTCCTGGCATTGATTCTAATACTTGCCGACCCTACACTATCGTCTCAAATGGTGCTTATTAACCCGGATTTGCCTCAATTGTTTTTATTCCTTTTGGCTCTGAACGGCTTGCTGCGAGGAAAAAAACTTCTTCTGGGCCTTGGCTTGGCATTTCTGGGACTTGCATCTTACAGGGGAATGATGTTGTGCGCGGGAATCGTTGCAATTGATTTGGCATTGAACCTTTTGGTAAGCAAGAAGGGTTTTAAATCATTCTTTTCTGCACCTCGAATACTAACCTACCTTGCCGGATTTGCCCCGGCCATAATTTACGTCGGGTGGCGCTACTTGGAGGTGGGTTGGATAGTTTCCAGCCCCATCGACCCGCATGAAGGTGGTCACTACCAAGTGGCTCAAATAAGCAGCATGCTCAGGAATATTGTGGTAATAGCACACCGATTCGCGGATTTTGGGAGGGTTTTCCTTTACCTATTCGTGGCAGGGATAATTGCAAGGAATATTTTGCGCAAAGAAAGCTTAAAACAATACCTTCCATTAGCATTTATATTTGTGCTTTCGACCTCTGCAATTTGGATCACAAGCGTTTTCATAAACAATCCATTGGGTCACAGGTACTTCATCCCGTCATACATTCCTCTTGGATTGATAGCCTACAAAATGTTGCTTACAACAAAATGGCCGAGGATGGGGTTTTCATTAATAACAGTGGCTTTATTATCGGGCAACCTGTGGGTTTATCCCGACAGGATTGCACAAGGCTGGGATTCGTCGTTGGCCCACCTAAACTATTGGCCTGTAAGGCAAAAAGCAATTTCATTTATGGAAGAAAACCAAATAGAGGTTAATAATACAGGCACTTTTTTTCCGAATATTACCTCAAGCCAAATGATAATGCTTGATGGCAAAACTGAATCTTTTCCGGCATTTTCGGGAAGCGAAAAATATGCCTTGTATTCCAACGTTTACAACCTTACCGACCGTGAATTTGATTTGCTCGAAATAAATTACCGGCCAATAAAGACGTTTAATAACAAAGGGGTGCGAATTGTTTTGTACGAAAAAGTAAACTTGTATTGATTTAATTTTTTTTTGAAAATAAAAATGGGATTAAACATATTTGGGTTTTATCTGTCTGTTGTAGTGTGGCATTTTAACATAACTGATAAAAAATTTTGTGCAACAATCGACTCTCGGAGCGAATTTGTGAATTTCAGGGGGCAATTCTTTGCATCGCGAAACAAGTTTGTGCGAGATCGTCCGGGAGGTATTGAGAAACAACTCAGGTTAAATTTACCGAATTAACAGATTAAATTTTTTTACCAGTGATGAATATTGGTTTTAAAAAAAATTACGGGCAAAATTTTTAATGTAAATGGTATGATAATTATAACAGCTCTCGTTGCATTTTCGCTAATCTCAACCTCTTTTGATTTATTTGCAAACAATGGCCGACGTTTATTGACAGCCTACAAAATAGAAGGCACCCCCAATTTTGACGGTAGGCTTGGCGACCCATTATGGAGTAAGGCTGAGACTGCCACTGACTTTTTTCAATACGAGCCCCACAACGACAGGGCAGCCACCCAATTTACAGAAGTTAGAGTTTTATATAACGATAATTCCATTTTCATCGGGGCATTATTGCACGATTTGCATCCAGACAACATACTAAAGGAAATGGGTTTGCGCGATTCGGACAACAGGCTCAATGCCGATCAATTCTGGGTTGACATTAATCCTTTCAACGATGGCTTAAATTTTTTCCGGTTCATGGTTTCGGCCTCTGGAGTACAAACCGATGTAAATTTTTCGGTTGGCTCCACGGAGCGAGGCGATTCAAACTGGGATGCAGTTTGGCGAAGCAATGTGGGTCTAACCGAACAAGGGTGGGTGGTTGAAATGGAAATTCCATACTCCGCTCTAAGAATCCCCAACACAAATGTTCAGGAATGGGGCATGAATTTTTGGCGGGAGGTGCGCCGCACCCGCGAATCTTCGAGTTGGAATTTTGTTGACCGCACTTCTGGCAATTTGCTTGCAAACAAGGGGGTGCTTACCGGTATAGTGGGCATAAAACCACCTATAAGGCTTTCGCTGTACCCCTACATTACAGCATACCTTGAAAAAAACGATTTTGAAAAGCATTTAGGAGGTTTGATAAACGGTGGTATGGATCTAAAGGTAGGGTTGAGCAAGAGTTTTACTCTCGACCTTTCACTAATACCCGATTTCGGGCAGGTAAAATCTGATGACCAAGTGCTGAACCTCTCGCCTTTTGAAATTAGGTTCGACGAGAACAGGCAGTTTTTTACAGAGGGGGTTGACTTGTTTTCAAGGGCCGACCTTTTCTATTCCCGACGAATAGGTTCGAGGCCAAGGGGTAGGGCACTGGCTGGGGCGAGCTTGCAAGAAAATGAGCAAATAATTGAGAACCCTTCCGAAACAAGGCTAATTAACGCAGCCAAACTATCGGGGCGCACATCAAAGGGGTTGGGGTTGGGAATTTTCAATGCAATTACGGCACCGGCCAATGCAATAATTGTGGATACACTAACCAATGCCGAACGCAAGGTAAACACCCAACCTCTGACCAACTACAACTTGATTGTGCTCGATCAAAGCCTAGCCAACAACTCATCGGTAAGTCTTGTAAACTCTAATGTTTGGGGTGCAATGCAAGGGTATGTTTCAAACGTTACGGGAACCGAGTTTCAAATTAACGATTCGTCCAACAAGTTCAGGCTGAGTGGCTCGGGTGCCGTTAGCCAGCAATACTATTCCGACAAGGATAACGTGTTTGGCTTCAAGGCCTTTATATCTTTTACCAAAACCGGTGGAAGTTGGCAATATAGATACGCAAAACAGGTTATTGATCAAAAGTACGCGCAAAATGACTTGGGGTTTCTCAGGAGGAACAACCGGAAGATGGATCTGTTGTCAATTAGTTACAACATGTTCAACCCTTCACCCAAGGTGATCAACAGGTCTTTGGGAATTAATGTTGAATACGCCCGCCTCTTCGAGCCGTCAGAATTCACCGACCTTGACTTTTCCTTAAATTTCAGAACTTTATTCAAATCCAGATTTTTTTACAGCTTCAGTTTTTCTTTAGAACCCTTGGGAACTCATGATTATTTCGAGCCTCGCAGCCCGGGTCGCTATTACCACGAAGACGCAGAAATTTCCTTTAGAACGTTTTTCTCAACAGATCTCAGGCGAATGGTTTTCGCCAACGGCAATATAGGCTTCAGAAAAAGTTTTTCCGACTTAAATCGAAACAGGTTCTCGCTTAGCATCAACCCTACCATAAGATTCTCAGACAGGTTTAATATCTCTTACAGCTTTGAAAATGCAATTAACCATAACGATGTTGGGTTTGTAGCAAAGGTTAATAATGAAGATGTTATTTTTGGCTTACGCCGAAATGTTGTCACAATTAATCGGATATCAGGCAAATACATGCTAAACAATTCTCTCTCGGTCGATGTCCAGCTCAGGCACTACTGGTCAACCGTGAAGTATTTGGGAAATTATTTCCTGCTTAACGCACAAGGCAAATTAGACCCTCGAGATTTTACAATGGTTAACAACAACATAAACTTTAATGCACTAACCGTTGATACTCGGATTGTTTGGAACTTTGCGCCGGGAAGTCAACTATCTCTGGTTTGGAAAAATAGCATTGAAACACGCAAAAACACCATCCCTGCAAGCTTTTTCGAGAACCTCGAAGAGACACTCGGAGAGCCCCAAATAAATAGCGTTTCTCTTCGATTGCTGTATTACATTGATTATCAAAACATAAAAAAACTTATCAGAGGCTAAAACCAACCAAAAAATGAAAATTCTTCTTTACATTAAAATCATCGTTGCTATGATTACTTTTTCATCGTGCAAGCAAAAACCAATGGTGGACTTGCTGATACACAATGCCACCATTTATACTGTTGATCAAGATTTTTCAATTGTTTCGGCAATGGCAATCAACGATGGTAAAATAGTAGAGGTTGGCAAAAGCAACATCCTTTTAAACAAATATCAAGCGCAAGAGGTAATTGACCTTAAAGGCAAGTTTGTTTATCCAGGCTTCATCGACCCCCACAGCCATTTCATCGGTTATGGTCGCGAGTTAACCAACGCCAACCTTGTTGGTTGTACGTCAGTTGAGGATATGCTCAAAAGGGTTACGGTGCACCACTCCAAGTACGAGCGAAACTGGGTATTGGGTAGGGGCTGGGACCAAAACCTTTGGCCAATTAAGGAATTTCCAAACAAACACCTGCTTGACAAGGCATTTCCGGCAAATCCAGTGCTACTTATTAGGGTTGATGGCCACGCCGCGGTTGCAAACTCGGTTGCACTTAAAATGGCAAACATAACCGCCAAAACAAAAGTTTTTGGCGGTAGCGTGGAAGTAAAGAACGGCCAGCCAACCGGAATAATAATTGACAACGCCATAGACCTGGTTAGGAGGATTATACCCCCGCTTACCACACAAGACAACATTGATGCACTACTCAACGCCCAGGAGAAAGTATTTGAAGTGGGATTGACCTCGGTAAGCGAAGCAGGATTAGATGCTTCTACAATTTACTTGATGGACTCAATGCAAGGTTCTGGCAAATTAAATGTAAGAATATATGCAATGCTCAATCCAACCGAAGCCAACTTTGAAGCTTTCATGTACAGCCGGAAGTTAAAAACCGACTACCTTAATGTTAGGTCAGTCAAGTTGTTTGCCGATGGTGCTCTTGGGTCCAGGGGAGCCAAACTTTTGAAGCCCTACTCCGACAACACGACAAATTACGGAATCCTGCTAGAAACTCCCGAGTTTTTGGAGAAGGTTTCTCGAAAAGCCCACAAGTTTGGCTACCAAGTAAATGTTCATTGTATTGGTGATTCAGCCAATAGATTAATTCTCAATATATTTGGCAACATTCTTAAAGAGCCAAACGACTTAAGATGGCGCATTGAACACGCCCAGGTAGTTCATCCCGACGATTTTGATTTGTTTGGGAAGTATGGCATCATTCCGTCCATTCAAGCAATTCATGCAACCTCTGACATGGAATGGGCACCATTAAGGCTCGGAGCTGAAAGAATGAAGAGCTCCTATGCCTACCAGCAGCTACTGGCACAAAACGGATGGCTGCCCAATGGAAGCGATTTTCCGGTTGAATCAATCAATCCTCTTTTGGGATTTCATGCCGCCGTGGCCAGACAAGATGCAAATGGCAACCCACCCGGTGGGTTCCAAATGGAAAATGCACTCACGAGGAAACAAGCCCTGCTTGCCATGACCATTTGGGCAGCAAAAGCCCAGTTTGAAGAAAACGAGAAGGGAAGCCTCGAAACAGGAAAATTTGCCGATTTTGTGGTTCTTGAAAAAGACATTATGGCAATCCCCCTGCCCGAAATTCCATCACTCAAGGTAAAATACACTTTTCTGGGCGGCGAGAAGGTTTTTGGGAGGGAGTGATTTGCTTTGACGAATAACGATGTTCGGTTTGGAAGAAATGAAACCCTGATGACACGGATGGCCTTTGGCCAACTATGATTACCGCAGATTGAAGCCTACTGAATTAGATTCGTAATTTTAAGTTCGTAATTGATTCCACAACGCCTCAACCTCTCAACCATTCAACTTCTAAACCACTAAAACTCCATTTTATTCGTAATTCGAAAATTTTCAACAATTTATGGCTTTAATCATCCTGTCCTTTTCTCTCATATCTTTTCTTAGTTCGATATTGGTGAAGCCTGATTTTTGGAGGCAATTTACGGTTTTATCACCCAAGTTTTCGTTTATTTCGAGGTATAACTTACCGTTGGGTTTTAATGCCTTGAATGCTTTGGTGGCTATTGCTTCGTAAAACAACAATGGATTATTGTCGTGCACGAAAAGCGCAGTGTGGGGTTCGTGTTCCAAAACGTTCTTCTGCATCAAGGATTTTTCCTTTTCCGTAACGTAAGGTGGGTTGCTTACAATAATATCGTAAGGCCCATTTGACAAATCTTCTGCAAGGATGTCAAGCCTGAAAAACCTGAGGTTTGCACGGTTTTTTTTTGCGTTCAGTTCTGCCACAATCAGAGCATCATCCGAAAGGTCGCAGGCTTCAACTTGGGCTTGGCCTATACTTGCGGCCAGCGAAATTGCAATGCAGCCGCTACCTGTGCCAATATCAAGAATGTTTAAATCTTTGGTTTTCAAATTATCATCAATTATCCACTGAACCAACTCCTCGGTTTCTGGCCTTGGTATTAGCACGCGATTATCTACAAAAAATTCCAAACCGAAAAAATGAGCACTCCCGGTAAGGTACTGAATTGGAGTACCGACAAGGAGTTCATCCACAACAACCTGCAATTTTTCTAAATGGTCAAGCGAGAAAACCTCGGTGCCATTTATGGCAAGCCCTACCCTATCGAGCTTGAAAAAATGCTCGAATACAATACCCAGAAGAGACCTGGACTCGTTCTTGCCAAAACCTCGTTCAAGCCTTTTTAGGGCACCCTGCCAGGCACTAATTATGGTGGTAAAGCCCATAAACCTGCATTAGGAATGTTTATAAATTAGCCAATCATAAAAACATATTCCAAAATTACCTATTTTCGCTCCAAAACCTAATTTTTAATGTAATGATGAAGAATTTCACCATCACCGTGCTTTTGGTAATTATCCTTGGGTTTAATGTTTACCCATCAAACTTTACGTTCAACAATATCTCTCGCGAAGATATGGACCTTGAAAAATGGACAGGAAGGTACCCCGACCAGCCCGCGGTGGTCATTGGCGATATTGGCGAGTGCTGGTTCGAGTTTTGCGAAAGAAAAGGTACACCGCAATACGCGTTGAAAAGAACCTTTAGATTGATGGTATTAACCCCTGAAGGAAATGATTATGGTAATTTTCCGATCCAATTCTACGAAACCAAGGATGGTAAGGAGAAGGTTTGGAAAATGAAAGGAAACGTCTATAACTTGGAGGCAGGTAAAATTAAGAAAACGTCGGTTACGCAAAGTCATAGTTTCGAGAATGACCTTGGCAACAATTGGAAAGAACTGGAATTCCATTCCCCGGGGTAAAACCAGGAACAGTTATTGAAATCGAATACCAGATTCTGTCGGATTTCATTCACGAATTGCCAATCTGGCGCGTGCAAAGAGAAATACCGGTTGTATTCAATAGATTTGCACTAAAACTGCCCGCATTCTTTTCATATATGCTCAACCTTGTAACAATAACATCGTTAAGGAAGTTGGTCGGAAAGTAACAAACCATACTTTTAGGTACAACAACGAGCTTAATGCTGCTTTTGGTGCAAAAAGAGATAATTGGGTTACATTCACCACCCAAGCCATCAATAACGTATGGGAATCAAGAAATGTACCTCCGATGCTAGCAGAACCTTTTACCGATAACATCAGTAACTACCGGGCAGGAATTAGCTTTGAGTTGATCAAAATTGAGTATTCAAATAACAATCCAAAGCTTTTCTCAGAATCGGAAGAAAGTGTTCGGGATTATTTTTTTAAAAGCAAGGATTTTGGCGAGTTCTTGAAAACAAATCCAAAGTTCATTGCACATAACTTTGATACCTCGAGGAGCGGCGATTTTCTTCAAGATATTTATTCGGCAACGAACAGAATAAGGGAGCGCATGGCATGGAATGGAAAAAAAGGCAAGTATGCCAATGGAAAGGCAATGGACATTTTGGGTAATGGTAGTGGAAACTCGGCAGGTATAAACCAGTTGCTTGTGGGCCTATTAAGACAAATGGGCTATAGGGCCGAGCCCGTTTTGCCTAGCACCGTGACAATGGGCGGCTACTCTCTGCCACACCCACTATCTCAAAGCTCAACTATGTGTTAGCAGCTGTTGAAACCCAACAAGACCAGTGGATGTTGATTGATGCAACAACTAAAAATTTGCCTCCAGGATACCTGCCGCAAAGAACCATCAATGGACTTGGGTTGCTTTTATTGCCAGATAAACCCATCTGGATAGAAGTTGCCAACGTAAATAATCGAATTACCAAAAAGGATTTCAAATTTTCTATTTCACCTGACGGAAACTTGCAAGGTAGCTTCAGCATAGAATACCACGGGTACGCCAAGCACCTCGAAAGAGAATCAATTGATGCCAAATCATCTAAAAGTGCCTTGGAAACCCTCGCTAATAAGTTCAATATTAAAAAAGAATCAATTACCGTCGAAAACTTAGGCGACACAGAGAAACCTTTGAGGCTTACGGCAAACTTTTCGGGAAAAAACCTTCACGCAGATGCAGGGACGGACATAATCTTCCCATTCCTTTTCTTTGAGAATACTGGGAGTCATCCGTTTCAACTGGAGGAAAGAGCATACCCCGTTTTTTTTGGAACACCTTTTGCCGAACAAGTAAGAATGGAAATATCGATTCCGCAAGGTTGGAAATTCTCGCATTACCCGAAATCACAAAACATCCGCAACCGTGATGGCTCGGTGTATTCGTACCAAGTTGAAGAAACAGGGGGAAAATTGATAATTATAACATTAATCACCCAGCCAAAGGCAATAATCGAAACCCGGTTTTATGGGTTTTTGAAGGCTTTTCATCATAGGATCATAACATTACACAATGAAAAAATAATCATTTCGCCAAAATAGGTCTAACAACAATCAAAAAAACTTGCAAAATCCAATAACCCATGACACATTATCTGTGAAAAAGAAACACCCCACCTACAGCACGGCAGTAATATTTGCCATTATGCATTTAATCGGCGAGATTGGATTTTCGCAGTCCAAATCGATAAAAATTGGCAAAGTCAGTTCCTCCGATTTCATCCAAGGAAAGTAAGATAAAGATCCAGAGGCTTCGGCAGTGATTTTTTATGGTTTTGGAGAAACCTATTTCAGCTACAACTCTGTAAACGATGCATTCGAGTACGTTTTCAAGAAAGTAATGAGAATGCAAATACTCACCGATGATGGATAGAACTGGGCGGATCGTGCCATAAAGCTATCGGAATCAGGCTCAAGTCGTGAAAGAATGGGTGGATTCGATGGTTACGTGCACAACCTCGAAGGCAACAAAGTAATATCAACCAGGGTCAGGAGCCGTGATTTGATTGCCGAACAAACCACAGACCGTCTAAAAACCATGAAGATTTCATTCCCGCAGGCCAAGGTTGGCTCAATTTTGGAAATAACCTACACCATAACATCACCCTTTTTCTACAGCCCTCCTGATTGGCAGTTTCAGTATTCTATACCAGTGGCTTACAGCGAGTACATCTTGTATCAACCTGCGTTTTACAACTTCAATTTCTTTGTGCAGGGTTACCAAACAATGAAGGATCACACAACCACCCCGAACATGCCTCGGCCAACATACCATTGGGAGGTGGTAGATCGGAATTATATCGTTTTACCAATTACAAGAAGCGTTGGCTGATGGAGGATATTCCGGGAATGCGCTCAGAGCCTTTTACTTCAAACATTATGAACTTCGTTTCTTACCTGCACGTAGAGCTTAGGTCAATAACTTTTGCCGGTGGTCAGCCAAGGAACTTCGCTTTATCTTGGGCCGATGTTGACAAGAGCCTACGCGAGGCAGAGGGCTTTGGCGATTACCTTTCGGGAAGCCGTAGATTCAGATCCTTGATGGCTGGCCTTGCAACCGATGGGGCTGCAGAGGACGAAAAGATCAGCTCAGTTTTGGATTGGTTCAGGAAAAATATTAGATGGGGAATGGCAGAAGTGGAATAGGCGCGAGGTCTTCGCCAAACGATGTGATAAAAAACGAATCGGGCAATGTTGCGGAAATTAACCTCCTACTTGTTGCTGCACTTCGCGAACGTGGACTAAATGCCAACCCAATCATCTCAAGTACTCGCGACAATGGCATCATTATGGAGGCTTTTCCGACAATTGACAGGTTTAACTACGTGCTCGCCGCTGTAAAAAAGGCCGATGCCAGCATCTTTTTCTCGATGCCACCGAACCAATTACCCCTATCGGAATGCTTCCCCAAAGGGCAATAAACTACAATGGCAGATTGTTGTAAAGAAACAACGTTAGTTGGATAGACCTGAAGGTTGATGCCTCGGCACGAGACCGTGTAGAAATCAATGCTAAAATGACCGAAGAAGGACAAATGAATGGCAATCTGGCAATCAAAGCCGTGGCTACAGTGGCTTTTCGGAAAGGCGAGCAATTGCAAACCAAACCAAAATTGAAGATTACCACAACACTCTTAAAACCAAGTATTCAAACCTGGAGCTATCAGAGATAAAGATCGAAAACAAGGATGAACTATCTGAAATACTTACAATTACCTCAGATTTCGAACTCTTGGATGCCAACATTCTTATTGGCGATCTCATCATCTTTCAACCACTGATTATTGAGGCAACAAAAGAAAACCCCTTCAAGCTCGAAGAAAGGAAGCACCCAGTTGATTTTGTAACCCCCATTCAAGAATCACTGGCATTTTCGCACGAGATCCCCGAAGGATTAGTGGTTGACTTCATACCTGCAAACGCTAACATAAGATTGGGTCGCGATGCGAGTTATGTTTTTGGCGCCAAGGTAGAGGGCAACAAAATTGAATTCAGTTCATTTCTCAACATACGCAAAACAATGTTCTTGCCTGACGAATACCAAGCCATTAAGGAGTTTTTCGATAAGATTGTGGAAAAGCAAGCAGAGCAAGTGATTTTGAAAAAATCGAGTTAATTACTCGAAAAATAAAATTGAGATACGAGTAAAGCACTTAAAATTGGGTTTTATCTTGGAGTAGCATTGCTTGGCCAAGTGCTTAATGCAAGGAATTACGCCGGGGCAGTTGTGAGAGATCAACAAATAGAGTTCCAAATTCAGTCCCCTACCAGGGCTTTGTATCGGGTCAAGGAGGTAATTACCGTTCTGGATAAAAAGGCTGAGAAAATGCTTGACCTATCAATTAGCCATGATTCGTTTCATCGATTACGACGGGTTTCGGGTACCCTCCACGATGAGAATGGAAGAAAAATCAGAGATTTGAAAAAGTCGGAGTTTGATGAGAGAAGTGGATACCCTGGCTTTGTGTTGTTTGCCGAAACACGGGTAACTTCAACCGATTTGTATTCCAGTAGGTTCCTTGTTACAGTTGAATACGCCTACGAAATTGAATATCGCGATGCTTTTTTCCCGCCCTGGTGGTGCCCGGTGCAAGGCACCGGGGTTACTGTTCAAAGTGCCAGTTACACCGTTATACCTGGAGGTGGTATTTCAATAAGAAAAATGGCTTTCAACACCGATCTCCCCGATTACGTAGAACACAACCTTAACGATGATAATGCCAACAAATGGTACATAAAGAATTATAGGGCTGTGAAAAGGGAGACTTACATGCCCCCGATCCACCATTGGATACCTTATGCTTTTGTGGCATTCAACGATTTCAATTACGGTGGCTACCGTGGTAACATGAGTAGCTGGAAGAATTTTGGGTTATGGATTTCCGAGCTCAACAAAGGGAGGCAAACACTACCTAACGAGACGATTAAAATGGTAAGGGAAATTGTAAAGGACATTGATGACCCTTTGGAGAAGGCTCCGATAATTTACGAGTACGTGCAGGGCAAAACACGATACGTGGCAATAATTTTGGGTATTGGTGGGTTTCAACCAGCTGAAACGACCCAAGTTGATAGAGTTGGCTATGGCGAATGCAAGGCTCTTAGCAATTACACCATTTCGCTGCTTAAGGCCGTTGGTGTCGAAGCATTTTACACCCTGATATGGAGCGGCTTCGGGATTCAGACAAAACTAGAGTTCCCTTCAGATCAATTAAACCACATAATTGTGTGCGTACCCCACCAAGGCGACACCCTGTGGCTCGAAACTACCACCATTAGGTTTTCAGCCGGACACGTCGGCCCGGGCAACTCAAACCGTTATGTTCTCTTGGTCAAGCCCGAAGGTGGCGAGATGGTTAAAACGCCCGCCTTCAATCGAACTAATAGCTTCATAAAAAGGGAAATTGTTGCCTCGCTTGATGCCAAAGGTGCATTAACCGTGAAGTTGGAGACCAAATCAACTGGTTCTAATTACGATGATGCCATTGAAGTATTCCTAAATGGACCTCACGCGCGAAGAAGCACTACCTTCAATATCTGGGAGTGAACTCGCCAATTATAGATACCATAGCAATAGAAAACCACAAATCGAGAAACCCGTCAATAGTTGAAAAAATAAATTTCCGGGTCAACGGCTACGCCTCGAGGGCTGGAAACAGGATACTTTTCGAGCCTGCAGTGCTAAAAATGGATATTTCAAACCCACCATTAAACGTCACCCGAACAAACAACATTTATTTGGCTTCAACCTCCTTGGAAACCGAAAGGGTTACAGTAACAATTCCAAATGGTTACGAGGTTTCAAGCATACCTCCAAATGTTCTGGAGGACAATGATTTTGGTTTTTTCGAGGCGAATTACTCCCTCGAGGACAACATTCTTACTTTTACATCGAGTTTCTACACCAAAAGGGGTACACATCCACCAACCAGATATAGGGAGTTTGTAGAATTTTATCGAAAAATACACCAAGCAAATAAGGCCCAAGTGGTATTAGTGGCTAAATAGGGCTCACCGAAAATCACAATACAGCAAGTATTTACTTCTTATTTGACGAAATTCTTCGATTCGGGGCTGCCAAGAGGCCCTTATAGCCGATTCGGCCACCCCATTTTTAATTTGTTCCTGAAGACTGGCCGTGCCGGCCAAGCGGTTAAAATAGTTGTTGAAAAAGTACGCCTTTTCGGGATAATCGCTGTAACCCTCCAAAAGGTAATCAAGGTTGATGCTCCTAACACTTTTGTAGTAATCTTCGGTCAAGTGTTTTAGGCTTAAGCCGTTGCACAATTGGCCCAGCAACGGAGGGTTGGTTGATGCACTGGTAATTTTTGGTTGAAATGAAAAGGTGTATTTTTCGGAGGGCAATTTGGGATGTCCAAAAACCTCAAAAGGAAAATCGGTTCCCCTTCCAACGCTTATTAAGGTACCCTCGAAAAAGCACAATGATGGGTACAAGTAAACCGAGCGCATGTTTGGCAAGTTTGGCGAAGGGGGAACGGGAAAAATGTACTTGGTATCCGAGAAATAGTTTTCAATTGCTATAACTTTAAGGTTACACTTTACTCCATTGGCAAGCCAGCCCTGGCCGTTTACCATAAGGGCATACTCCCCAATTGTCATACCGTAAACCACGGGCACTTGGTGCATACCCACAAACGAACTGTAGCCAGGCTCCAAAACAGGGCCGTCAATGTAATGTCTGTGGGGGTTGGGCCTATCAAGCACCAATACGGGAATGCCATTTTCGGCGGCGGCTTCCATAACCAAACTCATCGTGGAAATGTAAGTGTAAAAACGAACTCCAACGTCTTGCATGTCAAAAACGATGATGTCAACATTTTTGAGATGATTTGGATTGGGCTTGCGGTACTTTCCGTAAAGGCTCACAATTTCTATCCCCGTTGTTGGGTCAACACCGCTTGCCACCGTTTCACCATCGGGCAGGTCCCCCCTGAATCCATGTTCGGGGCCAAAAACCTTTACAACGTTAATTCCAAGCCTCAACAAGGTGTCAACCAAATGAACTCCCGACACCAACGAGGAATGGTTACCAACCACCGCAACTCGCTTTGTGTCCAGGAGCCCAATGTAAACCTCGGTTCGCTCCGCTCCCACCCTAAGCCCAGCCTTCAATGTTTGGGCGTAACTATTATGATTATCGCTTGCAATGCACGAGGAAAGAACGGGAACAAACGAAAATGAAATTATAACGAAAAGCAAATTGAAAAACCGTAATACATACATCTGGGATGCAAAAAAAGGAAATAAGTGTTTCCTTGGTTAAACTTGCGAATTATTGATTAAACACCCCATCCTTTGGCACTCACCCATCTCTGTATTTTGGCTTGCATAGGCCGGACACGGTTCTTTTGATTTACAACTCTCAAAAACGACTGCAGAAAAAAACAACGCGATGAGGATTGCAGAAACTCTCTTTTTCATGTTTTGTCAATAGTTAATATTTTTCAAACAATAAATTGATAAACGGGCTTGCTATAAGTTTATTTGACGCAAAGGTAAAAAAATGGCAAATGGGATGTTAAAAAAAACGGGCAGTAAAACCAGCCCACTTCTTGTGCAAAAAATGCACATTTGTCAATTTTTTATAAAATAGAAGACCATCTGGTTGTTGGGCTTCAGCACTTCCAATGCCCTGGCATAGCTAAGGATATTTCTAACAACACTGGGATTGGGTTCCATAACATCAAATCCGTTGATATCGTGACAGGTCGAGTTTTCCGAATCCCTTATGCCATTTAGGCCTAGGTAGTAATTGGAAGATTTTTTTCTGGTAGAGGTTTTTTCCATAAGGGATTTTTTTTGTTCTAAAATTTTTTGGTTCATCATTCTAACGAGAATTATTTGTCAATATTTTATTTGTTTAACAACATTTTATGTAAAGATTTGTATTTTTGCCACCAAACCATAATCAACACCTAAATCAAATACCTTATGAACCTTCATGAATATCAGGGCAAAGGCCTTTTAAGGAAGTATGGGGTACCGGTTGCCGAAAGTATCTTGATAGACAATGCAAACGATGCAGTTGCCGCAGCACAAGAATTGGAAAAGAGAACCGGCATAAGCGTTTGGGCAGTTAAGGCCCAAATACATGCAGGTGGTCGAGGCAAGGGCGGAGGGGTGAAAATTGGCAAGTCGCTTCATGAGGTTGAACAATTCGCAAAACAAATTCTGGGAATGCAATTGGTAACTCCCCAAACAGGGCGGGAGGGCAAGTTGGTAAGAAAGGTTTTGATAGAGCAGGGAATTTATTACCCGGGGCCAGAAGAGCCAAGAGAATTTTACTTCAGCATTTTGCTCAATCGCAATACTTCTCGTAATATGGTCGTGTACTCGCCGCGTGGAGGAATGAACATAGAGGAAGTTGCCGAAGAAACACCCGATCAAATTTTCACCCTAGAGATTGACCCCAAGGTTGGTATCTTGCCTTTCCAATGCAGGGAAATTGCATTTAACCTAGGCTTGTCGGGAGAAGCCTTCAAAAATATGGTTAAGTTCGTTCCAATGGCCTATCAAGCATACATTGAAAGTGATGCCAACTTGCTTGAAATCAACCCACTTTTCAAGGCTTCCGACAATAAAATTCTTGTTGTTGATACCAAGATGGTAATTGATGGCAACAGCCTTTTCAGGCATCCCGAAATTGTCCTCATGCGTGATATACACGAAGAAGACCCGATGGAGGTTGAAGCAGGACGGCATAACCTCAGTTATGTCAAACTAGATGGTAACGTGGGTTGTATGGTTAATGGCGCCGGCCTTGCAATGGCCACCATGGATATTATAAAGCAAAGTGGAGGCGACCCAGCCAACTTCCTGGATGTGGGAGGTACTGCCGATGCAAAACGCGTGGAAGAAGCATTTAGGATTATTTTGAAAGACCCCAACGTTAAAGCAATTCTCGTCAATATTTTTGGCGGCATAGTAAGGTGCGACAGGGTTGCCAATGGTGTGGTTCAAGCCTATAAAAACATCGGAAACATTAACTTGCCCATAATTGTAAGGCTTCAGGGTACCAACGCCGAAGAGGCCAAGATGATAATTGATGAATCGGGGTTAAAGGTTCGGTCAGCAATTTTGTTAAAAGAAGCTGCTGACTTGATTAGCGAGGTTTTGAACTACTAATTTCTAATTTCTGACCCAATTTATGAAAACAACCGTTTTTAGGATAAAACATGAATTAATGGGAGCCAAGATGGTTCCGTTTGCTGGTTTTTACATGCCAGTTCAATTCGAGGGAATTAATATCGAACACGAAACAGTAAGAAAAGCAATTGGAGTTTTTGACGTTTCGCACATGGGCGAGTTTTGGGTTGAAGGTCCAAAAGCCTTGGACTTGCTTCAAAGAGTTAGCTCCAACGATGCCTCGGTGTTATCTGATGGCAAAGTTCAATACTCTTGCTTCCCAAACTTTGATGGTGGAATTGTTGACGATTTCTTGGTTTACAGATTCAACGACAAAAAGTACTTGTTGGTTGTTAACGCTGCCAACATCGATAAGGATTGGGCTTGGTTAAACCTACAAAACGAGAAAATTGGCGCAAACCTGACCAACGCATCCGACCAAACCTCACAACTTGCAGTGCAAGGACCCTTGGCACTCAAGGCAATGCAAAAGCTTACAAACGAACCAATTGAAGATATGCCTTATTACTCTTTCAAGGTTTTAAACTTTGCCGGAGTTGACAATATTTTGCTTAGCACCACGGGCTATACTGGCTCTGGAGGTTGCGAAATCTATTTTCCCAACCAAGTTGGAATTAAGATACTTGAAGCAGTGCTCGAGGCAGGTGCCGACTTCGGCATTAAACCTATTGGCTTGGCTGCCCGCGACACTCTAAGGCTCGAAATGGGTTTTTGCCTTTACGGAAACGAAATCAACGACACCACATCTCCTATCGAGGCTGGCCTGGGTTGGATAACCAAGTTTACCGAAGGCAAGGATTTTATTAATCGCGAAAACTTGCTCAAGCAAAAATCAGAAGGAGTTTCGCGCAAGCTCGTTGGTTTTAAAATGCTTGACAAGGGCATTCCAAGGCAACACTACTCTATTGTTGATGAATCAGGTTCGGTTATTGGAGAAGTTACCAGCGGAACCATGTCGCCATCGTTAAAGGAAGGTATTGGAATGGGCTACGTTAAAACTGAGCATGCAAAGGCCGGAACCACCATCTTGGTTGAAGTAAGGGGAAAGTATCTTACAGCGGAAGTTGTCAAGATGCCTTTCTTAAAAGCCTAGGTTTACAGAAATTATACTTGGCGGTTTGCATGGTGTGATAATTTGAAGATTGTGGAATATGGTACTTAAACGATTTTGGTAATAATGGTTTTTTTTTCGAAAATAAAACTCCGATTGATGGTTGCCTTTTTGGTGCTATTAATCCTTCCACCCTTGGATTTGGCCGGTTGGGGATTTGTGGCCCATCGAAAGATAAACCGCATGGCGGTATTTACCCTTCCACCCGAAATGGTTGGTTTTTTCAAGAAGCACGTCGAATACCTTTCCGAACGTGCAATAGATCCTGACCGCCGTGCCCATGCAGTTCCTGGTGAAGCCCAAAGACATTACATCGATGTTGACCACTTTGGCGATAATCCTTTTGAAGTGGTGCCAAGGCGGTGGCGCGATGCTGTTGAAAAGTTCACCGAAGACACCCTTCAAAAACAAGGAATCCTCCCTTGGCACGTTAATGTAATGATGGGAAGACTTACTAGGGCATTCGAAGAAGGAGACGTTGACCGTATTTTGTATAATGCCGCCCACATTGGCCATTACATTGCCGATTGTTGCACGCCGTTGCATACAACCAAACACTACAATGGACGCACCCCTGCCCAACGCGGAATACATGCACTGTGGGAAAGCCGCGTACCCGAAATGCTGGCCGAGAGGTTTAATTTTTTTGTCGGAAGGGCCGAATACATCCAATCGCCACTGGACAGGGCTTGGGAGCTGGTGGAGATTAGCCACAACCAGGTTAATAGGATTTACGAGGTGTTTGACAGCTTGATGCAAAAAATGTCGCCCGACAGGACCTTTGCACATGAAATGAGGGGAATGGCGACGATAAGGACTTATTCACGAGATTTTGCAATTGCATTTCACGTGGCCCTTCAAGGATCCATCGAAACCCAGATGCGATTATCGGTAAAGTCCGTTGGTGACTTTTGGTATACCGCTTGGGTCAATGCCGGACAACCTGACCTTTACAAGCTTGAAAAACGATCTATCAGCCGAAGACATAGAAAGGAATTGCAGAAAGAGGCGGAAGTCTGGGATAAAGTACAACAACCCGTCGGGAGGGAAAATCCCGAATAGGTGCCAGGCCGGGGTGTTTTGGTATCTTAATTAATTGACGACTAACGATTTGAAAAAGAGGTTGAATCAAGTGCGTCATTTTTTTAAATTAAATTAGGTATTCGTTCAAAATCGTTAGCTGGTTTAGGTATTTTGACCACCGAAAACCGGGGCGTATTACTTCATCTGAAAATTCCCCGTGGTCGGAAAGACTAATTTCATTTCAGCCATATCTGGAGCAAATCAACCCATTAATTTGGTTGCTTTACTTATCATTCCGTGGTATCATTCAAACGTGTTTTTCGTTTAAATCGGCTTCCTGATGTGTTCGGGATATTTGAAATAGTTGGTTGGTCGGTCCCAGTTTATTAGTCGACTTTAAATCACCGTGATATTTTTCTTTCCCCGCTTTTCTCGCGGCAGGTCAATGTTTTAAGTGGCCATGTAAAGATTGCCAGCCCTGCAACCCCTATGATCACCTGACTAAAACTCCTTTTGGTTCTTAGGGCTAACGTGATTGGGCATTTTGGTTCACTGTGTTCGGGCTGATACTGGCCATCATACCGCCGAACAAAAAAATGTCAATGCCCTCGAAAAGCTTTTGAGATTTTTTCAGGACTCACCCTATCGAAGGTTGGATCCAAAATAGCGGATGACTTGAAGGTGTTGGTCTATTTCTACTTGAAGCACTACCCCAACAACTTTCTCGATCAATGGCATGAGCGCACCATCCTTGTCCGTAATCGGTTCGCCACATATAATCAAATGGACAATCTCACCCTTCAGGGCTTCAAAATCAAACCTCTTTTACATGATTCTTGAGAGTGGAGTTTTAAAAAAAATTTTGACACAA
Source organism: uncultured Bacteroidales bacterium (assembly GCA_964349365.1). Taxonomy (GTDB): domain Bacteria; phylum Bacteroidota; class Bacteroidia; order Bacteroidales; family UBA7960; genus UBA7960. The sequence continues at coordinate 12,368 of CAYGFY010000011.1, read as the reverse complement.
TTATTCATACAATCTTTAACTATCAGTATCAATTTTCAACTCTTCACTCTTAGTCATATACTTTTCACGCCTCCATGTTCGCCCAACACCACTACTCTTGATCACTTTTTGTGAAGTTGAAAAAAATTAATTTTCTTTTCGGAATTTTAAACCTTTTATTGATATTGATGTTAGAAATTCATTAAAAACTTTTTTTCATTATTCATGACAAAACAATTAGTTTAAGAATATCCAGTTACTTTATTTAATTCCCTTAATCGGTTTGGTAGCGATTGTATTTACAATTTTAAAAGCTTTATGGATTGAGAGGCAGCCCAAGGGCACTGATAAGATGATTCGAATTGCGGGATACATTTCGAATGGTGCCATGGCTTTCATTAAGGCCGAGTGTAAAATTTTATCCATAGTCGTGGTATCAATTGCCATACTCCTTGCGTTTACAATCGGTACCGAAAACTCATCGCATCTCGTGGCCGTTTCGTTTATCATGGGTGCATAGAGCTCGGGCTTGGCCGGTTTTATTGGCTTGCGAATAGCCACCAAGGCAAGCGTTAGAACCACCAATGCTGCACGCACGAGCCTTAACAAAGCTCTTAGGGCAGCATTTACGGGAGGAAGTGTTATGGGCCTCGCGGTAGTGGGGTTGGGTATCTTTGGACTCAGCGCGCTTTTCATTGTTTATGCCCAACTTTTCGGAACCGAGAGCATTGCCGACGCAAACAAAGTCCTTACCGTGGTTACCGGATATTCTTTCGGTGCATCTTCAATAGCTTTGCTTGCAAGAGTCGGTGGCGGAATTTTCATCAAGGCTGCCGATGTGGGTGCCGACCTTGTTGGTAAGGTCGAGGCTGGCATTCCCGAAGACCATCCACTAAATCCTGCCACGGTAGCCGATAATGTTGGCGACAACGTGGGCGATGTTGCCGGTATGGGTGCCGATCTTTTCGAATCCCATGTAGGTTCAATAATTGCTGCAAGGGTACTCGGCGCAAGTTTCTTGGTTGGGTATGGCGGCATTGTCGAAAACGGGTATGTTGACGTATTCAATGGCTTTCGCCAATAATCCTGCCAATGCTAATTGCTGGTGCCGGAATTATTGCATCAATCATCGGAACTTACTTCGTTAGAGTCAAGGAAGGCGGTAATCCTCAAACGGCTCTCAACATTGGTGAATTGGTATCTGCGGCACTAATGGTTGGTTTTTCGTATCTAATCATTACAAATGTTCTTCCTGAAACCATAGTATTTACCGACGCACTTTACGGTGGAGTGTTTAGAGAAATTTCGTCCTTCAATATTTTCTTGTCAACAATAGTTGGATTGGCAGCAGGCTTGGTTATAGGTTATTCTACCGAGTACTTTACCGGCACCAATTACCTCCCCGTGCTGGCCATTGCAAGGCAATCAACATAGGGTATGGCCACAAACATCATTTCTGTCTTGGGCATAGGTATGCTTTCAACCGTTTTGCCCATACTAACCATAGCATTTACCATAATGCTCGTGTTTAGCCTTGGCGGCCTTTACGGTATTGCCATTGCAGCCGTGGGCATGCTATCAAACCTTGGGATTCAACTCTCGGTTGATGCTTACGGGCCAGTTTCTGATAATGCAGGTGGCATTGCCCAGATGGCAGAATTACCCCCTGAGGTACGTGACAGAACTGATAAACTTGATGCCGTTGGCAATACTACTGCCGCAATTGGAAAGGGTTTTGCAATTGGTTAGGCGGCACTAACTGCACTTGCCCTTTTTGACGCCTACATGAGTGCGGCAAAAATCACCACCATCGATGTTTCGGAACCAATTGTCATGGCATCGTTATTCGTCGGGGCCCTCCTACCCTACGTTTTTTCTCATTAACAATTAAGGCGGTTAGTGATGCCGCAAGGACAATGATCGAAGAGGTTCGCCATCAGTTCAAAACCATTGAACCATTAAACAAGGCCCTCGCGGTTTTGAAAAAAAAACAGACCGTAAAAATTGATAAATGAAGGGCCGAAGATAAGGAGGTGCTTAATGCTGCCGAGGGAACACCAGATTATGGCCGCCGTGTTACCATCTTAACCCGGGCTGCACTTCGCGAAATGATTCTTCCGGGAGTAATCGCGGTAACAGTTCCGCTGCTGACCGGATTGCTTTTCGGGGCGAACGCACTTGGTGGTTTGCTTGCCGGGGTAACGGCTTCGGGCGTACTTCTGGCTGTAGTGCAATCCAATGCCGGAGGTTCTTGGAACAACGCCAAGAAGCTTATTGAAAAAGGCTTTGTTTACATCGTCGAAACCCACGGAAAGGGCTCTGAGGCCCACAAGGCATCAGTCGTGGACGACACAGTTGGCGACCCGTTGAAAGACACCTCTGGGACTTCGTTAAATATTCTTCTAAAACTCGTGGCTATTGTAGCACTCGTTCTTGCAGGAGCGGCTTTCTAAAAAAATTGTTATTTAAATTCCAAGGGGCGGTGCAATTTCGTGCAACATTTTTTCCCGCGGATTGTGTTTGTTTTTCGTATCAGGCAGGTTGTTTTCATAACTCAATGACCTGCCATTGCCACGAAACTTCTGAGCCTGTACTGCCCATGCTTGAAATTGTTTTCATCTTTGCAAGCAATGGAATTATTTCGTGATACCCGCGAGTTTTATTTTGCTCGAGTTTTTAGAAGCCAAATCCGCCCGAAACGGGTAACTTGACCCGAGAATTGCCAAGAACTTTTATGGCATTTCTAAATGCGAAAAATGCTTAACTTTGCACTGTTATTTCGACCGCAATGGCAAAAAAAGGCATTAATTGGTATCTATCGGCTCTTTTGGCTGTTGGTGCAGTAGCTTTGGGCTTTTGGCTTGGAGTGGCTGTGCTGAACTGGTATTCGGACCGGGAATACAACGCTGAACTAACAAGTGAGGCAAGGCCGGTTTCCATCTTGTCAGGCGGTGAAAAGAAACCTATAACCAAAGAAGACCCGGAAAATGGCGAACTTGCCATCATTGAAATAATTGAAAATGATGAAAATTTGGCCTTAGTGGATTCATTAGAATTAACAGCGCATCTTAAACCTGACAGCCTTAAGGTCGTAAACGGAAATAATGTCAATGGTTTAGATACTGTTGCAAATCATCAAGGGCAAACTCTTGGAGAGTACAACTTCATAAAAATGGACAAGGACCGGCTTGTTGCCACGCTAAGCTTTGCACTGCCAAAAAGTGCCAAAAAACCCAGCCTGTCAACCCAGCAGTTGGATTCCCTTCTTGGAAAACCCATTACTGACAGCCCAAGGGAGGAAATCATCACCGTTGAACTTTGGAAATCTCCGTTGAATTTCAGGGGATACAAGTTTTCCAACAATGTTCTGGTGGTTTACGACATGACTCAAGTGGATGCCCTCAAGCTCTACCAATCTGGCGGAAACCTTTACGTGAGCTATTTTGACGTGTTTTACCAAATCACGCCATCCACGCAGTTTAGGGCGCTAAATCCAACAAAAACCCCATTGTAAGCTAACCTTTTACACCGTTCAATGTTAATTGAATTTTCGAAATATCAGGGAGCCGGTAACGACTTCATAATGTTTGACGGCAGGAATGTTCCGCTTTTTTCGCCCGAAAACCACCTGACAGCTTTTTTCAGGAACATTTGCCATAGGAATTTTGGTATTGGTGCCGATGGAGTTATTGTTCTGTTTTACGAACCAAGCAACGGACTTGCAATGAAATACTACAACTCCGATGGCCGCGAAGGATCCATGTGTGGAAATGGAGGACGGTGCTTGGTGGCTTTTGCCAATGATTTGGGTCTGATAAACACAAAAATTTCTTTCAGGGCAATCGACGGAATACATGAGGCCAAAATCAATGATTTTGATGGATTCAAATACAATATTTCCCTCAAAATGAATGATGTTGATCGTCTCGAGGAGATCTCAGAAGGGATATTCATAAATACCGGCTCACCGCACTTGGTGGTGTTTTGCCAAAACATTTCACAAAAAGATGTTGTACGCGAAGGCCGCGAATTGAGGTATAGCCAAACTTTCGACCCAGCCGGTGTAAATGTAAATTTTGTCGAGATGGCAAATGCCAACAATTTGAAAGTTAGAACATACGAGCGTGGCGTTGAAAACGAAACCCTTGCTTGTGGCACGGGTGCTGTTGCTGCTGCAGTTGCCGCCAAGCACATTAATAATCTCCAACACGCCAATTTTTTCGAAGTTGAAGCGTTGGGAGGTAAGTTACAGGTTTCTTTCCAAACCGAAAACAATACGGTCTTTAAAAACGTTTGGCTTACAGGGCCCGCGGAAAAGGTTTTTGAAGGAAAAGTTTGGATTAATGATTAAAGGAAACTTGACATATGCAACGGATGAAAAGATTATACCAGACCATAAGTTTTCTTGAACTCTTATAACCTCCTTAGCCTATTAAACTCTAAAACCTTTCTTTGCCAAACTCATAAACTGCTCAACCAATAAACCAAAAAAAATGCAGATCGCACCAGGCGGATTTAACATATTACCTCCAGTGGTAAAAAACCTTCTGATAATTAACGGATTGTTTTTCTTGGCTACAATTGCCCTCGATAATTCCTTTGGCATAAACCTCTACAAGATTTTTGGGCTCCACTTTGTCGGGGCAACCGATTTCAGTCCATACCAGTTCTTAACATACATGTTCATGCACGGTAGTTTCAGCCATTTGTTCTTCAATATGTTCGCATTGTGGATGTTTGGAAACATGATTGAGAATTACTGGGGGCCGCGTAGGTTTTTGTTTTATTACCTGGCCACGGGTTTTGGTGCAGCAATTATCCATTACCTGGTTGTTTACCTGCAAATGCAACCCACTCTACAAATAATGGACGCTCTCATTGCACAACCAAACAATGAAGGTATTGTTTCGTTTTTATCCTCTTCAAACTTCAAGGTCATTAGCCACGAAATTGCCAACAATTTTGAACTCTTCAGACAAGAATACAACCTGCTTCTGAACACTGACCCGCAAATGGCATTAACCTCTGCTACTGCGTTTTTGAGTCAATATCGCATTGATTTCCTTAATGGACATTTAGTGGTTGGTGCATCTGGTTCGGTTTTTGGCATTTTGCTCGCCTTTGGTATGATATTTCCAAACGCCTTGATTTACCTTTTCTTTGCAATTCCAATAAGGGCCAAGTACCTTGTAATTCTGTACGGCTTGCTGGAATTGATTGCAGGAATTGCAGACAGGCCCGGAAGTAATATTGCTCACTTTGCCCACTTGGGGGGAATGATTTTTGGATTGATCTTGATACTATACTGGCGAAAGAAAAGAAAGTTTTTTAAATAGTGGAAAGTGAAAAGTGGCAAGTGGGAAGCCAATAATAAATTGTCAATTGCTAAGTATGTTCAACGATATAAAAAACTATTTCAGTAAAGGGTCAACCGTTTCGAGGTTGGTGGGCATCAACATGGGGGTTTTTATCGTTTTTGCCTTGTTTCGCCTGTTTTTCTACCTGTGGAACAACTCGACCTTTTCTGCCGAAACCATAAACTGGCTTGCAGTATCCTCAAATATAGAGGTGGTGGCAAGCAAACCTTGGACGTTAATTACTTATTCGTTTCTGCACGTTCGGTTTTTTCACATATTGTTCAATATGCTTGTATTGTATGTTGGTGGTAGGTTATTCAGCCAGTTTTTGGGCGAGGGCCGACTTGTACCAACCTACATTCTTGGGGCAATCGCGGGTGCAGCCTTCTACATTGGTGCTTACAACTTCTTCCCGGTTTTCGAAGGAGTAAGACATCAAGCCGTGGCCTTTGGGGCATCGGCTTCGGTGCTGGCCATCTTTTTTGCGGTGGCGGTTTTCCAGCCCAATTATCAATTGTCATTATTGCTGTTCGGGCGGATTAAACTCAAGTACATTGCACTTATCTTTATTGTTATAGATTTGCTAAGCATCGAAAGGGGAAATCCGGGTGGCCACATAGCCCACCTTGGAGGAGCTACCTGGGGATTCGTGTACGTTGCCTTGCTAAAATCTAACATTGACCCGGCAGGTTTTTTTTACAGAATGTTCAAATGGCTAAAAGGATTACTGGCACCAAAACAGAAACTTAAAGTTAAACGCACCGGTTCAAGGCCTTTAAACGATTACGAGTACAACAAAAAAAGAGCCGAAAACCAAAAAGAAATTGATGAAATCCTCGACAAGATTTCCAAAAGTGGCTATCAAAGTCTTTCGGCAAACGAAAAAGAAATACTTTTCAGAATGAGCAACAAAAATTAAAATGGCCCCGCGAAAGAAAAAAGGTGTTAGTTGGTTTTTGAGGATTGCTATTGCAAGTAATGTATTTTTTGCGTTGCTTCTACTCCTTTCTTACCTTTCGCCGGTGGTTAAACCAGCCAGCTCATGGCCCCTTATTTTTTTGGGGATAGTCTACCCGGTTTTGTTTTGGTTCAATTTTGTTTTCGTTATTTTTTGGTTCTTTTACAATTGGAGATTCGCGAGCCTTTCCCTTTTTGCCATTATTGTTGGATATTCTAATTTTTTTAATTACATCAGTTTTGGAAAAAGCAGCAAGGCTTTTGGTCCCGAGATGACTACAATTAAAGTGCTTTCATACAACGTTCGCAACTTCGATTTCTTCAGCTCGCCTTCAAGGCAAAATCCCAACTTTGAAAATCGCAACAAAATTTTCGATTTTCTTGTCGGTGAAGATTTCGACATAATTTGTTTTCAAGAATACATTCATGACAACAGCAAGAAATTCAAGACCACCGACACTTTACGTAAAATTCTCAGGGCCAACAACGTACACTTCGAACACTCAAAATCGAGGGGTAGTTTGTTTTTTGGCCTGGCAACCTATAGTTCAAGTCCCATTTTAAACAAGGGTAGAATCGAGTTTCCGTCAATGGCGGGCAACTTGGGTATTTATACTGATGTAATGGTCAATACTGATACCATAAGGATTTACAACATTCATCTTGAATCTATTGGGCTTGGCAAGGAGGATATTATGCTTTTCGACAACATGCTGAGTGCAGATGATGAAATGGGCAACATGGATCATTCGGTGGGATTGCGGAGAATTGCCCGGCGAATCAGGGATGCCGCAGTAAGAAGAACCGTTCAGGCAAAAATTGTTTCCGAACACATTGAAGCCTCGCCATATCCAGTAATTCTCGCTGGCGATTTTAACGACACACCATTTTCTTACGGCTACCGCAAGATTAAGCGAAACCTTAAAGATTCTTACAAAAAAGGCATTGACATAGGTGGGAGTACGTATATTTGGAATTTTCCTTCGTTTCGAATCGACTTTTTGCTTTACAGCCAAGGCCTTAAGGCAAAAAACTTCAAAACAGGAAAACAAAAGTACTCCGACCATTATCCCATAAGTGTTACTTTTGCTTTAGCAGAGAAAAACTAACTCAAAACCATCAAAACAACAGCAAGTATGAAAACCAAATCAGCAATTATCGTTTTACTTGCCCTTCACCTTTCCGTTGGAGGTTTTTCGCAAGGCTATCAAAGCAGCCTGGGCGGACGAGGAGGGGTATATAACGGAATTTCGTTCAAGTACTTCGTTAGTTCCCTTGATGCTATTGAAATTGTGGGTGCATTTTATCGTGAAAGTCTGTTTTTTGCCGCAATGTATCAAATGCATAACCCAATTTCAGAGGTTTCAAACCTCAACTGGTACTATGGTTTTGGTGCTCACTTTGGTTTTTTCGGAAAACTCCACAACCCCGATGAACCGGGAACAAGGATTGGAGGAAGCGGAAACCTTGGCCTCGAATACAAATTCGAAAGGCTCCCTGTTACTATTGGCCTTGATGTTTTACCATCACTCGATGTGTTTTCTCAAACTCGATTCTGGATCGGCGGTGGAATAGCCATCAGGTATGTTTTCCAGTGAAGCGGTGAATACAAGGTTTTAAGTAATTATTAATAGTTTTTTTGTCAATTTTCAATTGTCAGTTTTCGGTTTACCATTAGCCCATCATCTTTAAACCTTAAATCAAATAAATGATAACTCCTCAGCTTGTCAATCCAAAATCCATTGTTGTGGTTGGTGGTTCCAACGACACTAAAAAGCCCGGTGGAAAGATTTTGAAAAACATCCTGGATGGAGGTTTTAAAGGCAAACTTTATGTAACCAATCTAAAGGAAGCAGAAGTTCAGGGCATTAAGAGCTTCCAAAATCCGTCAGGTTTACCCGAGGTTGATTTGGCAGTAATTGCAATTGCAGCAAGGTTTGTGCCCGAAACCATCGAACTGCTTGCCACCCAAAAAAACACCAAGGCTTTCATTGTTTTGTCGGCAGGTTTTAGTGAAGAGAGTCCCCGGGGTGCCATTCTTGAAAAACAGATGGTTGAAATAGTCAACAGTGTTAACGGTTCGCTAATTGGCCCAAATTGCGTGGGAATACTCACCCCGTTTCACCAAAGTATTTTCACGTATCCAATACCCAAACTTGACCCAAAGGGGTGCGATTTCATTTCCGGATCAGGGGCCACTGCCTGCTTCATAATGGAGGCTGGCATACCTAACGGGCTCACCTTTGCAAATGTTTTTTCGGTGGGTAACAGTGCCCAAATGGGGGTTGAAGAGATTCTTAAACATCTTGACGATACCTTTGACCCGGACTCAAGTTCGAGAGTAAAACTGCTTTACCTCGAAAATGTTGACAAACCACAAATGCTCCTTAAGCACGCATCTTCGCTCGTGCGCAAGGGTTGCAAAATTGCAGCCATTAAATCGGGCAGCTCTGATGCAGGTAGCCGTGCAGCATCGTCGCACACGGGTGCACTTGCAAGCCCCGACGCGGCCGTTGATGCACTTTTCAGGAAGGCCGGCATAGTGAGGTGTCATAGCCGCGAGGAGTTAATTGCCGTGGCATCGGTTTTCATGCATCCACCGCTTATTGGCAAAAACATTGCCATTATCACTCACGCTGGTGGTCCGGCCGTAATGCTCACCGATGCACTATCAAACGGTGGCTTAGAAGTACCTCACATAAAGGGCGAGGCCAGCCAAGAGTTGTTAAATAAACTTTTTCCGGGGTCATCCGTGTCAAATCCAATTGACTTCCTGGCAACAGGAACGGCCGAACAACTCGGAGTTATCATCGACTACGTTGATAATCAATTCGAAAACATAGATGGGATGGTTGTTATTTTTGGAACCCCGGGCCTTTTCCCGGTTTTCAATGTTTATGATGTCTTGCACGGCAAGATGAACCAATGCAAAAAGCCCATTTTCCCCGTGTTGCCAAGCACGCTAACCGCCGATGCCGAGGTAAAAGATTTCATATCAAAAGGCAGGATAAATTTTCCAGATGAGGTAGTTCTTGCAAAGGCCCTTTGCAAGGTTTTCCACACACTTCCTCCCCAACCAGAAGACAATGAATTACCTTCAGTTGATTTAGCCGCAATTAGAAAAATAATTGATTATACTCCAAACGGTTACCTCGAACCATCTAAAGTTCAAACTCTACTTGATGCCGCGGGTATTCAACGGGCAGCCGAGGCCGTTGTAAAAACAGAACAAGACCTTGCTCAAGCAAGTCAGATGTTGGGGTTTCCCATTGCCATGAAAGTTGTTGGGCCCGTGCACAAATCTGATGTAGGCGGCGTTGTTCTCGGTGTTGAAAACCTGGTAGTTGCAAGGGAAGAATTTAACAGAATGATGAATATTAAAGACACCCATGCAATATTGATACAACCAATGATATCGGGAATCGAACTTTTTGTCGGGGCAAAAAGGGAGGATAAATTCGGACACGTGATCCTCTGCGGAATGGGCGGTATTTTCATCGAAGTGCTCAAGGATGTCGAAAGCAGCTTGGCGCCTGTTTCCAAAAATTGCGCTTTGGAACTGATTCGCAGCCTTCGCAGTTATCCAATTATTGAAGGAGTAAGGGGAAAGGAAGGGGTAAACGAAGAATTATTTGCCGAGGTACTTTGGAAGTTATCTGCCCTTATCAATGCCGCCCCCGAAATATTCGAAATGGATCTTAACCCCCTTTTGGGCACCAAGAGACAGGTTGTTGCCGTTGATGCAAGAATTAGAATTGAAAGGTTACAAGTTAAATAACCACTCACTACCATTTAAGTGAAAAGGAGGTAAGAACAAAGCAGCCCATTAGTAAGGGTTTCCTAAACCCCCTTAAACTTACCGCCGGTTCTGGGGTGCCAAAATCGGCTGCAATGAGGGAAGGTTCAAAAGCAAATCTGCTTTTTATTGATTTAAAAGCAACCCCGTGCGATATCATGAAAGTGAAATTGAAGCTCTGGCCGCGGGCAATGAGAACAATGCTTTTGATTTGGATGCACCCGGGTGTTTGCAACCCGGCAAAAAGTTCAGGTGAGCTATTGGTTCCAAAAATAATTATCCACAAAAGAGAAGAATTTTGCATATAAGTTCTTATTCATGCTCATTTTTTTTTGGCCAAGTATCGCGTTTAAGCATCATTTTGCAAAGCTAATCGAACTCTATTCCCCTTTCGTTGTTTCAATTGCAAACAAAATCTGAATTACAATTGGCCAAAAACCTTAAAGGATGGAACTTGCTTTGTAGCTATACCAAGCTCGACCCCAAACTATTTTCATTTGTCACGCCTCACCACTGCGAAAACCCGAGATTGCAGATTTTCAACAATCAACTGGCAAATGAGCTTGGTTTTTATACAGCTGGGGTTTCGAACCACGAGCTTGCCTTGGTTTTCTCGGGCAATCAAGTACCCGGAGGAGCAAAACCTTTCGCGCAGGCTTACGCGGGGCATCAATTTGGCCATTTTACGATGCTCGGCGATGGACGGGCTTCGATTTTGGGCGAGCAACAAACACCCGGGGGAGAGATTTTCGACATACAATTCAAGGGCTCGGGGCAAACTCCTTACTCCCGACGTGGCGACGGAAAAGCAACGCTCTACTCCATGCTGAGGGAATACCTGATAAGCGAGGCAATGCACTCGCTTGGCATTCCAACATCAAGAAGCTTGGCGGTGGTTGCAACAGGCGAAAAGGTGCATAGAGCGTCAATCCACGATGGAGCGGTGCTGACTAGAGTTGCCTCGAGCCACATAAGGGTTGGAACCTTTGAATACGTGGCAAGGTTTGTGCCAAAAGCCCTACCTCAATTCTTTGATTACACCATAAACAGGCACTATCCCGAACTTAAGACCGAAAACGAAAAGGAAAAGTCCCTACTCTTTTTTCAAAAGGCGATGGAAGCAAAAATCAGATTAGTAGTTAACTGGCTGCGCGTTGGATTTATCCACGGAGTCATGAACACCGACAATACCACAATTTCGGGTGAAACAATTGATTACGGCCCCTGCGCCTTTTTGAACCATTACAATCCGGCTCAGGTTTACAGTTCTATTGACCTCCAAGGAAGGTACGCATTTGGCAACCAGCCATCAATAGCTTACTGGAATTTGGGCTGCCTCGCATCTGCCCTTTTGCCGCTCATTGATAAAAATAGAACCACCGCCATAGAAAAGGCTACACGGGTCTTGGAGGCTTTCGAGCCATATTTTAAAGAAGAATGGAAGAAAATGATGATGGGTAAATTTGGGTTTGAAGAAGATAAAGATGGAGATAACGATTTGATTGACAGGTTTGTAATTTGGATGAAGAATAACAAGGCAGATTACACCAACTCATTTCTTGCCCTCGAAATGGACGATGAGTGGTGCTCCCATTTCGAGCAATACCAAACGGAAACATTCAAACAATTTAAATCGGATTGGACAGCAAGAGTAAATAAAAATTCTGGAAGAATCGAGCATGCAAGAAAACTCATGCAAGCGTCAAATCCATCTTTTATACCAAGAAATCATAACGTGGAAAACGCCCTCGTCAAAGCATCAGAAAAAACAAACCTACAGCAATTCCAAGAACTTTTTAAAGTATTGCAAAATCCATACCTGCGGACAAATACACCTGACCGCTTACAGCTTCCCCCAATTGATGGAGATGCAGGATACCAGACCTTTTGCGGAACCTAACTTCACCTTTATGCAGCTTCCAGAAACCCCTTGTGATAACTCTAATCTAAGGGCGTGTTTGTTTAACCTACCATTTAAGCGCTCCAACAACCACGAGTGAATTTCGAGTGTAGCTTCTTGCAAAAACCTCTCTTGTGAAGCCTGTGGCTTGTATAACCTAATTTTCTTAACCGAACCATTGCCAATGCAATTAACTGGGAAATTGTAGAAAGAGAACTAACAGGCTTGCGAGTAGTCAAGTACCGAAAAGGCAGACAGGGCAACCCAAACCATTAAAATAAACCAAGTATTCTTCTTTTATCCGCTGCTTTTCCAATTCCGAGTGCTTTGCAAGATTTAAAATGGAGTCTTTGATTTTGTTTTTTCTTGATTTTTTCCA
>CAYGFY010000010.1:0-92958 GCA_964349365.1 uncultured Bacteroidales bacterium | reverse complement strand
CCACGGGCGGACAAACAATTGTTACCGGCACTTTCAACAACCTTACCTTGAGCAATACAAGCGGAACGCAAACAGCAGGAGGGGCATTAACCGTAAACGGAACACTAACAACCACGGCAGGCGGAACACTGAACATGGCAACCCACCAGTTGCTTGGCACGTTACCCACGGTTGCCAACAGCGGAACCATAAGAACCCAAAACACCTCCGCAACTCCCTTGCCCACCGGAAAAACCTGGGGAGGCACCGTTCAGTATGATGCAACAACCGGAGGACAGACAGCAGTAGGAGGAACTTTTAACAACCTTTCCATTAACAACCCTGATGGTGTCAGCACCACAACCGACCTGACGGTTCAAGGTGTTTTAAACCTGCAAAGCACCAACCCTTCGGCAGGCAATGGTACCCTTCATTTTTCAACCGGTACGCTTACCATGGTCTCTAGTGCTACAACTGTAGGCCAGGGTGATGTAAGCGGATTAGTTAAACGTACCGGTATGATTGCCGAATTTTCTTACACGTTTGGAAATCAACACACTACCATTATTTTTGGAAGTGGCAGCACCATACCATCCGAAATTATTTTCAACATACAAATCGGCCAGTCCCCTGCCTGGAAAACAGATGCAGTAAGGCGCACCTACGACATTAGCCGCGCCGGTGCAATTACCGGAAGTGGAAACATAACATTGACACTTCATTACAAAGACTTTGAGCTAAACAGCAATATGGAGCAGAACCTCCACCCTTGGCGGTACACTTCTAGCCCCGTATCACTTTCGAAAGAGGGCTTAATCGCGCATAACTCCAGCCTAAACACAATTACTATAGCCCTTAATAACATCACCCTATTGCCGCTCTCCCCAGGACAGCACATCTGGACCTTCGGAGAGTTCAATCAAGTTTCTATATCCGGAAGCAAGGGCTGGCGTTTGATTGCTTCGCCTACCGCCACAACTTACGCCGACCTATTAGATAATTTCGTAACTCAAGGCATAGGCGGTTCAACTTTCCCTTCAAGGCAGCCAAATTTAATGTGGTTCAACGAAACCGATACTCTTACCACCAATATGAGTTGGCGCACTTTAAGCAGTATGAATAGCCACATAAAACCCGGACGCGGGTATTATTTTTATGTGTTTGGAAACGTTGCTGGCGATGCCGATTACAATGATGATTTGCCTCGACCTTTATCTGTCGGAGGCCGAACAAATTTCTTTTCTGGCACATTCAGCTTTTCTGGCTCCAACCATCCTGTAACGTGGTCGTCCCGGGTAGGTGGACACACCGGCCAAGGTCCTTTTGTGGAGACAAACCTCTCGGACGAAGGTTGGAACCTACTGGGAAATCCCTCCTCTTCAACAATAAATTGGAAAGCCGCAAGCGGATGGACCAAAACCAATATTGACGCGGCAACATACGTGTGGGATCCGGCTGAAAACCAATGGAAATTCACCAACGGGCATACCGGCAACCATGATGGTCTAATACCGCCATTCCAAGGATTCTGGGTAAGGGCAAACGCCGCAAATCCGGCCCTATCGTTCACCACTGATGTTTTGTCAGAAACCGGCGGCACTTTTTATAAAAGTCAGAAAAACAATCCTGTAACAATACCCCTTGTTCTTTCTGCTTCAGGGCTCTCGGCAGATGCGTTTATCATTTTCTCCCAATCGGGTATGGTGGGGCCAGATACCAACGACGCTTATCGCCTTGATCCGCTTAGCAATACTTGGGTAGAGTTATTCTCCCTTTCAGCGTCAGGACACAAAATGCCCTTGTCAATAAACAACCTACCAATTGATGGACCAGAATATTACAACATCCCTGTTTTTGTCGGAGGGGAGCGTAACGGCATTCCCATCAATGGAATCTATACATTTTCTTGGGAAATTCCTAATAATTGGCCCACTGATTGGTCAATAACCCTTCATGATCACAAAAATAAGAGGGCAGTTTCAATGCGGCAGTTAAGCAGTTATGCTTTTAGTCAAAATTCTACCAAATCGGCACCCGCGATGATGAGTACCGATAGTAACCATATGCTTAATTTGCCCGACAAAATATTTACTCCGGTTTCCGAACAAAGTGTTGCCAAAAGTAGCCAGCAGTTACCGCCTTTCTCGATAATTGTTAAAAAAGGAGGGGAGGGCGACGAAACACAATACGTTGGCCTCACGCCCGAACTCATGCCTAACTTCCCCAACCCTTTCAAAGATTTCACTACCATCAGGTTTAGCCTTCCAGAATCAAATTGGGTACGGATAGATATTTACGATATGTTTGGAAAGCTAATCGAAACAGTGGTTAAGGATAACTTCACGGCAGGAGTACATCAATTGCAGTGGCACAGAGGCCGAGTCGTTAGCGGCATTTACCTGCTGCGAATGACAACTTCTGGCGATAGCCAAACCATGAAACTCAATGTTTTTTAATATAGTATGAAACCAAAAAGTAACCTATTTGAAATTTTGACGTACAAATTTAGTGGTAATCAGGTTCTGGATTACCAATTTTCTGAATCGGCGTTTTATTGATTTTGAATTTTTGCAATGATAAATGTTAAAAAAACATCGTGTAGAACAAGTTCTACAAAAAATTTGGTTTAATGGTTTTCTTTTTTTGTAGTTTTGCCAGCGAAAAGAAATTTATTTAAATTTTTGTTTAATTAGTATGCTGAAATGTTGGTCTCTTCTCCTTTCTGTTGTTTGCCTTGGCTTAATTGGTAACCTGAATGGCCAGCAGGTAAGTTCTTCGTACACCATAAAGGCTCAGGCCTTGGTGGTTGACCAGACCGAAATAGAAATGGTAACAATACAGAACCTTCAGATTGACGATAGTATGGCTCGTGATGGCATTATTCATGTTTCGGCTCAACACGACCCGGAGGCAGGATTGTTAAAGATATTAGGCAAGTCGGGGGCACATTTCAGGGTGCAATTCAATCCCGAGTGGGTTATTGAAAATACTTTGGGTGATGGAACACTTTTGATTAATTATGAACTCTTTGGATTTCAATCAAATTTACAGTTTGCAAGCGAACCCATTGACCCTGCCAAACGTGTAATGGTAATAAGTAATTTAGGCGAATACTACTTTTGGATTGGCGGAAGGATCGACATCAGCAACGCTCACCCCGGTAGTTACCAGGGCGAGTTTACCATTGAAATAGAATACT
The DNA here is from genome assembly GCA_964349365.1 of uncultured Bacteroidales bacterium. Lineage (GTDB taxonomy): Bacteria > Bacteroidota > Bacteroidia > Bacteroidales > UBA7960 > UBA7960. Next base: position 89,780 of record CAYGFY010000010.1, on the reverse strand, counting down.
TGTAAGTAATGAATCAGCACTTGTTGCACTTAACCCTCTTTACGTGCCTTCTTGGCACGCTGCCGGCCTTGGCCGAAGCGCAGCGCGTAAACTTTGGGCTTTTTGCCACCGATGGTATCTCTATTACCGCTACTGGCGCCGGTGAGCTCAACTTCAACCAGAAAGCCGGAATAATACTTGCGGGCAAACAATCGGTACAAATCTTAAAAACCGATGACCAAGCGGTGATCCTCGAAATTGAAGGGCGCATTGATCTTGACGTTACCCTTAGTATTGATGCCGACCCCAACTTGGTGCTTCAGGTGGGAACCAACTCTTATGAAATTCCACTATCTGTGAATTTTGCTTATCACAACGCGGGACCGGGAGGTTTGAGCGACGAAATTATTAAACTCCAGGCTATCGAGGTTCCCTCGGGTTTTAATGGTGCAACTTTTGCCATGCGTAGGCGTACCGCCGGCCCGCCAACACCACCACCGACACCCGACCACCAGGGACACGCGCAGCCTTTGGGAAAATCATACGTGGTAATTTACGGAACAATGGGCCAAGTTCCGATAAACTCGCCTGTAGGACTTTACATGGCCACAATAAACGTAAAGGTTGAATACGCAACCCACGAACCATAAACACAATGCCTTGATAACATATAACCGCAACACAAACATACGCGCAACTCTTATTTTGCTGGCAACCATCCTGCCTGCAAGTACTGTTTGCGGCCAGTTCGTATTCACGAGCATTGGTATTGGCCCAAAAGTAAAGGTCGAAAATATCTTGCCTTTTGCCCTTGAGCCATATCTCGATTCCGATTCTGGCACCCAAATGCTCAGGGGCATTAAGGCTTGGCAAATATCTGCCAACGAAAACCTGATTGTAAACGCCACCGTAAAACACGATGGCAAGCTTGCAAGCCACGATGGCTACACGCTGCCGCTGACCTCATGGCTTGCATACCGCAACGATGGCGGTAAACCACGTGATGTTCCAAGCCAAAAGCTGAACAACGGCGCAGAATTCATGATGAGCAATAGCCGACTGCTAGTTCGAAACATGAGGCCCAAACCAAAGCTCCTTAATGCATTCCTTTACCTTGGCACACAAATGGGTATGCCACAGTATGCCAATACCACCTTCGTGGGGTCAATACAGGTAAAAATCGAATTCAATTAATATAATGTCTAACCATCAATCACGAAAAGAAAGGAGTATAAAAAAAGCAAAAAAAATACAACCCAAACTTAAAAACAAATTAATAACGATCAGTTTTTTAAACCTTTTTTTAACTTTTTTACAAACTAAATTTTTTTAATGAAAATGAAAGCAGTTAAATTTTTCGGAGCCCTTTCAATAATCATGGGCTTCACGATGAGCGCAATGGCGCAACCTCCACAGTCAGATAACGACAAGGTTGATGCTAAAGCCCAGGTGGTTGCACAAGTTGATGTGACCAAGGTCGAGGACTTAATCTTCGGTATGGTAACTCCTGGCAATACAAAAACAATTAACAGCCTTGGCCAGGTTTTGGCGGGACAAGCCGGAGCAGGAGTAACTATCGGTGCTGAAAAAGCCGGACAATTTTCAGTTACCAAGGGTTTGAATACCCAGGTTACACTTGGATTTACCCTTCCAACCAGCCTGACTTTTGACGCTCATAATTTGGCAATCAATTTTATTGATGCCGCCGGAGTTAAACTGGCAAGATTGGCAGCGTTTAACGGAGCACAAGCAGATTTGTTGTTTACCCCGGCAGATGGAATAGTAGTGGCAAATTCGGGAGCAACGGCAGCATACTTTGCTGATGATGATTTTTATGTATTCATAGGCGGCACCGTGGTTCCAACAACGGGCCAACCTGCAGGTGTTTATGTAGGCGAAATCACCCTCACCGCCACTTACAACTAATAGTTGTTGGCAATAAAAAAATCGGGTGGTGGGTTGCCGCCATCCGTTTTTTTTTAGGGTCATGTATAATCCCTAAATCCAGGTAGGGTACATTGAAACCTGCCGGGGCTTATTCTCCTCTTCTTTATGGAGCCTCGGGTAATAATGGAAGGGCGACAATGAAAAGCGAACAGCCGAGACTGCGGGTTTATAGCCACGTGTTCGAAACGACAGCCTATTCTTGTCGTCAATCACCAATCAACAACCCTGGTAACCTTTTTGTAAGAGTTTTTTGAAACTTCGGGGTACTGATTATTAACTATTTCGAAAAAAACACCAGAAGCCATAAAAACACGAAAAAGAAATTTTAATTTACCGTATATTTGCATTAAAAATTTATTCTCGTCAGAATTTTATCAACATTTATTAACCCACATCAATGAACACATCAAAACATTTATCCTTGGCCTTGGGGTTTCTTGCCCTGGGTTTTTCGGTTGCCGGCCAAATTGCCATCGCTCCGTCGTTTGTTTTCATAGATCCAAATAGCGGTGTGGGCAACCTTTTTGTCAGCAACAACAGCCAACAGGCCTTTGAGGTTGACATCAGCTTTTTGTTTGGCTATCCTGACAGCGATGCCGACGGCGCCTTGGTTATGAACTACGAGGATTCTGTTGCTTTCAAGCAGTACGCCCTCGATAACATGATTCGTGCCTTTCCGCGCAGTTTCGTGCTGGGCCCCGGTGAGCAGCGTACGATTCGATTGCAAGTAATCCCATCCGAGCGCCGCAGGGAAGGCTTTTTCTTCACGCGCATGAAGGTGCTTGCTAAACCCCAAACGCCCGAGATAACAGAGCAAGTGGCCGAAGGAATTGGAACGAAAATTAGTTTTAACTTCGAGCAGGTTACCGCGGTGTTTTATCGTCGCGGGCAAGTTTCAACCGGACTGGTTGTGAAGCATCTCGACGTGAGGCAATCGGAAGGCCTCCTTGAATTGCGTCCGCACCTGAAGCGTTCTGGCAATGCTCCGTTTTTGGGGAGCATGCTTGCCAAGCTAAAAGATGGCCGTGGCAACGTGGTGGCGCAAACAGAAAGCACAACCACGGCTTACTTCGATGTCATTCGCCGAATGGACGTGCCTCTTGCAGACCTGAAACCAGGCACCTATACCCTTGAGCTAACCTTCGAAACCCGCCGCAACGATATGGCTGCCACCGACTTGGTGCAAGCACCCCCGCTGGTGCATACCGCTACCGTGGTTGTTGAGTAACGCAAGTTAACGAGTAAATAATTAGATTAGTTTGTTGGATGAGGAAACAATTACGAATGGCACGACTCATCTGTACAATTTGTTTCGGGCTTGACCGGCTTTATAAAAAAACTAGACCTAAATGGTTTTCAATTGGCAATTTTCTAATGGTACGCGGATGACGCTTACCCGCCAGCCGGCAAAACGATTATTTAAACGAATTTAAAATAACCTGTAGCCAATTGCTGATTACTTATCACTAGTAACGCTTGAACCCACCAACCAGCCATAAACACTCCTCTCCGGCCAAGATATTGGCCTTTTTTCTGGTTGCAATTCTTTTCTTGCCATCGGCAAAAGCCTCCACGCACGAGGAAATTCTTCTAACCATAAGGCACTCCGCCGTTGGTCATGTTTACGTCGGGACACTTTACGATTACCAAAACAATCAGGTTTACCTGCCTGTTATGGAGCTTTTCAGCCGGTTTGAAATAAATTTCCAACCCGAAGTTCGAAATTTTACAATAAAGGGCAATTTCATCACGCCAAACAATCCGTACGAAATAAACCTTTCGGCAATGCGTGTGAAACTCGGCACGAATGTTCTTGAAATCACTGCCGATGATTTTCGCATGTCAGAAACAGAGTATTTCCTCGCTCCGTGGGTGTTTGAAGAAGTTTTTGGTTTGAATTTCACGGTAAACATCAATCATCTTTCTTTGCGGTTAGAAACTACTCACACTCTCCCCATTCAAGACCGCCTGGCCCGTGAACGTGCGCGTAGTCGCATGGAGGGCAGGCAACTGCCACGCGAGCACTTTCCGCTTGAATACGGATTAAACCGTTCCTTTTTTGCCGGTTCGATGATTGACTACTCAATTACAGGCGAATACTTGTCGGGAAATGGCAGGATTGGCTATACCCTTGCGGGGGGTATGCAATTTTTGGGAGGCGACATGCAAGGAACGGTTTACGGATCGCACGCTTCAACTGGTGAAAATTCCATCAATGCAAGTGGTCTAAGGTGGCAATTGGCCATACCCAATAACAATATTCTTACAGGCATCACGGCGGGTCAAATTAGCACCAGCGGCATTCAAGGGTTGCCAATACGAGGAGTTTCAATAACCAACGACCCAATTGAGCCGCGACGCATGTACGAAACTTTCGTAATTGATGGAACTACCGAGCCCGAATCGGAGGTGGAAATATACGCTAACGACCGCCTTACAGATTATGCACGCGCCAATGAACTTGGTTACTACCGATTTGACGTGCCCATAACCTATGGAACTACCAGAATTTCAATCAGGATATTCACCCCATCGGGCGAGATTATCGTCTCTGACCGCCAAATACAGGTACCATTTTCGTTTTTGCCACCGGGTGTCGTTAGCTACAACATTCAGGCTGGCAAGGCAGAGAGATTCCTTGATCAAAGCCTGGCTGACCAATGGGCTGCCCACGCCAACCTTGGCATCGGGATAAACCGTTGGCTCACGGCAACCGTGGGAGCCCAACACCTTGGCAACCAGTTCGATGCCGACAACATAATGTCATACGCAACCATCTCGAGCCGTATAGCGAGGCAATATCTTGTGAGTCTCGACGCCGCCCCAAACAACTTTTATCGCCTTAGCGGGAGCGTGATGTACCCAAACAATACGAGCATCAATTTCAACTACACCAAGTTTGACGGTCAAACCATATATAACACCCGAAACGCAACCGACCAAATGGGCGCAAACATTTACTTGCCGCTACGAGTTTTAGGCACCCTGGCAGCATTACGTTTTGGGGGAGATCACACCATACTGCAAAATTCGAGTATAACCACCTACAACGCCGACTTGAGTGCTCGTTTGGGCCGTGTAAACATGAGGTTAAACTTCCGCGACAATTTAATTGCCGTTGGCGATAATATAAATTTCGGGCAAGGACTTCTCACCTCATCTCTCACTTACACGGTTTCACGCTCGCCGGGCATCCCGGTTTACGTGAGGGGAATGTTCGCGAGGGTTCAAAACCAGCTTGCGGTGGGAAGCGGCCAGCTGGTTACTTCGGAACTTCAACTTTCGCGTACTGTCTTGAAAACTGGCAGGTTAAATATAAATGTGGCTTACAACCACCTAAACCGCCAGTTAAATACCCAACTTGGACTAACCCTCGACCTGAACGCACTAAGAAGTGTTACAACTGTAAATACCGTTGGAAGTAATGTGTTGGCAAGGCAGAGGTTCAACGGCAGCATTGGATGGGATATGCCAAACGGGGCGATAACAATGAGCAATCGGCAGCAAGTTGGCAAAAGCGCAGCCGCCGTGATAATGTTTGTCGATCAAAACGAAAACAGCCAATACGATAAGGGAGAGCAACTGCTACCATATAGAGGTGTTAGGCTGGACCGTGCAATCTCCATGAGGGTTGGCCGCGACAGCATTTTGCGGCTCGAACAGCTTCAAAGCTACTTCAGGTATAACCTTTCGGTAAACCGAAATGCGATTGCCGACCCAACCTTGGTGCCCCTAAAAGACAATTTCTCGTTTATTGCCGACCCAAACCAGTACAAGCGAATCGAAATACCTTTTTATAGGGGCGGCATAATAGAAGGTATGGTGGTAATTCGGCGAGGCGAAAGAACCTTGGGTCAAGGGGGGTTGAGGTTAGAAATAAAGGGCTTGGACAACGGTTTTGTTGATGTCATAAGAACATTCAGCGATGGTGGATTTTATGCAATGGACATACCTCCAGGCAGATATACATTGATGGTTGACCAAACTCAGCAAGGGTTCTTATCGGCAACTCAAAAAGAACCGTTTAAGCTTGAAATACAAGCCTCGGCCGAAGGCGACTACCAAGAAGGGCTTTTGATTATTTTGGTTGCAGAAACCGAAACCGAAATTCTGATCACTCCTACCCCACGGCAAGATAATTACTTGCCGATGCTCGAAGACGGCAAGAAAAAAGAAATTGAACAAGGCCTCAATACCATCGATGAGCCAATGACAAGTAAAGTTGCTGATCCTTTTGATCTAAAGTATTTTGCCGAAAAACCTTACGTGATACAAGTGGGAGTATTTAGAAACCACAAAAACGCAATTAAACTGGTTAATCAAGTTGCCAAACTTACCAACCATCCGGTCAGGATTATTGAAGACCAATACCTCCATAAAGTGCAAGTTTTGGGCTTTGAAACCCTCCGCAATGCAAGAACTTTTGAGAGAATCTTGAAAAACAGGGGGCTATCAACCTTTGTTTTTAAGGTTAAATAGTAACTGGTTATAAGTAGCTGAATTGATGGGCTGATAGCTTGATCAAAAATAATGATAAGTAAATTGTTGCTGACCGAAAAAATCCAGGCAGAAGTTGGCCAAGTCCTCAGGTCAAAAATCGAACATCGCCAAACGTTAATGGGTATTTTGCTGCGCTGTAATTGGTTACCCGACCTTAACAAATGATCATGTTGCCCCAAAACCAACAGTTAAAAGTCAGCGGCAATTTTTCACCCCCCCTCTTAACTCTTCCATCTTCCCCTTTCTTTAATCTCTGCTATCGAAATTTTTCGTATCTTTGCTAGTTGAAAAAAAAATGCTTAATGCCAAAAAAAAATCAAAAGGACATAGTTCAAGAACTTGTTGAAAGCGTTGTAAGGGGAATGCTCGAAAAAAAGGGCAACGAAGTTGTAGTTCTTAACCTTGTCAAGTTAAACTCGCCCATTTGCGATTATTTTGCAATTTGCCACGGGAGCAGCCGCACCCAGGTTCTGGCCCTTGCCGATTCGGTTGAAGCCGAGGTAAAAAAATCGACCAAGCTTTATCCGCTCCGCCGGGAGGGATTTTCAAACGCCGAATGGATACTACTTGACTTTTCGGATGTGGTGGTACATATTTTTCAAGAGCCAATTCGCAAGTTTTACAATATTGAAGGCCTTTGGGCAGATGCTCCAAGGCAAAACTTTGAAGATAACCCAAACTTACAGAACACCGAATTATTTATAAATGAAAATGACGGAAGATACAAGAAAAAAAAACTACGATAGGGGAAACCAACCAAAATCAACGCCCCCTACCAAGCCAGGCTTTAATATCATGTGGTTTTGGGGAATTCTTGCAATAGTTTTCATCACTCTATATTTTTTTAGGTTTGGACCTACGCCTGTAGAAATTTCACAGCAAAGGTTTGAAGTTGAAATGCTTGCCAGCGACGATGTGCTAAAACTGGTTGTTGTAAACAAGGAGATGATAGAGGTTTTTCTAAAAGAAGACAGACTCGAGCAAGAGAAATTCAAGGATGCCAGGGAACTTGGGAAATTCGACGCAACCAAACCCCAATATGTTTTTCAAATTAGTTCCATAGAAAATTTTGAAAAAGTTGTTCGCGATGCACAGGAGCAGGTGCCACCCGAAAAAAGGTTTCCCATTATGCACGAACAAAGGCAAAATTGGGGTGCCGAGATTTTCAGGTGGTTGCTTCCCATTGGCTTGTTAATTCTTTTTTGGGTATTCATTATGCGCCGCATGGCCTCCGGTGCAGGCGGGGGCGGCGGTATCTTTAACATCGGCAAGTCGAGAGCCCAACTATTTGACAAGAACACCAACGTAACGATTAATTTTAAGGACGTTGCAGGTTTGGAGGAGGCAAAGGTAGAACTGCTCGAAATAGTTGATTTTTTGAAGAAGCCAAAGAAATATACCGACCTTGGAGGCAAAATTCCGAAAGGGGCACTGCTTGTTGGTCCTCCCGGAACGGGCAAGACACTACTGGCCAAGGCAGTAGCCGGCGAGGCACAGGTTCCTTTCTTTTCGCTTAGCGGTTCCGATTTCGTGGAGATGTTTGTAGGCGTTGGTGCCTCGAGGGTTCGCGATCTTTTCAAACAAGCCAAGGAAAAATCGCCATGTATAATATTTATCGATGAGATTGATGCTATTGGACGTGCAAGGGGCAGAAGTCCGATGACCGGTGCCAACGACGAAAGGGAAAACACCCTTAACCAACTACTTACCGAGATGGACGGTTTTGGAACCAACCAGGGGGTTATTATACTTGCAGCCACCAACAGGGCAGACATACTCGACAGGGCACTTTTGCGCGCGGGCAGGTTCGACAGGCAAATTCAGGTTGAAATGCCCGACCTTGAAGAGCGCAAGGATATTTTCAAGGTGCACGCAAAGCCTCTAAAACTTTCGCCAGAAGTTGACATTGATTTTTTGGCCAAGCAAACTCCCGGTTTCTCGGGAGCCGACATTGCCAACGTGTGCAACGAGGCGGCCCTGATAGCAGCACGTCGAAACAAACAAATTGTTGAAAGGCAGGATTTTCTCGATGCCGTTGACCGAATAGTTGGTGGTTTGGAGAGAAGAACAAAAATTATTTCGGCCGAGGAGAAAAAGATCGTTGCATACCACGAAGCCGGGCACGCAACCACAAGTTGGTTTGTGGAGCACGCGCCTCCGTTGGTAAAGGTAACCATTGTACCCCGGGGCAAGGCATTGGGCGCCGCCTGGTACTTGCCCGAAGAAAGGCAACTTACAAACATGGAGCAAATGTTTGATGAAATAACTGCCACCCTTGGAGGACGTGCGGCAGAGGAGGTCATTTTCGGAAAAGTTTCAACGGGAGCTCTCAACGACCTCGAAAGGGTTACCAAACAGGCACTTTCAACGGTTGTGTATTTCGGATTGAACAAGAAACTAGGCAACATAAGTTATTATGACAGCACCGGCCAAAGTGAGTATTCGTTCAATAAACCCTATTCGGAAAAAACCGCACAAATAATTGACGAAGAAGTTAGAAACCTGATTGAAAAAGCCTTCGAAAGGGCAAAAACCATCCTTATCGAAAACAAAGAAAAGTTGGTTGAGCTCGGCGACCTCCTCCTTGAACGTGAAGTCATTTTCCGTGAGGATTTAGAAAAGATTTTTGGCAAAAGACCTTTCGAAGAGAAAATCAGGTAGCAGGGTGCAATCAGCATGATTCAAGAACTCAAGAATTAGGTCAAAATACTTCATAATTCAAAACAAGCGCCAAGATGAAAGAAACCACATCAAAGGAAAAGGTTCTAAAAAAGATTAGAGAAGCCCTGATAAACAGAACCAACCCTCCTTACGAAGGCGTTGACATGGAAACCAAGGTTTTCAAGGGTGGAGAATCACCTTACCATGACGTTAATTTTGCCGAAGCTTTTTCAAAGGTGGGAGGTAACTTCATCTTTTGTGCCAACATGAATGAACTTGCCCAAAACATCACGGCCATACTGAAAGAAAAGGGAGTTACAAAGGTTTTTTGCCCTGAGCAAGAGTTCAAAAAGCTAGTACTGGACAATCGCATTGCATTTCTCGAAGACGACAAGTCATTTAATAGTTGCGAAGTTTCCATGACAAGCTGCGAAGCCTTGGTTGCAAGACTCGGGGCAATAGTGTTTAGTAGCCGGCAAATTGGAGGAAGAAAGGGATTAATCTTGCCAGACAGCCACTTTGTTATTGCAAGCACCGACCAAATAGTGGAAGAAATTGCCGACGCCTTCATGCTCTTGAAACAAAAGTACAATACCAAGCTGCCATCAATGATTACCTTTGTTACGGGTCCAAGTAGAACCGCCGATATTGAAAAAACATTGATATTAGGTGCACATGGCCCAAAAGAATTGTTTTTGTTTTTAATCGACATTTAAAATTTAGCTTCATGGATGGATCTTGGGTAAATATTTTTAGTTCAAACTCGCAATTCGAGGTTGGAATTGTTGCAGCTATTCTGAAAGACAACGAAATTGAAAGCATAACAGTTAACCAAAAAGATTCGATGTATCTTATTGGTGAGGTGCAACTGTTTGTTGAGCCAGAAAACGAATCAAAAGCAAAAGAGTTGATTAAGCAAAACTTTTAGAGCCAGTACCGCGATATTTTTTGAACTATAAATGGCAGTTAATACATAAAAGGTGAAAGTATTTGTTACCAGATCAATAACAGCAATAATATTTGCAACCTTGGTGATATCATCGATAATGGTCCACCACTTATTCTTTTCCATCCTGTTTTTGTTGGTAACGATTTTGGGTCTTTTTGAATTTTACAAACTTTTAAAAAGCATTGATGTATATCCCAATAAGTTTTCGGGAATACTTGCCGGGGCGGTTTTATTCATTACAAACGCGCTTGTAGCCTATGGTTACGCAGAATTTAGGATTCTGATGGCAAACTTCGTGGTAATTTTCTTGATTTTTTTCGTCGAACTTTTCCAGAAACATTCCAAACCATTTTCAGACATCACCTTTGCTGTTTTCGGGCTGGTGTACATTGCTTTACCCTTTTCGTTGCTTCATTATCTGCCCAATCCTACCATTGAGCCGGGCGTACGACATACTATATTATTGCTCGGATTTTTCATAATTGTTTGGACTAACGACACCGGAGCATACATTGTCGGTTCCCTGATTGGAAAGCGCAGGCTCTTTCCAAGGCATTCACCAAAAAAATCGTGGGAGGGAGCCATAGGAGGAGCAATCTTTTCTGTTGTTGCTGGTTGCATTATGGCAGGTTTTAGCAACGTAATCACCAGATTTGATTGGATTGCAATTTCAATTATAATTGCAATCTTTAGTACTTACGGCGATCTATTCGAATCTATGTTCAAGCGCAGCCTAAACCAAAAGGATAGCGGTTCGATATTGCCGGGGCACGGGGGTATTCTTGATAGATTTGACGGTGTGTTTTTTGCAGTTCCGTTCGTTTTGGTTTACCTCGTGGCAGTTCTCAACTAATTCACGAAATTTTCTAAAATTAGAATAAATGATTAAAATTCACAAAGAAGGTTATGCCGATATTGCAACAGCAGCAGTAATTGTTGCGGCAATAATAGTAGCCTTTAAAATTTTTGGAGACCAACAGTCAAAAGACCCCGTGGCTCTTTACATCGTTCTCCTGATATTTTTGGGTTTAATAGTTCAGTTTTTTCGCAACCCAAGTAGAAAAATTAATCTTGATCAAAACATCGTTTTGTCGCCCGCCGATGGAAGGGTTGTGGTGGTGGAGGAAACAACCGAGCAGGAGTTTTTCGAGCTGCCGATGAAACAGGTTTCGATTTTCATGTCGCCCCTAAACGTACACGTAAACAGGTACCCGGTAAGCGGTAAGGTATTGTACCAAAAACATCATCCTGGCAAATATTTGGTTGCCTGGAATCCCAAATCAAGCCTTTTGAACGAACGAACCAGTATTGCTTTTGAAACCGAAGGTGGCAAGCAAATGCTAATGCATCAGGTGGCTGGTTTCTTGGCCCGAAGAATTGTGTGCTACGCCAAAAAAGACCAAAAAGTAACCCAAGGCGACGACCTTGGTTTCATAAAATTTGGGTCAAGGGTCGACATTTACCTGCCCCTCGACTCGGAAGTAAAAGTAAAAATCGGCGAGGTTGTGAAGGGAGGAATAACGCAAATCGCGTCTTTTGGCTGAAAGAGCATGACAAATCGAGGCTGAATTGACGATTTATTTCTATTTTTTTTCCCGGCATACTGCTTTCACAAAATCTCCTTCAACTCAAGCAAGTGACTTATCTGGTAGGTAGGAATTACGTCTGATTCATCACCTGGGTACCTCAGCCAAACCTGGTCCATTTCAGCATTTATTCCTCCACCGATATCAGCATCGGGGTCATCGCCAATAATCAACGACTCCGTGGGGCGGGCACCGGTTTTTTGGAAAGCAAGTTGAAAAATCTTCGCGTCGGGTTTTTGCGCACCCGCTTCCTCGCTCGTAATAACCTCCCTGAAATATTTATCAAGGCCGCAGTTCTTTATTTTGAAATACTGAATTTCGGAGAAACCGTTGGTAATTAGATGTAATTCATATTTTGGAAACAAATAATCAAGCATTTCTATTGCTCCCGGACATAATTTGGTCATTCGAGGGCTAATTTCGATGTACTCCTTGGCAAGAACCTCCGGGTTTAAGTCACAAACACCAAAAACGGCAAGTGTCTTACCAAATCGTGTAACGTTAAGTTGCTCTTTCGACAATTGTCCTTGCTTGTATTGCAACCATAGCAATTTGTTTATATCACCGTAAACCGAAAAAAAATCTTCGAATTCAACATCGCTTGACTTACTTCCTGTAAGGTGGCTGGCAAATATTTGCCTTAAAGTTTCCTTGTTGTTTACATCGAAATCGTAAATGGTTCTATCGAGGTCAAAAAACAAGTGCCGGTATTTGGTATTTTTCATCAACAATATATATTTTCGAGGCTATTAATCCTCACTATTCCATGTAATTACATTGGTAATCCCATCAATACTAATTGACCCGTTGTCAACGAGCCACTTAATTATTCTAACAACCTTGTCTTCGGTTATTTTACCTCTCATCTTGGGAAGTACATCCTTGGTGGTAACCTTTTGATCTCGTGCAATTTGCTTAATTTGGTTTCCAACCTGGTCAACTTCTTCTTGAGAAATTTCAGAAGCCTTTCGTTCCAAGCACAAATCGCACTGCCCGCATTGGTGCTTCATTTTTTCACCAAAATATTCGAGCAAGTACGTGCTTCGGCAACCCTTTTTGGTTTCGGCGTATGATTTCATTGCAAGCATTCTCTCCTTGGCGAACTTCTTGCGGTCGAAGTAAACCTCGGGCGAAACACGCAGGTTTTTGTCATCGAGCCTTTCGGTAAGGTAGGTTATTGCTGGCTGATTGTTTTGCATTTCGTATTGAAGGATTCCTAATGTTGCCAGGTTATTCAATTTTTTCACGGTATCATCAACCGAAATTTCGGCACGCCTGGCTATATCTGACTCGTTAATCTTCACAAAATCCGAAAACAGCCCTGCGTATGACCTCAATAAAACCTTCACAAACTCATCAGTCGGTTTTGAAGAAACCTGGAGCCGGTGAAGTTCATCCTTGCCCACCATCATTTGAATCCTCGAAGGGTTTTGCAGGGCATCAGACATGGTGATAAATCCTTCCCTTTCCAAGAACTTAAGCGAATTGTATGCTAAAATTGGATTGAGCGAGAATGATTCGCAGAACCGAGAAAGGTTAAGGGGGTAGGTCACATCCCTTCCGGCACCTACTGAAACTTGAAAAAAATTCCCAAGGCCATTGTAAACCTTTTTAATGTAATTAATTGGCGGATAGGAGTTTTCGTGATTACGTTCCAGCTCCATGATATCAGCTTTATTAAACAAAAGCACGGCAAATGCCTTTTTCCCATCCCTACCTCCCCTGCCGGCCTCTTGAAAGTAGGCTTCGGGGCTCTCGGGCAGGTCCATGTGAACTACAAAACGCACGTCGGGCTTGTCGATACCCATCCCAAAAGCATTTGTTGATACAATTATCCGCGCCTTGTTTTTCATCCAAGCATCTTGCTTGGCGTCGCGCTGCACTGATGTGAGTCCTGCATGGTAATAATCAGCACTAAATCCCTTCTTGTTAAGGAAATCGGAAATCTCCTTGGTTTTCTTGCGGTTGCGCACGTAAACAATGCCGGTACCGGCAGTTTTTTGGCAAATTCGGGTAAGCAAGCCCAATTTGTCTTCGTCTTCCCTGATAATGTAGGCAAGATTATCGCGCTCGAAGCTCTTCTGAAATACATTCTTTTGTGCAAAACCCAATTTTTCCTGAATATCATCCACAACCCCGGGGGTTGCGGTGGCGGTTAATGCCAATACAGGCACGTTGGGGAGAAGTTTCCGTGCATTTACAATTTCGAGGTAAGGTGGCCGAAAATCGTAACCCCACTGTGAGATGCAGTGTGCTTCGTCAACTGCCAAAAGGTTGACCTTCATCTTGGGAAGCCTTTGAAGCAAGATATCGGTTTTAAGCCTTTCGGGCGAAAGGTAAAGAAACTTTACATTGCCATACACGCAATTATCAACGGCAACATCAATTTCCGTCTTGCTCATGCCCGAGTAAACACCCACGCAATTTATTCCCCTTTTTTTTAGGTTCTCAACCTGGTCTTTCATCAAGGCAATAAGCGGGCTTACCACCACGCACAAGCCATCCTTGGCCAAGGCGGGCACCTGAAAGCAAATTGACTTGCCGCCACCCGTTGGCAATAGCGCAAGAGTATCCCTTCCCTCTAGTGCCGAGGAAATGATTTCAGCCTGTAGGGGCCTGAATGATTCGTAACCCCAATATTGCTTTAATATGGAATTGATATTTTCGATCTTGCCAAAGTTTCTATCCGCTGGCAAAGTTAACGTAAATGTTTGAAGTGGAAATTCAAAACCTGCCAGCCCGCCGCAACAGTACTTGGAAGGCAAGCGGGTTTATAATCCCAAAATCAAAGACCCAACCTGATAAACCACGAATGAAACAACCCAAGCCATACCCGTGGTATAAACGATGGCAAAAAGCCCCCATTTCCAACTGCCCGATTCGCGAGAGATTGCTGCAATTACTGCAATGCATGGAAAATAAAGCAACACGAACAACATGTAACTAAAAGCCACCAGTTTGTTGAAAACCTTTTGCCCCACCTTGGGGCCTTCGGTATAAACTTGAGTTTGTAACTTCTCTTTAAGCGAACTGCCTTCATCATGATCCGGGTTGGCGGTGAGGTACAAAACTCCAAGTGTACTTATTACAATCTCCTTTGCTGCCACACCTGTAATTATTCCTATGGTCATTTTCCAGTCAAATCCCAGCGGGGCCATTAACGGTTGAGCTATTCGGCCAATTTGACCGATGAAACTTCTTTCAAGCCTTTCTGCATTGTTCTCTACTTCTATAGTGTTAAGTTTGGTTTCGAGTTCCTTTTCGAGTTTCTCTCGTTCTTGGTCATTAATTTCCACGAGCGATGCAAAGGTTTGGTTGAACGCAGTCGTGGTTTCGTCTTGCATGGTTTCTGTCTTCTCGCGATAACTACTTCCGTGAGGGAAATATCCCAAAACCCAAATAATGATGGATGCAGCAAGAACAATACCACTTATTTTTTTTATGTAATGAACCCCCTTGCCCCACATGTGCAACATGGTATAACGAGCAGTAGGAACCCTATATGGTGGCAGTTCCATGACGAACGGAATTTCTTGTTTGCTGAAAAGGGTTTTCTTGAAAATTATTGAAACGACAACGGCAATAAAAACCCCAATAAGGTACATCAAAAACAGCATTGAACCTTGATAATTGGGAAAAAATGCACTTATAAACAACACGTAAATTGGGAGCCTCGCGCTGCAAGACATGAATGGATTTATCAGCATTGTAAGTAGCCTGTCGTTACGGCTTGGAAGTGTACGGGTGGCCATGATTGCCGGCACATTGCACCCGAACCCCATGATTAAAGGCACAAATGATTGTCCGTGTAGCCCTATTTTATGCAAAACCTTGTCCATTATGAAAACCGCACGAGCCATGTAGCCGGTTCCCTCCATCAGGCTAATGAAAAGAAACAGGAGAAGTATATTTGGCAGGAACATCAATACTGCCCCTGCACCTCCAATTATTCCGCTAACAAAGAGATCCTTTATGACTCCGTTGGGCAAAATAGAGTCGAGAAAACCAGAAAAGGCGTCAACACCACTTTCAATAAGCCCCATGGGGTATTGGCCAAGTGTAAAAGTGGCTGTAAACATTAGCCACATAATGAAAAGAAAGATAGGGAAACCCCAAATCCGATGGGTTATTATACCATCTATTAGTTTGGTTGTTTGCCTCTGCTTAATCTTACCTGGTTTCAAGGTTTCTTTAAGGGCACCGTTAATAAAGCCATACTTCAAGTCGGTAAACAACGTTTCAGGCTCTTCCTTGAATTCCCTTTCAAGCCTTGAAGTCTCAGTGGAAACCATTCCGAGTATTTGGTCTTTGTTCTGACAGTTTTTAATTACTGCCTTGATTGCTTCCGAATCCTTTTCGAGCAATTTTATGGCATGAAACCGTGGAGAAACCCTGCTTGTAAGTCCTTGGTTTCCATCTTGTTTAAGTAAATTTTGAATTTTAACTATCGATTCTTCAATGGTTGCTCCATAATTAATGTGAATGTGCCTCAGGTTTGGATCCTTGTCATCGTAAACCTCAATTACCTTTTCGAAGGTTTCCTTAATTCCCTTGCCCTTTTTGCTCACCGCCGGAACCATGGGAATGCCTAACAGCTTCCCCAACGCCACGTAATCGAGATTATCCCCCTTTTCTTGCAACTCGTCGAACATGTTCAAAACCATCACAACCTTAATGTCCATATCAATAAGTTGGGTGGTGAGGTAAAGGTTGCGTTCGAGGTTTGATGCGTCAACCACGTTAATAACAACATCTGGCACTTGGCCTTGAATGAAATCACGCACGAAAACCTCTTCGGGAGTGTAGGCTGTGATTGAATAGGTGCCGGGCAAATCGGTAACAACAAACTTGTATCCGCTCTGCAAAAAGGTGGCTTCCTTGGCATCAACCGTAACGCCCCCATAGTTGCCAACACGCTCTTTAGAACCCGAAGCAAAGTTGAAAAAGGTGGTTTTACCGCTGTTCGGATTACCAACTAATGCAACCCTAATTGTTCTGCGCAAGCTCTTAAATTGACTTTGACTTTGAGTTGAAAGTATGGCTCCATTATCGTTTGTTGACGTAATTTGATTTTCGGTTTTGCCAGGTACTACCTCTATCAATTCGGCCTCACTGTTTCGCAAGGAAACGTTATAACCCATTACCCTATACTCAACGGGGTCTTGCAATGGAGCCTTTTTGATTACCTCCACCGTTTTACCTGCAACAAAGCCCATCTCAATTATCCTCTTTCTAAATGCGCCGCGTCCCCTTACTTTTGCTATCACGCCGCTTTGACCGCTCCTAAGTTCACTCAGGTTCATATTGTTCGATTTTTTTTTATTATTTAAAACGATTTCAAATAACAAAGGTATGAGATATTCATATATACCGACATAATTCGGGAGAACTTTTTGTTGATAACCGACAATTGCTTTTAGAGATAAGAAGTTGATGATTTAATGAGATTATGCGATATGTCGGGATTGAGGAATGATTGGGTGATTGGTTTAAGATGTTGAGGGAAATGCGAGTTTTGAAAATTTCCACAAATAATTTTGTTACGATTTAACCCCCTAAAACAATTTTAATAATTTTGATGCAAATTACCAATCCAAACCAAACAAATGAAAAAGAGGGTAAAAACAAGCCAAGGAAAGGCCAAAACGATCGATTTGTCCAAATACGGGATAAGTCAAGCAGAAGAGATATACTACAACCTCTCGTACGATGAACTTTTCGTGCATGAAACCAACCCGGAACTGGAGGGTTTCGAACGTGGTTTCGTAACCAAAAGCGGCGCGGTAGCAGTTGACACCGGCATATTTACAGGGCGTTCGCCAAAAGATAAGTACATAGTGGAGCAGCCCGAAACCAGGGACACGGTTTGGTGGGCAAACCCAAACAAGAATCGCTCCGATAACCAGCCAATTTCAGAAAGTGTTTGGGGTTCATTGCTTGAAACCACCGTTACCCAACTAAACGGGAAAAGACTATACGTGATGGATGCCTATTGTGGTGCCAACGAAAACTCCCGGATGAAAATAAGGGTAATAACCGAAGTGGCTTGGATGGCGCATTTTGTTAAAAACATGTTCATAAGGCCGTCAGAAGAAGAGCTCATTGATTTTGAACCTGATTTTGTGATGCTAAACGCCTGTAAGGCAATAAACCACAAATGGGAGGAACAAAACCTAAACTCCGACATTTACATAGCATTCAACCTAAGGGAAAGATTGGCAGTGGTGGGTGGCACATGGTACGGTGGCGAGATAAAAAAGGGTTTCTTTACAATAATGAATTATTACCTTCCGCTTGAGGGAATGGCCTCAATGCACTGCTCGGCCAACATGGGAAAGAACGGCGACACGGCAATATTCTTTGGTTTGAGCGGAACAGGTAAAACAACACTTTCGGCCGATCCATCGAGGTACCTTATCGGCGACGACGAGCACGGCTGGGATGACGAAGGAATTTTCAACTTCGAGGGGGGCTGCTACGCCAAGTGTGCCGGGCTTAACAAGGAAAAAGAACCAGATATATACAATGCAATAAGGCGCGATGCCCTTTTGGAAAACGTGGTTTTTGACCCAAAAACAGGAGAGATTAACTATTACGATACATCAAAAACCGAAAACACCAGGGTTTCATATCCTATTGACCATATCGAGAACATTGTAAAGCCAGTTTCAAGAGGAACCCATCCAAGGAAAATTATTTTTCTTACCGCCGATGCCTTCGGGGTATTACCGCCTGTTGCCAAATTGAGTCGCGAACAGGCAAAGTACTACTTCTTGAGTGGGTACACGGCCAAACTTGCCGGCACCGAAAGGGGTGTTAGAGAGCCAATCCCCACATTCTCGGGTGCATTTGGGGCAGCTTTCCTAATGCTTCATCCCACATACTATGCGAAGGAACTTGCAAGGAAAATGAAGGAGCACTGCTCCACTGCTTACTTGGTAAATACAGGTTGGATTGCCGGCCCTTACGGCACGGGCCAGCGAATTGACCTACAAAGTACTCGCAAGATCATTGAATCAATTCTCGACGGCAGGCTCGACAAGGCAGAGTACGAAGAACTGGCACCTTTCGGGCTTATGATTCCAAAGGCAGTTGAAGGGGTAAATTCTGCAATTCTAAACCCACGACATGCTTGGAAGTATGAATCGGCATACCAAAAACAAGCAGAATTGCTGGCCGACAAGTTCATAGATAACTTTCAGAGATTTACCGACAATGAAGAAGGGGCGAGATTGGTGGCTGCAGGGCCTCAAAACCACTTGATGAAACAGTACTACGCCTACTATCAAAGCAGGATTGAAAAGATGGAAAGCAAGCACGAAGAAGAACTGCTGAGGCTAAAAGATCAAATATTCATCCTGCACAATTCGTTTTCGGAGTACATTTCGTTTAATAGCATTAGTACCGAGTACAAGAATCTGGAGTTCAACAGGTATGTTCCTGCAACGGTTTTTTTTGACACAACCAACAACCAGCAATTGGAAACCTGCAAAAAGACAGTTGTGGATTTACTAAACGCAGCCGGGCTAATGGTTGAAAAAACTGTTGACAATCAAAATGGATCGGCCCAATACATCTGTAAGACCAAGGATGCTATCACCCTGAAAGAGGTTAATGATTTGATTGACAAAATGTTAACTAGTTTTAAGGGAAAAAAGGGCAGGTACAACGAAATTGACCTCATGAAGGAAAGATTAAATGAAGTTACAACCCAGGTGCCTCGCCTCACGGTTAAGGTCGGGTCATTCATGCTCCTAAAAGATGTTTTGGCAGAAGACGAAAAACCGGAATTGGTTGTAAAAAAACTTACAATTAGCAACCTGATAAGGATTGACAAAAACCCAAACCTGCTTACACAACCGGCAAGGCTTTTCGAGGAATTGAGCAATGTTTAGCATATGCCAAATGTGATTTTGAGTCAGTAAAAAATTGCCAAACCCGTAAATTTTGCGCCCCAATAAAAACACCGGCGGCCTTAAAAACGTTCTTCAGTCCTCTCTGCTTGCACAAGAGGAAGAACGCAGGCTGCTGGTTTTTTCGTGTAACAAGTGGGGCAACAAATTGCCATGCAAACTAATGCGATTCGAATTCTTTAACCTTGGCAAAAAAAAAGTTAACCCATTTCCCAAAAAAACACCATCAACCCCGATGGAGGCCGGATTATTTAACCTGAGTTTGACGGGGCAAATTGAGAGCAGACATATTAACCCGGTTGCGATTGGCGAGGGTTTGGCAACATTGCCAAAGTTTACGAACACATGAAATGCACGCCGGGTTTTCAGGCCAATTGTTTAAGACCGTTAAGGCAAACGGAAAAGGGATTATTACATTGCCACCGCAACATCGTAACTCATAATTTTTTTTGTGATTGATGAAAAGTTCTTGAAAAAGATTCCAACAGTATTTGGGTGGCATTCTTCCTTTCTCGATTCACCCGTTTAAAAAAAATACTTGTCTGATTGTGAACAGTTGGCAGCCATCTTGCGCAAGGTTAGCCAAGCAGGCCAACAATTATTGGAATCTAATGAGCCGCACCTGACCTGATTTGTTGGTTGGGCTGCAAGAGTTTATGATTGAAAAGAGTGGCCTTGACCGCGAAACCGCTCTCAAATTGCTGTAAAGCCAATGATCGAACGGCCATTCGAGCAATTTTGCCGGCCAAGTTATTGAGCCGAACATGCCAAATTCGGCTTTAATAAACTGAATCTCGCTTAAAGAGGTAGCTTAATTATACCAAAGAATACTCAAAAACATTGTTCGGGTGGTTTCTGCCTGCAAAATTGCAGGGTCATTATCTTTCCAAATCTATAATAAATCGATAAAACAGCGTTAAAAAAAAAGGTGTTAATTTTCATTGCGAAATCAAGATTGACAGAGGTTTGCCCATCATGTAGCCAATCAACGATCGGGTAAAAAGTGGCCACACACTTAAAAGGCTTGAGGCCAACTTGCTTTGAGTGTTGAACTTTTTCGCTACTAACGTACCCTAAACCGGCCCACTTTCAGAAACAATTAAGCAGGCAAAATATGGTATCGACTCCGAATCTGACCATAAATTGATCTAAGGTAGATTCAAGTAATAACGAAAATCCCAACTCTTACTCGTGAACCTGGATGATCTTTTGGATACTATGATTTAGAATTAAAACCATTAGAGCAACAAAAATTACCTGAAATAAAACCCGGATAAGATTTCACAGATGCAATACACTTTGAGTGTTAACACATTTTCGAACAGAAGCAACTAAAGGATTCTATTGACAACTAAAGGCCAAGATATTCAGCGCCAAAAATCGGTTATTTCATGCGAGTAGGCATAAATGACATTGGCAGCCACCACCCTTTTTACTACCTCCTAGGAAGCAACAACCAGGTACTGATCTTGCATGGCAACTGCAACAAACAACCAACGGTTATAAAAGGCTGCTTGGAATGACAAGATGTTGCGGCCACAAAGGTTCAGGCCGGCAATAAAATGGCAGGTGCCAAGTAAGGCAGCACAAGTGCACGGGCAGTCAATATCTCACCAAATCCCGGCAAGACCTTGGCTTTTTTGCAACTGGCAGGTGACTCATGACAAAGCATATCCAATTGCTAGGGTTGGGGGTCAAAAGAGGCGGTTGAAACATCCCCTTCACCCCTCTTCTTAGCTGACAATGACCACGGGCGAGGATAAGCTACACCACCACCACAAGCCAAAAGCTAAAAAAACCACCTGTAAGCAAGGTTTAGGTTTCGGCCCGGCATGAGGAAGTTGCGATTTTCCATTCTTGAAAGGTGATCGCGGTAGGCAATATCAAGCAAATTGTCTGCCCTGATCATCAATACGTGTCTTCCACCCTTGTTAAGCCTAATCCCAGCGGTGGCTCCAAGCAGTAAGTAACCATCGGTAGGAAGTTCGTCGGGGGCAACGCGGTTTTGAGCCGAAACGGCCATGGCGTTGGCTCCAAACCAAAAGTTGTCAAGGTCAAACTCAAAGCTGGTTTTTACCCGCAATGGAGGAATGAAAGGCAAAGGCTCAATTTCGTCCGAAATCCTTTGCCCTTGCACGTAGTCAACTCCAAAATCCACCTGAAAGAAATTCGCGGGCCGCCAAGCAGCCGAAAACTCGCCACCCCAAAGCGAAGCAAGGTCTCTCTCGTACCTGAAAACAGGAAAACCGCTCGGTTCGTCAATAATGCCGGTTGGGGCAAAAATTATGTAGTTAAGAAATCGGTTGTGGAAAATTGCCAGCTCGGCATCAAATCGTTTGTTAGAATATTTGACAAAAAGGTCACCACCATTTCCTACTTCGTCCTTGAGTCGCGGATTACCAACTTCATAAACCCCTGCCCCGATGTGCACACCATCGGAAAAAAGCTCCTGTACCTTCGGGTTGCGATGCGAGCGTGCAAGCTGGGCACCAATTTCCCAGCCGGGCAAAGGTCTGTGGTTTACTCCCAACGAACCCGAATAATTCAAGGTTGTTCTTGATTGGTTTGAGTTGGGAAAAACCTGATTGGATAAGGCTGCGGTATGTTGTGCATCTAACCTCAATCCGTACTGAAGTCTAAAAGTGTTTGACAATGGAATTTCCTGAAAAGTAAAAACCCCGGCAGATATTTTTCGTTCACCGGGCGAGAATGCCTCGCCACCCTTAACTTCCATATTATGGGCAAATAAATTAAGGCCTATGGCACCCCTGTCAAAAAAACTGAACGGCCTGTGCTGAATGGTCAAACTGCTGCTCATGGAATTCTTCAAAAACGAAAGTCCCGTTTCTTCTTCACCGTTTTCCATTTCAACCTCGTCTTGGTGCATTGTTGCTAAGTTAATTCTCAACTGCCCTTTGTCAAAAAATCCTGTTCTTCTAAAATTGTATCTACCCTGTGCCGAGAGACGCTGCATTCGTATCTCAACCCTCTCGTCATCGAGCAAGCTGAAAACCGGAAGGCCAAATGCCTGGTTGTTAAGCGATAATGAAACCCCTCCCGAACTATTATTGCCTATAAAGGCCGCGCCAAGCGCGCCGTCAAAGTTTCTCAATTCTGTGCCAGGAATGGGTCCGGTGGGTGTGTTGGTTTCTTCGGCGTTTCTGAGCGATAGCCTTGCAGTGCCGGCCCAGTTTCCGGTACCAACGGTAACGCGTCCAAAACCAGCCATCATACTATTAGCGTTTGCCCCTTGCAAGGACAAAACTCCAGAGGTTTCGTTTCCAACATCGTCGGGTATGTCGGTGGTAAAAATATTCACTACTCCTCCCAGTGCACTGGGGCCGT
This sequence comes from uncultured Bacteroidales bacterium, assembly GCA_964349365.1. GTDB lineage: Bacteria > Bacteroidota > Bacteroidia > Bacteroidales > UBA7960 > UBA7960. The sequence continues at coordinate 66,900 of CAYGFY010000010.1, read as the reverse complement.
AAAGCAAGCTTGCAGGGCCTCTAACTACATCAACTCTACTTGCTGCAAGGGGGTCAAGCGATATTGAATGGTCGGCCGATGTTTCTGAAATGTCACCCATGCGTTCGCCGTTTTGCAGCACCAGTATCCTGGCTCCATCCAGGCCCCTGATTACCGGTCTCGATGGTGCTGAACCCAAACTTCGCATGTTCAAACCCGACTCTTTCCTTAGCATTTCGCCAAATGAGGCCTCGTTCTTTCTTTGAAGCTCCTCACCCAGAATCACACGGTCGGGCTGGTATCTGAAACCACTGGCTGTGGGCGATGAGGTTATTACGAATTCTTGAAGTGAAATGGCTACCGGACGAAGTTCAAAGTCAACCTCAATTGATTTGTTAGCCTCAAGAAAAACCTTATGGGTTAATCGTTCGTAACCAACCCCTTGAACTACAATTACCTGTTCGCCAAAAGGAAGGTTTGTTAACATGAAATGGCCTGTGGCATCGGTCATGGTGCCTATTCTGGTTCCCTTGACCATTAGTGTGATGAATGGAAGGTGCTGACCTGTTTCGGCATCAACAACATGCCCGAAAATATTGGTATCAGTGGCCGGACGCTGCTCGTCGGCCTCGTTGGCAAAAACCGCAAGTGACAAAAACACGGTGATCAATGACAATATTGAAAAAGATTTCATAATTTTTGGATAAGCTATTTAAGTGAAAAAATAAAACTAGGTGGCACCACCACACACCAATTCCTGCAAGGCGCAGTTAAAACAACAATTAATCTGAAAGATTTTGGATACTTGGATAATGCTGGCCCGGGGGTTTTATAGAGGTAATAATCCTTTTAAATTGCTTGAAAAGAATGTTGGCAATTGTTAATGCCATTTAAAGCCTCTATGCGGCAAAAAAAACAGGGGGGCCTCGGCTGGTGTTGGATTTGATCAAAAGCTCCTTGTAGCACGCTGAATCATATAGAACTTTGGGTTCAGCATGCTGCACTAAAACATCAAAGGAAAGGCAAGTAGCAGCTACCTCGGTTATGGTATCAGAAACTTGGCCAAAAAAAATGAACTCCAGGGCATCATGCCCGTGTGAAGCAGGAACTCCGTCAGTGTTTGATTTCCTGAAAGGATGGGAGTGCTCCACCACCTCGCCATTGGGCAAAATATGCCTGTGCTTGTTGCTGCCATTGTTTTGGAACAAAGCCATTACTGCCGCAATCACAAGGATTACCAGCAAGCTCTTTCCAAAACCTGATACCAATCTCAACATTTACATCTTGAAATATTGCAACAAACACTAAAAACTACTCAAACGAAAATGTTTCGTGCAAAAAAAAAGGCTATTTCGACAAATCGTAAAAACATCGCTTGGGAGAAAAGATAGCCCCCTCCTCTTTAAGTTTTTGGATTTCAATTTCTACAACCTTCTTGTCCAGCCCGGCTAATTCGGCTATCTCGCCAGGGCGCAGTGGCTTGCCGGCTTTCTTGAATGCGCTTACAACTTTTTCTTTTGCCTCCATGATGGATTGTTTAATGTTAAAGCAAACAACTAAATTTTAAATCACAACCAAAATTGTCAATTCTAAAAAAAATTAAAAGCGAATAGATGGTTTTTTGTATAAATATGTAACCAAAAACATCTTTTTCGAAAAAAATTTTGTTCTTTTTTTGATTGATGTGAAAAAAGTAATAATTTTGTTGGGCAAAGATAATCTTAAATAATTTATTAAACGAAAAAAAACAAAAATGGCCAAAAAAGGTGATGTTGTCATTGCAATGGAACTTTGCAAGGGTTGCGGAGTTTGCATAACAGGCTGCCCCAAGGGAGTTTTAGCTCTCGGAAAAGAGGTAAACAACAAGGGTTACAAGCATCTTGCCAAGGTTAACAACGAGTGCATTGGTTGTGCAAACTGCGCCGTTTTGTGCCCTGACGGGGTATTGACCGTTTATCGTCAAAAATAATTTCACGTAAGATAAATCCCATTAAAAAGTTTTTATGAAAGAGCTTAGATTAATGAAAGGCAACGAGGCATTGGCCGAAGCCGCCATAAGGGCTGGCACCGATGCCTACTTTGGCTACCCCATCACGCCCCAGTCAGAAATCATTGAATACCTAATGGCCCAAGACACAGAATCTCGCACAGGAATGGTTACCCTACAAGCCGAGAGTGAAATTGCGGCAATACACATGGTTTATGGTGCTGCCGGTTGTGGCAAGCGTGCCATGACATCATCATCAAGTCCAGGCATTAGCCTCAAGGCCGAAGGTATTTCGTACCTCGCGGGAGCCGAACTTCCTTGCCTGTTGGTAAATGTTGTAAGGGGTGGTCCCGGACTTGGAACCATACAACCATCCCAATCTGATTACTTTCAGGCAGTTAAGGGCGGAGGGCACGGCGACTACAAAATTTTGGTACTTGCACCGGCATCAGTGCAAGAAACGGTTGATTTTGTTAAAATAGGATTCGACCTTGCCTTCAAGTATCGCAACCCGGTAATGATACTCACCGACGGCATTATCGGGCAAATGATGGAAAAAGTTGAACTATTTGATCAAATGCCCCGAAATACAGAAAGTTACCACTGGGCTCACGTTGGCAAAAGACCCGACCAAGACCGCGTAATAGTTACATCCCTGCAGCTACAAGCCGAGCAGCAAGAAAAGGTTAACCTTCGCCTTCAGGCAAAATATGCAAAGATGCAGGAAAGCGAAGTTAGGTTCGAAACCTATTTTTGCGAAGATGCAGAATACCTTATCACATCTTTCGGTTCTTCGGCACGAATTTCGCTGAAAGCAGTTGGTATGGCCCGCGAAAAAGGCATCAAGGTCGGACTAATTAGACCCATGACACTCTTCCCCTTTCCAACCCAGGTTATTAATGAACTTGCCGGAAGGACGAAAGGCATACTAAACGTTGAGATGAATGCCGGACAAATGCTCGAAGACGTTAAGCTTGCCGTTAACGGCCTAACCAGGGTAGCACATTTTGGCCGATTTGGAGGAATGATACCTAGCCCTGAAGAAATTTTAGCTGCCTTGGAACAAAAAATCATTGGAGGATAAATATGAGCGAACAAATCATTTGTGCAGAAAACCTGGTTTACAAAAAAACACCAGTACTTACCGACAACGTAATGCACTATTGCCCGGGCTGCGGGCACGGCACCATTCACAGGATGCTGGCCGAGGCCATTGAAGATTTGGAAATTCAGAACCATACAATAGGAATTGCACCCGTTGGATGTTCGGTTCTAGCCTACAATTACCTTAATGTTGACATGAGTGGCGCGGCCCACGGAAGGGCACCAGCAGTAGCAACAGGTATGAAAAGAGTAATGCCCGACAAGTACGTGTTTACCTACCAAGGCGATGGCGATTTGGCCGCAATAGGTACATCCGAAACCATTCACGCTTGCAACAGGGGCGAGAACATACTTATTGTTTTCGTAAACAATGGCATTTACGGCATGACTGGTGGGCAAATGGCCCCCACAACATTGCCCGGTATGAAAAGCTCAACATCGCCAAGAGGTAGGGATGTAAAAACCATGGGAGGGCCAATCAAGATTACCGAAATGGTGGCAGCACTCGACGGGGTTTGCTACGCAACCCGCCACTCGGTGCACACACCCGCAAACGTTAGAAAACTTAAAAGGGCTTTCAAGAAAGCCTTCGAGTACCAAAAGCAAAAAAGAGGTACTTGCATTATTGAAATCGTTTCCAACTGCAATTCAGGTTGGAAAATGTTGCCGGTCGAGTCAAATAATTGGATGGAGGAAAATATGTTCACGGTTTTTCCCCTTGGCGACATTAAGGTTCCGCAGGATTAACAAATAAAATTACGAAAATGACAGAAGAAATAATTATTGCAGGTTTTGGAGGACAAGGTGTTTTGTCGATGGGGCAAATCATTTGCTACAGTGGTGTCATGCAAGGTATGGAAGTATCATGGATGCCGTCATACGGGCCCGAAATGCGAGGAGGCACGGCAAACTGTACTGCCATAATTAGCGATAAGCCAATTAGCTCACCCGTACTAACGGCATTTGATACTGCTATAGTTTTGAACCAACCTTCCCTCGACAAGTTCGAACCAATGGTAAAACCCGGCGGAACAATTATTTACGAAAGAAACAGCATTATCAGGAAACCAACCCGAACCGATATTAACATTTACGGAATTAGCGCATACGAAGAAGCCGTTAAAATGGATAACGTTAAGATATTCAATATGATAGTAGTGGGCGGATTCTTAAGTATCAAGCCAATATTGGAGTTTGAAAACGTCATCAAAGGACTTGCCAAGGTCCTTCCCGAAAGGTATCACAACCTCATTCCGCTCAACGAAGAAGCCATTAAAAGGGGAATGGGTATCATAGAAAAGGAAATGTAAACTTTTATTGTAGGATTTTGGCCCGCAGAATTAAATATTCTGCGGGTTTGCCTTTTTTAGGGCAAAAAATGACACCAAAGGTATCATTTCTGTTTTTTTTGTCTATCTTTGCACCCCTAAAAATCACATTAATAGTAACTAAAATGCAAAATAAAGGTTTAATTAAGTCATTTGCCATGGTGTTGGCAGTGGTTTGTCTTTACCAACTATCGTTTACTTTCTTTGCTAGCAGGGTTGAAAGGAAGGCGCGTAAAGACGCTCAGAGCGAAAGGTTTGTTGAATTGGCAAGAGAAATTTCAAAAGGCGACGAACTACGCTTTAGGTTCGTGCACGACTCCCTGAAAACACGAAGGGAGCGCGAGTACCTTGATTCAATGATGAATCAAACTGCCGTAAACTTTGGCCTTGGCAGTTTCACGTACCGTCAGGTAAAAGAGAGAGAACTCAACCTTGGCCTGGACCTTAGGGGTGGTATGAACGTAACCTTGGAAGTTTCTGTTTCGGAGATAATAAGAGCCCTCTCGGGATACAGCAACGATGCAACATTCCAAGCAGCAATAGAAAGAGCATTAACGGCCCAAAAAACCCGCAACGAAGATTTTGTTCAGCTATTTGGAAATGCATTCTCGGAGATTGACCCCAATGCAAGGTTGGCATCGGTTTTTGCCACCCCCGATATGCGTGATAGGATTAACTTCAACTCGACCAACGACGAGGTTTTGGCAGTTCTAAGAAGGGAAGTAGAACAAGCCGTTGATCGTTCGTTCCAGATCCTTCGCAACAGGATTGACCGTTTTGGCGTTGCACAGCCCAACATTCAGAAACTTGCAGGTTCTAATAGAATTCTTGTCGAACTTCCAGGTGTGAAGGAACCAGAGAGGGTCAGGAGGCTACTTCAAGGTACCGCTAAATTGGAGTTTTGGGAAACCTTTGAGTACTCAGAGGTGCATAATTATTTTGTTCAGGCAAATGAACTTTTAAGAGGAATACAAGAACCCACCCCTGAACCAACTGTTGATGAAACCAAATTAGTAACCCCAACCGAAGCATCCGACCCAAGTTTAAAAACTTCAACCCCATCAGAAGAAGTTGATTCTCTAAAGGCACTGTTGAAAACCGATGACGCAGAAAGTCAAGAATTGTCAAGAGATGAATTTATTAAACAAAACCCCTTGTTTGCATTCCTACAGCCTTCAATTTTTAACGATGGCAGCGGACAGGCTGTTTTCGGAAGGGGGCCGACCGTTGGTTTTTCTGCACTTCAGGACACTGCAAGAGTATCAAAAATGTTGAAAACCGCCACGGAAAGAGGTGTGTTTCCACGAAACCTGAGGTTAAAATGGAATTTCAAGCCCGAAAAGGATTCTGGAGCCCTTGGATTGGTAGCCATCAAGGTAACAACCCGCGAGGGTATTGCCCCACTTTCGGGAGCTGCAATTGTAAATGCAAGGCAAGATTTTAACCCCACTACTGGAAGCGTCGAAGTTACAATGCAAAAGAATGCCGAGGGTGCGAATATTTGGCGTAGGCTTACTGCTGACAATATTAACAAAAGTATAGCAATTGTTCTTGACGATTTCGTTTATTCTGCCCCCAACGTTCTCGGCGAAATTCCGGGTGGCAGGTCGCAAATCACCGGAAACTTCACGGTTGAAGAAGGCCAAGACCTTGCAAACATATTGAAGGCCGGATCGCTGCCCGCACCAGCAAGAATTGTTGAAGAAGCAATTGTTGGGCCATCACTTGGTCGAGAAGCAATTAGAAGTGGCTTCATAAGCTTCGTTCTTGCATTCGTCCTCTTGCTCATTTTCATGCCCATTTATTACAGCAAGGCTGGTTTGGTTGTTAACCTGGCATTGGTAGCAAACGTCTTCTTCCTGCTAGGGGTGCTAGCCTCTCTCGGTGCAGTACTTACACTACCCGGTATTGCAGGTATCGTGCTTACATTGGGTATGGCTGTTGACGCAAACGTTATTATTTTCGAACGTACAAAGGAGGAGCTTCGAGCAGGTAAGGGCCTGAGGCTTGCCGTTGCCGATGGTTATAAAAACGCTTACTCTGCAATTATCGACGGTAACGTCACAACCCTTCTTACAGGTATTGTACTATATGTTTTTGGCTCGGGTCCTGTACAAGGCTTCGCAACAACGCTAATCATTGGTATCATTACTTCGCTTTTCACATCAATTTTTCTCTCAAGGTTGGTTTTCAACTTCTGGCTCGAAAAGAACAAGGGTATCTCGTTCTACGCAAAATTTTCTAAAAATGTCCTTGCAAACGTAAATATTAATTTCTTGGCTATAAGCAAGAAAGCCATTACACTTTCTGCCATAGTAATTGTAATTGGGTTGGCTGCAATTGTAATCAGGGGCTTTAGTTTTGGCGTTGACTTTAGCGGTGGCCGAAGCTACGTGGTCCGTTTTGACAAGGAAGTAAATACCACCCAAATAAGAAGTTCACTAACTAAAGATTTGGGTGAAACTGCTGAAGTGAAAACTTTTGGACCAAGCAATCAGGTGAAAATCGTTACCAGGTTTATGATTGACAACACCACCGAAGAAGCAGATATTACGGCCGAGAGAAGAGTTTTCGAAAGCATTCTTCCGTTTTTTGGCACCCCTATTACCTTTGAAGAATTTGTTAGCGATGACAACGCAAAAGTACTCGGGCGCTTGAGCTCACAAAAAGTTGGGCCAACCGTAGCGCGCGACATCAAAGTCGGTGCGGTGATAAGTGTGGTTTTGGCAATGATAATCATTTTCGCCTACATTGCAGTGAGGTTCAAAAAATGGCAATTTGGCGTAGGCGGTTTGGTCGCCCTGGCACACGACTCGTTCATGGTAATTGCAATTTACGCGTTATTGCACCAAATAGCACCCTGGACAATGGAAATTGACCAAGCATTCATTGCAGCAATACTTACCATTATTGGTTATTCAATCAATGACTCGGTTATCATTTTCGACAGGATAAGGGAGAATATGGGCCTTTTTCCGAAAAGAGAGATCGAAGTAAACATAAATAATGCCCTGAACTCAACCTTATCACGGACTTTAATAACTTCTGGAACAACTTTGATGGTTCTTCTGGTTATGTTCGTGTTTGGTGGAGAAGTAATTAGAGGTTTTGCGTTTAGCTTGTTCGTGGGCATTGGAGTGGGTACCTACTCTACACTATTTATCGCTACTCCAATTGCACATAAATTAATGACGAGAAATTTGAAAAAAAAATAGTTCCGATTTACAGCCAATAAAACATCGGTTGCCCAAGGGGGCAACCGATGTTTTTTATTTTCACCACCATTGTTGATCAAGATTTGAGTAAAAAAATTAACTTTGCGAAAAAAAAGGATGCCCTTCTCCTATCACAATATCTTTTTATTTGGCCTTGGAGGTGGTGAGATTTTTATAGTACTACTGATTATATTGATTTTTTTTGGACCCAAAAGAATTCCGGAAATTGCCCGAAGCCTCGGAAAAGGACTTAACGAAATTAAAAAGGCTCAACGAGAGATCAAAGAAGAAATTGATAATTACTCGAACACCATAACCGACGAGGTTTCTGAAATAAGCAAGGAAGTTGACCAGATTAAGAGAGATATAAATGAAGACGCAAAAAATTGATTAAGGCTAAATCATTGCAATTAATCTTCAACAAATCCGTTATTTTTTCGTACCAAAAAAATTCACAACCTTAGTGACAGATGAGTTACAACAAATTTTTATCAATTCCTTTATTCCTTACATTTTTTTTGCTATCAACGGTCAAAGTCGAGGGCCAGGTAACCAATCGAAGCCTTAGGCTTGCAGAGGATGCATTCAGAAGTCATAACTACATAGAGGCAATTAAACGCTATCAGAAGGCTTTTAAAAATATCTCCCGTCAAGATAGGGTTGAAGGAGGTAGGATTAGTTTTCAAATGGGCTTGGCAAACATGCGAACGAACAATTACCGCAGGGCCGAGGCAATGTTCAGGCGAGCACTTATCATGAGGTTTACCGAGCCCGATGTTTACAAGAATTTTGCAGATGTATTACTCGCCAACGGTAAAATTGACGAAGCACGCAAAAACTATGAAAAGCTGCTTGAACTACAACCAAATAACTGGCATGCAAAAAACGGAATTGAATCAATTGATTTCATTAAAGAATGGGGAAAGAAAATTACCGAACACAAGGTTGAATTGTTCAGGCCACTAAATTCGCGCTTTGACGATTACGGCACCGCATGGGGTGATCACTTAGGCAACATCGTGCTTTTTGCCTCAAATAGACCTGAAGCGCTCGGAAAGGCAAATGACCCTTGGTTTGACCGTAAACATACTTCCATTTTCGTATCGTACCTTGACCGCAAGGATAACTGGAGCAAACCCGAACTTCTGGACGAGGGCCCTGTAAACACAGAGTTCAACGACGGCGCACCCTCAACAAGTTCAACAGCAGCCGAGTTGTTCTTTACAAGATGTGTTGGAGATCAGGAGCGAGATTTTGGGTGTCGGATTTTTTTGGCCGAACGTGATGGTAACCGTTGGAGAAATGTTTCGGAAGTGGTACTAACCACCGATAGTCTAATTTCGGTAGGTCACCCGGCTATTAGTCCTGACGGGCTCTCGCTATATTTCGTGTCGAATTTGCCGGGCGGCCAAGGCGCCATGGACATTTGGGTTTCAAGAAGAAGGGGACCCGGCGACAGTTTTGGCCCGCCGGTAAACCTCGGGCCATCAATCAATACCCCGGGCGATGACATGTTCCCTTACTTGCATAAAGATGGAACTTTGTATTTTTCCTCAAACGGCCACCCCGGTTTTGGAAACCTTGATATTTTTAACTCAAAAGAAACATCAGAAGGATGGTCAAAACCTGAAAACTTAGGACAACCAATTAATAGCGATGGAGATGATTTTGGCATAATATTCAGGCCGAGTGGGCCTAACCAAGGTTTCTTCTCAAGCAATAGGGGAAGCTTGAGAAGGTACAACATTTATTCCGTTTTCGTGCCTGCTGTTGAATTCTTCATGGCAGGAAGTGTAAGAGACAAAAGCAATAACAGGATAATACAAGATGTAACCGTGAAGCTTATTGGTTCCGATGGCTCGCTGGCTTCCACCAAAACAAACGAGAGGGGGCTCTTTTCTTTCGACAGACACCATTTTCGTCAGAATGTAGAATACGACATTCTTTTCAACAAACCGATGTACTTTTCCGAATCATTGAAACATAACACTATTGGTTATAAGAAAAGCCACGAGTTTAACCTTGCCGTTCAATTGGAGCCAATCCCAAAAACCACAATTGTACTGCCCGACATTCTATACGAATTCGGCAGGTGGGAACTTCTACCACAATACGGCGATTCGCTAAATGGGTTAATTCAAACCCTTAACGAAAATCCCGGGTTGGTTATAGAACTTGCATCACACACCGATAGCAGGGGCTCAGACGAGGTAAATGACCTATTATCGCAAAGGAGAGCCCAATCGGTTGTTGATTACCTAATTCAAAGAGGAATACACCCGGCCAGGCTTCAGGCTAAGGGATACGGAAAGAGAGTGCCCCGAAAACTGACCAGAACTGTAATTCGTGATGGATTTACATTCCAAAAAGACATTACCCTTACCGAAGCCTTCATTAACAGGTTGCCTTCTGAGGCCAATAGAGAAGCCGCCCATGCCTTAAACAGAAGAACGGAATTCAGGGTTATAAGTGATGATTTTGACCCAACAAAGGCAAAAGAAGCACCCGAGCCATAACAAATTCAAAAACAAGAAAAATCGGAAACTTCAGAATTGAAACAATAGTTTTCTTTTATCCTTTGTTTATAAAATACTTACAGCAGTAAATTGCCATTCAGTCTTTTACAAAAAATTTGAAAATACGTTAGACTTTCGTTTATTTTTTCAAGTTTGCTTGGAAGTTTAATTTATTTTTTATAACATTGCAAAAGTTTGGCTAAAAGCTTATATAAATCAAATTTCTAATTTATGAAAACACTTATTACCTCTGTCGTCTTCTCCCTTTTCATTTTTGCGGGAGTTTGCAACCAAGTAGTAGGCCAATTTGCAGAAGAGGTTGAGAAACCTGCTCTGAAAAAATGGGTCTTAGAATTACGCGCGGGGACAATGAATCCCATCTCTCCATTATCCACGGGGGCTTCTACCAGTTTATCTTCAAACTTGTTTAACCATTTTGGCTTAGGATTTCGCCACATGTTTAGCGACATGCTTGGTTTGAGGGTTGGAGGCTATTTTGACAATCTTAAAAATGCATCTAACTCCACAAAATTCCACTCTCGTTTTTTAACTGGCAGCATACAAGGAATAGCCAATGTAGGACAATTTTTGAAAATCACCTCCCCAACAAGTAGTTTCAACCTACATGGGCATCTGGGCGCTTTCGTGGCCAAACATGATGTATTGCATGATGTACCCTCACCATTGCCCGCCGGCCAGCCTGGCAAAGATTTTTCGGAAATAGACGGCGGGATAAAGCTTGGAATTCTTCCTGAGTTTTCCTTGGGTCAGAACTTCAAACTGTCATTCGACGCTAGCTTGGATATATCATTCAGACGTCATATGGCTTGGGATGGACTTTCATTTGACGGCGAAAAAATTAACAAGTTAACTGGAACCAAGTGGAATTTTTCGATAGGTCTTGTTCATTTTTTCAATTAGACTTTTTTAAACAAGTAAGAGAAGCGTTAGAAATTAATTTTTCTAACGCTTTTTTCTGCAGTTCAAAAACGACCAGTCAATAATTAAAGTGAAATCAAATCGTAATTAACTAAGAGTTTGGGCCATTGGTGCATTTGGAACAGTTTTAGATATGGTTTGTCGAAGCAAGAACTTAATCTGTAACTTTGTTACCCAAATTTTATTAATTCTAATTGATGCTAATGAAATGAAAAAATACTTAAAGCCTTTCACCATCATTTTAATTGCCCTAATGGTGACTTCGAATGGCTGCAAATCCAAAAAGGCAAACAATAAGCAAGTTTATGATGAACAAAGAATAAAAGAAACCAAGGAAATGACCATTTCTCAAAGAAACAACAGCTTTGCCTTTGACTTTTTAAAAGCAGTTGGCGGCCATGACCATAACCTAATTTTTTCTCCATTCAGCATTTCTAGTGCATTGGCAATGACCTATGCTGGAGCAGCAGGTGAAACTGAAAAACAAATGGGGCAAACCCTTTACTTTTTACCCGACCAAGACAAGTTCCATTTGGAGTATAGCAAGTATTTGGAAATGCTAAAAGACATTTCGGGTGATGCGATTGAACTTAATATTGCCAATAACCTTTGGGGGCAAAAGGGGTTCCATTTTCGAAAGGAGTTCCTCCATACACTCCAAACGTTGTATGGTGCAAATCTTTCGCTGGTTGATTTCGAGGGCGGCGACCTGGAGGAAATCCGCAAGGAAATAAACAGTTGGGTTGAGAAAACTACCAAAGAAAAGATTAAGAACTTGATTGCGCCCAGGGTGCTTATACCAGACACACGGTTGGTGCTGGTCAATGCAATCCATTTTTACGGGCCATGGCAGGTGGCTTTCGAAAAAGAACAAACCCGACCCAGAACGTTTTTCAACCTTGACAATACGCGTGCCACCGCCAATTTCATGTACAGGCCTGGTGAGATAAAATACATGGAAAATGAAACCTTGCAAGCAATTGAGTTACACTACCAAAACGAAGGCTACTCAATGGTTGTAATGCTTCCAAAAGAAGGTATTGATATTGTAAGTTTTGAAAAAAACCTTTCGGAAAATCAGTACTCCGAAATAATCAGTAGTCTTAATAGCACAAAGGTTGAGGTTTTCCTTCCGAAGTTCAGGGTCGAATACGAGGCTGAGTTAAAGTCTTTACTTGGTCAAATGGGTATGCCTCTGGCCTTTTCGAACGATGCTAATTTTACCAGAATGTCGAAACAAGATGATTTGAAAATTGACAGGGTAATTCACAAGGCAATCGTAGATGTTGCTGAAAAGGGGACTGAAGCAGCCGCAGCAACGGCAGTGATAATTGTGAGAAAGGCCGCGACGATTGACGAACCGAAAATTGTTTTCGATGCAAATAGGCCTTTCTTGTACCTGATAAAAGAAAACAACGAAAACAGCATCATTTTTATGGGAAGGCAAGTGAAGTTCTAAATACCACATTCCTAGTAAGGAAAAAGCTGGTTCTTATAATGGAACCAGCTTTTTTTATTGGAGGTCTCGAGCGGATTCGAACCGCTGTACGAGGTTTTGCAGACCTCTGCCTAGCCCCTCGGCCACGAGACCATTTGTTTTTGGTCGGGCAAAGATAATCCAAAAAAAGGAAATGCCAGAAGAAAAAACAGAAAATTTAATCCTTCAGTTCAAGGGTTACTGCTCGAATCTTTCCACCAATTGGCGGGCTCATTTTCGAAACCCTAATCTTGAGGTTTTTCAAAAACGGATATTTGATGCTAACAGCATTAAGGATTCGTCGGGATAAATGCTCAAGCAGTTTGCTATTTACATCTATCTCGGCTTTTAAAATACTGTAAACATCTTGATAATCAACAGTGTCGTCAAGCCTATCTGATAGTTCGGCCTTGGCTGTTTCAGTTTCAAATTCAAGATCAACCAAAAAACGGTTGCCAATAACCTGCTCTTCATCAAAGCAGCCATGAAAGGCAAAAAACTCCATTTGCTCCAAAATAATCTTTCCCATGGTATTAAAAATTTTCCAAGACTAGTGTCAGACAAAAATGACGGAACTCCTCTCTGCCAGCCGGCGGAGAGGAACCTTTTGTTCGGCGAAGCCGATTTCGAACACAAATTCCTGCAATTATTAAATTTTGCCAGACACCAATGATTTTTAGCAGCAAAAATAGGAAAAACATTAACGCTCAAACCAATAATATAAAAACTCTTGCTCGAAATTGCCAAATTTTAGAAATTGATCTTTCTACTTAAAAACTAATAACTTTAGGATATGAAATATAAGGCTGTTTTGAAGGTTTTATCAGAAACCAAAAAAACCCTTGAAACCTAAAAAAAAGTTTCAAGGGTTAAATATCGGGTGCGGTTTCGTTAAAGTAGTCAATAGTATAGATTTCAAAAGAATTAAGTTTTTTTTATTCAGGATTTGCCTGACCACCATGAAAAACAAAAAGCCAAAAATCGAAAAACCTAAACCAGATAAAAAAACCGCAATGAAAAAGGTTCAAGCAAATCCTTTGGTAAAAAAAATACGGCTCGATAGGGTCAACGCAGTTAGTGCAGAAATAAAGACAAATGCAAGTTTAGGTTTCATTATTGGAGAAATAAATATTACAAACAAAATGTCGCAACACCCACCAATGCCCCGCCGATTGCCCCGACAACAACGCCAGCACCGGTTCCTAAGGCGGGTATAACAGAGCCTGCGGCTCCCCCCCAGTTAGACCACCTAAAATACCAGACCCTATCGTACCTGCTGCACATCTTAATGCTCAGCGCCACCAACTTTTGTCAAGGTCTTCTTGAAGGCTTCCCTTTTTTAGTACGGTTCAAAAGCAGACAATTTTCATGATTTGTTAGGTTTAACTTGCTCGGAACTTTCCCCGCGCGAGTGAAGCGAAGGCGTGGCCGGAGCGAAACGAAGCGCGGGGAAAGTGTTTCCTTCCGTTCTTATTCCAGCCTCCCTGTAGGCCACCGGGGGTAAGTTGCCGAGTGCCTCGTGTGGTCGCAGGTTGTTGTAGTCAGCCACCCAGAGGGCGGCTGACTCCCTTACCTTGTCAAGGTTTGCGAACAAGAACGAGTCCAGCATTCCCTCCCTGTATGACCTGTTGAACCTCTCCATGTAGGCGTTTTGTGCGGGCTTGCCAGGTTTAATGTACTTGAACTCAATGTCGTTTGCCTCGCTCCAGTTCCTTGCCAGGTTTGCTATAAATTCCGGCCCGTTGTCCATCCGTATCCTCGCCGGCTTGCCGTGCCTGCTAACCAGTTGCCTCAATACCCATATTACACGGCTGCTTTTTATAGAGTAGTCCGTCTCCATGAACAGTACTTCCCGGTTGAAGTCATCGATGACGTTGAAGCTCCTGAACTTCCTCGCACCGATGGTAGCATCGCTCATGAAGTCAACGCTCCAGGTGTGGGTGAATTTGGCGGGAACCTCCAAGCTCTCCTTCACCCTTGCCGGAAGGCGCTTCTTGTGCTTTCGCCTCAGGGGTAGTTGCATCTCCCTGTACACCCTGTGCAACCTCTTGTGGTTAACCACAGTCCCCGAATTTCTGATGCGGTGGTGGAACTTCCAGAAACCCTCGCGCGGGTGATAGCAAGCCAGCTGTCGCAAAAGTTCCGACAAACGTGCATCGTCAATTATCGAACGGTACGACATACTGCTCCTGCTAGCACCCAACAACCGACACGCCTTGCTTGTGCCCTTGGGTATAGCCTCCCGTACCAATTCGACCACATCTCTCTTCTGGCAAGGCCTCAGAGCTTTTTTTCGATGATGAATTTGGCGGTTTCCAATTCCAGGGCAAGGTTGGCGTACATTCGCTTCAAATTGGAGCTCTCTTCCTCCAGCTGCTTGATACGCTTGAGCTCGCTGGCATCCATACCTCCGTAGCGCTGCCGCCACTTGTAAAAGGAAGCCCTAGAAATACCGTGTTCCCGAACTATTTCCTCGACCCCCTTGCCGTGCTCGCATTCCTTGAGAATGCCGGCAATCTTTGCCAGACTAAACTTGTATCTTTTCATAAGTACAAGCATAAGGTTTTTTCTACTATTAAACCGTACTATTTTGGAGGAAGCTTACCAGGTTGTAAGAAAAGTTTTTGGATTCTTTTTCAATTTTTTTCTCAAAAGCAAAAAGAGGAAAAACATTAACGCCCAAACCGATAATTGGTTAATTTTGTTGGTTAAAATTAAAATAGGAAATGAAAGAAGCTTCAGAAGTGGTACCCAAAAGACCCTTGAACTTTTTGGAACAAATAATTACCGAAGATTTACAAAACAACACCACCAATGGCAAGGTAATAACCAGATTCCCTCCAGAGCCAAACGGTTACTTACACATCGGGCACGCCAAGAGCATTTGTCTTAATTTTGGACTTGCCGAGAAGTTTAACGGGAAGTGCAATCTGCGATTCGACGATACCAACCCAACCAAAGAAGAACAAGAATATGTTGACAGCATAAAGGAAGACGTGAGATGGCTGGGTTTTGATTGGGAAGACCGCGAGTTCTATGCCTCTGACTACTTTGACCAGCTTTACGAATTTGCAATTCACCTAATTAAAAAGGGCAAGGCATACGTTTGCCACATGACTGCCGACGAAATTAGCTTCCACCGTGGAACTCCTGCCATTCCTGGCAAGAAAAGCCCCTACCGCAACCGAGGGGTTGAAGAAAACCTCGAACTTTTCGAGAAAATGCGCAACGGAGAGTTTGCCGAGGGCACTGCAGTTTTGAGGGCAAAGATTGACATGGCCTCGCCCAACATGCACATGCGCGACCCGGTTTTGTATAGGATTATGTTCGCCCATCATCATCGCACTGGCGATAAGTGGTGCATATATCCAATGTACGACTGGGCCCACGGGCAAAGCGATTACCTTGAAGGAATCACACATAGTATTTGCACCCTCGAGTTTGAGGTTCACAGACCATTGTACGAATGGTTTTTGGAACAACTTGACTTGCCAAACATACATCCAAAACAAAGGGAATTTGCAAGGTTAAACCTGACTTACACCGTTATGAGCAAGCGTAAACTGCTAACTCTGGTTAAAGAAAGCCTTGTTAATGGCTGGGACGATCCCCGAATGCCTACAATTAGCGGGTTGAGAAGGCGAGGCTTTACCCCTTCCAGCCTCCGAATATTTTCTGATCGCGTGGGAGTGGCCAAGCGCGAGAACACCATTGAAGTAGAGCTCCTCGAACACTGCATTAGAGAAGATTTAAACCAAAACGCACCTCGAGTGATGGCGATTTTTAACCCTGTTAAGCTTGTAATTGACAACTACCCCGAAGAGCAAACCGAAACCCTAAAAGCCACGATTAACCCCGAAAAACCAGAACTTGGTTCACGTGGAATAACTTTCGGCAGGGAAATCCTTATCGAGAGAGACGATTTTATGGACCCCCCCCCGAAAAAGTACTTCCGTCTTGCTCCTGGAGCCGAAGTAAGGCTCAAATATGCCTATATTGTTAGATGCGAGAGCGTGGTAAAACTCGAAAACGGAGAGGTTGCCGAGATTCATTGCACCTATTTCCCTGAAACAAAAAGTGGGTTGCCCTCAGACAAAAAAGTGAAGGGAACCATACACTGGGTGCGCCCGCAAAGTGCGGTAGAAATTGAGGCGAGGCTTTACGATCGTTTGTTCGAGGTGGAAAAGCCAGAGGATGTTGAAGAAGGAGAAGATTTCCGAATTAACTTAAATCCAGATTCACTTAAGGTTGTAAAAGCCTTTGCCGAACCCAGCATCAAGGACTTTAAATCAGGACAAAGCTGTCAGTTAGAGCGCAATGGCTACTACGTAATTGACCCTGACACGAAACCTGGCCAGATTGTATTGAATCGCACTGTTACCCTTAAAGATTCGTGGGCAAAGATATCGAGCTAATCTGAGGCTCCATCTACTTGCTGGCATGACAATTAACCTTATCTTTGAACTTCTTTCCACCGAAAGCAACCAACCAAGTGATCATTTACAAGACCAGTTGCTTGTAAATGTGCGTAAACCACCGTGCTTCCCAAAAACTTGAAGCCTCTCTTTTTCAAATCCTTGCTTATTTGGTCCGACAAGGTCGAATTGGCGGGTAGTTCGGCCAATGATTTCCATTTATTTATTACCGGCTTGGTGCCGACAAAATCCCACAGGTAATTTGAAAAGCTCCCAAATTCTTTCTGGACTTCCAAAAACCTTTTGGCGTTGTTAATGGCTGCAAGTATTTTGACTCGGTTACGGATGATTCCGGCATCGTTAACCAATTGCTCAACCTTTCCAGAGTCGTACTCAGAAACCAACCCGGGGTCAAAACCATCAAAAGCCTTGCGAAAATTCTCGCGTTTTTTCAATACTACATACCAGCTTAAACCAGCTTGCATTGACTCCAAAACCAAAAATTCAAACTGAGTTTTATCATCACGAACAGGCACACCCCACTCTGCATCATGATATTTTATGTAAAGCGGGTCGTTGCCGCACCAAGGACATCGTTCTTTTGACATGATAAAGATTCTATTAAACCAATTATTTAGGTAGAAGGCCAAAGAACTTGGCAAGCGACCTGTGGAATCCATGAAAACCCGATGGGTTTGCATGCATCAAAATGCAACGCTTGGCAACGTAAACCACTCCGCTGTTTTCAAGCATAAGAATCGTTTCGTTGTTTTGCGACACTTGCTGCACCCAAATATGGCTTATTCCCTTGCCAATAGTATTGGCCACCTCGATGTTAGTTTTATCAGGCTTGGTTAAGATTACTGCAGCATTAACCTCTTCAGGTAAATCGGTAACACGCGAGAAAATTGTTTGCCCGTCCGGTGTACTGCCACCCGCCGGGTTTACCGCAAACACGTTATACCCCTTCTGTTGCAGGGTTGTAAAAACGGTTGAACCAAATTTTTTGGGATCTCTTGAAAACCCTACTACCGCAATGTTCTTTTGTGACAGAAAGGAGTTTATTCTTTGTCTTTCGGTCATTGCTTTCGTTGTTTGGTTTTGATTATGAGTTAGTAAAGCTCAACGTACTCGAAGCTATTGCCGCATTGGTGCAAAAATTTTAAAAAATCTCGGTGGTTGATTACCAAGGATGCAGTGTTTATGCACGGATGAAAGGTAATTCTTTCCACCCCTTGCAGGTACTTGTCAATAAAAAGGTGAACGTGCTTTTCAACATCGTTTATCAGTCCGAATGGCGTTACCGAACCTGGCGAAACTCCAAGGTATTTTTTCATTCGCGGTTCAGAGGCAAAAGTTAGCTTACCTTGTTTGAGTCTTTGTTCCAAATCGCGAATTTGCAAATCTTGCCCATGGTCAATAATAACAAGGAAGTGCTTGTTGCCCTTGTGGTTGCGAAAAAAAAGGTTCTTGCAATGTGCCGCATCAATGTTTTTCCAGTATTTGACAGCCTCGGTTATGGTATGTGCCGGCGGATGCTCGTGGTAATCGAATGCTATTTCTAATTCTTCAAGGAGTTTGTATAACCTGGGGTCGCCGTTCATCATCATAAGTTTTGGGCAAAGTTAAAAACAATACATGATGCGGCAAAAAAAAGCGTCGGAGAGACCAAAAGTCTCTCCGACACTGTATTTTATTACAACAATACGTTTACAAGTGTATAACCTCGCCGTAGGCCGCGGCAGCAGCTTCCATTAACGCTTCAGACATTGTTGGGTGAGGGTGAATAGCCTTGATAATATCGTGGCCAGTGGCTTCGAGCTTGCGAAGCACTACAGCTTCGGCAATCATCTCGGTTACGTTGTCGCCTATCATGTGGCATCCAAGTAACTCACCGTACTTGCCATCGAAAATAACTTTAACGAAACCATCCTTGTTGCCTGCGGCAGTTGCCTTGCCTGATGCACTAAACGGAAACTTGCCAACTTTTATCTCGTAACCGGCTTCAACGGCTTGCTTTTCGGTTAGCCCCACCGAGGCCACTTCGGGGCCGGTGTAGGTACAAGCAGGAATGTTGTTGTAGTCAACAGGTTCGGGATTCAAACCGGCAATTGCCTCAACGCAGGTTATGCCCTCGTGTGAGGCAACGTGTGCAAGTGCAGGGCCTGGAACCACATCGCCAATGGCATAAACACCATCAACGTTGGTACGGTAGTACTCGTCAACCAAAATCTTGCCCTTGTCGGTTTTAACTCCGGTTTCTTCGAGGCCAATGCCTTCGATGTTGGTTGCAATTCCAACTGCCGAAAGGACAACTTCTGCATCAACAACTTCCTCGCCTTTCTTGGTTTTGATGGTTACCTTGCACAAATCGCCAAATGTATCGACCTTTTCAACCGAAGAGTTGGTCATGACCTTCATCTTGGCTTTCTTGAACGACCTTTCAAGTTGCTTTGAAACATCCTCGTCTTCAAGTGGAACGATGTTGGGCATGAACTCTACCAAAGTAACTTCAACGCCAAGAGAATTGTAGAAATAAGCGAACTCCGAACCAATTGCACCTGAACCAACCACTACCATTGATTTTGGCATCTTGTGCAAGGTCATTGCCTTGCGGTACCCGATTATTTTTTCGCCATCGATGGGCAGGTTGGGCAACTCGCGGGCTCTGGCACCGGTTGCAATGATAATATGCTTGGCGTCAAAAATTTTGGTTTCGCCCTCGTGTGTAACTTCAACCTTTTTGCCGGGGAGCACCTTGCCAAAACCTTGTATGTGGTCAATCTTGTTTTTCTTAACGAGGTATTGCACCCCACTGCTCATATTATCGGCCACATCGCGACTGCGCTTAATTATCGCCCCGAAATCGGGTTTGGGTTCGCTTTCGAGCACTACACCAAACTCAGCTGCCTTTTTAATGTAGTTGAAAACCTGGGCGCTTTTCAACAAAGCTTTTGTAGGTATGCAGCCCCAGTTGAGGCAAATTCCGCCTAACTCTTCCCTTTCGACAATTGCAGTTTTCATTCCCAGTTGCGAAGCCCTGATGGCAGCAACGTAACCTCCCGGTCCACTGCCTATTACAATCAAATCGTAGTTCATACTTGTTTTTTTTAGATTAAATCAAAAAATCTTGTTCAAATGATTACAAATTACTTTTTACAGCCCCAGCAAAACCTCGATGGGATCTTTTGCCCCGAAGAGCATCTTTGACGGATTCTCCAGCATTTCTTTTACCTTAACAAGGAAACCCACCGACTCGCGGCCATCTATAATTCTATGGTCGTAGCTAAGGGCAACGAACATAACGGGGTGGATTTCTACCTTGCCGTTAACGGCAATTGGCCTTTCAACGATATTGTGCATACCCAAAATTGCCGATTGCGGGGGGTTGATAATTGGTGTTGACAACATTGAGCCAAAAACGCCACCATTTGTTATCGTAAAGGTTCCGCCCTGCATTTCTTCGAGGGTCAACTTGTTATCGCGGCCCTTTGTGGCAAGGTCTTTAATGGTCATCTCCAATTGAGCCAAATCGAGCAGATGGGCATTTCTGATAACGGGCACAACCAATCCTTTTGGTGTTGAAACGGCAATGCTTATATCAACATGATCGAAGCTTACAATCTGGTCGCCATCAATTTGAGAGTTTACCTGCGGAAAATGCTGCAACGCAATTGACGCTGCGCGGGCAAAAAACGACATGAATCCCAGACCAATTCCTTTCTTTTCCTGAAAAACATCCTTGTATTTCTTGCGAATTTCGAAAATTGGAGTCATATTTACCTCGTTGAAGGTGGTGAGCATTGCCGTTTGGTTCTTTACCGCCACCAACCTTTCGGCAAGTTTCTTGCGTAACGGGGTCATTTGTTTCTTGTTATGATTTCTTGAAACGGCCGGTGCTGCAAAGCCTTCACCAGGGTAATTGGTAATGTTTTTGATTAAGTAGCCAACATCATCCTTGGTAAGCTTTTGGCGTTTGAAAAAATCTATGATATCCTTGTCGGACAAGTTGCCGGCCATGGCCATTTTGCGGGCAACTGGAGTTAGCCTCAAAATTTTTTCCGAATCATTAGTGGGTTCGGGTTTGCTTTCAGTGGCCTGTTTTTCTTCTCGTGGCTCTTTAACTCGTTCTTTGGCCTTTTCAGGTTCTGATTCCTTGCTAACTAGGCCTTCGGGTTTTTCTGAAGGTGTTATGATTGCCAAAACCGCACCTACCTCCACGGTGTCGCCTTCATTTACCAAAAGGGATACTATGCCCGCTTCCTCGGCAACCACCATTAGGGTTGCCTTTTCGGATTCGATAACCCCGATTTCTTGATTCTTATCCACGTAAGTGCCTGTTGTAACAAGCCAGTTTGCCAATAAAACCCGGTTAATTGATTCGCCCGGACTGGGTGCTTTTATTTCAATAAACATAAAAATTCAGCTTTTGGTTTTATAATTTTCTTTCGGATGAGTGGAGGGTGCTTTCAAGTTTGTCAATCTTCATTTCTTTCAATTCATTTTCGAAGGAGCGCCATTTATTGCCAATGCAAATCATTTCACAAGGCTTGCCAACAAGGGTGCACTCGCATTTCTCGAAAGTTTTGTCAACAATTTTTTGCTGCTGCAAGGCGTGGAATTTGGGAGAGCCGGTTGCAGGGCTACCACTTGGAGGCCTCGAAATTACCTTCAGGTCTTTTTTCTTGAAATTGGTGTGGATAAAGCTCCAGGCACCCATATTTCGAGGCTCTTCCTGCACCCAATGGTAAGTAATTGCCTTGTGATATTTCTTCAAAATGGAATTAAGCTGCTTTCCGGGTAAGGGAAAAAGCTGCTCAAGGCGAATCAAGGCAATGGAATTGTCATTTTTCGCTTCCTTTTCACCAAGCAAGTCGTAATAAACTTTTCCGGAACAGAAAACAACCTTTTCAACCAAATCATGATTGGCAGTAGTGTCATCAATAACTTCTTTGAAGCCGCCACTTGTGAGGTCTTCGACTGCTGACACACATTTTGGATGCCTCAACAAACTTTTGGGGGTAAACACCACCAAAGGTTTACGGAAAGGGCGTTTCATTTGTCTCCTTAAAAGGTGAAAGAAGTTGGCGGGGGTTGTACAATTGGCAACTTGGAAGTTATCTTCGGCACAAAGGTTTAAGAACCTTTCGAGGCGGCCGCTTGAGTGCTCGGGCCCTTGCCCCTCGTAGCCGTGTGGTAGCAAAACAACCAGGTTGTTCATTACGTTCCACTTGTCTTCGGCACTGCTCAAAAACTGGTCGAAGATTATTTGTGCACCGTTAAAGAAATCGCCGAACTGGGCCTCCCAAATTACCAAATTGTTGGGGGCAGCAAGCGAATAGCCGTAATCGAAACCCAGCACGCCATATTCAGAAAGCGGAGAGTTATAAACTTCAAAATGCGCTTGACCTTCTCCAAGATTGCACAGCGGGACATAACCTGTTTTGGTGTCTTCAATTCTTAGAACAGAATGTCGGTGCGAGAAAGTACCGCGTTGGGCATCTTGGCCGCTTAGCCTTACAGGAAAACCTTCTTGAAGCAGACTGCCATACGCCAGCAATTCTCCCATTGCCCAGTCAACCTTGTTGTGATTAAGAACCAAATCGCGCCTTGACTCCTGCATCTTCTTGGTTTTCTGGAAGAAATCAACCCCTTGGGGAAGGCTGGTAATTTTCTCTACTAAATCTTCAATCTGCTTTTGGGAAACCGAGGTATCTGGACTATTATCAAAATCGCCCTTTTCGGCCTTTCTAAAACCTTCCCATTTTTCCTGAAGAAAGTTGGTAATAGTTGCCTTGGTATTGAGCTTGGCCCCCGTTAGGCTTTCGTCAAGAACATTTATTATCGCGGCCTCCATTGCCAATATTTCATCATCGGCAATTACAGATTCAGCCTTGAGTTTTGAGCCATAAATTGTATCGGGGCTAGGGTGCTTGTCAATAATCTTGTAAAGAGTTGGTTGTGTAAACCTAGGCTCGTCGCCTTCGTTGTGACCATACTTCCTGTAACAAAGGATGTCGATGAAAACATCGCGCTGGAATTTTTGGCGGTACTCCATTGCCAACTCCATTGTATAGAGCAAAGCTTCTGGGTCATCGCCATTTACGTGAAAGACCGGAGAATGGGTAACCTTGGCAACGTCGGTACAATAAATGCTGGTTCGGGCATCGAGGTAATCGGTTGTGAAGCCAATCTGGTTGTTGACAATCAAGTGAATGGTTCCACCGGTTTTGTATCCATCAAGGCCGGCCATTTGCACCACCTCGTAAACTACCCCCTGCCCCGCAATGGATGCATCGCCGTGAATAAGCACGGGCACAACTTTTTGGTAATCGCGGTTATAGTCAATATCAGCCTTAGCACGCGCTATACCTTCAACAACAGGGTCAACTGTTTCGAGGTGCGAAGGATTTGGCGAAAGGGTAAGGAGCACTTCTTGATTTTCAGAAATTTCTCGCCTCGAGGTGTAACCCAAATGGTATTTAACATCACCAAGCAAGGTTTCGTCCTCGTATTCCTTGCCCTCAAACTCGCTGAAAATTTCGCTGTAGGGTTTGCGCAAGGTATTGGCAAGGACGTTTAGCCTGCCCCTGTGCGCCATGCCAAAAACATACTCCTTAACTCCGAGGGCAGCACCACTTTCGATCATGGCTTCAAGTGCCGGCACAAGCGACTCTCCACCTTGCAACGAGAAACGCTTTTGCCCTGCAAAGCGCATGTGCAAGAATTTCTCGAAACTAACCGCCCTTATTAACTGATGCAGTATTTTCTTCTTTCGAAAATGGGAATAAGCCGCCGAATTTCGCGTACCCTCCATTTTCTGTCTAAGCCAACTTACAATTTCGTTATTGTTGATGTAAACGTATTCAACACCTATTGATTTACAATAGGTTTCGTTAAGCATTTTTATTATTTCCGACAATTTGGCCTTGCCCAAACCAACTTCGGTCCCTGCATCGAAGTAGGCTTCAAGATCAGATCTTGACAATCCAAAGTTCTCAATATCAAGTGTTGGCGAATAATTCCTGCGCTCCCTCACCGGATTGGTGTTGGTGAAAAGATGCCCCCTCTTGCGGTAATCGTTTATTAAATTTATGACCTTAAACTCCTTGTTGGAAACAACATCATTTTTTGAACTGGTTTGGTAGTTCTTCACGGCAAAATCAAAGCCCTCGAAAAAGTTGCGCCAACCCTCGTCAACGCTTGAAGGATCAATTTTAAAATCTTGGTATTTGCTTTCTATTACTGAAGGGTCGCTGTTATTTAGGAAAGAATACTTGTCCATTTGACCAGGTTGTTTTTGAATAGATTTTTTGACAAACAGTGCTACCTGTTTTGCACAAAAATAAACAAATATATCAAGACAATGTTTGAACGTCGAAATTGGAAAGCCGAATGTTTGAAGTCGAAAGTGAGAAGTGAAAAATTGGCGATTACGATTTACCAATAGCGGCAGATTTGCGAATCTAAACCTCTTACAGGCCAGGGGTAATTTATGCAAATACCATCAATAAACCTTGCATGAATCTTAATGCCATTTTGATTAAAACATCAAGTCGAAGAATTTCCGTGTTAATCAACCAACAAAAAGTACCTGTAAAAGTTACCCGTAAATTGAGCCGCACAAATGAAGTTTCGCAGGGTAAAGCTTCGTGGCGCACTGTTTTCTGCCCGGTGAAACCAGGCGAGGCAAAAAAATCTTTTGAACCTGTTAACAACCTAAATATGTTTCCCAAACCCGCTTTACGATGGGGTTTTGATAAGGCGGGCTTTCGAAACAAATTAGAGTTATTTATTGTTACACGTTGGCAAATTAATAATGTGTTTTAAAAAAAATTGTTTCTTTGCAGGAAATTTTGCCACCTTTAGTGCCTATGAGCATAGTTTTACTAGTAGTACTCCTCTTTTCTCTAGCAGTTGCAACACCTTTGCTTCGGAAGCTATTTGGCAACTACACTGGTTGGTTTCTTGCTTTGTTTCCATTTTCGGGTTTCATTTGGTTTCTCACGCTACTTCCTGAAATTAATCAAGGGCTAATCCTCGAACAAAGATTTGAGTGGCTCCCGGCTTTTGACCTTTATTTCTCGTTTTATGCCGATGGGTTAAGTGTTTTTTTCAGCTTGCTGATTTTGGGTATTGGGGCGTTTATATTGATTTATGCAGGATACTACATGAAAGGTTACCCAATGCAGGGTAGATTCTTGGCTTACATGGTTTTGTTCATGGCATCAATGTTTGGGATCGTGGTTGCAGGAAATCTCATTTCACTTTTCGTTTTTTGGGAGCTAACTTCAATATCGTCCTATCTTTTAATAGGCTATAATCATGAAAAGCCCGAAGCCAGGGGAGCGGCATTACAGGCATTGCTGATAACCGGCCTTGGAGGTTTGGCGCTTCTTGGGGGTTTCGTTCTGGTTGGTTCAATAACGGGAACCTACGAATTATCAGAGCTTTTGACAAGCACTGGGGTAATAAAATCGAGCCATCTTTACAGTGCGGCCCTACTACTAATTTTGGTGGGAGCCTTTACAAAATCGGCGCAGTTTCCGTTTCATTTCTGGCTTCCGGGGGCAATGGCAGCGCCATCGCCCGTAAGTGCTTACCTTCATTCGGCCACCATGGTTAAAGCAGGGGTGTTTTTGTTGGCACGGCTAAATCCCGTTATGGGGGGAACAGATCTTTGGTTTTACATACTAAGCATCGTGGGTGCAACCACAATGTTTGTGGGTGCATACCTAAGCATTACCCAAACCGACCTGAAGCGCATACTTGCCTACACAACCGTGAGTGCACTGGGAACCCTAGTACTGCTTCTTGGAACTAGCACCGCCTATGCGTTTAATGCTGCAATTGTTTTCTTGCTCGTGCACGCCCTTTACAAGGGAACCCTGTTTATGATGGCAGGCACCATTGAGAAAAAGGCTGGCACGCGCGACATTACAAAACTCGGCGGGCTCTTTAAATACATGCCATTTGCCGGGGTGGTAATGGTTTTGGCACTAGTTTCAATGGCGGGAGTACCGCCAATGCTTGGTTTCATTGGCAAGGAACTTATTTACGAAGCCAAGGTTAATGCACCAAGTGCTCACTGGTTCATTGTTAGTGCAGGTTTTTCAAGTAATGTCATTTTGGTATTCCTGTCACTTAGGCTTGCCATTGACGTTTTTTGGGGCAAGGAACCGGAATATTCGATGAAGCCAAAAGAACCTTCACTTGCTCTTATATTGGGACCAGCAGTACTTGTCTTGTCAAGCCTGGTTCTAGGAATTTTTCCCGCGCTATTGGCAAACCCACTTACTAGCAAGGCTATTGCCGATATTAACCCAAGTATGAGTGCAATTAAGCTCGAACTGTGGCACGGGTTTAACATGGTATTGTTGCTGAGCCTGGTTACGCTTATTTCGGGGTATCTGGCGTTCAAAAACAGGTTCAAGATAATTCCGGTATTGGAAAGATTTAATTACAAGTATTTCAGCCGCGAATTTTCAAAATTTTTCTTTATCGTCATCGACAAGTTTTTGATTTTGACCAAAGCAAAAACTAAAACCATTCAGCACGGCTATCACCGGTACTATTTGATGACAATATTCGTGGTTGCCAGTATTTTGGTTTGGATTCAAATTTGGAATTCCGGCCCGGTATTTCTTGAGTTGGACTTTGGGCAAATACCATTGCACCTTGTTGCCATAGTTGCCCTAACGATTGCCGCAACGTTTATAGCTGCCAGTTCGAGTTCAAGGGTAATTGCATTGATAGCCACGGGCATCGTTGGTTTCGGGATCACACTTATTTTTTTGAATTTTAGTGGAGTTGACCTTCCCATAACAATGATCTTGGTCGAAACCATTATGGTAATCCTCGTAACAGGGTTATTGGTATTCTTGCCGCGATTTGGCGGCTTTTCTGACACGGGAGCACGGATGAGAGATTTGCTAGTAGCATCAATGGTCGGATTGTTTTTCGTGGTTTTGGTAATTAAAAGCTCATCGTTATCAATGGGCGATAGAGTTTCTGACTTCTTCAAGTTAAATAGCCTTGACCAAGCTTACGGTAAAAACATTGTGAATGTAATTCTTGTTGACTTCAGGGCACTTGATACCCTGGGCGAAATAGCGGTGTTGGCAATAGCCGCTATTGGTATTTATTCACTAATTAGTTTCACGAAATCCAAGCGATAATATGCAGTCGGTAATTTTAAAAATAGCTGGACGCCATTTCCTTAGGATCCTGGTAATAATTTCGGTGGTAGTATTATACATTGGCCATAACCTACCGGGTGGAGGTTTCATAGGAGGCCTTATTCTGGGATCGGCTTTTGTTATTTATGCCATGGCTTTTGGCGTTGACGAAACCAGATCGGCCTTGCGTTTCGACCCTCTGGCTTTTATTGCCATTGGCTTGTTGCTTGCCCTGGCAAGTGGTTTATTTGCATTGCTTTCAGGTCAAACCTTTCTTACCGGGCAGTGGTTCGAGTTGTTTCCCAATAGTACCTTTGCCCTGAAGCTGGGAACGCCCTTGCTATTTGACGTTGGTGTTTACTTTACGGTGGCTGGTATGCTTACCTTGGTTGTTTTTTCCATTAAAGAAGAATAGAAAATGGTGTTTCTTTTGGCAATATTAGTTGGCGTTTTGTACAGTGCGGCCGTTTACCTGCTTCTCCGCAGGAGTGTTCTGAAAATTATACTGGGATTTATTTTTCTTGGCCACGCTACCAACCTCCTGCTATTTGTTTCGGGAGGGCTTGTTAGTGGTGCTCCACCTTTTGTAGAGGATACAGTGCTCGACATAGACAAGATGGCAGACCCATTGCCTCAAGCCCTTATACTTACAGCAATAGTTATAGGGATGGGAGTTACTGCATTTGCCCTGGTGCTTGTTTACCGATTTACAAGTACTACCAAGATTTCCGATTTTGACGAATCTGTAGAAAAAGAATAAGTTTTGAAAATGGTTTTATTTTTTCCCATAATACTGCCCGTTGCGTTCATGATTATTTTGATAATCGGGCGCAAGAGCCTTATTTTTCAGCAGGTCTTCACCCTTTTGGCATCGGTATTGTTGGTGGTTGTTGCAGCCTACCTTCTCTTTTTCGTTAACGCAAACGGCATTCAATCGGTACAAACTGGTTCATGGCCGGCACCATACGGCATTACAGTAGTAATTGACCTTTTCTCGGCACTGATGCTCGTGGCCGTTGCATTCGTGTCGCTTATTGCAAGTATTTTCTCTCCAGGTTTCATTGACAAGGAAAGGCAATTGGCTGGTTTTTACCCCCTGTTGTTCGGTTTGATGATGGGTGTTAACGGAGCATTGATTACTGGCGATATTTTCAACATGTACGTTTGGTACGAGGTCATGCTTACTTCCAGCTTTGTATTGATTGCATTGGGAGGGTCGTCTGAACAATTGCAGGGAAGCGTAAAGTACGTTGCCATAAACTTCGTGGCTTCCATTTTCTTTGTTTCGGCTATTGGTATAATTTACGGTATAACCGGCACTCTAAACATGGCCGATCTAGCCAATAAACTTCGCACTTCCGAGGCTATTCCTTTTATCAACGCACCCTTAATGCTGTTTTTCATCGCATTTAGCATCAAGGCAGCGTTATTCCCGTTTTTCTTCTGGCTGCCTGCTTCGTACCATACCCCGCCAATAGCAATAACAGCCTTGTTTGCCGGAACTCTTACCAAGGTTGGAATTTATACGATGTTCAGGTTTTACAGTCTGTTTGTTGTTTACGATACCGGTTTCTGGAAGTTATTTCTGCTGGTTCTGGCCGGCCTTACAATGTTAATAGGGGTATTGATGGCTGCATCGCAGAACGACATTAGAAAGATACTCTCGTTTCACATAATTAGCCAGGTTGGATACATGGTAATGGGCTTGGGCATTTTTACGAAAACTGCCATTGCCGGTGCCATTTATTTCATGCTTCACAACATCTTGTCAAAAACAAATGCGTTTTTGGCAGGCGGTTTGGTTTACCAGGGCTCGAAAAGCTACAATCTTGGCATTCTTGGCGGATTGTACAAGTCAAAACCCTTGATTGCGCTGCTGTTCTTCATCCCGGCCTTATCGCTAGCCGGAATACCTCCCCTACCAGGCTTCTTCGGCAAATTTTTACTGATAAAGGGAGGTTTTGAAGCTCAGGATTATTTCATTACTGCCTTGGCAATTTTAGTTGGATTTTTCACGCTGTTCTCGATGATTAAAATTTGGAACGAAGTTTACTGGAAAAAGCAACCCGAAAACGTTGAACCAGGTACCATTGGAAAAGGGCCAATTGCTGCAACTATTTTAATGACAATAGGGGTAATAGCACTTGGGCTGCTTGCAGGACCTGTTTCGGCAATAGCCCTCGAGGCAGCTAACCAGATTGTTTCGCCCGAGCTTTACATTAATGCGGTGTTAGGCAATTAAACCAATGAACCAATGAAAAAGATTATCAAGGTGTTTGTAAGGTTTTTGAGGTTACTGGCTTTTGTAGTTTACTACTTTTACGAGTTGGTAAAATCAAGCCTGTATATTGCCTGGGATATAATAACCCCCGGCGACACAACCAGGCCTGGCATTGTAAAAGTTGACCTTGACCTGAAAACCGACATCGGGCTTATAAGCCTTGCCAACCTAATTTCAATGACTCCCGGCAGCCTGACAATTGAAATGACTCCCGACAAGAAAACGATTTACGTTCATGTGATGTACCTTAACGAAAACGAAGACTTTGCAAAGAAGCTCAAGAACGATTTAGAGAAAAAGATAATGCTGATATTTGAATAAAAATTTTTGAAAATGTTGCTCGAAAACAATCCGGTTATTACCGTGGCCATATACATTAGCTTTGGATTCCTTGCCATTTCGCTATTCCTTGGCCTGTACCAAATGCTGGTTGGCAAATCTGTTCCTGATCGTATTGTGGTTATGGACCTCATTGCGTCGCTAGTAATTGGACTTACCATAACTCAGGTTTTGCTCACCGGAAAACCTGTATCCCTGTTCGTGGCACTAATCATTGCTCTTTTGGTTTTTATGGGCAACGTTGCTTTTGCAAATTATTTAGATAGGAGGATGGAAAATGACTGAGTGGATCGTAGCGTTTCTTTTGGTATCTGGTTCGCTATTCATGCTTATAGCAGCAATAGGGGTGCTTAAACTATCGGACGTGTATATGCGCATACATGCCATAACCAAGGCCACCTCACTGGGAGTTATACTAATGCTTGCCGCAGTTGTCGTGTGGCACTTTAGCGTTGCGCTTTTGATAATGTCAATTCTTTTGGTAATTTCCGTAGTCTTTACGACTCCCATCGCAGCCCACGTTATTGCACGCACGGCTCATTCAATGAAGGTTTCAAAAGGCAAAAACTATGTCGTGGATGAGTTTCAAGAGATGAAGGATAAGAGTGAAGAGCTAAAGGCAAAAAGTAAAGAGTGAAAATTGGTTAAGGAGGTTAATGGAGTACACGAAGTTTAACTTTGTGGCTCCTTGCGCTTAATTTCATGAGAACCTGGTGCTACAGCTTGCTAGGCGCATTTTAAAAAAACCCTGAGGCAACCCTAAAAATACCAGCAAGAAATCATTTAGCCCACCTGTTTGTTGTCATTTTTGGTGTTGTCAAAAAAAGGTTAACCAAAACTGAGTTTCTCCACACAAGGCAAGCACAAGCCCACGTTTTGTCTTCCTGCCATCCATTGTTAAAGCATGGATTGATACAAAGAGTGTCTATCCCGTTTTGCGCGAAAGCGCCAAAAGAAGAGGCCTTACGAAATCACAAAAGCCTATCAATAGGAGGTTTCCTGCTGCTGTTCTTGCAAGCGTTGCACGAGCAAAGTGCAGTTAGGTGAGGTGGCGCGGCTCTAATAGTGCCCGGAACCCGATTCTCATAAAATCAGCAATTTCCGCAAATTTTTTGATTTTCGGTTACCTAAAAACCAGGCAAAAGGAAAAAAACAAACCAGAGGCAAAGAGGTATTGAAATTGTTCAAAACCGAAAAATTCATATCAGGCGGAGGCCAGTTTAATCCAGCTCACCTGCCGATCAAAAGAAAAACCTAGCTTTTTTATAAGCCCTATTGACTTAATGTTGTGGGGCTCAACGTTTACGAAAACGGGAAGTCTTTGTTCGCGTTTTTTCAAGATTAGGCCCTTGAGCAGGCTCTCGCCAAAACCTTGGCCCTGCCAGTTTTGCAATACGTTCAAGAAGCCAAGTGAGCCGTCGTCGTGGGTTAGACCCCAACCTACCAAACGTCCCTCTTTCATAATTCCTATGGAAATGTCTTTTTCGAGCCTGTCGCGAATAAACCCCTCGGAAGTAAAATCTTTGTACGTTGATTGTTCGTATATGGCCTTGGCCATACCGGGCTCGAGGGAGCAAAACTCTTCGTCGGGTGGGAAGATTATGGTGTTTTGAAAAAGGTAGTACCGGTGTGTAGTTAGTTTCCAGTCAATTCGATGCCTTTGGGTGAGCGTGGGGAGCATCCACTCCTCAACGTTGGCAAAGAATAGGGTTGCAAATGCAAACTTTTCGATAACCGCGTAAAGTTCCTCGGGATTGTCGCCACAAAGGTAGGCCCACTGGTAGTCGCTGGTGCCGCACATAAGCACGAAATCACCTTCCTGATATACCTTTTCGAGCGGGTAATTGCGAAAAAAACCTTTTACCGGCAAACTTTGCAGGGGCATGGTATCGAGAAGGGCTATGAGCTTTTCGTCCATTTCAAGTGGTTTTTTGCTTATACGCAAATACGTGCCACGAAGTTAAGAAAAAAACCAAAAAGATTAGTTTTGGCAAGGAATTGTTTTTTTAGGACGAACTTAATTGTTCAACGAGGTTTGGCGCTAAAAGGCCCTATCATGCAAAAAGACTAATTATTCACCCAGAAGATTAATTGCTTCCTGTCTTAATTTCTTGAGGCCATTTGATACCATTGCCCAAATAATATCCTCCGCCACGCTATCATAACCGCGAATTATTCTGTTACGAGTATCAACGATTTTTCTTGCGTTTGTAATTTCCATGCTTGGGTTAATATTTAAACCCTGTTAATGGCTTCACCAATTATTTCAATGTTTCCTTCAATGGCTTTATTCGTTTTCATGTATGTCTTAAATTCGAAAAAGTCCCATTTTTTTGAAAGAAACTCTTCAATTTTGTCAATCGACTGCTAAATGTCTTAAAGCCAAATTCGGACTTCTTTTTCCATAAATTTGAAATTTGGTTCGGTCAATTTGGCTTTTCAAAAAACTGCTTCAGATGGCTTTCTGCTCTAGAAGGTCTATTTGCCTTTTCAGGATTTCTTCGAGTTGAAATTTCAAATCGAAGTATTTGTCGGAAAATGAAATCGGGTCGTTATCATCAATTTCTACAACCAAGTCAATGTCACTTTCGGGTTTAAACTTAACAGTGGTTACCGATCCATTGGCAAATAAAGCACTAACCTTGTACTATTCACAAGGTCTTTCTACATACTATATATACTCCTTCAATATATCCCCATACTTTCGCATGGATAAAAAAACTACTTGACCTGTGAAATTGGAAAAAATCAATCTTAACCAATAACCCTCCCTTGAATTACGATGTGAATTATAAAACTAAGAATTAGAAGTAATAAGCAGAGGATGGGCGCACCTACAGCTTTTCAAAAATCAACCTTTCGATTTATAAAGCTGCCACCAAGAGGTGCCGGGGCTTTCGTGATGCTCGCGGTGATAGCCAAAAAAGTAACAACTAATAAGTGCCCAGAGGTGATTCTTTTGTTGGGTTCGGGCTTTGTGGGAGCCCATATCAGGTAGGTGCGGAAGTTTATGAGGCCAGTAACCCCCCACCCAAAAAAGCTGAAAAGTACCCAGAAGGGCAGGTAGTGCCCAGAAAAGTAGAACGGTGAGGCTGCCGAGCTTGAATAGGTGCATCAGCACATTTTATAGAACAGCCATTATTACCAGTTGCAAAATTGTAAGGTAGCGCCACATGAACACAGCCCACCAGAAAAAAATTTTTGCGACTTCACGTAAAAATCAAGGTCGTTTTCGGAAGCTGGATGCTTATGATGCAATCCGTGGTTTTTCCTTGGCATTCTGTATGACATGCCGGCAAACAAAGCAACAGAAATTGTACCCAAAATTTGGTTTACCTTTTTTTATGGATGAATATTTCCGTGCATGGCATCGTGCCCCGTGATGAAAAAACCCGTATATAAAAAAGTCTGTATCAATAAGTGGAAGTACATCCAGGGGTTGCCCCAAGCAGGTTCGACAAAAATCAAAAAATAATCTAGGTGTCCAGCCCATAGCAGGATTATGGAAATTGCTATAAAAATGCCCATCTACCAGGTGGTTTTATTAGCACAAAAATAAGAGTTTTGCTAGTAATTATCCTAATGCCTTCTTTATAATCTCACAAGATTTAACAATCTCTTCATCAGAAATGATAAGCGGTGGGGCGATGCGCAGGCAGTTGTCGGCAAAGAGGAAACAGTCGGTGAGGAGGCCCATTTGGAGGCAGCGGTCAATTATCTTTTTGGTTTGCTCGAAGCTGTCGAACCGGGCGGCAAGAAACAGCCCCCTACCCCGCACCTCTTTTATTGCCGGGTGTTTGAGATTTTCCCTGAAAAGAGCTTCTTTCTGGCGAGCGTTTTCATGGAGCTTTTCGTCAAGGATAACCGAAAGTGCAGCAAAGGCGGCAGCGGCACACACGGCATTTCCACCAAAGGTTGTTATGTGTCCCAAAATGGGCGAGTTGGTTAGCGAGTGCATTACCTCCTTATTGGCAATGAACGCACCTATGGGCATACCACCGCCCATACCTTTTGCCAGCAAGATTATGTCGGGCACAACGTTGTAATGCTCGAAGGCCCAGAGTTTTCCAGTGCGGCCAAAACCCACCTGAATTTCATCCAGTACCAGCAATGCCGCTGTTTCGTTGCATCTCTGTCTTAGTTTTTCCAGAAATCCGTCAGTTGGTTCTATTATTCCTGCTTCGGCCTGGATGGTTTCGGCAAAAACACAGGCGGTTTTTTCGGTTATTTGCTCGAGGTGGTTCGCATTATTGAATTCCAGAATCCTAACATCGGGCAGCAGCGGCCGGAAAGCCTGTTTGAAAGTTTCATCGCCCATAAGGCTCAACGCACCCTGTGTGCTGCCGTGATACGATTTCTTGAAAGATACTATTTCCGACCTTCCGGTAAACCGCTTTGCAAGCTTCATGGCACCCTCGGTTGCCTCGGCACCCGAGTTTACAAGGTAAACGCTGTTGAGACTTTCGGGAAGATGCCTGGTTAGCAGACTAGTGAGTTTTACCTGTGGAGACTGAATGGTTTCGCCGTAAACCATAAGGTGCATGTGTTTTTCGCATTGCCCCTTTATGGCACCAACAACTTTCGGGTGGCAGTGCCCCACGTTGCTAACGGCAACACCGCTAATCAAGTCGAGGTACTCCTTACCCTCGGGATCGTACATGTAAACTCCCTTGGCACTTTCAATTTCAATGGCCAGTGGAAACTGCGACGTTTGAGCCTGGTGCCCGAAAAATATCTCTCGTGATGATAAGTGGGTCATATTTTGGTAATTGGTGATTGGTGATTGGTGATTGGTGATTGGTGATTGGTGATTGGTGATTGGAAGACAGATAGAATTCAGTATTAAAATCTGTGTTGATCAGCGTTTGCCCAGCAATCCGTGTCATCAGCATTCCAATTCTTACACACCGCTATTAGAAAATCGTAATTTGTAAGTAGTTAATCAAATTCTCCTCGAAACCGCAATTTCTCAACCGATAAACCTATCAACCCATGACCCCCTCGACTTCTCATCAATTTTTAACTTTTCACCCTTAACTCTTGACTTTAATATCCGTATTTTTTCTTCCAGAGTTGCCGCATGCGCACCCTTATTTCGTTTTCGCGGGGGTTGGTGCCGGGGTCGTAGAGTTTCTTGCCTTTAATTTTTTCGGGCAGGAATTCCATTTCTGCAAAGTTTCCGTCAAAATCGTGAGCGTACTTGTACTGGTCACCGTAACCAATCTGCTTCATCAGTTTGGTTGGGGCATTTCGCAGGGAGAGCGGCACCGCCAGGTGGCCGGTTTCCCTGACCAGTTTTTGTGCATTACCAATTGCAATGTACGATGAATTGCTCTTTGGAGAACTTGCCAGATAGATTGCAGTTTGCGATAGTATAATTCGGCTTTCGGGCATCCCAATCAGGTTAATGGCATCGAAGCAGCTGGTGGCGAGAAGCAGCGCGTTAGGGTTGGCGTTGCCGATGTCTTCCGAAGCCAGAATAGTCATTCGCCGGGCAATAAACTTGGGGTCTTCTCCCCCTTCAATCATACGGGCAAGGTAGTAAACGGCGGCATTGGGGTCGCTGCCCCTGATGGCCTTTATGAAAGCCGAAATGACATCGTAGTGCGTCTCGCCCGCTTTGTCGTAAATGGCAAGGTTTTGCTGTACGCAATCCAACACCAAGGAGTCGTCAATGTCAATGTGCTTGCCTTGCGTGCTGCCAACCACCAATTCCAATGCATTGAAAAGTTTGCGGGCATCTCCGCCCGATATGCGCAGGAGAGCACCGCGTTGCTTCATGGAAATGGTTTTTCCTGTTTCTTTTTCGAGAAAAGTTAGGGCTTTTGCCATAAGTTGTTCAAGGTGCGATTCTTCAAGTTCGCGCAAAATGTAAACCAGACACCTTGAAAGCAGCGGAGTAATAACCTCAAAGGAAGGATTTTCGGTGGTGGCACCAATAAGAGTAACCACGCCCCTTTCTACAGCACCCAAGAGGCTGTCTTGCTGTGACTTGCTGAATCGATGAATTTCGTCAATGAAAAGTATGGCGTTTTCTCTCGATTGCGTGGCCGAATCAATCACGGCTCTAACATCCTTAACGCCTGAACTAATAGCACTTAGCGTGAAAAAGGGTTTGTTGAGCAATTCGGCTACAAGCAGTGCCAACGTGGTTTTTCCGGTTCCGGGCGGCCCCCATAAAATCATCGAAGGGATGGTTCCGTTCTCGATAGTCTTCCTTAAAATGGCATTCTTGCCAACCAAATGTTCTTGTCCAAGATAATCGTCCAGATTCTTAGGTCTCAGTTTCTCCGCAAGAGGTATTTGACTGGTATTCATTATCTTGCGAATTGGTTTAGGTGGTTGAGTCTTTGCAGCAAGGGCGGATGGGAGTAGCCAATGAAAACATTTATCGGGTGCGGCCTCAAGTTGCTCAGGTTGTTTACCGACAGCCTTTTAAGGGCATCCATCAAGGACCCTGCCTCGTATTGGGTTGCGGCAAAAGCATCGGCCTCGTACTCGTACTTGCGGCTCATAACATTGCCAATGATTCCCAAAATCATTGATATTGGCGAGTATAGTAATCCAAATGCCAAAATTCCCAAATGGAAGCTGGCTTGTTGGCCACCAAGAGCCAAAGAAAGTTCGGGGCGGTTTACGAACAATCCCAGCAAAAAGAGCATCAAACCCATGGTAAGTACCGACACGACCATCCCCTTAAGGGTATGCTTTTTCTTGTAGTGTCCAATTTCGTGGGCAAGCACTGCCAGGAGCTCATGCCTGGGGTGGTCGTTAATCAGGGTATCGAAAAGAACAATGCGTTTTTTGGGGCCGAGTCCAGAGAAGTAGGCGTTTGCCTTCGTGCTGCGCTTCGAGCCATCAATTACAAAAATGTTTTCAAGTTTGAAACCCGCCTTGGTGGCAAGGTTTTCAATGGCGTCGCGCAATTCTCCTCCTTCGAGGGGTGTTTGCTTGTTGAACAAAGGCACTATCAACGTGCTGTAAAACATTGACATGAAAATTGAAAAGCCCGTGAAAAGCAACCAAGCGTAAAGCCAGAAATTGCTTCCCGCCGTAATGTAAAACCAAATCAGGGCAGCAAAAAGCCCTCCACCAATTATTATTGACAGCAGCCAACCTTTGATTTTGTCAAGAATGTAAGTTTTAATAGTTGTGCGGTTAAACCCGAACCTTTCTTCGATCATAAAGGTGTCGTAAAGCTGAAAGGGGGTGGAAACCAAGTCGGAAGCAAACCCTAAAAGCCCAAAAAACAAAATTGCAACCAAAATCGGATGGTTGGTTATTTGACGAACAAGTTGATCAACCCAGCCGAAGCCTCCTAAAAGCAGTAGAGCCAGAATCAAAACCAACGAAAAGGAACTTGTCAAGGCCCCAAACTTCTGGTTAACCTTAAGGTAATCCTGCGACTTACGGTATTTGTCCTCATCGTAAATGTCCTTAAGCTCCGCTGGCAGTTCATTTGACCACCGCTTGGAATTCAAATAATCTAGCCACCTTTCAAGCAGGTAGTCAAAAATAATTATTGCAATAATTATTATCAAAAGGGTTTTTTCCATATTTGGTGATTGATGGTAGGAGATTGGTAAAATTGTAAATTGTTAAATGTTAATGTCTCGTTAGGTTTTGTTGCGAATTGCCAATTATGGTTGTCGATCATGAAACTACCGGCCTGTAATACTATCCTCCAGTTAACCTCTTTTCACTTTCACCTTAATACCCTCCGCTCCACTTCCTGCCAAACCATTCGGTGGCAAGGAGCAATATTAGCAAAATTAAAATTAATCGATAATTAATTAGTTCTTTGAAATCTTTTTGCGAGAAAAGAATCGGTGTAATGTCGTCACGTTGCAATAGTGCACGTGCCAGTTC
Source organism: uncultured Bacteroidales bacterium (assembly GCA_964349365.1). GTDB lineage: Bacteria > Bacteroidota > Bacteroidia > Bacteroidales > UBA7960 > UBA7960. The sequence goes on along the minus strand of CAYGFY010000010.1, from coordinate 29,273 downwards.
ATCCCACTGTCCCTGAAGAAACAATTCACCGCCAGAGGTTTCGGCAATCTGAAATAATAGGTTGTGATTGGCAGTTGTTTGCAACCCTTCCAAATTAAGCGAGAGTATCGAAAAACGGCCTTGTGCCTGGTGTATTTCACCACCCAGCCGGGTCTGGCTTTTATACGTGTAATCGCCCGGAGCAAACCTACCGGCATCGAGCCTATAGGCGTTGTTATGGCGAGCCATCTCGAAATTGTATTCAAGACCATCTTGATTTTTTATGGAAACACTAACCGTTGGCTCGTTTACAAGTTCGTAAGACGGATTGTAGAGTTCTGCTTCGAAAATAATAGGCTCGTTTTCATAAACGATATTCTTTGTTTTCACCCTAAAAAGGCTTTTATCTTCGGTTACAGAAAGGTATTGTATGATTTTCCACATCAAATCATCAAATGGCTCGTGGTTTCCTACCTGTGCGTGGGTGTACATGCGCCAACGCCATAACCCTTCGCCCGCAACAACCCCTACCTTATGGCCGTCAGTACCTGCAAATGCAATAAGCGGTTGTGAGGTTATAATGGTGCCAATCTTTTGATAAACAAGGGTTTGAGAACCCAATCCAAGTTTGTATTCGGCAAATGGAGCCCTTAGTGGAGGAAGGTTTGGAACTAAAGCTATCGTTCTTTGGTCTATCCCGAAAAGCATAAATCCCGGATTTATTGCCGGCAAAGATTCCGAAAAATCATTGGTTCGTTGATTAATGGTAACTCCGAGTTGCAGGTTGTTAAATTCCCCGAGGTTTGTCAGGGCACCAATTACAACCAGAAAAGGGGTTTTGGATTGCTTGAGCATCCGCAAAAGGTTCGTGGCAGAATTGTTCATTGAGGGTAGCTGATGCAAGATCACGAGGTTGTACTTTTCGATGCTTCCCGAAAAATCATCAATGAGTTTTGCTTCAACTTGATAATTGTCGTTGTTTTCAAGTGCCATTTTAACTGCTCCCACATCGGGGTGAGCTGCGGCGGCAATGATAAGGACTTGTTGCCTGCCGTCAATAACCTCGATGAAGAAATCGGCACGATTGTTTGCCACGCTAATTTCTCCCTCAACAGGGCTCAGTGCAACACTATACCTGTGAGTGCCAGGTATATCGGCCACGAGGTCAATCCTTACGGCCTCGAAATGCGAGCTTGAGGTGAGCGATAGGTTGCGCGAGTAAACCACTTGGCCTTCTCTTGATACGCTAAGGCGTGAATTTGCGCCTGCAAGCATACGGGCTTCAATCTCAACCTCAACCGGAAACTTGTTTCCAAGGAAGGTAACCCGGTTGTTTATAATATTTTTCAGAATTAAATCGCGATGTCTGACAGTATCGCCAAGGGCAAGCGTATAAACAGGATAGGCAAGATTGGCCGATGCAAAAACGGGATTAATGCCTCGATTGGAAATCCCGTCTGAAGCAACAACAACCGCCCCAACATTCCGGTCGCTAAATAGATCTCTAACACCATCAAAAACCTGCGATATTTCAGTGGCACGATCTTCAAAGTCAACGGTTTCGCTTTTGCGGAAAGACTCTCCGAAAACAAAGCTTCGCACGTCGAATTTGGAAGCAAGCCTTTTCAAGAAGTCCTGTTTTTGAGCTTTGTAGTCAGATTGATAGTAGACCGAATCGCCAATCATTGTTAGCGACTTGCTGTTATCTTGGGCAAAAACGAGAATTGGTTTTTCCACCGTCCGCGAGGTTGACTGCACCACTGGTGACAGCAAAAGGAAAGCAGTTAAACTAACAACCAAAAAACGGGCAATTGCCAACGAGTACAGCAAAGGTATAGAGAATTCTGCCGGTCTATTCCTGAAGTATAGAAACCCGCTATAAGCCAGCCCCGCCATCAGGCAAAGCAAAACAAGCAAAAAGGGATACGATTGAATTAACTTTATGCTCAAAAGCTCGAAATTTTTTATTGCAAAGATAAGTTTTAATTGGCTTAAGGGGTTTAAAGGGCTTAAAAAGTTTGATTGGTTTGGTCAAAAAAAAGGCCGCATTTTATCAATGCGGCCTTTTTTCCTTTGGAGGTCTATTCTGCTTACTTCGAGAGGTTTGGATCTCCCTTGCCACCACTGGGTCTGCCAGATGGCTTGGCAATCTGGTCACGCATTGAGGTATCAGCCTTTATGTTTTCCATACGGTAGTAGTCCATGATACCCATGTTACCACTGCGGAAAGCTTCTGCCATTGCTTTTGGAACTTCGGCTTCGGCCTCGATAACTTTTGCGCGAGCTTCTTGAGCCTTGGCTTTCATCTCCTGCTCAAGAGCAACTGCCATGGCGCGACGCTCCTCGGCCTTTGCCTGGGCAATGTTTTTGTCGGCGTTGGCTTGGTCCATTTGCAGCATGGCACCGATGTTTTTACCAACATCAATATCGGCAATGTCAATAGAAAGAATCTCGAATGCGGTACCAGAGTCGAGACCTTTGGAGAGTACTACCTTTGAAATGCTATCTGGATTCTCTAGCACAAGTTTGTGATTTGTGGCCGAACCGATCGAAGTGACAATACCCTCGCCCACGCGTGCAAGAATTGTTTCTTCGCCAGCACCACCCACGAGCTGCCTGATGTTTGCACGCAAGGTAACCCTAGCCTTGGCAATTAGCTGGATACCATCCTTGGCAACCGCAGCCACGGGAGGAGTGTTGATTACCTTTGGCTTAACCGACATTTGTACCGCCTCGAGAACATCGCGTCCGGCAAGGTCAATGGCAGTGGCGGTTTTGAAGTCAAGAGGAATATTGGCCTTGTCGGCACTAATCAACGCGTTAACAACCGCCTTAACACGGCCCCCTGCAAGAAAGTGTGCTTCCAAATCATCGCGCTGGAGCTTAATACCAGCCTTGGTGGCACTAATCATATTGTTAACTATAACTGCCGGCGGAACTTTTCTCCAACGCATCAGTACCAGTTGAACCAAACTTACCCTTACACCCGATACAAGCGCCGAAAACCACAACCCAACGGGAATGAAGATAAAAAGCAGCCACAAAAGAAAAAGAATACCGATGCCAATGGCAACCATCAAAATTGTTGAATCATCCATTTTTAAAATTTATTTAGGTTTAACAAAAATTTTACTTCCATCAACTTTTGTAACGACAATATCTGAGTTTTCGTCTATCAAGTTATCGGTTGAAGTTACCTCGTAATACTCGCCGCAAATAAGAGCCTTACCCATGGGATTTAATCTTGTAATGGTTTTACCTGCATCGCCAACCTTGATCTTTTCCATGTCAATTACATTCACCCTGCCATCAATTTCTTTTGATAGCATTGCTTTGTTCCAGGTTTTTGACTTTAGGGCCAGGCCTATGCTTAGAATACTTGCTGCTAATGCACCTGCCACAGTAATCACTCCACCTTCAGTCCCGTAGTTGGTAAAGCCAACAAAAACAGCAGTAACAATAAGCCCAAGGCCAATTATGCTTGCAATTGTTGCACCCGGCATAACCAGAACTTCGAGCAACAAAAATGCAATGCCAAATACAATCAAAGTAACTATCAAAATCCAGGACATAAAAAGAGATTTTTGGTGACTTTATTTTAACGTTGCAGTAATTCCTCTATTCAAAATCTCACGATACATTGGCTCGAGGCGAGAGTGCTTTCCGGTTTTAACGACGCACTTACCCTTGTGATGAATGATAAGGGTACATTGCTCGGCCTGAACGAGGTCGTGCCCGCAAACTTCCATAAGTGTGTCAATGATAAAACCAAAAGTGTTTACATCGTCGTTGTGAATGGTAAGGGTCGATTTTCCTTCCAATTCTCGCCCTCCAAGTTCACTTCCCCGAAGTTTTTCCTTTACCATAAACTAAAGACTTAAAATCGAACAAATTTAGTAAAAAAAATCGAATTATAATCCAACACTTTATTTTTTTGAACTATTCACAAAACTATTTTCGAGCGGTTCATTTTTCCAAGGTGCCTTTCTTGCGGAAATAAATCTTGTTTTCGGTTCCGTTTAAAAGCCTTTTTATATTGGTGCGGTGTGAGAAAATGATAAAAATTGCAACAAGGACGGAAAAGACGATCTCGGGAATTGCCTCGGTCCCGCCAATCCAAATTACGGAAATTGGAAACATGATTGACGCCATAATAGACCCCAATGACACATACCTTGTTGGTATGAAGAAGGCCAAAAAAGTAGTCAAGCAAAACAAAATTGCCTGTGGAAAAATAACAATTACCACTCCCGTGATTGTGGCTACTCCCTTGCCACCCCTGAAGCCTGCCAAAAACGGGTAAAGATGACCGAGCAACGCCATAAAACCCAAGACAATTTTAAAAAGGCTAAAAAATTGATGGTCGGAGAAACTATTCTTTACCAAGTTTGCGAGAAAAACTGCCGCAACCCCTTTTATTATATCCACAATCATTACATAAATGGCGGTTTTGGCTCCCAGCACCCTAAGCACGTTGGTTGCACCGGCGTTCTTGCTGCCGTGCTCCCTTACATCAATCCGGTGAAGGGCCTTCCCAAACCAAACAGCAGAAGGTATTGAGCCCAAAACGTAGGCTCCAATGAAGCAAAGTACGACGTAAACATTAAATTCCATAACTATGATTCTTTGTTGGCAAAATTTTTAGCTTTTGATGAAATTCAAGGCAAGCCAGTCTTTGTTTTTCTTTTCTCCAACATAGGTTAAACCCAAGGAAGAGGCTTTGGAGGTGATTGTACCCCTATCTTTTTCGAGGAAACCACTAAATAGTATTGTTCCTCCTGGCCTAAGAACACCCACGTAAGTGTTCATGTCCTGAAGGAGCACATTTCGAGTAATATTGGCAATGATAACATCGAAAGTTTCGGTGCCAAGCAGTTCGGAATCGCCGTGTTTTACCACGATTGACGGTACATTGTTGCGCTTGGCGTTTTCGATGGTGTTTTCGTAAGCGTAGATGTAATTATCAATAGCCACAACCCTCTTTGCCCCTCTCATTGCGGCAATAATGGCCAAAATGCCAGTACCGCAGCCCATGTCGAGTACGGTTCTTTGCTGAAAGTCAATTTCGAGCAACCACTCCGACATGAGCGAAGTTGTTTCGTGGTGTCCGGTACCGAATGACATTTGGGGTTCGATTATAACTTCGAGTTTTGCCGAATCATTCGGCGGGTGAAATGGTGCCCTTACAAGCAGTTCGCCTCCAATCATTACAGGTTCGAAATTGCTTTCCCAAACCTCGTTCCAATTTTTTCCATCAATATGTTTGATACTGGTTGAAACAACAGGTTTTTCGCAATAGTGCTCTATGTCGAAAATTCCATCAAGCAAGTCTTTATTAAAAGTAGCGGCTTGTATGTAGGCCTTGAATCCGGTGGGCGATTCCTCAAAACTCTCGAAACCCACCTCTGCAAGCACTGAAATGAAAACATCAGACCATGGCTGAAGCGGGTCAACAATACAGTTCAATTCTATGTAATCCAGGCTGTTCATGATGAAAATATTGAAACTACAATCTTATGGTGCCTTGAAGAGACGTGGTTTGCTTGGTTTCTTCAGTGTTTATCTCCAAAATAGTTGTTAGAAAGATTTAATAATCGTGATGAAGTCATCAGCTTTGAGCGATGCACCTCCAATAAGGCCACCATCAACATCGGGCTGCGAGAAAAGTTCGGCTGCATTTTGAGCGTTGCAGCTGCCACCGTATAGAATGGTTGTATTGTCTGCGGCATCCTTTCCAAATGTATCGGCCAAAACATTCCGTATAAAAGCGTGCATCTCTTGAGCTTGCCCGGGACTTGCAGTAATGCCCGTGCCTATTGCCCAAACTGGCTCGTATGCCACTACTACCTTGTGTAGGTCTTCATTCCTGACTTTCGAGAGGCCATTAACCACTTGGTGCTTAACAATTTCGTATAGCTTTCCCAATTCCCTTTCGCCCAGGGTTTCGCCGCAGCAGTAAACAGCCACAAGGCCGTTTGCAACGGCTGCTTCCACTTTTTGCGCGAGCAAGGAATTGTCTTCGGCAAAATAGGCACGCCTTTCACTGTGACCTAAAATCACGTGGGTGGCCCCACACGATTTCACCATGGAGGCAGAAATTTCGCCGGTGTGGGCTCCCTTGGCGTGGTGGCTTATATTTTGCGAACCGACAAATACTGAAGGGGTTTGTCTTATCTCCTTTACAACAGCATCGACAAACAATGCAGGCGGAAATAAAACCACCGATGGCTTTCCATCAAGGTTTTGCACCGGGTGATTATTAATGTAATTACAAATCTCAGAGGCAAGGGCCTTTGCAGAATCCAAACAGAGGTTCATTTTCCAATTACCTGCTACTATCTTTTTACGCATGTCCTTTATATTTGATATTTTTATACAAGGTGCAAAGATAAGGTAATAATGAACATCGGCAATTGACAATTGAGGTGGACAATTGATAATTATTTCGTTAATTGGGAGACTATTTTTGGGGCATTAGTCTTGTTAAAGAAATTGCCGAGATATTGCCAGGGGCTTTTCCCAATCATTGGCGAATAGCCCAAGAAGTCTTCCTGTCAAAAAACGTCAATCGTTTTTGGCAAATCCCCCCCGTTATCTGTTCCCTTCCGCTTGGTCTCATCTCCCCGACATCTTACAATGGCTCTACCATGTAGCCTGCTTGTTTGAGCAAGTTAATCACTCCTCTTTCGCCACCGAGGTGACCAGCACCGATTGCCACAAACGTTGGTTGCTCTGATCCAAGTTTTATGATTTGTGAAATCCAGTTTTGGTTGCGTTCGGCCAGGAGGTACTGGCTAAATTCGCGAATTTCGGCACTATGTTCGGTAACAAAATCGTAAAGCACCTGGGCATCGTTTAATAAGTAAAGCCCGAACATTTCTTTCAGGGTGGATCGGGTTTTGACAATATCCCTGACCTGTTCAACAAGCAATCTGGCCTGATCTTTCAATGAAATCCTATCAATGTAGCCAATCTGTTCTTCTATCGTTTCGAGGCCGCCAACCGGAATTCCCAATGATTTGGCCTTGTTTTTCAGATAATCTTCGTACGAAACGATCTGCTCACCGATCATGTAAGGAATCATCATTGAAGAAACTAATAGTGGCTTGATTTTAACCATGAAACCAAATGGCATTTCCAGGGAATCGGTATAGAACCGATTTAAGAGTTCAAATTCTTCAAGAGTTACCAAGTCGCTTAGTGTTTTGCCCTGCATGGCCATAAAGGGTATAATCTCCAACATTAAGTTGGCATCGGACAGATCAATTTCGAGTACCAACTTTTCCGATTTCCTCAGTTTGTCTAATACAATATCGTGAATGAAGAATTTCGAAGCAGGAAAGACGTGAATGGTACCGAAAATGTAAACAGGATGCTTGAGACCATTGTCGCTAATCCTGAAAAACAATGATTGCGAATTAACACTAAACGCTATAAAAATTGCGAGGAATAATGTTGATAAAGCTTTCATTTTAAATGTTATGATTTGTAGTTAGTAAACCTGCCCAAGTTATTATAACAAGATATTTGAAGGTTTTATTTTGGCATTATAACTTTTTACCAAAGACCTTCGGTTGGATAACTCGCCGGGGAGTTCGAAAACAGCAATTCGTGATCTTGATTGTTTATTCCATGGCTTAAAGTTAAATGAGATTGCATGCAAAGTAAAACAAAGTCATAACACGAAGTTCTGCAAAGGTAGTTCTCAATCCGTGCCAATTTGGGTTTTATGGATAACATCAGTTTATACTTGCGGAAAATTAAAAACCCGAATTGCATGCAAGATTTTGTGAACGAATGCATTGAAAATGAAAAATCTTTATTCGAATTTCCTACTTTTAATTTCTGACTTTATATCCTTAACTTTGCTCATGTTTCACAATTTTAACACCATACTGCAAAAGATCACCCGCCAACCGCACGGCGTACACTCTCCTTTCGCTTATTCGTTTCTGAAAAGAGTGATTTTTGAAAAAGAAAAAGGGGGCAGTTGTTCAAAATTTGAAGGGCTGCTTTACCGAATATGCAAGCACTTGAAACCTGAAACTATTATTATTGCAGGAATTACCAAGCCGGAAATCATATTAGCCTTTGAAAAAGCAGCCCCAAAAGCACGCGTTACTCAAACCGGAGAAGTGGATGATTATGCGCTGATTAACTCTCGTGGAAATGGTGAAATCAATCTTGCATTTTTCTCTAACACCTTAACACACAATAAGCTTACCCTCTTTTTTGAAGAAGGCATAAAACAATGCAACTCAAAAAGTGTTTTTATTATTGACGATATCAGAAATGGCAAAAAGAAGAGGCTTGTTTGGGACAAAATCATCACCTACCCAAAACCGACAATGATTTTGGACTTTAATAAATTTGGTATTATTTTTTTCGACAAGAAATTGAGCAAGGAATTGATAAAAGTGGGATTTTAAATCCCAAAAAAACCTTCTGCAAATTACCAGAAAAAGAAAAAGCATAGATTATGAACCATTGGAAAATATACACGAAAACTGGCGACAAAGGCCAGACAGCATTGATTGGCGGAAAGAGAGTTGCAAAATACCACCTTCGCATAGAAACCTACGGCACCATTGATGAACTGAATTCGTTTGTTGGATTGCTCCGCGACCAGGATATTAGCCAGGCCTACAAGGATGTGCTACTCAAAATTCAGGAAAACCTTTTTTGCCTCGAATCACTGGTGGCAGCCGACGAGGGAAGCGAAGGTTACGACCTGCCAATGGTTAACGACACAGACGTTGAAGTACTCGAGAAACAAATAGATTTGATGAACGAGGAATTGCCAGAACTCACCAACTTCATTCTGCCTGGCGGACATCAAGCATCATCATTGGCGCACGTTTGTCGCACGGTTTGTCGTAGGGCCGAAAGGCTGCTAACCAAACTAATGGAAGAATACGAAGTTGATTTATATTTGGTTAGGTACCTAAACAGGCTTTCTGACTACTTCTTTGTTTTGGCACGAAAAATAGCCCTCGACAATAATATTGGTGACCAAATTTGGAAAACTAAATAAACATCCTACATTTAAGCACAAATCTCGAGCAAGTTTACTTTAAAAACAGCTCACGCAGCAACGGCATCCCTGCGCGGGTAAAAGAATAAGACCTGTTGCCTTGGAAAAAGCTCCAGAACTGATTATTTGGCACTTTAAATCACAAAATTCCGAATCAGCCAAAACGAATTTTCAAAAATTGGCAGGCTGATACTTTTTTCAGATAATACCCTTGACAAGTTACAGGTTAGATAAGCAGCACGGGAGGTTTTTTGACGCCATACCTTGCGCTCACGTTTTAATAAGTAATGCCTGAAGCGTGGCAGTAAAGTATTTTTAAAACATTCAGCCTGCGAAATGGCAAAAACAACAGGCTTTACAACACTGGACAAATGTTTGCCAAAAACAAGTTCTGACATTTAATGCCGCAAAAAGTTATCGGGCCCATTTTCACCTTTGCTTAATCGGTAGTACTGACATCAAACCCCAAATGTAGGTTTATGCCACGAGCAACTGAAAGTATTGGGGCGGAGCGAGAGTCAAAAGTTTGAAATGAAACTGTTGAAGAAATCCATAAATACCATTACCATTAATACACTAACACCTGAATGGTTGACTGGGTGCACTACAACGCTCCAATTTCGAAGCCCTGAAAAGTGACTCCAAAAATCATTATCGAAATTGGAAGAAACTTACCCATTACAAGTTTACCATGGAGTTTGTTTCTTGTCGGGTTGGGCCAAGGCGTAATGCCCGCTTGATTCTTCGATTGGTTTGCCGGCAGGATTATAGGCATATATCGCGCCATATGACATTTAAGATGGCCACGGCAAATAAAAACCAAAAGCAAAAAGCCAATTCCAAAAAAACATTGACGAAACTCCAAAAGCCGTAATCGATGCGATTTGTTAGAACAAACAAAGTTTTTTGTCACTAACAAAGCCAAAAGTGTAAGCTTCAGGATAAAGTAGTTGAATAAGTTCAAGGCCGCAAAACTCATGCACGAGAAAGAGAAAATTGATGCCATTTCCGCAAATTCGAAAAAATCGCCCGAGAAAGAATTTCTAAAAGAGATTGGAATATTTCTGCAAGAGATTGATTGCCACATCAAAAACGTGAAAAGATGGGCAAAGCCAAAAAAAAAGTAAAACACATACTTGCATGCTTCCACCGTCGAGCAAAATTATTTTAGATCCTTTTGGGTTTGCGTCAATTGTAGCCCCTTATTATTGCCCCTTTTAGCTTTTGATTAACCCTCTTGTGGAGAAAATGTCGGCAAGAAATTGTAAAATTCAGAGATCATCGCCTTACAGGCCCAACGCCGCAACGGTTTTGGAAGAAATGATAAAGGCATCCTTTTGCCGATAATTACCCGAGTTGGTTCATTGCATGAGTGAAACCAACCGGGGTCTTTTTAAATTAGGGTCGATGCCATTTTCGGAAGTGGCTGTAGTACCGCAGGCAAAATTGTAATTAAATAGCAACAAAGCATTTAACAGCCGTTGTTCCGCAACTTCGCGGAAAAAGCAATGTTTTGTTTATGAAGACGCAAATTTGGATAATGCCGCAAAAAATATTGCCCGGGGCAAAACCCCTTCAGGCCGAAGCTGGGTTAGTAACACGAACATTAACGCAGCCTATAACAAATTTCCGTTTTGAGGTGGCGGCAACAGCTGAATGAGAATATACCGAGGCAAGGAGAATTTATTTGCCTTTCGCAATAGCACAAGCGTGGTGCAAACCCCAACCCGGATTGATTTGCCAAACAAGCGCCGTCCATTCAAGAAATTTAGGCTGGTCAGAAAATTGCTTTGAGAGGTTAAGGGTTTGAAGGTAAGGAAGCATAAATGTTTAGGGGCTGGCGGGTCTATTGGTTTATATGTTACGTACCGCTCTAAACAAATCAATTTGAACTTTAAACGCTACAAGCCCCTACTGCCTCGCAACCACACCAATCGAAAAAGCACACCTAATCGTTTGAGATTACCACCTCAAACTTTCCGGGCTGCTTGATAATGAACGATAGTGCACATACTTTTATGCCTCCTGCTGTCATAATTGTATATCGAATTGAAACGTGATTTGGAAAGGTTTGATGGTAAATCGAGAAATCCCTCATTTCTTGACGCATTTCGCCGCTAGAGGTCGTAATCTCAAGACCCGTGGGTAAGTATTTGGTTTGCGCCGAAAAAAAGGAAATCTTAACCTGGTTGCCGGTTTCGCTTACCCTTTTGATTGAGTGCCACAGGATATTTGTATTCTCCGTAACTCGATAAAGTTCGGCTGGCCTGGTGTTGCCAATGTACTCGTCATATTGCCAGAAACCCCTTTGAACCATTTTTTGCCCACTCACGGTGAAGCTGAACTCGCCACTGCCGTGCTTCATGCCATTTTGAAACTGACCCTTGAATACATTCCCATTTTCGTAGGTATATGTACCTTTTCCGTGTGGCAAACCCTCCCTGAAAACACCAACATAAGTATCAACACCCCTTGCGGTTCCTCGACCATGTGCAAGCCCATTGCGGCAATCACCATTGTACGAGCCACTTATTGGTTCGAGCAAAACCTTGCAAGTGTCATTCATGTAAGAAAAGGAAAACAAAAACAACCCCATTGCTAATCCAGCAATTGCATTTGCAAGTTTCTTAAAAATTTGGTTCATAATAGGTAATGGTAAAAAACCAACAGCCGTAAAGGTACGCTTTTCGGAAATTATTTCCAAAAAAACAATCTGTTCTCACGAAAAGGAACCACCTATCGGTTGAAACCAAAAAATCTCGCGCCAAATTACCGCCGTTTTTAATTGCATTGCCGATTGGGCAAAAAAAATTGTCACCCCACTCCTTTTTTTTTACTGATATGTATTTGATTTACAACTTTTTAAAAAAATTTACGAAAAAAGGTACTAATTTTCTTTTTTTATTCAAAATATTGTTCGTAAATTTGCGCATTCAAATACCATTATTCTTTTTTTAAAGTGGGGAAAATACTTAAAATATCAGAAGCAGCTACCATTGCAATACACAGTATGGCATTGATAGCCAAGAGTTCAAGCTTGATTGGGGCGCAAGAAATCTCTGAGATAACAGGTTTTCCACGTAGTCACATTTCAAAGGTTCTCTCGCAATTGACAAAAAATAGATACCTTCATTCAATCAGAGGTCCGAGAGGTGGTTTCCAAATTAGGGGAAGTATCCAAGAAATAAGTCTAATGGAAATTTACAAGTTATTTGATGGGGAGATTCAAGAAACCACTAACTGCAGGATGAATTGCACTTCGTGCCCTTTCAGTAATTGTATTTTTGGTGAACTTGCCAGCAAATTTTCGCGAGAATTTCAAGATTACCTCCAAAAAAGCAGTCTGGCAAGCATTATTTAACTCAAGCATTGAAAGAAATTTAAAAATTAATATTCATACTGACATGAAAGGGTTAAAGAAGTACTCGGGGTTTAAAAGACTGGGAAGTTCTACGGGTGAAATTCAGTGTTCATTTTTTTTGATTTTACCAAAATGTGGCTTACTTTCAACCATTTTCGAGCCATGATTACAAATTTCTAACTTCTAATTAATAAAATAATGAAGCGCACAATAATAAAAATTGACGAAGAGCTTTGCAACGGTTGCGGTCTATGCATAGATGGATGCCATGAAGGGGCACTTCAATTAATTGATGGAAAGGCGCGAATGATTAGCGACCTATATTGCGATGGTCTAGGTGCTTGCATTGGTGAGTGTCCCGTGGGAGCGATTACCCTCGAAGAGCGTGAAGCCGAGCCTTACGACGAGAAAAAGGTTATGGATCTGATTTCTCCAAAAGGCGAGAAAACCATCTTGGCACACCTAAATCATTTAATTGACCATGACCAACACGAGTTTGCCGAGCAGGGAGTAAACTACATTAAGGAGCACAAATTAAAAGTTGACCTCACAAAACTAAAAAACTTCAAAAAAACACAAACGATGGAACAATCAAATCACCAACACCATCACGGGCACGGGGGCGGCTGCCCCGGCTCGAGAGCCATTTCATTCGACACTCCAAGTACTTCGGCTGCCCCTGAAGGAGTTCTTGCAAGCCAGCCATCTGAGTTGCGCCAATGGCCAGTTCAACTGCATCTGGTTAATCCACAGGCACCCTATTTCCAAAATGCTGACGTGTTATTGGCCGCCGACTGCGCGGCATTCAGCATGGGTAATTTTCACAGTAAGTATTTGAAAGGAAAGGGATTGGCAATAGCTTGCCCAAAGTTAGACAGCGGTAAGGAGCTTTACGTAGAAAAGCTTGCAGCAATGATAGACAACGCTAAAATCAACACCCTAACGGTAATGATAATGGAAGTACCATGCTGCTCCGGCCTCCTTCAAATTGCCAAGATGGCATCAGAGTCTGCCAAAAGGAAAGTGCCGGTAAAAGCCTTGATCATTGGCCTCAGGGGCGAGGTTGTTAGCGAGGAATGGATTTAGTGGAGGCGTGGCTTGCTGCGTCTGCGTTTAATGGGCTAGATGTTAAGGGGGTTGTGTTGGGAATTTCTAACAGTTTAAGGGTTAATGTGTTGATAGCCGTAAGATCACAACAACAAAGCAAACAGTTGCAGATACTTGAGGCATGGCGTTTGCAAAAAACAAGAAATTAACGATGCAAGAGTTTGCATCAAAAAGAAAAGTTAACCGTTTTTATTTTCAAAAAATTAAATTTTAAAAGAATGAGCATGTTTTGTTTTCAATGTCAAGAAGCGGCCAAGGGAGTTGGCTGCACAATCAAGGGCGTATGTGGAAAAACCCCGGAGGTTGCAGGTATCCAAGATGTATTGATGTATTTCCTTCGTGGACTTTCGGTTTATGCCGAAAAGGGGAGAGAAAATGGAATTCAAAGTCCTGAGGTTGACGAGTTTGTTTTCGAAGGTCTTTTCATGACCATCACCAATGCAAACTTTGACCACAAGCGTTTCGTCGAAAAACTTGATGAAGGTTTCAGGCTGAGAGAAAAATTTGCGAAGCAACTTACTGAAGCCGGTGTTAAAATTAACCCAAAAGAGCTTCCCGAGGCAGCAACCTGGACTGCCAAGTCATCGGTTGAGTATGGCAGTAAAGCCCTTCAAGTAGGGGTTTTGCAATTGTCGCCCAACGAAGATATTCGTTCTTTGCGCGAACTGTTGGTTTACGGTATTAAAGGTATGGCCGCTTACGCCGAACACGCTTTTAACCTTGGCGAGACCTCCAAGGATATTTTTTCTTTCATGCAAAAGGGTCTGGCAGCAACATTGAACGACAACCTTTCTGCCGATGAACTAACAGGGCTGGTTCTCGAGTGCGGGAAATATGGTGTTGAAGTAATGGCTCTTTTGGACAAGGCCAACACATCGGCCTATGGCAATCCCGAAATCACCAAAGTGAATATTGGCGTGCGAAACAACCCCGCAATTTTGATCAGCGGACACGACCTTCGCGACATGGAAGATTTGTTGGAACAAACCCAAGGAACGGGTGTTGACATTTACACCCACAGTGAGATGCTTCCTGCCAATTATTACCCGGCTTTCAAAAAATACGAGCATTTTGTTGGTAATTATGGAAATGCATGGTGGAGGCAACGCGAGGAATTCGAGTCGTTCAACGGACCTATTTTGTTTACGACCAATTGCATGGTACCCCCATTAAAAAGTGCAGGCTATGCCGACCGTATATATACCACCGGTGCATCAGGGTTGGAAGGTGCCAAGCACGTTCAAGATCGCCAAAACGGTGGCCGAAAAGATTTCTCCATGATTATAGAACACGCCAAACATTGCAAACCTCCTGTTGAAATAGAAACTGGAGAAATTGTTGGTGGTTTCGCTCACAATCAGGTTTTGCAACTGGCCGATAAGGTGGTTAATGCAGTTAAGTCGGGCGCCATTCGCAAGTTCTTCGTAATGGCAGGTTGCGATGGCCGCATGAAAGACCGCGATTACTACACCGCGTTTGCCGAGGCTCTTCCTAAAGATACCGTAATCCTGACTGCCGGTTGTGCCAAATTCCGGTACAATAAATTGCCCCTGGGCGATATTGGCGGGATACCGCGCGTGCTCGATGCCGGGCAGTGCAACGACAGTTATAGCCTTGCGGTTATAGCACTAAAACTGAAAGAAGTTTTCGAGCTTAATGATATTAACGATTTGCCAATTGCCTACAACATTGCTTGGTATGAGCAAAAGGCGGTTATTGTTTTGTTGGCACTTCTTTACCTGGGTGTTAAAAAAATCCATTTGGGGCCTACCTTACCCGCATTCTTGTCGCCAAACGTTGCTAACGTTTTGGTTCAGAATTTCGGAATAGCCCCTATAGGAACAGTTGACGAGGATATGAAGATTTTTCTGAACTAAACCAAAAAGCTGCCGGTAGGTTACTTGTCGGTATGCTTTTTCTCATTAATTCACCAAATAAAAACAAAAACTTGAAAAAAATGAAAAGATTGACAAAAACCACAGTATTTGTGCTGTTAATGTTAATGGCAAGCAACGCAATGGCGCAATTCACGCTTAGTGCCGAGTTGAGGCCACGCACCGAGTATCGCCACGGATTTTCGTCTTTAATGGCAGATAACGAAAAGCCTGCCTTTTTCACTTCCCAACGCACACGCCTAAATTTCAACTTCAAGGCCGAGGATGTTTCTTTTTTTGTGAGCCTTCAAGATGTTAGGGTTTGGGGCGAAGTGCCGCAACTGAACCGTTCCGACGAAAATTCCAGCATTCACGAGGCGTGGGCTGAATTAAGATTGGCCAAATGGGCCCGGCTAAGGCTTGGTCGCCAAGAATTGGTTTACGACAATGCTCGGATTTTTGGAAACGTTGACTGGGCCCAGCAAGGCAGAAGCCATGATTTGGCCCTTTTCAAGTTTAACACCGGTTCAAAATCGCAATTGCATGCTGGTTTTGCCTTTAACCAAAATAGCGAAAGAAGGGTATCAACAGATTACACGCTTAACAACTACAAGGCAATGCAGTTTGCTTGGTTCAACACCAGGTTTTCTAAAGGCGCGCTTAGCCTTTTGTTTCTTAACAACGGCATTCAACACGATTCGAAAACCGTTTACACCCAAACTACTGGCGGGCGTTTAACACTAAACCCAACAAAAATAAACCTGTCAGCTTCGGGTTACCTCCAAACAGGCCGCGATGGAGCCAATCGTAAGCTTTCGGCACACTACCTTGCAGCGGAGGCTGGCTATGGCTTGTCGCCAAAAGTAAATGCAAGTGTAGGATTTGAGTTGCTTTCGGGAACAGATATGAATGCATGGCTAGGAAACAACGTCATTAACAAGTCATTCAGCCCCCTTTATGGCACCAACCACGCCTTTAACGGCCACATGGATTACTTTTTTGTTGGGAACCACGCAAACAACGTCGGCCTTGTAAACCCATATGCTAGTGTAACTTACCGAAATAAAGCCCTAACCTTGCAAGCAATGGGGCATTTGTTTTTTGCCAACGGAAAGATTACAGAAGCGGGCAACCCAGCCATTCAGATGGACTCATATTTGGGCTCCGAGTTAGACCTCATTGTTGGCTACACGCTTAGTCCGAGAGCAACATTAAGAGGTGGTTATTCCCAAATGTTCGGGACGAGCAGCCTTCAAAGGATTAAATCTGGCAACCACGAAAAGACACAAAATTGGTTGTGGGTAATGTTTGTGATAAGACCCACCTTGCTAGGAAATTAATCAACGCGAACAAAAAAATCGTCACACTGATCAATTCACAAATTTCGTTAAACGTGGCGAAGTCCTTGCGGGAACTTTGAGACACAAAAAGGAGCACAAAGCAACACACGCTTTTGCTTAATGCAACACAAAGTAAATCAGGCAAATAAAGTTTTGGTGAATTACTCGGGTAAAAATTTAGAATGAAATATCTAAAAAAAATGGTTTTATGCTTTAATTTTGCCGGAGGAAATTCACTCGTAAATCTTAAATTCAAACAAAATGGATAGAAACGAAGTTATTTGCAACTGCAATGACGTTACTTACGGTCAAATTGTTGACGCAGTTAAAGAAAAGAAATTAACCTCGGTTGAAGAAGTTCAGGATGCCACCGAGGCTGGCACCGTTTGCGGTGGCTGCATCGACGACATTCAGGAAATCCTCGACGAAATCAACGGTTAGCCACACTTTTAAAGTTAAACTCCAAGAGGGGGGTGGGTTGTAAACTTGCCTCCTTCTTTTAAAAACAAAAAAATTATGAGTGCATTTTCCCCTTCAGTTATAATTGACTTTTGCTCGGCGGTCGAATATTCTCCCGAGGGTATTGTAAGCAAGAGAGTGCTTCAAAAATCAACCGGCAATGTAAGTCTTTTTGCCTTTGACCAAGGCCAGGTCTTGAGCGAGCACAGCACGCCTTTCGATGCAATGGTGCAGGTGCTCGAAGGTAAGGCCGAAATCATCATTGACAAAAAACCTATAATTCTTGAGGCGGGCCAAACCATAATAATGCCTGCCAACGTTCCGCATGCTGTAAACGCATTGGAGCGTTTCAAGATGCTTTTAACAATGATTAAAGGGCATTAAAGAAATTCTATAGTGCAGTAGGGAGATTAAAGTATGGAATGGTTTTGATTGATGATTAACCATTTGCAACTTGTGTCAAAAACGCAGATTCGGCTTATTTGCCGGCTGGCAAACGATTATTTGGGTTGGTTTTTAAAGTAATGAATTTGTTTACCCGAGTTTTCTCAAAACCTCCCTGGTAAAGTTCGTGACAAGTTTCGTGCATGAATGCTTTTTAGCGTTTGCCCTTTTCTCCTTAGCAACAATTTTTTTATTGCCTTTCCAAGTTATCAATAACCATTTTATCCCTAACTTAAGACTTTTCCTTGTTCATGAAGGTCGTAAAATTTATTCACCGGTGGTTTGGAGTCGTGGCTGCATTTTTCATGTTAATGTTTGCACTTTCGGGAATAGTGCTCAACCACCGGGATTTGGTTTCAACCTTATCAATCAGTCGCAATTGCCTTCCCAATGACTACAGGTTTCAAAATTGGAACCTTGCAGCGGTAAAAGGTGCCACACACTTGTCGCCCGATAGTATTTTGGTGTATGGCAACATTGGTGTGTGGCTAACCGATTCAATATTTTCGAGGTTTACCGATTTCAATAAAGGAATTCGTAAGGGCATTGATAATCGAAAGGTTTTTCACATAGTAAAGACCCGAAAGGGCAACACCTATGCCGCCATGCTTTCCGGATTATACCATTTTAATGGACAGGAATGGATAAAAATTAACTTGGGCCACAAGGAAAAACAAATAAGGGCAATTGAAACCATTGGCGATACATTGATGGTGCTCACTCGCTCGAGCGTTTACATTGGGTTTGACAACCCGAACAATCCACAACTCACCAGGCACTTTCTACCCCGCCCGCAAGGTTACCAAGCCCGAACCTCATTATTCAGGGCGTTATGGCTACTACATTCGGGCGAGATGTTTGGCCCGGCGGGTATAGTACTCGTTGACTTAATGGGTGTCATTTTGGCATTTTTGAGCATAACGGGATTTATCTGGTTTTTTACACCGAGATTAATAAAACGTCTGAAAAACAGGTTGAGGGCCAAAAGAGCCGCAGTGAAGGCAAATCGGTTCTCGATAAAATGGCACAACCTCTTGGGTATTTGGGCAGCATTGTTCTTACTGGTAAGCGCGGTTACAGGTGCTTTTTTAAGGCCCCCGCTTCTGATAGCCATTGTCCAAAGCAGTATTCCCAATATTAAAGGAACCGTGTTGGACAACGAAAACCCCTGGTATGACAAGTTGAGAGATTTTCGTTACAACCATGCCACCGGCAATTTGCTAATCTCAACTTCAGATGGTTTCTTCATCTCAAACAAGTTGTTGTCTGATTCTTTGACAAAGGTTAAAACACAACCGCCCGTAAGTGTTATGGGCATAAATGTATTCGAGCAGACCGATTCTGCAATATTCTTGGTCGGGTCTTTCAGCGGCATCTTCAGGTGGAATATCGAGGAGGAAACTATTTTTGATTTCATCACCAATCAGCCCGTTGCATCAGCTCGTGGCATGGCAAGGCCCTTCGGGAATATGGCAGTGGCGGGTTACATAGGCACACCCAACGAAGGAAGCTACATTTTCAGCTATGATACTGGAGTAATTTCGCACCATCGTGAGGATGCTTTCCCGGCGATGCCAAAATATATTAAGGACCAAAGCCCTCTTTCGCTGTGGAATCTTGCTCTTGAAATACATGTTGCACGCATTTATTCGATAGTTTTCGGCAAATACTCAATTCTACTGATACCCCTGATGGCTCTAATGCTTTTTAGCATGGTAACATCGGGCGTGTTTCTTTGGATAAAAGACCACGGAAGAAAAAAGAGAATTAAAAAAAACTGCAACAAAACACAAGTGTGATTTAAAAATGCATTACGGAGCTGGCCGCGATAGTTCAGGGGTCTGTTGATGGCTGCATAATGCACGGCGATAAGCGCACCGAAGGTATTCTTCTCACCTTGAAGCCCGGTGAAGGAATCCCATTGCACAAAAACCCCATTGATGTTTTATATGCAAGTATTTAAGGAACTACAACCCCGGCAACCTCCGAAACAGAAATGACAATCAAACCATGAGAAACCCTTTTTGTTGCCCCTGACGTGGATAGAGCCTGGATAAATCACGAGGAGGCCACTGCCGTGGTTTTGGTATTCAAAATCCTCGATTAATACGCTATAGCGCTCATTGTTGCAATGAAGTTACCCTTCAACTTGTAATGGAACCAAGGTTACGTTCAGTTCGCCAAGCGATAAATAGCCTCCAAACATTTTACCTAACAATAATGGCTGTTCATTTTTAACCTAAGACTTAGCTTGCTACTTTACTGGCATTCACTCTTCGGGTTTCATTCATCACTTCCTTCCCCTTGGGTGAAACGACAAAATGGCCTCCCGCAAGTATTTCCTGTCGAGGTGGGTGTATATTTCAGTGGTTATTATTGATTCGTGCCCAAGCATATCTTGCACGGCTCGCAAGTCGGCACCGCCTTCAACGAGGTGCGTGGCAAAGCTGTGTCTGAAAGTGTGGGGGCTGACGTTTTTCCCGATCCTGGCAGCCTTGCACAGGTTTTTCACAATTGAAAAGACCATTACCCTCGAAAGTATCTTGCCCCTGTTATTCAAAAAAAGAATGTCTTCGTAACCAGGAGTCGGTGGGGTATCCCTACGGGCAGTTTCAATATAAAGATTAATGTACCTGAGAGCCTCCCTACCAATTGGAACGATTCTTTGCTTGTTGCCTTTTCCTGTTATTAGCAAGAATTCATCTTTGAAAAAGATATTGCTTATTTTGAGGTTAATCAATTCCGAAACCCTCAATCCCGCTCCGTAAAGAGTCTCTATTATTGCCTTGTTTCGGGTGCCTTCAGGTTTGCTTAAATCAATTGCGGCAATTATCGAATCGACTTCTTGCAGGGTTAGAAAATCGGGTAGTTTCCTGTCGAGCCTTGGGGTTTCTAAAGCCGAAGCCGGGTTATTTACAATTAGGTCTTCCATTAACAGATACTTGAAAAAAGCCCTCACACCCGATATTATTCTGGCTTGGCTTCTTTTGCCTTGGCTTTTGCCGATGTATGCTGCAAATTCGAAAAGATGCTGCTTTTCAATATTTTTGGGTTGAAGTCCAGGGTAGTGTTCTTCAACGAATCCTTCAAGTTTTTCAAGATCGGCAAGGTAGGCATAAATGCTATTGACCGAAAGATTTCTTTCGAGCCTCAGGTATGCATCAAATCCGTTTTTCCAACTGTGCCAAGCCATTGTAAAGCAAAAAAGTAATAACTTTGCGAAACTCAAAGTTAGAGTTTTTTTAACCACGAATGACTATGGAGATTTTGAATTACCTGAAAATATTTCCGAGAGTTTTGTATAACCCAACTCGGGCATTTGGAGTTCTTGCCTCAGAAAGTATAAGCCTCACATCCATTTTCGCAAATCTTGGCTTGCCCTTTCTTATCCTTGGTGCCTACGGCAGGGTTTTGGGCGAGGTGCGGCTTTCTGACCCTACTTCCCTTCCGCCAATAATTGCCAATATTTTTGTCCATCTTTTGGTTTTGTGTATCGGCATTTTTCTTGGCTCGTTGATGTTGTCAAAGCTTGCCCCACGGTATGGAGTATCGGTCAGTTTTAGTTCGGTGACAAAAATATCTTTACTCTCGTACAAACCTGCTTGCCTTACCCTCTTTATTTCAGGATTGGGATTTGGAGGGTTGTACCTGGTCGTGGTGGGACTGCTTGCAGGTTTGTTGTTTTTTGGGAAAGGACTAAGAGTTTTTGCCGACTTTCCGCCAAACCGACTTGTGGGTTTTGTCTTCATGGCATTCCTTATTTTTTTGGGAGTGATGTATTTTTCGTTGTTTTTGCTCAGGAATTTTCTTGCTTTGGTTTATTAGTTTAATTTTTGGTGATAATGATATATACTAAAAGAAAGGTTGGCATTTTTGCCCTTGTTTTGCTTGGATTAGTCGTTGCGGCATTTATAATTATTAAGTTTTACGGCTCCAAGGGCGATAAAGAAACCCTGCCCGAAAGGGTTTACAACGAGTTTGGAATTTGCGAGGATGATTGGGATTCGGTTGTTGACTTGGTTAAGCCCAACCAAACCATGTCAGATGTGTTTTTATCGCTAAACTTTAGCCAAGCCGAAAGCAACAAAATAATTTCCCGGATGGTGAATGATAATCTTTTCGATCCACGCAGATTTAGGGCTGGAAGGACATTCTTGGCTTATTATGATATTGATGACCAAGATATCAATAGGAAACCTCGGCATTTATTCTACGAAATCAACAACATTGATTACCTGCATTTTGTTTTAAAGGACACCTTGCAAGTATTTCGCAAACAAAAGGAAGTTACGGTTGTACCAAAGATTGCCTCGGGCCTAATTACTTCGTCATTATGGAATACCATAGCAGCACAAGGCGCCCATCGCGACCTTGCCATAAGAATGTCGGAAATATTTGCCTGGGAGGTTGACTTTTTCAGGATACAAAAGGGTGACGGTTTTAAGGTGATCTATGGCGAAAATCATATTGGCGAGCGGTCGATAGGACTTGAAAGGATCGAGGCTATTTATTTCAGTAACCTTGGCCGTTGCTTGTTTGGTTTTTTCTTCGAAAGCGATTCCATTTCCGACTTCTTCAACGAAAAGGGTGAATCGTTGCGCAAGGCCTTTTTACGGGCTCCCTTGGAGTTTGGAAGAATCACGAGCAGATTTTCTCATAACCGATTGCACCCTGTATTGCGGGTTAGGCGTCCGCACCACGGAACCGACTATGCCGCTCCCCGCGGAACCCCCATCCTTGCGGTGGGCGACGGCGTGGTCACGAGGGCGGCCTACAATTCGGGTAATGGAAATTACGTGCGCATCAGGCACAACTCGGTTTATGAAACACAATACCTGCACATGTCAAGATTTGGAAAAGGTATTAAGCCAGGCACAAGGGTCAGGCAGGGGCAGGTGATTGGCTATGTTGGATCTACCGGTCTTGCCACAGGACCGCATGTATGTTTCAGGTTCTGGAAAAACGGCAAGCAAGTTGATCATTTGCGTGAGGAGTTCCCCACACAAGAGCCAATTCCCAAAAGGTACATGAAAGAGTTTATTACCCTCAAAGAAGGTCTAATGGCAAGACTCAATGAAATTGAGATGAAGGAGTGGTCGGGTGGCCGTGGTGAAGAGGATGAAAATGAAGAATAATTCAATACATTAAAACAAAAAGATGAAAAAAAAGTTCTGGTTGGTATCAGCATTGTTTTTTGCTTGCCTTATCACCCTGCAGGCCTCTCAAGTAACAATCATTGTAAAAAGTCTTCCATTAAATACACCCGAAGGCTCTCAGATTTACATTGCAGGTAGTTTCAACTCTTGGAATCCCGGAAATGCCAGCCACGTTTTAGCACCAAACTCCAACGGGCATCCAGCAATAGTGGTGGAAGCAACAGGTAATATAAGCTTTAAGTTTACCAGGGGAAGCTGGGGAACTGTCGAAGGAAACGCAAACGGCGGATTTCTTCCAAACCGAAGCTTCACGATTGGATCGGCCGATACGCTAACCGTTAACATACTTTCATGGGAAGACCTTGGAGGGCCAAATAGCACTGCCGCCGCTAACGTTTCAACAATGGCCCCGGCATTTTTCATGCCACAATTCAACAGAAACAGACGAATTTGGATTTACCTGCCACCTGCTTACCAAACATCAGGAATAGACTACCCTGTTTTGTACATGCAAGATGGCCAAAACCTTTTTGACAATTCAACGGCATTTGCCGGAGAATGGCAGGTTGACGAAACCCTTAACCTGTTGCACGAGCAAGGTAAGGCCGTGCCAATAGTAGTTGGTATTGACAACGGTGGCGGGCATCGAATATCGGAATACACGCCTTGGGCTCACCCTCAACATGGTGGCGGTGATGGTCACCTATACGCCAAGTTTGTAGTTGAAACACTAAAGCCTTTTGTTGACCAAAATTACCGCACCCAAAGCGGGCGAGAGCATACTGGAGTTATGGGAAGCTCCCTGGGTGGGCTAATTTCGTTTTACATCGCACACAATTTTCAGGAGGTGTTTTCGAGGGTTGGGGTGTTTTCGCCTTCTTTCTGGTTTTCGGATCAGGTTTATGGCTTTGCAAGCCAAACCGGCAAGAAACACCCCATAAAATATTATATCATGGGAGGCTCGGCCGAAAGTACTACAATGGTTCCAAAAATGCAACAAATGGTCGACACCTTGCACTCGATAGGATTTGGGACCCAGGAAGTTTTTCTCAAGGTGGTGCAGGGTGGCCAGCACAACGAGGCATTTTGGAGGGCACAATTCAAGGATGCTTACGAATGGCTCTTCTTGGCCCAACCGACATCTACCGGAGAAATACTCCCCACAACACAAATCAAGATAAAAAACCACGGCAGGAACATTTGGCTCGACACCACGGAAAACTTCGTCCCTGGCGGATCGCTGAAAATACAGGTATATGGATTAAACGGGCAGGTGGTTTTTTCAGACGACATTTGGTCCACCAAGGTAATTTCATTGCACAACCTGCCGTCAGGATTATTCGTGGCAAGAGTTTTTAATAGCAAAATTTCGGTAGTTAAAAAGGTTTTGGTGAACTGATTTCTTGAAATAGCTTTGGCCAAATACCTTTCATGGCGACCACTAAGGCAATTTTTTAATCTAATCTCCGAAATTGCCAGGTAGCAAGGGGTCTTTTGGCTCATGGGTTTGTTAAAACCATAAAACATTTATTAACTCGAATAGGTATGCACGCTATCCTTGGCAGCTGGTAGGTATTGTACCCCTTTCCAGGTTATCATCAAAAATATAAATGAAATTACTATAACCCAGAGCGTGATTTTCAGGGGCAATTTTTCGCGTAAGCGCAGGTGAATGTAAACGAGGTAACCGCCGGCCGTAATTAGGGCCCATGTTTCTTTGGGATCCCAACTCCAGTAATGGCCCCATGCTTCCTTGGCCCAAAGGGCACCAATGAGCAACCCAACCATTAGCAACCCAAAACCGATGTAAATGAGGTTATCGGTAAGGTAAATGTATTGATTCATGATTTCTTTCCTTCGGAAAGCAACCAACATTCTTATTGCAGCCACCGTGCCAGCACTCAAAAACGAGTAAGAGAGAATGTAAAAAACCACGTGGGGAATGAACCATATACTTTGTAACGCGGGCATAAGGTTTTTCGAATGAATTTCGGGCTTTACAAGGTTAACAATAATGAATACTGCCGCAACCAATAGATTAAATGCCAGTATCCAGTTATGCTTCCAGGTTTGGTATAGGATTAGCCCCAACCCTGCCAAAAACACCGAATACCACAACCTTGTTTCACCCATGGTGCGCATTGGCGGCCTCTCGAGGCTAATCCACAGCATAACGACGAATACCGAAAATACGAGTATCCCGGCGAGCGTCAAAAATGATGCAATCTTGCGTTTGTTTCCCACCAGGGCAAACACGGATCCTAAAAACCACAACACCAAGGTGGGTATTGCAAATGCCGTAAAACTATTCCAAGTTATCATTATTTTGTTTTTTCTTTTTACCTTGAAACACCAATGCAATTGAACCTAAAACGAAGGCGATGAGCCCCCAATGCACAAATACCGACCAAGGGTCGTAAACAAGTTCAAAGCCGCTCCATGTTGAAGCTTTTCCTTTTTCAACATCGTACGAGAACTGGTAAACTGTCCAGTTTTCGATTCGAAGAGGCTTATTAACCTCGAGTTCAAATTCTTCGTGCTTGCCGCTTTCGGTGTAAACCTCAATATACGACCTGAACAGTTTTGGTTCTGCGCGGGTCATTGCCAGATGGTATGGGTCTTCCAGTTCAATGGTTTTGAAAAACTGCGCAAAATTGCCACTTGTAACCCACCCACTGTCCACCTTTCCGGTTTTGGTGTTGGTTGCAGTAACTAAAGCTGCCGGGCAGGATCCTGGCATCGGAATGGCATGAAAAGTTGAATCGTTCATTCCAATGGCTTCGTGTATGTACTGTTGCAGTTCTATTTTCCACCGGTCAATAGTTACTGTTCTTCTGATGGTGTCAATCTGCCACAAACGCGGCTTTCCGTGTGGAATAGCATATCCGGTTTCGCGATTCACCACGGCAAGCTTCGGAACGTATTCTTCCATGATGAAATTATTCAACTTAATTGCAATGGGTAGCTCTATGAAACCACCGTGCTCGTTAAAAACCCGCCATTCGGTTTTACCCTCGTCAACGTACATTGTAAATCGCCTAAAATCGGATGCACCAAATCCCAAAGCAACCATCATAACAAGCAGCCCCAAGTGGTTAAGGTAAAAGGCGTAATCTCTTGTTTTGAAATGCAACATGCGTGAGGCGAGGGCAAAACTAAGATTTATCAATGCGAAAGAGTAAACTAAAACGAAGGCCCAAGAGATTGTTACGGCATCGAATCCAACTAATGACTTACCAGAGCCGGTTTTTGCAACTTGGGGCACCAATCCCATAATAATTGAATAGAAAAGTATAACCGTAATGTTAGCAACGCCTAGCTGGACACTTGACAGCCACTTGAAAAAACGCGACTTGCCATGAAATGTACCCCAAAATGTCAGAAGCACTATTACTATTAAAATAATCAAGTTTACCGGGTACTGAATCATGGTAAAGTTGAAGTTGCCGATTACAAGTTGCAGTAAGGTTCCTACCACGGCCAAACCAATTACTACCGCAAAGCTTTCTTTGTACCCCCAAGGAGCCGTCCACCAAGGCTTTATGCTGTGTGTTTTTTCTTTCATTAAGTCCAAAAATAGTGAAATTTATCTTTTACGGTTTAGATGTTGATTTCTTTGGTTTTTTTGCCTGGAAGTAACCTTCGAAAAAAGAGTTTCAAGTAAAACTTACTTAAGTGTTAAAAAAAAGGCTCAATATCAATGGTTTGTAATAATCGCAAAATAACTGCTCCTAGTAAATCGAAGAAGCAGTTATTTTTCGATTAAAAAAACACTAAAACAATCATTTATTACAAGCTAGCAGAAAGCCTGTTGTTTTCTTTTGCTTTTTTTAGCCACCCGGGCACAACATTGTCAAGAAACCTTTGCTTCTTTTCCCTTCTTTGTTTCATGTCAAGGCCTATAAATGCTTGGGCTTTATCCTTGGTAGATATGTCGGGCATTTTGAATTCGGGGTTTACTTTAAGTGCCACCAAAACCTTGTAAAGCTCGATTTGAGCCTGGAGTGCCCTGTCGAGAGCATGGCTAAAAAGTCTTTGCGATTCAACTGGCGCGTGAAATGCGGCACCGTGGCTGGCCACAACAAAATCCCACCTCCATTGTGCCTGGCGGATTAGTTGAAGTGATTTTGCCATCTGAGCCTCTGTAGCACCATTGTCCCAGGCGTGTTTTGCCATGAGATGGGCTTTAACCAAGGTTGGTTCAAGAATGTCGCGAATTTCTGCAAGTTTGTCTTGGTGGCCATAAACCAGTGCCCTTAAGTTATCCTCGGAGTCGCGGTGGCAGGTTAGGCACGTGCGTCCAATATCTCGAAGGGGGCTTGTAATATGGTGGCTGCTGAACTTGATTCCACCCTCTGCCATGTAAGGCATGTGGCAGTCGGCACAAGAAACACCTTTTTTGGCGTGAGTTCCGTAAAGGAAAATCTCGTAGTCGGGGTGTTGGGGTTTAATCATCGGGGCCCTGCTGAGAGCATGCACCCAGTCATTATGCCCTACTTCGTCTAGGTGCTTTTCCATATCCTCGCCAGAGAATCCGTGCTTCCAAGGGAAGGTAATGGTTGAATTTGGGCCGGAAAAGTAATACTCAACGTGGCACTGGGCACAAACCAACGATCGCATCTCTTGCACGGTTGCATTGGAAACATCCATTCCACGCATCTCCAAGCCCTTAATTAATGCAGGCCTTGTAATTG
This sequence comes from uncultured Bacteroidales bacterium, assembly GCA_964349365.1. Lineage (GTDB taxonomy): Bacteria > Bacteroidota > Bacteroidia > Bacteroidales > UBA7960 > UBA7960. Next base: position 1,825 of record CAYGFY010000010.1, on the reverse strand, counting down.
TTAGTTTCATGGTTTCGGGGTCGTGGCAATCGGCGCATCCAATTGGATTGACCACTTCATGGCCATATTTCGACCAGGGTGAACTATAAAAAGCATCAACTCCAAGTTGGGCAATCATTCTCGGAAAATCAGAACTCTTGCAGGTCCAGCAGTTTCCCTTTTGGTTGTTTTCTTCTAGGGTTTCTGGTCCCCCGGTTCTCAATGTTGCATATAAATCTTGAACTGCATACATGTGTCCTCTTGGAGCGTTGTAATCAATTGCAAAGGCCAAACCTGCCCACAAAACAACCATATTCGGCCTTTGTTCCAAAAGATCCTCAAAGTGGTTGGAGTTATACTTGGAGTTAAAATCCATCAGAGCCGTTTTCTTCCAAGATTGGTACTGGCGTGGATAGTTTACTCCCCATACATCGTTTCTGCCCTCGAGGGCTTGTATTTCAATCTTCCGGTTGGCCAGAAGTGTGGCTATTTCGGCACGCCTTTCGGTAATAGAGGCCGCAAGTAAGCCTAAAAGAAACACCACCAACATTATTGAAAAAAAGGCTAACCATCCTATTAATGGCCGGCGGCTAATCAGGTCTGATAATTTTTTTAACATGGGTGAAAAGAATTAATGGTTTTGATTAATAGATTTTTGTGGTCATCTTAGTTAAGCAGTCTTTTAAGCCACTCAGGAATTGGTGATTCTGGCAGAGGAGTTACTATTGCGTTTGGGGTGGCGGCAATGCTGCTTTGCTTACCGTGTGGCACATGTGTGTGGCAATCCCAACAAGCCTTGCCTTGCCCTGCTCGGGCTTCAGTGTATGTTATCATTCCGGTGCTCACGAAGGCCGTGTTAAGTTGGGTGTGGCACCTGATGCAGTTTTTCATTATGTTGCTCGAACTTGAACTTTTGGCTCTAATGGCCATAGGTTCCTTTCGAAGGGTGAAAACGGCTGAGTGATAACCGCCATCCTTTGCCTTTGTAAACCACTTTGAAAAGAAATTGTCTTGTGGAACGTGACAGTCGCTGCAAGTGGTACGCGCCGCGTGGCTGCTGTGAAACCACGTTTGGTAATAAGGCGTCATTACATGGCAGTTGACGCAGGCCGATGGGTTGTCTGACAAATACGAATGGGCCCGCGACATGTAAAAAATGTAAACGGCCAAACCAAAAATGATTCCACCGAAAAAAATAACCGGTATTAGCATTTTTTTTATAATGTGAAAGAAATCCTTTAATTTAGCCATATTGGTAAATTTTAGATATTTAGGAAATTCGGTACACAAATATACTAAAATAAAATTTGAAATTTCGAATTTTTGCGTTAATTTATATTGGGTCTAAATAAGAAAACCTGTCAGCAATTTTATTTTGACATTTTCTGGGTACAAACACCAGGAAAAAGTTAAAAGAGTTTCGCTTAATCCGTGTAATATACCGCCAGCCAAATACAAGGTGGGTTTAGGCTGGTAAACGCAACCCTATGTTTTGTGCCAGAGGCAAAAAATAGGTAATCGCCTGGCTTGAGATCAACAACAATTCCTGATTCAAATTCTATTGAAGAAAATCCTTGCAAAAGAATCGCCCACTCATTTTCCTTTTGATCGTACCATTTACCTAAAGGGGTTTTTTGTCCGGTGCTAATAATCCTTTTAATTTTAATGTTGGGGCTTTTGCATAATACTTCGAAAAGCTCATCGCCCTCGGGTGCTGGCAATAATTCTGTTTCGAATATGTTCTTAGGGTTCACGTGGGTAGTTTTTTCATTTCAAAATTAACATTTTTAATTAAGGAGGGTTCTAGAAATAAGTTTTTCTGTTTTCTTGCTCATCGACAAGCAGA
>CAYGFY010000009.1:0-94304 GCA_964349365.1 uncultured Bacteroidales bacterium | reverse complement strand
ACATTGAGGGGCAAGGGTATTTCCTGAATTTCAACCAAAAGAAAACCAACGGAATTGAGTATTACCCTATTTCAGAACAGGCAGTAAGTTTGTTAAACAAAAAAGGCGAACCCACAGCCAAAGTATTTGAAGGGTTGGAATATTCAGCCTACCATAACAAACACCTGTTTCAATGGATTGGAGCAGCCGGAATAACCAAGGATATTACCTTTCATTGTTTTCGCCACACGTTCGCAACCTTGCAACTGTTTAACGGTACGGACATTTATACCGTTTCCAAAATGTTAGGACACAAAGACCTAAAAACAACACAGATATACGCTAAGATTGTGGACGACACCAAACGCAAAGCAGCCGACAAAATTAAATTAGATATGTAACCACTTGCACCTGACAAGCAAATAAACCCGACTTTTCCGACCAAATTAATACAGCCGACAAATGAAATATTACACCAAAACAGAGACTTTAAAGGTAATAATCGAAGGGAAGGAAGTCGAATTAGTATCTTATGAGCCAGCAAATTTGACCGAAAGGCTTTATTATTTATGCCCACCACCGGAACCCACCTATGAAGGACAAATAAAGCACCTAATAATAAAAATCTTTTTTCAACTTGACGGTGAAAAAAAAGGAAGATTGCCTTACCATTTTTCCATACACGAATTTTTAAAAGTGCAAAACGTTACCCAGATTATTAAAGAAGATATGCTTAAACACCTAAGAGAAACACTTTCATGTTTTCCAGAAGAAAAAGTAAACCTCTACCTTGAAAATATACAGAAACGTATTGAAACATTCACACCACCTCAACCGATTGTTAAGCAAAAACCTGAATTGAAGATTAACCAAATAGCCCTAAAATATGCTTATGAAGGTTTGCAAATAACAAGGGAAAACGGCAACGAAATAGCCAAAGAATACGGACATAATTCAGGCGAAAAACTATTCCAAAGGTTTACACACTTTTCAAGTTTAGCAAATAGAAAAGGAAAACCAGACCTTTGTACACCAAAGAAACTTGACAACAAAATAAAGTTAATCGAAAGCGTTATTGAATTATTACCCACAGACAAGCAGGAACGGGCAAAAAATGAGGTTTTAACATTAAAAAAGATATACGAATCTGAATATCAATAAACTTTGTAACCGGTTATAACTGGTTACCTACTCTGCAACCGCCAAACCTTTGTGCAAATAATTTAAAATTTGTACAAAATGAACAATCCATTTGCAGTAATTGACGCAAGGTTAAGCAATATTGAAGATTTATTGCTCGACATCAAACACAAACCCCAAACGGTTGAACCCACCGACCAACCGGAACAGCTTTTAACCATTCAGGAGGCAGCCAAATTTTTGAGCCTTGCGGTACCCACAATGTACGGCAAGGTATCAAAAGGCGAATTGCCTGTAATGAAGCGAAGCAAACGCCTGTACTTTTCCCGGACTGAATTACTGGAATATCTTAAAGACGGGCGTAAAAAATCAAACGCTGAAATTGAGCGGGAAGCCAAAGCGTATTTGTTGAACAAAAAAAAGGGCTGAACAATGGAAAATAACCAACTGAACAGCCCTAAAGTCTCTTCGCGTAAAGGACAAGGCAAAAGTAAGCATTTTCAAGCACAAATGAAAAGGGTATTTGCAGCCCTTTACAGGCAGCCCAAAACTATGTTAATGGTTTCTATTGAAACAGGCATTTTGAGGGCTAATATTTGCCGTTACGTTGCTGAATGGGAAAAAGAAAACCGTATTTGTATTGTACGGAAAGGAATTTGCCCAATTTCAAAACACCGTGCAGGGTTTTACACCACCAACCCCGATTTGTTCCCGGCTATTGTTGAACCTTCAAATACTGTTAAGCTATGAAACTAAACCCTGTATTTGATGACCTCCTCAACCCATTGGAACAGCCCGAAGTTTGGAATAATCATTTTGACCAACTGGAGCAGAAACGCAAAGAAGTTGAACAAAACAAAGGATTGTTTAAAGTGATGACAGCCAACGAATGGTTGGAACTTGCAAAAACAAGCCCGATTCCTGAAACGTTATTTGGCGAATTTTGGCACGAAGGCGAAATATGTATTTTGTTTTCAGATAGTAATTTGGGAAAGTCAATTTTAGCCGTACAGATTGCAGATAGCATAAGCAAGGGGCAACAAATACCTGGCTTTAAAATGGAAGCACCAAAGCAAAAAGTATTGTATTTTGATTTTGAACTTTCGCCTAAACAATTTGAGGTAAGATATTCAGTAAAGAATGAAGCCCAAAAGGTATTTGAAAATCATTATTCGTTTGATAAAGAAAATTTATTACGGGTTGAAATTAGCCCGGAAGCTGAACCCCCGACCGAAACAACCTTTGAAAATTACCTTTATCAATCATTGGAGCAAAGTATAATTGAAACAGGGGCTAAAATTTTAATCATTGACAATATTACTTACCTAAAAAATGAAACAGAGCGTTCAAAAGATGCTTTACCCTTAATGAAATATTTGAAGGCGTTAAAAAGCAAATACGAACTATCAATATTAGCACTTGCACACACCCCAAAGCGTGATTTGAGCCGGCCAATTACGCAAAATGATTTAGGCGGTAGTAAGATGCTTTACAATTTCATTGATAGTTGTTTTGCTATTGGGCAAAGTAACACGGATAAGAATTTGCGGTACATAAAGCAGATAAAAGCCCGTAATACAGAAATGATTTACGATACTGAAAACGTAATAGTTTGTCAAATTGATAAGCCGTATAATTTCCTTGCATTTGAATTTATAGACTTTGGAGCAGAACGGGAACACCTGAAACAGCTTACTGAAAAAGACCACGAAAGTAAAATTTCGGAAGCGTTGGAATTGAAAAAACAAGGACTTTCAAACGTACAAATTGCTAAACAGTTTGGAGTTTCAGAGGGTGCAGTCCGAAAGTGGATTAAAAAAGGAGCTAAAAATGAATAGTTTACAAAAGAACCTCGTACCATTCGTACCACTCGTACAGGGTGCGAACAGTACGAACAGTACGAATGAACACCGATATACATTAGAAAAAGGCAGTAAAAAACACCTTTGCCCGGAATGTGGTAAAAAACGGTTTGTTCGCTTTGTGGATATTGAAACGGGCAACTATTTACCCGAACAGTACGGACGTTGCGACAAAGGGGACGGACACTATTTTTTAGACCCACGAAAAGACGGGTACGCAAAATTGATTTGGGAGCAGGAACAAAAAGTTACTGGAGTTACTAAAGTTACTGTTCCAAAACAAAAATATTTTCGCACTCAACCCAAACCACAGCCCCACCCTGAACCCGTATTTTTTGACTTTGAAACATTCTTACAAACATTAGAGCGCAAACGCTATGAAGATAACACGTTTATACAGAACCTATTTTACAGGGTGCAATTTCCCTTTGAAGTTGATGAGGTTACAAAGGTTGTTCAGTTGTACCGATTGGGAACGGTTGCAAATGGTTACAGAGCAGGGGCAAATACTTTTCCTTTTATTGATATAAAGGGCAATGTAAGAGCCGTTCAGGTAAAACAATTTGACGAACAAAACCACACCACAGGCACGGACTTTTTACACTCAATAATTGAAAAGCACCACACCCGAAACAATAAGCCGTTGCCCGAATGGTTGGAAGCGTACACGAAGCAGGATAAACGAATTTCCTGTTTATTTGGCGAACACCTTTTAAGCAAGTACCACAGCAACCCCGTTGCATTGGTTGAAGCACCAAAAACAGCCGTTTACGGTACGTTGTATTTTGGTTTACCCGAAACACCTGAAAGCCTTATTTGGTTGGCAGTTTACAACAAAAGCAGTTTTTCATTTGACAAGCTGAAAGTATTAAAGGGGCGTTTTGTGTATGTATTTCCCGACCTTTCAAAAGACGGTAACACCTTCAAAGAATGGGAAACCAAAGCCAAAGAATATGAAAGCCGTTTACCGGGAACACGTTTTATATTTTCGGACTTACTGGAGCAGTTAGCACCTGAACAGGATAAAAGCGAAGGTAACGACCTTGCAGACTATTTAATAAAACAGGATTGGCGACTGTTCAGAAAACGCAATATTCAGGAACAACCACCACAGCCCGAACCCGAAAAAGTTACTGGAGTTACTAAAGTTACTATTCCACAAAACATTTTATTTTCACACATTGCACCATTGCCAAAAATTGAAGTATTCAAAACCGAACGAATTGAACGGCCAGCGAAGGAACAACCCCAAAACTGGGATGATGATATTACCGAACTTGAAAACTGCTTTGCAAGCATTAAACTACCAACTCAACCCGTAAAACTGAACGAATACAGCACAATAACGGATTGTTCCCTATTCATTGAAAGCCATTTTGCTACCGTGAAAAGAAACAACGGGAACAGAACTTTTTTACCCTACCTGAACCGATTACAGGAATTGAAAAAAGTATTAACCATAAATTCAAATTGATATGAATACAAAAGAAGTGCAGGCACTTGAAAGCTACTTTAAAACAGAAAACGAACATTGGAACGGGTACGCCTTAAAGACCATTCGCAAAGCATTAGAAAAACAACTAAAAGCACAATCTGCACAAAATGCACAATAAAAGGGTAATTTTAAGTTGAAATGTTAGCCGGAAAGTTTCTTGTTTCCCGTCCAGAAGTACTCAAAATATAAGTTGTAATATTGCCCCGAAAGGGGCTTTTTAATGCAGTAATGTACCTTATTTGTACCTTGAAATTGTAAAGTATTGACAATCAATTATAGTTATATTTTGCATCGGAAAGTAAAAAGGAGTAATTTGTGGTTAGTAACCGGTAACTGGTATTTGATTATTAAGCATTTTCGAAACATCACGTCAACTACTCAGCTAATCAATATAATCTACTCCACGTTAGTAGAACAAATTACCCAACTCGTGCGTTAACAAATTGCAGCATCGTAAATCTTATCAAAAAATATGTTTAGGTTTTTTCAGTACGCACGTGGCTACCGCTGCCGAATTGTCGTTTTTTTTATTTTTTTGTTGTTTGCAACCGTTGCAATTTCAAATGAGAAGGGTGATTCTTCAAGCGATAAAATGAGTCGCGAAATTGCCGTGCTCGTAAACAAACACAGAAAATCATTAGGTTTGACGACCCTGGTTGAGTCTGAAGTTATTGCCCGAGAAGCCAGACAACACAGCGCAAGAATGGCAGAAGGAAAGGTAGAGTTTGGAAATCACGATTTTAACAAGAGAACCGCCGCAATAAAAGCCGAAATTGGCGGCAAGGGATTCTCGGAGAACGTGGCAATTGGCTCCATTTCAGCTCAGGCAGCGATTGAAAGCTGGCTTGCCAGTGCCGGGCACAAGAAGAATATTGAGGGTGATTTCAGTCACATCGGGGTTGGAGTTGCAAGGTCAAGAAATGGAACTCTTTATTTCACACAGATTTTCGCAAAAATTGAACCAAACGAAATTATTTCGCTTACCGATGAAATTGCAGCGAAATTAGAGGCCGATATTGTTAAACTTGTGAATAACCATAGGGCACAATTGGGATTAAGGCCTCTCAAAACATCCAAGGCCATAACATTACCATCAAAATTACACAGCGAAAATATGGCAAGAGGAATCGTGCGATTTGGCCACGAGGGTTTTGAGAAAAGAAGCGAAGGAATTAAAAAGACCATCGGAGGGACTGGCTTTGCCGAAAATTTGGCTTTCGGACAAACCACGGCCGCCAGCGTGGTTGAAGCCTGGCTTAATAGCCAAGGACACCGAAAAAACATTGAAGGCGACTTTACCCACGTTGGCATTGGAATTGCCAAGTCAGAAAGCGGAACCCTCTTCTATACACAAATTTTCGTGAACCTTAACTAACAACTGGTTAATTGCTGTTGTTTGCAATTTATTGCGGCGTAAAAACTTATCGTTTTACGTTCAAAAACTACTTGCAATTACTGTTTCGTTATTAAAATAACGAGTTGAATATAAGGTTTTTCAATTAACACCGCGTTGCAGAATACTCAGCACCCGTAACTCATTACACACCGCCATTTTCTTCATTGTCGGTAATAAACACCACCGGTGGAATTACCTCAACAGAAAGAGCTGACATAATTAATGGTTGTTATTAGTTCAGGTGTGGCTTCACAACTTCCAATACCTCAGGAAGGTCCATTCCGAGATCTTTCAAATGCTCCACCGTTGGGATGCCATTGGGTGTCCAGCCACGGCGGTGGTAAACTGCATCCAATAGTTTCTCGTACTGCTCCTCGCGGTGCTTGCGCAAGATTGCCATTTTCTCCTCGGTAGTTTTTCCAGCCGGTTCAACACCAAGAATTTCTAACAACTGCTTGTCATAGCGTTCGGCCCTCGATTCGTACTCTTCGGCGGTTACTGGTCCAGCAGCCCTGTAAGGCTGAGCATCGTGAACACGCTTGCCGTATCCACGCCTTAGGTTAAATACCCTTTGAAAGTTGTAAACCCTTTCGCTTTGCCTAATAAGTTCTTCCTTATCAAAGGGTTTTCCGGTAACCCCCTTGTAAATTGCCACATAATTGTCAACGTGAGCTGGAATCTTGTGGGGTTCATCTTCAAGTGCGTTTTCTACGGGAACAACATCGTTCCAGCAAAGCTTACAAAGCCCTACAAGCCCGAACCAAGTACGGAACATCGGGAAATAATGTAGAGCCTCGGCCTTGTCGTCAAAAGTTGGAATCTGGTTGTTCACCATATCCATGAAGATTAGCCAAGCCTCGTCATGTTGAGGGCCTTTATTGGTCATTGCATAACCGCCTTGCTGGGCCAACGACTCTTTAGAAACGTATTGGCTGTACTCCAAGCCCTTGTTTTCCATACCTATATCGTTCAAGAATTTGGCATCGCCCCATCCTTTCTCCACAAAAAGTTCTTTCATCTTTCTTATTCCAAGGCCGGCAATCATTCCAAACCCTTCGCCCCTTGCAAGTTGGTGCATTACTTCGAGCGAATCCAATTGGCTTCCAAAACTAAGGTCAAGGCCCCCGGTACGGTCCTTGTTTAAGATTCCGTTTTCGAAGCATTCCATTATGAAAGCCATTATGGTGCCCCAAGTAATTGTGCAAATACCGTAAGTATCACAATAAAAGTTCGCCTCGATAATGGTCTCTGGGTCAAAAATTCCCATGTTGGAACCAAGCCCTGCAGCATTTTCATATTCCGGGCCGTCAACGATAACTTTTTGGCCAGCGTAGGGGCCGGTTTTAAGTTCGAAATCGTCAACACCCTTGGCGCATGACATGTTGCACCCAATCCAGCAGCCGTCAAAAACGTTTTGGGTGAAATACTTGTCGCGGAAAATATTACTGTGAATCTTGTGCCCATCAGGATGGCTGCCATACTTGAAATTGCACGTGGGCAACAAATCGTAGTCGTTCATAACGTTCACTATGTTGGCAGTGCCCTTTTTGCGCATCTGGCATTGGTGGTCGTCGAGTTCACGCATTTCTTTATTGAATCTGCTTCCACGCTCGCGAATGGCTTCCATGTCTGCCACATTGTTATTATTGCCCTTTACACCAGTGCACCTTGCAACGATTGCCTTAATCTTCTTGTTGCGCATAACTGTGCCTAGTCCACCCCTACCGGCTTGTTTCAGACGTATTTTTTTGCGCTTCACATCGTAAAACGTGAAGTTAATCATTCCTATTAAAGAATTCTCGGCGGCAGCACCCGTCGAAACTACCCCAATGTTGCGATAGTCTTTCTCGTCCTGGGCAAACATTTCGGTAAGTTCTTCAACCAACAAGTGAGAGTCAACCGACAAGCCTGGATCCTCGAAAACCTCAATGATGTTGTCAACTCCATCAATGTAAATGATAACGTCTTTCTCTGCCTTGCCCTGAAGTTCGAGTGCGTCAAAACCTGAAAACTTCAAGAATGGACCGAAGAATCCACCAACGTTTGAGTCCATTACCGAATCGGTTTGGGGCGAAATGCCAACAATTAAAGATTTTCCGGCACCAGAATATTGCGTAATACCCCCAATTGGACCTGACGAAATTACGATCTCGTTTTCAGGGTCGTCCCACCGGGTGTTGGGCGTGGTGGCATCCCACAAAAGGCGAAGGCCGTAACCCTTGCCTCCAACGAATTTCTCCTTCATCTCGGCAGGAACATCCTTCTCTTTAATCTCGTTGCTACCCACGTTGATATACAATATCTTATCGGTGTAACCACGATAAAGTTCCTTCCTTTCGTAATTCTTTTTGTTTAGAATCTTGCGAATTTCCTTAACTTTGGCAATGTCCATACAAGTGCTTTTTTAAGTATTAGTTGTGAAATGATTAACAAAACTACAAAATTAAAATTACTGGCATAATTTAAAGCAAGTTTTTGGGCTAATTTGAAATGATTTTAAAGAAGAATTGCTGGACACAGGGTGCATGAAGACCCAATTATTTGAGTCTTGCTGGGAGCCGAGGGGTGGCAGCAACAAGTGAAATTAGAAAACCAAAATGCGAATTAGGATTTAAATGTTGTACGTTTAAACCTTTAAACAACTAAACCCATATTGCTTCTAATTAATGATTTTTAAGTTTCTCGTGCACATACAGGCAGCACGGTAGAAATGTGCCACACCTGGTAGTATTATTTAGGCTTAACCCTTGATTGTAAACAATAATGACAATTTTTTGTTAGTCGGACATCAATCTTCAGCAAACAACTTATGAGACTAAACAAGTTTATTGGCGAAAGCGGCATTTGCTCCCGACGCGAGGCCGATAGGTTTATAGAACGTGGAGTAGTGTTCATCAACAAACGTCGCGCCGTGGTAGGCGATAAGGTAAATCCCGGTGACAAGGTGTGTGTTAACGGAATTCACCTTGAACCACGACAGGCCGAAGACGTGGTTTTCATTGCCCTAAACAAGCCGGTGGGCATTACCTGCACAACCGAAACGACAATGCGAGACAACATAGTGAGTTTTGTGAACCACAGCAAACGCCTTTTTCCTATCGGCCGTCTGGACAAAGACTCGCAGGGACTAATATTCCTCACCAATAATGGCAACATGGTAAACAAGATACTGCGAGCAGGCAACAAACACGAGAAAGAATACTTGGTAACGATAAACAAACCGCTTACCCAAGAAGTTTTATCGGCAATGGCAAACGGGGTACCGATGCTAGGAGTTACTACCAAGAGGTGCAAGGTGGTACAGGAAGGGGTATTTACATTTAGAATAGTTTTGGTACAGGGGCTTAACCGCCAAATACGCCGAATGTGCGAACATTTTGGATACGAGGTAGTTAAGCTTGAGCGGGTAAGGATCATGAACGTTACGCTAAAGGGAATACCTCTCGGCGACTGGCGCGACCTTACCGATAGTGAATTGGAAGGTCTGTATGGCTCGGTGGAAAAATCAAAAGGAGAACCCCCTAATACTCCAAGAAGAAAAAAGCCATTCAACAGTTCGAAATTTGAATTAAAGAAAAACCTTGGCCCGAAAACATCAGAAGGTGCAAGAAAAGCTGAGGTTGCCAGAAAGGCCGACGGTTCGAAAAAGCTTCAAAATGAATCAGGGGCAAGAAGGGATTTTAGGAATCCACGAAAAACCCGGGCAAAAGACCCTACCGCGTTGCCAAAGCGGGCAAAACGATAGAGGCACCAATTCGCCAATTAGTCTGCCCAGGCAAATCACCTATTTTTCCTAAACTCCCACGGCGGTACCTGTGCGCGGTCTTCCCAAAGACATACCCTGTTGGTTCGAGCCTCCTTTTCGAGGTTGGAGTAATGTCTCGAATTGTCATATCGCTTGAAATGCCAGACCAAACCAGCCCGCATCATTTCGGCTGCAACATCAAGGCAGTCAATTGTGCAAACAAACACAGTGTACCTGCCCCAACGGTCTTTTGATTGAACGTTTACCCCACTTTCTTGCAGTAAATCAAAGACCAAAGGTATTTCTTCGATTTCCGGCAAAAAGCCTGCCTGTTTAAGGGGCATCCAAGTAGTAAATCCTGAAACGCAACTCTTCGGTGTGTTTAGTAATCCCACGCGACGAATCGCCATCCGAAAGCCTTGTAACTTTAATGCAAAAATCGTATCTGGCAAACTCGCAATTTCAGGTTCAATCTGTGGCTTTTCTTGTTCCTCTAGGCCCTGGCAAACTCGCAGTAGGTAAAAACCAATAAAATGGCAATAAGGGCCAAAAAGTTGAAAAGGGTTTTGGCCGCAAATGGTTTTAATGACAAGTGTCTTGCGGGTGGTTAAAAAAAATTAAACCAAATTTTTTTACAGCCCCGTTCGTGCCTTTACCGGCAAAACCGTGCCGAGCCGTGTGGAAGATTTAGAGCCCACCGGGATTGAAAGAAAAATTCTGGCTTACCCGCTCCACCAGCCATTTCCAAGCCTGCGGCAGTAGGCCTCGGGTGGCATAAAACAAATTGCGCTCCATAAAGGAATTTGTTTTGCAGCCAAGACGCGGAGAGTGCCGAGGGATCGGGAAAATAATTCCTTTCCGCCTAATCTGCAGAAATTTATTGAATCATCATTAAATCTATACAATTTGTGCTTGTTAAAAAAACAAAAAAACTATTTCGGTTTTAAAAGTTTTCTAATACCTTTGCCCACGTTTTACAAAACACAAAAATGACCGCAAGGGAAATAATTTTAGAGCTTGCCACGCACAGGCTTACCCAAAGGGGTATCAGGGCCATAACAATGGACGATATAGCTCGTGAGGCTGGAGTATCCAAGCGCACCATTTACGAAAACTTCCACGACAAAACAGACTTGTTGCGTGGAGTTTTGGCTTTCATGAACGATCAGTTTTGTCGCCAAAGGGATATGGTTACGGACGAATCGGAAAACACAATAGAGCATATTTTCAGGCTAATGAAGCTTGGAATAAGTGCCATGAATCAAATCAACCCACTTTTTTTCGAGGATCTGAAAAAATACCATCTAAAACTATGGAAAGAGGTACACAACGTTAATATTGAAACACAACGTGCACAAATTTTCGAAATTTTGAAAAAGGGCATTAAACAGGAATTGTTTCGCAAGGAGGTAAACGTGGAGGTGGTAGCCACAATACTAATGCAGCAGCTTAGCCTCTTGTCCGATAAAGGCGTTTTCCCGGAGGAAAAATTCCCCAGGCAGATGCTTCTCGAAACGGTTCTGATTAGCTTTTTCAGGGGTGTGGCAACCTCAAAAGGCATAGAGTTAATAGAGCAATTCTTGAAACGGGATGCCGATTTTTTTGTAACAGCGTAGTACAATGCACAATTCGACCTGGCTCTCTGTGCTGTAAATTGACAATTGATGGTTAAAACTTCAAAACATTTAAACAAGTTAACTTCTTCAAATCAAACTTAACTAACTAAATACATTATAGGAATGACGAATTCAGTATTCAAGTTCGTTTCGGCCATGGCACTCCTTGTATCGTTGGCTTATCCCCTATCGGGTCAGAAGGTTTTGCAGCTAAGCCTTGCCGAGGCAAAGGATTATGCAACGAGGCATAACAAGGTTTTGGAAAATGCAGGATTGGCGGTTGACGAGGCCGGCATGAGGCTGCGCGAAACCATTGCGCAGGGTTTGCCCCAAATAAACGCAACGGTTGACTACAATAACTTTTTCGGGTCAAAATCGCAACTGGGCAATTTTCCGGGTTTTGAAATAGAGTTTAATCCAACCAGCAACTTATCGTTATCTGTTGGGCAACTTATTTTCAGCGGAAGCTATATAATTGGTATTCAAACAGCAAGGCTTTTTGGCGAGCTTACCAAAACAAGTTTGAAAAAATCGGAATTGGAAACACGTATGCGGGTAACCCAAGCCTATTACCTTGCACTCGTGGCAAAAGAGACTAATGGTATCGTTGAGGCTAATCTTGAAAATATCAGAGAGCTGCTTAAAAGAACCAGAACCATGGTAGATGTTGGAGTAACTCAAGAACTTGACTTTGACCAGTTGTCAGTGCAGGCTTCAATGTTGGAGAATGCCGCTCGTGCCACGCAGCGCCAGGTTGAGCTAGCGATAAACATGCTCCGCTTGCAAATGGGTATGCCTGCCCAACAAGAAATTGAACTCACCGACAATCTAGAAAACATTTTGGGCACATTCAACTTTCGCGAAAACATCGAAACCCCGTTCTCGGTTGAAAACAATCTTGACTACCGGTTGGTATCAATACAAACCGACGTGGCCCAAAAGCAGGTTCAGATGCAGCGGGCTGCTTATCTGCCAACCCTCTCGGGATTTTACAATTTCACTCAAAAAATACTCAAGCCCGAATTTGACATGCAGCCAAAGCACGTAATTGGCCTTAACATGAGCATTCCTATTTTTTCAAGCGGAGTGCGTCAGGCAAGGGTAAGTCAGGCACGTCTAAATCTAAAGGTTGCAGAAAATCAAAGGGAACTTGTCGAACAACAACTATTGATTCAGGAGAAACAGCTCAGGTTTAATCTCAAAAGCGCATTAGAGCAGTACGAAAGTCAGCAAAAAAACCTTGAAGTTGCCCGAAGGGTTTACAACAGTTTCAACAATAAATTCAGGCAGGGAATGGTATCGAGCCTCGATATTACAACGGCCAACAACAACTACCTACAGGCCGAAAACGGTTATATTTCTTCCCTTTTGCAGTTGTTGGAAGCCCACCTCGCCCTCGAAACACTGATACATTAACTTTAATAAAGACAAAAAGAAATCATAAAACTCAATTTAAAGATGAAAAGAACAACAATAAACCTTGCATTTGCTTGTATAATCATCGTAGGCGTATTGGCTGCATCATGCTCGCCGGCCAAACCAAAAGCAGAAGTTGTTGATGCTAAAGAAAATGCCCCGGAGGTGGTTCGCATTCAAGAACTTGAAATGACAAAAATAGGTCGCTCTGTAACCTACACGGCAAACTTACAGGCATTTCGCGAGGTACACCTTACATCAAGCACTCCAGGCCGCATTAACCGCATTTATGTTGAACCTGGGCAGTTCGTAAGCCAAGGGCAATTACTTGTTGAGATGGATCGCACCCAATTGCACCAGGCCGAGGTTCAGCTTCGTGGACTTGAGGTTGACTTCAGGCGGCTGGATACGCTGCTCAAATATGGTAGTGTTTCGCAACAGCAATTCGACCAAATAAAAACACAATACGAGCTTGCAAAAACCAATGTTGAGTTCTTGCGCGAAAACACCAGGCTGGTATCGCCATTTGCCGGAACTGTTTCGGGCAAGTACTTCGAAAATGGCGAAATGTTCTCGGGGGCTCCTAATACTGCAGTTGGTAAGGCAGCAATAGTATCGTTAATGCAAACCAATCCGCTTAAGGCTACCGTGAGTATTGCCGAAAGGTTTTTTCCAAAAGTTAAAAGGGGAATGAAATTGGAATTTTCAACCGATGTTTATCCCGGGGAAACTTTCGTCGGAACTGTTGCGGCCATTTATCCGCAGGTTGACCCCGCAACCCGAACTTTTAGGGCTGAGATAACCCTACCCAATTCAGCAGGTAAACTAAGGCCCGGCATGTTTGCAAGGGCAACCCTGCAATTGCAGGAGGTTGACGCATTCGTTATTCCCTCAATTGCCGTGATGAAACAAACGGGTACCAACGAGAGGTTTGTCTTCGTGGCCGATGGAAATACCGCACGCCGCGTGGTGGTAGAAATTGGCAAAAGGTTCGACAACAATGTAGAGATAGTTTCCGACAACCTTTCGGTAGGCCAAAAGCTTATTATTGCCGGACAAACAAGGTTGATCGACGGATTGCAAATCAACATTGTGGATTAAACCCTTGTGAGATAGTTTTTAACAGATCTTAAACTTCAAGAAATGAGCATATTCAAGAAAGCAGTTGATAAACCCATTACTACAATCATGGTTTTCGTGGGGGTTATTGTTTTGGGTATTTATTCGCTGATAAAAATTCCGGTTGACTTATTCCCGGAAATGGACCCGCCTTTCATTTCGGTACTTACGGTTTACTCGGGTGCAAATGCCAGTGACATTGAGACAAATGTTACACGGCCATTGGAAAATGTTTTCAACAGCATCGGCAATCTCAAGGAGATTACTTCCGTATCGAGCGACAACCTGTCTATCATTAACCTCGAGTTTAACTGGGAAGTTGATCTTAACGAAGCCACCAACGATGTTAGAGATGCAATGGACATGATTTACAACGCTCTTCCCGAAGGTATTGACCGCCCCAGGATTTTCAAGTTTAACCTTAGCATGTTTCCAATTGCCTTTTACGCCATTACCGCCAATGAAAGTTATGCCGGTTTGGAAAGAATCCTCGAAGAAAGGCTAATAAACCCACTTAATCGAATTGATGGCATTGGTTCGGTTAACCTTCTAGGCGTGCCCCGCAGGAGAATTTACGTGGAAATGGACCCAAACAAACTTAGGGCATACAACCTTACCATTGAGCAAGTTGGCAACGTGATTAGGGCCGAAAACCTGAACCTACCATCCGGAACGGTGAAAATGGGCCCGATGGAATACCAGTTCAGGGTTCAGGGGGAGTTTTCTGAAAGTTACGAGCTGAATAATCTCGTGGTGGGAAATTTCAGGGGAACATCCGTGATGCTTTCCGACGTTGCCGAGGTTAAGGACGGCCTTAAAGACTCCACTCTCAAAGAAAGGATTCTAGGTCAAACGGGAGTTCGCTTGTTCGTGATGAAGCAATCAGGTGCTAATACCGTGAAAATTGCCAGTGAAGTTCGCAAAACAATAAACGAACTTGAAAAGGATTTGCCACCCGATATCGAAATAAACGAAATCCTCGATACTTCAAAATTCATAAGCGACTCCGTTTCAAACCTTTCCCAAACACTTTTCTGGGCATTTTTCTTCGTAATAATTGTTATCCTTTTCTTTATCGGAAAGTTGAGGGCAACCTTTATCGTGATGATTACCATACCAATTTCGCTAATAGTGGCCTTCATTTACCTTTTTGTTTCCGGAGGGTCTCTGAACATTATTTCGCTGGCTTCCATGTCAATTGCACTTGGTATGGTAGTTGACGATGCCATTGTTGTGCTCGAAAATATTTCGAGGCACATTGAGCGCGGCACGAGCCCGCGCGAGGCTGCAATATACGCCACCAACGAAGTATGGCTTTCGGTAATTATCACCACGCTGGTTGTGGTTGCAGTGTTTTTCCCACTGACGCTCGTGGGCGGAATGACCGGTGTGCTTTTCAAGCAGCTTGGCTGGATAGTGTCAATAACGGTGGTAACATCTACCATCGCAGCGGTTTCGCTAACCCCGGTTCTGGCATCAAAACTTCTGGGAAAGAAAACAAAGAATTTCTTTGGTGGAAAGTTTTCACACTCCACGCTGATTGAGCCTTTTTTGAAATGGCTCGAAAACTTCTTCGAAAAAACACTAAGGATTGCATTGGCCAACAAAAAGAAGGTTTTATTGCTTGCTCTCTCTGTTTTCGTGGGCTCGCTATTTCTGCTTAGGTTTATCAGCACCGAATTCATGCCCGAGTCAGACCAGGGGCAAATAAACGGGAACGTGGAACTTACCACTGGCCTCAGGCTCGAAGAAACCAGCAAGATAGCAAAGCAAATCGAGAACATCATAGAAACCCGCTACCCCGAAAGGCAAATTTTCGCGGTTTCTTCCGGCTCCGACGACGAGGGTGGCTGGAACGCACTGTTCTCGCAGTCGGGATCAAATGTGATTAATCTTGTCATGAGATTATCGCCGCTTGCCGACCGCCACCGCTCGGTTTGGGAAATCGCAGACGACCTCCGCAGGCAGATGGAGAAGATTCCCGAGGTTGCGAGTTACAATATTGTTACCGGTGGCGGAATGGGCGGCGGAATGGGCTCAAATACCGTTGATGTTGAAATATTCGGATACGACTTTGATACCACGAGCAAACTGGCTGAGGAATTAAGAAAAAAAATTGCCGCCATACCTGGTGCCGAAGATGTCCTGGTTAGTCGCAAGGCCGAAAAACCCGAGTTACAATTTACTCTTGACCGAAAAAAAATGGCCGAGCACGGCCTTAGCACCACAATGGTGTCGGCTGCCCTGCGCAATAGAATTACCGGAATGACAGCAACCATGCTTCGCGATGAAGGCAGCGAGTACTCTATCGTGGTTAGGTACCTCGAAGATTACCGGAATTCAATTTCGGATATTGAATCATTCACAATTATAAATCCCATGGGGCAAAGTGTTCTGCTGGGAGAAATTGGCAAGGTGGATGAATTTTTCAATCCACCAAACATAGAAAGGCAAAGGCGAGAGAGAATTGTAAAGGTTAGTGCAGTTCCTTCAGGGATTGCACTTGGCGACCTGGCCAGGGAAATAAACAAAGTAATTGACGAGACCAAAATTCCACCAGGCGTTATGGTTAATGTTGGTGGAAGCTTCGAGGAAATGGTAAGCTCGTTTATGGATCTGGCATTGTTACTTTTTATCAGTATCATCCTGGTATTTTTGGTCATGGCCTCCCAGTTCGAGTCGTTCAAGATGCCTTTCGTTATTATGTTCTCCATACCTTTTTCGTTCACGGGAGTTATTCTGATTCTGTTAATTACGGGCTCGACTCTTAGCGTTATAGCGGCCTTGGGAGCGGTGCTGCTAATTGGCATTGTAGTGAAAAACGGCATTGTTTTGATTGACTACATAAACCTGATGCGCAACCGTGGGTTGCCACTAAACGAGGCTGTGGCGGTGGCCGGAAAAATGCGCTTGCGCCCGGTGTTAATGACTGCCGGTACCACAATTCTGGCCATGATTCCTCTGGCACTAAGCACTGGCGATGGTTCCGAAATATGGAGCCCGATGGGTATAACCCTCATAGGAGGGTTGTTATTTTCTACCTTTGTCACACTGGTTTTGGTGCCGGTAATGTACGCCATAATTTCGCGCAGGGGCGAGCGCAACAAGATGGAACAAATCAGGCAAAAGTTCAATTTTTTGGATGAACCAAAACAGCAAATAATATGAAAGCAGTAATGATAATTTTCAACCAGGCCAATGGCGAAAAAGTTGAATTCATAATTGACAAACTTCAAATAAGGGGTTTTAGTTGGTGGAGTGATGTTCAAGGCCGAGGCTCACAAACCGGCCAGCCCAGAAAGGGAACTCACACATGGCCCGAAATGAACTCTGCGGCATTGGTTGTACTTCCTGGTGAAAAAGTTGACGAGCTGTTGGAAGCGGTAAAAAAACTTGATGAAATAAACAAGGAAGTAGGCGTTAGGGCTTTTGTTTGGAACATAGAGGCAAGTTACTGAAAGTCATTTGGTGCTAGTGATTAGCCACCGACCACCGGTAACGGGTAAATTGTAAATGCCAAAAAAAACGCCCTTGTAAAGATTAGGCACACCTTGTTTAAATGTTAAATTCAGCAATAAACGAGAGGCAGCAGGGTATTGCCTCTCGTTTCTACAGTCTGCCCGCCAAGAGCAAGGCTTAAAAAATGGCACGAGGATATGAAAATTTTTTCTTTAATGAAACCAACGCGACATCCGTGCCCAAGCAGTGTGTAAAATGGCCCAAAAGTTACAATCCAGTACCAAAACCAAAATTGAACACTAATCAAGGATAATTCGTTTAGATTATACCCTGGTTCATTTACGGGCAGGAAATCATGTATTACGAATTATAAATCATCAAGGGCAAGGATTCAAAAATGGATAAACAAACGAAGGTTTTCCCTCTGTTAAACATGAGCTGTGCTTCTTGCGCGGCAAGTATTGACAAGATAATATCGAAGCAAAAAGGTGTTGTAAAGACCAATGCAAATTTGGCCAATTCAAGCGTTGCCATTGAGTATATCGAGTCAATGGCAAATTTTGAAGTAATTCGCCATGCGTTGAGGGCGTCAGGCTACGATATAATATTGGATAATGATGGCCAGAAAGCCCCGTTGCATGAAAAAGCAAGGGAAGAAGAGTATGGGATTTTGAAAAGAAATACCATACTGGCAGCGGCATTCACCCTGCCGGTTGTGATTATAGGCATGTTTTTCATGAACATGCCCCATGGCAACACTATAATGTGGGCACTTTCGACCCCGGTTTTGTTCGTATTTGGCAGGAATTTCTTTGCAACTGCCTGGAAACAAGCCAAAAACCGGTCAGTGAACATGTACGCGCTGGTTTCGTTGAGCACAGGGGTGGCATACATTTTCAGCGTTTTCAATACAATTAATCCCGGATTTTGGCATCAAAGAGGCCTGCAAGCTCACGTCTATTTCGAAGCAGCCGCTGTAATTATTACTTTTATCTTGCTCGGAAAACTCCTTGAAGAAAGGGCAAAGAGGAGCACAACTTCATCAATAAGGAAACTGATGGACTTGCAACCCAAGGTAGTAACATTAATCCTTAACAACGGTAATCAAAAAAGGGTGGCTATTGAAAATGTAGCTAAGGGAAATGTAATCCTCGTTAAGCCCGGCGAGAAGATTCCGGTTGATGGTACAATATTGCAAGGAGAGTCTTTTATTGACGAGAGCATGTTGACGGGCGAACCGCTTGCCAACCTGAAGCAGATTGGGGCCCAGGTATTTGCAGGCACCATAAACCAAAAAGGTAGTTTCTCTTTTAGGGCAGACATGGTTGGAGCCGACACCAAACTTGCCCAGATAATAAAAATGGTACAAGAAGCTCAGGCAAGCAAAGCCCCAGTTCAAAAACTTGTTGACAAGATTGCATCAGTATTTGTACCACTGGTTATTCTCATTGCCTGTATTTCTTTTGTCATGTGGATAATTTTCGGGGGTTCACAAGGATTTTCACAAGGGCTTCTTTCGCTTATAACGGTTTTAGTAATTGCTTGCCCCTGTGCATTGGGACTGGCAACGCCCACTGCCATAATGGTAGGAATTGGCAGAGGTGCTGAACAAGGTATTTTAATTAAAGACGCTGAAAGCTTGGAGCTGGCCAAAAAAATTGATGTAATAGTTTTGGACAAAACCGGCACGATAACCCGTGGCGAACCATTAGTTACCGATACATGTTGGCTCAATAACGATGACAGCCTTAAACCAATCCTTGCGGCCATTGAAATGAAATCAGAACACCCACTTGCCGAAGCAATCGTGAAGTACCTTGAAAATGCTGCAAATGAAACGGTTTACAACTTCGAGAGCATTACCGGAAAGGGTGCCAAGGCAACCCACAATGGAGCAACGTATTTTGTTGGCAGTAAACAATTAATGAATGAAAACAACATTCGAATTGATGACAATCTCGAAAAAAACGAATCAGATTGGCACCAACAGTCAAAAACTGCGGTTTGGTTTGCAAGCCAAAATGAAGCATTGGCGGTTATTGGAATTTCAGACGATTTGAAAGAAACCTCCAAGGAGGCAATTAGTCAATTGAAAAATGCAGGTATTGAAGTTATCATGGTAACTGGCGACAACCGAGCCACGGCCAAATCAATTGCAGAAAGAGTTGGAATAGAAAAGTTTGAAGCAAGTGTCCTTCCGCAGCATAAAGCATCAATCATTAAAGACCTTCAGGTGCAAGGCAAAACCGTGGCAATGGTAGGAGATGGAATAAACGACAGTGCAGCCCTTGCACAAGCCGATGTTAGCATTGCCATGGGCAAAAGTAGCGACATTGCCATTGATGTGGCCAAAATGACAATCATATCATCCGACCTCAAAAAGATACCACAGGCAATTAGGCTATCAAGGCAAACCGTTGCTGCAATAAAGCAAAATCTTTTTTGGGCCTTTATTTACAACGTAATAGGCATACCAATTGCCGCCGGAATTTTGTATCCTTTCTGGGGCTTCTTGCTAAACCCAATGATTGCCGGAGCGGCAATGGCCATGAGTAGTGTTAGTGTGGTTGCCAACAGTTTAAGGCTAAAACTCAGAAAATAAACTCGATGGAACTAATTAATAAAATAATTGCGAAACAAATACTCCCATCTTGGAAGTTTGTTGCTTCAGGGTTGGAAAAGGATTTCAAATTTTCGAATTTCAACTCTGCATTCGGTTTTATTACTAGAGTTGCCCTATTGGCCGAAGCGAACAATCACCATCCGGAATTGCTAAACAGTTTTGGCAATGTTAAGATAAGGCTAACAACTCAATCGCATGGAGGCGTAACCCAACTCGACATTGACTTAGCCAAAAAAATTGATACCTTGCTTTCATGATCTAACAAGCTATAGACCTCAAACAAAATCATGGTTACACAACTAAACCATGAAACCATCAAACTTTCAGCCCAACAGCCTACCCGCCATTAAACTCAAGAAATTTCCCCAAAAAACAGTAACTTTGCAAGTCAAAAAAAAAAAAAAACAGAACAAATAAGCCAAACAATCATGAGAGTACTGGTAATTAACAAGTACGGAGGCCCAGAGCAATTACACATCCAAGAAGTTCCGATGCCCGAAAGAAAAAAGAAGGAGGTTTTGGTGCGCGTTCATTGTGCAGGAGTCAACCCGGTTGATTACAAAGTTCGAAACGGAATGATTAGGTTGTTAACCGGACGCAAGTTTCCAAAGATCCTTGGTGGCGATATTGCAGGAACAGTGGAGCAAACCGATTTGAACTCTGATTACCGTTTGGGACAAAGGGTATTTGCAATGCTATCGCTGAAAGGTGGCGGATATGCCGAGTATGTTTCTGTCAAGGAAAAAAACCTTTGCTTGATTCCAGAAAACATTGATTTTGGGCAAGCCGCAGGTTATCCCCTTGCAGCCTTAACAGCATACCAAGCAATAAGGAAGTGTGGGGGTATTAGGCCAAATTTCAGGGTTTTGGTAAACGGTGCTTCGGGCGGGGTCGGTATTTTCGCAGTTCAACTTGCCAAGGCAATGGGCGCTTCGGTTACCGGGGTATGCTCATCAAATAACGTTGATTTTGTGAAGAAACTTGGAGCATCGCACGTAATAGACTACACCCAGCAAGATTTCACCAAGAATAGTTCAAAGTATCATATTATTATCGATGCCGTTGCAAAAAGTTCTTTTTCGAAATGCAAAAATATACTTGAAAAAAACGGTCAATACATAACCACCCTGCCAAGTTTCGAAATTTTCCTTACAGGCCTTTTAAACTTTTCGCGCAGTAAAAAGGCAAGGTTAATCGCCGTGAAACCAAATGGTAAAGATCTTGCAGTAATTGCCACCTACATATCGAAAGGCCTTTTAAGAATAAATATTCAAGAGACCTTTGCACTTGAAAATGGAGCCAGGGCGCATCAGCTGCTCGAAACCGAGAGGGTGAGGGGAAAGTTGGTGCTAGATTGTGTCAGATACCTGAATCAATAATTGTAGTTTGTACCAATCACTGGTAATTGGTAACCAAAACGCGCTTTGGCCTGAGCCAAAACCAAACCACCAACACGGCCAAAATCAAAATTGCCACCAACGAAGAAATAGCAATTACCGGAAAATCGTCAATCCTTCTTGAATAAATCGCAAAAAAAGCCCAGACAATTGGAAGAGCTATAAAAAGATTAGAAAATTGGAACTTAGCCAGCGAACCAATTAAAGTTCCGGCGGCAATCATTATCACAGTCCAAACAACCTGATCAACCCCCCACCCATTCCAGTTCGTGCTAACAAGTAAAATCGTTATGTTGGCAATTGTTGCAACGCAAATCCAGCCCAAGTAAATCCCGAAAGAAGCCTTGGAAATGACTGATTCCGAGTTCCTGAGCTTGAAATTGATAAAAACGAGCAAAGCAAGCAAACCCAACATAATCAAAACACTGAGTGTGATTTCTTGATAATGCCATGCAAACACCCACAATGAGTTAAGAAAACAAGTTGCAACGAATGCAAGCAAAACCTCCTTGGGCACAATGGTTCTTTTCCGAAAAGAAACAATTGATGAAAAAGCCAACAAAAGAAGATAGATAATTCCCCAAATTGAAAATGCAAAGCCAGCAGGGGTAAAAAGATTGTCAAAGTTAGCAGAAACCTGACCCGTAGTAAGACCGTTAATTGGCAGTGCGTTTCCAAGATAGTTGACAAATACCATGATCAGGTAAGAAGGAAGAATCAAATAGCGCATTTTAATACATTTTTAATGTTGTAAAGGTAGCAAGATAATTGCAAAAAGGGTACTTTTGCATCAAATTTTACAATCATCAAAACACATGAATTTAACTTTAATGATACTCGCTGCTGGAAAGGGAAGCCGCTATGGAGGGATGAAACAACTTGACCGCATTGGCCCCTCCGGCGAAACAATTATGGATTACTCGGTTTACGATGCCATTAAGGCTGGTTTCACCAAGGTTGTTTTTGTGATCAGGCGCAGTTTTGAGCAAGAATTTAGGGAAGCTATTGCGGAAAAACTAAAGCATAAAATACATGTTGAACTGGCATTTCAAGAGCTAGATTACCTTCCTCACGAGCATTACTTTGTTTCAGATAGGGAAAAACCCTGGGGCACGGCCCACGCAATTTGGGTGGCAAGGCAGTTTGTTTACGAACCCTTCGTGGTTATCAATGCCGATGATTTTTACGGATTCAGCGCATTCGAAACTCTTGCAAGTTACCTTAAATCTAATGTTTCGAAAGACCCTGACCTTTATGCAATGGCAGGATATAGCCTGGAAAAGACCCTTTCGGAAAACGGGGTGGTTACAAGAGGCGTTTGCAAGGTTACCCCAAACGGGTTTCTGGAAAAAGTTGAAGAAAACTTCGCCATACATCGTATCGAAGATGGAACAATTGTTAGCACCTTTGAGAACAAGCAAGTGATTTTGGAACCCGACGATGTTGTTTCGATGAACTTTTGGGGCTTTTCACCATCAATTTTCAAGCACCTCGAAGAAAAGCTACTAAACTTCCTCAAAACCAATGCCATGGATTTGAAGGCCGAGTACTTTATACCCAAGGTTGTTGACGAGCTGGTGAGCAGCGGTAAAGCCAGTATAAGGGTTCTCCCTTGCGATGCCCGCTGGTTTGGGGTTACATACAAAGAGGACAAGGATGGGGTTGAGGCCGAAATCAGAAAACTTGTTGAACAGGGCGACTATCCCGAGAACCTTTGGGCTTAAAAGGGCTTTTGGTCTTTTGACCAAAATACAATTTGGAGCCATATTTGGTCAATTGGGGTTCCTTTTACTTGAATCCTGGCGCAACGACACCATTTCATTATCCACTTAAAAGGTTAGAGTTAATTTGGCAAGGCCGACCCTTGCCCCCTTTCAACGCTATGTTTGTACTAATTCTGAAATGGCCGCCCCAATGGCCGTACAGTACTCGGCGTGTTTGGGGACATGAAAATTAACATTGTAAAGTTCGCCAAGCATCGAAAAAGTCTTTTCAGCCTGAAATACATTAACAAGTTTACCGCTCAGGACAATATCAGTATCTTTTTGCGGGCGTGCAGCAAAAATGGCCATCATCCCCACCACTTGAAAAACCATTGTGAGAATTCCCCTGTTAATATCGCCCTTGGTGGCGTTGTCATTCATCTTTCCGAAATTGGAGGCTGTAAGTGTACTCGGAAGGTTTCCGATGCTGGCCTTCGAAATATCTCCAATGCTGAGGTCAACCATTGCGGGGTCACCCTTCTTGGCAGATCCTATAATGTTTTCAAAAGTTGAAAGATTGGTCATAGCCCTTGAAAGCCCCAATATTGTACCACCACCAACCCCGGTGCCGCCAAGATGGCTAATGCATCCCTTGTTGGCCTTTACAAAAGCCGTGCCTGTTCCCATACTCACTATTATGGCTCTCTCGAGCCCCGAAAGAAACAACCCTCCTAAGCCCAGAGCCTTAAATTCTTCAATCCTCTTAACAGGAAGCCCAAGCAAGGTGTTGTCGATGTACGAAGCCCCAACCCCGGTTATGATAACATTTGATATGTCGGTAAATGCAATCTTGTGAACGGTGAGAAACTTACCCAGTGCCCCAGAAGCCGAAGCAACTGGATCACTTGCTTCCACCGATAGGGGCTCCACTATCTCGCCATTCTTGATTGCGACAATTTTCGTGGTGCTCCCGCCTATGTCTATTCCTATTGTCATTTGTAAAACTTGATTTTGGTGAACAAAACAACTATCTTGATTCGGAGCGCTTGAGTAATTTTTCGGCAAATATTTAACCAGGAAGGCTCATGGCCAGCAAATCGGCAATGTGTATGGTTTTTATACCAAGGTTATGCTTTTTAATGTACGAATCGAGATGCATTAGGCATGAAACTTCCGTGGAAACGATGTATTGGGCATTTGTTTGCAGGGCATTTTCAATTTTCTGCTGAGCCATTGCTGTGCTTATGGGCTCGTGCTTCACGGCAAAAGCCCCTCCGAACCCGCAACATACATCCCTGTCGTTCATTTCAACTACCCTTAGCCCTTTTACATTGGCAAGCAATTTGCGGGGTTCGTTGCCCAATTTGTACTCGCGCAATGCGGCACAAGAGTCATGAATGGTAACCGTGGCTTGAAGCGAGCAACCAAGGTCGGTAACTTTGGCCACATTTACCAGAAAATCGGTGAATTCGTAAATCTTCTTGCCTAACTGCCTGTTTTCGTTGTGCAGCACTGAGTTATCGAGCATCATCGGATAGTAGTTCTTTACCATGGCGGTACACGAAGCCGATGGCCCCACAACCACCTTAAACTCCAAAAAGTCTTTAACGAACTTGCTTGCAAGATGTTTGGCCTGATCCACGTATCCAGAATTAAAAGCTACTTGGCCACAACAGGTTTGGGCAGAATTGTACTTGGATCTTTGATTGGCACGTTCTAACACCCTTACCATGTTCAAACCCGTTTCGGGAAACAATTGGTCAATGTAACAAGGTATGAAAATTCCAACTTCCATTGGTTCGGTTTTGAGCTGCAAATGTAATGCTTTTTGCTCAGAGTTGAGGGTTGAAGAAAAAACCAAAAATTAATTTTCGTGCACGAGGGCCTACCTCCACTGGCTGAGGCTCAGCAGTAACAGATTTGTTAAGGAGTTAAAGCTTAACCATTTATACTTAGCTGTATGTTACCTTCGCGAATTATTTACGTGGCTTAAAATTATTCCGGCGGCAACCGAAACATTGAGCGATGCAGTTTTTCCTTTCATCGGTATGCTCCTAATTTCGTCGGCCATTTTAAGGCATGCCGGCGAAACGCCCCTGTCTTCAGATCCAAGAATTATAGCCAAGGGAACATCTGCCGGGATGTCGAGTACCGAAAGGTTGGCTCGTTGGCTAGCTGCTACAACCTTTATTCCACTTTGTTGAAGAAAGGCGATGGCCTCCGGCAAGCTGCTCTCCCTACAAATGGGTAGGCGCATCAATGCACCTGCCGAAGTTTTTATTGCATCAGCATTTACCAATGCCCCACCCTTTTCGGGAAGTACAATTGCATGAACCCCAAAGCACTCGGCCGAACGAGCAATTGCACCCATATTCCTAACATCGGTTATCTTATCGAGAAGCAAAATCAGTGGGGTTTCGCCACGGTCGTAAACCATTGACAATACGTTGGTCAGGGGTTGATACTCTAAGGAGGAAACCATGGCAACAACACCTTGGTGATTCTTGCGAGTAAGTCGGTTGAGTTTCTCGGCAGGCACGAACTGATATGGAACGTTCAATCGCCTGATTATGTTAAACAACTGCTGGAAGTTTTCTCCCTGGAGGCCTTGCTGCACAAGAACCTTTTCGGGAATCTTGCCACTCTCGATGGCTTCTACCACGGGGCGTATGCCAAAAATGTAATTTTCCAATTTAACTTGAGGTTTGTGGGGTTTATAGAATTTTTGAGTTAGTAGGCATTCAAAAATTAGTAATTACTAATGCCGTCCGGAAGAAAGCAAGCAGTTGGCAGTAAAATGAAATTAGAAATCAAATGTGTCAATTTGTATTTTAGGCCATTTATCCTCGTTTTACGTTTCTAGTTACCAGTTACAAAACACCCGTTAGTAATCACACTTAGCTCCTCAGCCATTTCCACAATTCGCCGTATGTAATTTTTTTTCCGTACATCAATATTCCGGTGCGGTAAATTTTTGCTGCCAACCAAGTTGCCAACACAAACCCCGCAACAAGCATGGTGGCCGATAGCACGAAGTCAAATACCGGAACTCCGAATGGGATTCGTATCATCATTATTACGGGCGAGGTTAACGGAATAACCGAAAACCAGAATGCTACAGGCCCCGAAGGGTCTTGAATAACTGCTTGCATCATTATAATTGATAGCAACAATGGAATGGTTATCGGGAACATGAATTGTTGACTGTCGGTTTCTGAATCAACGGCAGAACCAATAGCAGCAAAGAGTGCAGAATATAACAAGTATCCGCCAAGGAAGAAAAACAAGAACGAAAATATTACAAACGGGAAGTTAATAGACCTAATGCCCATCATAATTTCACCCCAAACCGTGTTGCCGGCTGTAATCATTTCAATCTGATGTTGGGCTTGAACGGGATTAAACCCCTGATTGGCAGAAACGTAAACTTTATCGGCAGGGGTATGGCTAAAAACTTCCGGAAAGGCTATGCCCACGCCAAAAACTATAATTGCCGTTAGAATTATCCAGATAAGAAACTGAGTTAATCCAACCAAACCAACGCCCACAATCTTGCCCATCATCAACTGAAACGGTTTCACGCTCGAAACAATTATTTCTACAATCCGGTTTGTTTTTTCTTCAAGCACGCCGCGTAAAACCAAAGATCCGAACATGAATATGAAAATGTATATAAGGAAACCCGTAACAAAACCTAAAGCCATCCGAATCTCGGTGAAATCCAAGCTTTCCTGTCCATCCTTGTCAATGCGGATTGATGTTATGCTTATTGGCGTTTCTACTTGTTTGAGGATTTCGGGGTCAATTTCCTTTTGGGCAAGTTTGAGATATTCAAGTTCGTGTTTTATCCTTGATTCAATGTAGGATCGAGCACTTATATTTATGGATTTTGTTGAAAACAACCTAATGGAAGCGGGTGAAGTTGCGGCAAACTCTGGAATATACAACAGGGCATCAAATTCGCCCTTATTGGTCATTTCGTAGGCAAGGTCGAACTGGCCATCGAAAACAGTGAACTTAACTGTTCCATGGTCTTTCAGGTAATCCTCGAAAAGGGTAGTTTCATCATATATGGCCACATGGTACTCCGATTCAGAAACCTGGGCAAGAATGGCTGGCACAACAAACAGCGCGGCAAGCAAAACTGGCCCGAGAATGGTCATTACAACAAATGATTTCTTCTTTACCCTACTCAAGTATTCGCGCTTGATTATTACCGATATCTTGTTCATTTGATCCGTATTATCTGGTGCTTCGTGGGTTATTCGGCGGCATATTCGGGGGCTTTTTGCCCATAGTTACCTGCAACATTTTCTTGCGGAAAAAAGCCCGTGACTTTTTTTATGAAAATATCGTTCATTGAAGGGGTTAGCTCCCTGAATGAAATCAGTTGACCATTGCTAACGGCCAACCTGGCAAGTTCGTTTGACTCAACCCCGTTGTTAACTTTAACCCTTATCGAGTGAATTCCATCCTCGACAGAGGAATGAACCAGAGAAAACCTGCTATCGAAAATACCCGTGGGATTCGCTCTAAGATTGCCAATTTCCAATTGAAAAATGTTAGTCGAATAATCATTTTTTATCTTTTTAACAGGTCCGTCAAGGATTTTAGCCGATTTGTGAATTAAAGCAATATGGTCGCAGAGCTCTTCGACTGAACCCATATTGTGCGTCGAAAAAATGATGGTTACACCCTTTTCCTTCAATTTTAAAATCTCTTGCTTGATTATGTTTACGTTTATTGGATCAAAACCGCTAAATGGTTCATCAAAAACCAAAAGCTCGGGCTCGTGGAGCACGGTGATGATAAACTGAACTTTTTGCGCCATACCCTTTGAAAGCTCTTCTACCTTCTTGTTCCACCATGGCATCAGGTCAAATTTCTCGAACCATTCGTTGAGTTTTTTCTTGCTTTCCCTTTCGGAGACACCCTTGAGTTGCGAGAGATAAATTGCCTGCTCGCCAACCTTCATCTTCTTGTATAATCCCCTTTCTTCGGGCAGATAACCTATTCTGCTTACATCCGCCGGATTCAGCCTTTCTCCATTAAAAAAAAGGTATCCCGAATCGGGATAAATAATTTGATTTATTATCCGTATCAGGGTGGTCTTTCCAGCTCCGTTTGGTCCGAGAAGCCCGAAAATGGTTCCCTTCGGAATATTGATGCTCACATCGCTTAGGGCCTTGTGGCCTGTATAAGACTTGCTTACGTTTTCGGCCTGAAAGGTATATTGCATTTTTTTGGTGAAAAGTTAAGCGTAATGACGAAAAAAGAAAAGCTAAGTATGAACGACTAAATAATTGAACGACCGAACGATTTGCACGTAACTGTCAACTGCATATTGCATGTTGTCAATTATCCATTACCCAAACGCTTCCTTCACCCTCTCGAAGAAACTCTTGTCGCTTGCGCCTGGGCTAGGTTTGAAGTTTTCTGATTGAGCCAGTTTCTGGAGCAGATCTTTTTCTTCCTTGGATAGTTTCTTAGGTGTCCAAACGTTGATGTTAACCAACAAATCGCCGTGTCGATTGCCGTTTATAGAAGGCAATCCCTTGCCCTTGAGCCTCAAGACCTTTCCTCCCTGAGTGCCTGGTTCCAGCTTAATTCTGGCCTTGCCTTCAAGGGTAGGTACTTCAACCATATCGCCAACTGCAGCCTGGGGAATTGAAACGTATAGGTCGTGCAAAAGGTTGCTGCCGTCGCGGCTAAAACTCTCGTGAGGTATTTCTTCCACAAGCACTATGAGGTCGCCTGCAACTCCGCCACGTGCAGCCACGTTGCCCTTGCCGCTAAGCGAAAGTTGCATGCCTTCGGCAACACCAGCCGGAATGCTAATTGTAATTACTTCGTCTTCCTTAACTATTCCGTTTCCATAGCAAGTAGTACACTTCTCGGTTATGGTTTTTCCCTCGCCGCTACACGACGGGCAAGTTGAAGTGGTTTGCATTTGCCCTAAAATGGTGTTTGAGATGCGTGTAACACGGCCGGAGCCGTTGCATGTGCTACAAGTATTAAATGCCGTGCCATTCTTTGCACCTGTGCCGTTGCAACTCTTGCAAGAATTGAACTTGCTCACCTTAACCTTTTTCTCTACACCCACGAGGATTTCCTCAAGGGTGAGTTTTACCTTTATCCTCAGGTTCGACCCACGGTTTACGGTGCGTGTCCTTCCGGTGCCAAAGCCTCCGAACCCGCCCCCGAAAGCACTTCCGAACCCGCCCATTCCGCCAAAAATATCCCCGAACTGACTAAAAATGTCTTCCATGGACATACCGCCCCCACCATAGGAACCCCCAAATCCGCCTGGACCCATTCCGGCGTGGCCAAACTGATCGTATCGCGATTTTTTTTCCGGATTGCTTAACACCTCGTAAGCCTCGGCGGCTTCCTTGAATTTCTCCTCAGCCTCCTTGTTGTTTGGGTTTTTATCGGGATGGTATTTTAGAGCCTTCTGCCTGTAAGACTTTTTCAACTCCTCGGCAGTGGCATTTTTTGATACACCAAGTACTTCGTAGTAATCTCTTTTATCCATCAAATTGGTTTTTAATTTGCAACAACAACCCTTGCGAATCTTATTACCCTGCCATTGAGGGTATATCCCTTTTCCACTTGATCTATTACCTTGCCCTTTTGCGATTCATCAGGTGCAGGAACGTGTGTTATGGCCTCGTGAAAATCGGTGTCAAAATCGGCTCCCACAGAATCTACCGGCTCAACTCCTTTTTGCCTGAGCAGGGTGCTCAACTTGTTGTTAATAAGAATCAGGCCCTCTGCCAACGATCTGGCATCAGTTTTCTCGGGGTCAAAACTGCCGGCCCGCTCCAAATCATCCACAACGGGCAAGAGAGCCATGATAATATCTTCGGCGGCAGCCTTTGACATTTCCAAACGTTCTTTTTGGGTGCGTTTGCGATAATTGTCAAATTCCGAAAACAACCTAAGGTACTTGTCGTTTGCTTCAACCAATTGGTTTTCAAGCTCCACCACCCTTTCACGTACTTTTTCAAATTCTTGACTCGAAGATACCTTTTTATTCCCGGTTTTGTTTTCCTTTATCATTGATTTTATTCGGTTTTCTTTTTAAAAATTAGTATTGCGAGATAGCACCCCCAAAACAATGAGCACTTTACATTTACGCAACAATTTACGTCAAAAGTTTTGCCAACCTTGGCCTACAAGCCAAATTGTCATACAAAAACGTTAAAACACGAAAATATTGCAGTTAGTTTTAAATATTACCAATCAAATCCTTTTTATGTCAGCCCCTATCTGTTGCAATCTTGTTTCGATATTTTGGTAGCCGCGATCTATTTGATCGATATTGTGGATGACACTTTTGCCGGGTGCGCTCAAGGCTGCAATTAGCATCGAAACCCCTGCCCTGATGTCGGGCGAGGCCATTTGAATGCTCTTGAGGTTAAAATTACGAGCCAGACCTATCACCGTGGCCCTGTGTGGATCGCAAAGAATTATTTGGGCACCCATTTCAATAAGCCGGTCAACGAAAAACAACCGGCTCTCGAACATTTTTTGGTGTATTAAAACGCTTCCCTTTGCCTGGGTGGCCACCACCAAAATTATGCTCAGAAGGTCGGGAGTGAAACCAGGCCAAGGAGCATCACTTACAGTTAGAATGCTTCCGTCAATAAATGTTTCAACCTCGTAAACTTCTTGGGCAGGGATGAAAATATCGTCGTTTTTCAGTTCCAATTTAATTCCCAATTTAGAAAACACACTTGGAATTATTCCCAAGTTATTGAAAGAAACATCCTTAATTGTAATTTCTGATTGTGTCATCGCTGCCAAACCAACAAAACTACCAATTTCGATCATATCTGGCAAAAGCCTGTGGTTGCAGCCTTTTAGACTTTCTACACCTTCAATTGTTAACAGGTTAGAAGCCACTCCCGAAATCTTGGCACCCATGCTATTCAGCATATTGCACAATTGCTGCAAATATGGCTCGCAAGCGGCATTGTAAATGGTTGTTGTTCCTTCGGTCAAGGCAGCAGCCATTACAACGTTGGCTGTTCCTGTTACTGATGCCTCGTCGAGCAAGATGTAGCACCCCTTTAATCCATTGGTGGTGATTTTGTAAAAATGCTCGGCATTGTCGTAAGTAAACTCGGCCCCGAGCTTTTCTAGTCCTAAAAGGTGAGTGTCGAGCCTTCGGCGCCCTATCTTGTCGCCACCTGGCTTGGGCATTGCTGCAATTCCAAATCGAGCGAGCAGCGGGCCTATGATCATCACCGAGCCGCGCAACGCGGCGGCCTTTTGCTTGAATTCGGCAGTTTGCAGGTAATCGACTTTCACATCATCGGCCCGAAACGACCAAGTACATTCTGCCAACCGTTTGGTTTTTACACCAAAACTGGCAAGGAGCTCAATTAGCTTGTTAACATCGATTATATTGGGAATATTGCTGATTACAACCTCTTCTTTGGTAAGAAGCACGGCGCTAATTACCTGCAAGGCTTCGTTCTTGGCACCTTGCGGAACAATGGTTCCGGAAAGCCTTTTCCCACCAATAATTTCGAATGAAGACATTTTTTTTGAGTTAAAAATAATTGATGGATGGAAGTAACTGACCTCTGATTCCACCCTCAGCCTTGTAATTTCTAATTTAAACCTTTTAATCTGCCGCAAAATTATGATTAATTACCGGAAATGTCCTGATAGTTTTTGGAGTCATTTGTTTTTGTTAAAATTTAATGCCTGAAAATGTAGGTTACTGAATTATTTTATGGCCCGGTTCTTTTTCATGCAATTCGTTGAAACCCTCGAAATTCCGACTTCAAGCCATTTTGGCGCGTATTTTTTTTACAACTGTCATTTTGGCCGAAAAACGATCGAAACGCTTTTTCATGTCAAACAAGTATAAGTGTTTGTTTTTCATCGTTTAAGCTGCTATTTTTGAAATTTGTAAAATCCATTGGCACAAAATTTGATTTTGACAAGCCGAAAACAATTTTGTCTAACCAAAAAGATGGAGGATCAAACAATGTCATTAATTAAATTTTCAAACACTTACCCGGGATTGTTCGACCGATTTTTTGACAATGAAATATTTGACTGGTCGAACAGGAATTTTTCAACTACCAATACAACGCTGCCATCGGTAAACATCAAGTCTACTCCCGATGGGTTTGAGGTTGAACTTGCAGCCCCGGGCCTTGAAAAAAAGGACTTTAAAATTGAGTTGAACAACAACTTGCTCACCATTTCATCGGAGAAGAAGATTGAAAACGAAGTAAATGAAGGGGAGCAGTTTACTCGAAGGGAGTTTAGCTACCAGTCCTTCAGCAGGTCGTTTACGCTGCCCAATACGGCCAACGGAGAAAAGGTTGCTGCAAAGTACGAAAACGGAATTTTACGAATTATGATACCAAAAAAGGAAGAGGCAAAGCCGAAACCAGCAAGGGTGATCGAAATTAAATAATGTTGGTAAAATCTTGCGGTTTGCTTTCCAGCCCGCGTACTCAAGCCTCAACAATAGCTTGCAGGCCAATGGAGAAAGCAAAAGTTAATAGCCAAACCCGGTTTGTTGAATTTTCAATAAAGGGTTTGGCTGGTTATTTTCATACCTTATCAACAGGCCAGAAAAAAACCCGTTACGCCTTGTTATGATTCATTGCAGCCGCCACAAACCTTACGAATAGCGGATGCGGATTATCAACCGTGCTCTGGTATTCGGGGTGAAACTGAACGCCGATAAAAAACGGGTGGCTTTTTAGTTCAACAACTTCAACAAGATTACCCTCGGGGTTTATACCGGAGGCAATCATCCCATTCTTTTCAAATTCATCAAGATACTTGTTGTTAAACTCGTACCTGTGCCTATGACGTTCGTTTATGGCCGATGTTCCGAAAATCGAGTATGTGAGGGTGCCTTTTTTAATGTTGCACCTGAACGTGCCAAGACGCATCGTGCCGCCCATATCCATTGTTTTCTTTTGCTCCTCCATGAGATCAATAACCGGATGTGAAGTATCAGGGTTCATTTCGCTTGAATGGGCATCGGGCAAGTTCAAAATGTTTCGGGCAAATTCTATTGCTGCACATTGCATCCCAAGGCAGATTCCAAGAAACGGGATTTTGTTTTCTCTTGCAAATTTTATGGCCCAAATCTTGCCTTCAATCCCCCTTGACCCAAAACCCGGAGCCACTAATATACCCGAAAGGTTGGCAAGTTTAGACCAAACATTCTTTTCGTCAAGATGCTCTGAATGTATCAGCTTGAGGTTTACCTTGCACTCGTGCCGGGCACCAGCATGTATAAACGATTCAATGATTGACTTGTATGAATCTACAAGTTCCACGTACTTGCCCACCAGCCCAATTTCTACTGTTTGAACTGGATTTTGAAGCCGGAGCAAAAACTCTTTCCACGAAGTTAGGTCAGGCTGAATCTTGGTTGAAACCCTCAATTTTCTTAGAACCACCTCGTCGAGCTTTTCGCGCCTCATCAGAATTGGCACCTTGTAAATGGTTGAGGTATCAATTGCCTCTATTACTGCCGATTTGTCAACGTTGCAGAAAAGAGCAATCTTTGCCCTTATTTGGCTGGAAAGGGGTTTTTCGGTGCGACAAACCAAAATATCCGGCTGCACCCCGTATTCAAGCATTGTTTTAACTGAATGTTGCGTGGGTTTGGTTTTCAGCTCTTTGGCAGCCGCAAGGTATGGAACCAAGGTTAGGTGAACTACCAAGACTCGCTTGCCCATTTCCCACTTAAGCTGTCTGATGGCTTCAATGTATGGTAGCGACTCGATGTCGCCCACCGTTCCGCCTATTTCGGTTATTACAAAATCAAAAGTACCCTTTTCGCCAAGTAGTTTTATTCTATGCTTTATCTCATCGGTTATGTGCGGAATCACTTGAACGGTTTCACCGAGGTATTCCCCCTTGCGTTCTTTGCTTATCACGGCTTGGTAAATCCTTCCGCTGGTTACGTTATTGGCCTGAGAGGTTGGCACGTTCAAGAACCTTTCATAATGGCCAAGGTCGAGGTCGGTTTCGGCGCCATCATCAGTAACGTAGCACTCGCCGTGCTCGTAGGGGTTTAGCGTACCTGGGTCTATGTTTATGTATGGGTCTAGCTTTTGAATGGTTACGGTGTGGCCCCGAGCTTGAAGCAGTTTTGCCAGGGAGGCAGAGATTATTCCCTTTCCTAGCGAGGAAGTAACACCACCCGTAACGAAAATGTATTTTGCATTATCAACCAAATTGGTCATAATCGTCAAGTTTTCATTGTTAAATGATTCTTCAAAATCTTAAAGGTGCGAAAGTAACAAAAATAGCATTTCTTTTTCATCTCGTATTCAAAACTATCACATTTTTTTTTACTATTTTTGACCGATTTTTCTTAACCCAATTATTCACAAACATCATTTTTATCATGAAAAAAATGCTTTTGATTTTGTTCGCGATTTCATTTTTCGCCCTCGGATTGACGATGGCAAAAAGCGTCGATGAAAATCCCTTTTTCTCGGAATGGACAACCCCATTTGGTACCCCGCCTTTTGATTTAATCAAACCAAGGCATTACTTGCCGGCCTATGAAAGGGGTATGGAGGAACACTTGGCAGAAATAAAGGAAATTATCAACAATCCTGCCCGACCATCGTTCGAAAACACGATTTTGGCATACGACAAAGCAGGTGACCTGTTGAGGAGGGTTTCGGCAGTTTTCGGAGGCTTGAGAGGAGCCAACACCAATACCGAACTTAACAAAATTGCCCAAATAATTACTCCTAAGCTTACCACCCACTACAACGAGATTAGGATGAACCAGGATTTATTCGGGAGGGTTAAGTCGGTTTACGATCGCCGAAATCAGCTTAACCTCGATTTGGAGCAAATGAGGCTAGTTGAAAAGTACTATCAGGATTTTGAACGTGGTGGTGCCGCGCTGCCAGAAGAAAAAAGAGAAGAGCTGAAAAGGATAAGCGAGAGGACATCGGTGGTTTCGCTACAACTCAACGATAATTTGTTAAGAGAGAACAACAATTTCATGCTTGTTTTGGAAGACAAAAACGACCTGGTTGGGCTTCCGCAAAGCGTTATAGCGGCGGCCGAAGAGCTTGCCAAAAGACACAAGTTGGATGGCAAGTGGGTTATAGATCTTTCAAGGCCAAGCTGGACCCCCTTCCTGCAGTTTTCGCAGCGAAGGGATTTGCGCGAAAAGATTTTCACCGC
Source organism: uncultured Bacteroidales bacterium (assembly GCA_964349365.1). GTDB lineage: Bacteria > Bacteroidota > Bacteroidia > Bacteroidales > UBA7960 > UBA7960. Next base: position 59,153 of record CAYGFY010000009.1, on the reverse strand, counting down.
CTTCTTCAAGCGCGGTAACAACGATAACGAGAACGACAACAAAGAACTCTTTGCAGAGCTCATGCGCCTAAGGCAGCAGGCAAGCAGGCTGCTTGGTTTCAACAACTACGCGGAGTTTTTTATTAGTGAAAACATGGCTGAAACCCCGCAAAATGTTTACGATTTCATGTACGCCGTGTGGAAACCAGCCTTGAACCGTGCCAAGGAAGAACGCGATGCAATGCAAAAAATAGTTGACCGCGAGGGTGGCGGCTTTACCCTTGCCTCGTGGGATTGGTGGTATTATGCCGAAAAAATTCGTCAAGAAAAATACAATCTCGAAGATAGCGAGATAAGGCCCTTTTTTACCATTGACAATGTACGCGATGGTTGTTTTTATCTCACAAACCAACTTTGGGGACTAACTTACAAGAAACGCGACGACATTCCTGTTTATCACGAGGAAGTTGAGGTTTTCGAGGTGTTTGACCGCGATGGAAGCCACCTGGCAGTGCTTTACATTGACCCTCACCCACGACCAGCCAAGCGAGGAGGAGCCTGGTGCGGAACATACCGAAGCGGAAGCTACAAAAATGGGAAAAAGGTATCACCGTTGGTTACCATCGTGATGAATTTTTCAAGACCTGTTGGCGACAAACCAGCAATGCTTAGCTGGGACGAGGTTGAAACCTATTTCCACGAGTTCGGACATGCCGTGCACAACTTCTTCGCTGATGGAAACTACAACCGTACAAGTAGAAGTGTTCCTCGCGATTTTGTTGAGTTACCAGCTCAAATCCTTGAAAATTGGGCAGGACATCCAGATGTGCTCAAAAAATATGCCTTGCATTACAAAACACGGGAGCCAATTCCAAACCACCTTGTTGAGAAACTCAAAAAGGCCGAGCACTTCAACCAAGGTTTCATAAATGTCGAGTACTTTGCTTCAGCCATTATCGATATGGACTGGCACACTGCCGACCACGGCGAAAAAATTGACGTGAACGCTTTCGAACAAGCCACTCTTGACAGAATCGGAATTATTGACCAAATAGTACCCAGACATCGAACCACCAACTTTAGTCATATTTTTGGCACTGGCTACGCTGCAGGTTACTATGTTTACCGCTGGGCAGGAGTTTTGGATGCCGACGCGTACGAGGCCTTTCTTGAATCGGGCGACTTGTTCAACCGAGAACTAGCAGATAAATTCAGAAAGTACATTTTGGCCAAGAACTCTCTGTACGAAGGTATGGATGCGTACATGCGTTTTAGGGGCAGCAAGCCCTCAATTAACGCCCTGTTAAGACAAGCAGGGCTTTTGTAGCACTTCGTCGTTAATAAAAAAAACCCCGTTTGCGAAAAGTTTACGGGGTTTTTTCTTTTTAATTAAGTCAAACAAAAATCTGGCTGAGTGCATTGCCAATTGACACGAAAACCCTAACCGGAACCCTTTTTGAATGGCAAAAATCAAAACTCAACTTGACAGTTTTTTCAAAAACCATGATGACTTCCTTATCCAATATGGAATAGTCGTTTGCTTTATTTGTTATCAATGCTTAAATCTCCAAATCGGTCGGTTTTTTGAGCCAACAAACGTAAAAATTTCCATTGATAGAATCTAGAGTGCCGAAAATGCATCGCTCCTTTAGCAATAAATTTCATGCGTTGCCATAAGCCAACAGAGAACCATGGTTTGGAAGCTAACATGGGGAAGAGAGTTGCAATATACCCTTTCTTGCTGCCCTTGGCCTTTCAATCTCGACCCCTTTTAACCACTGCAAGGCTAAATTATCACCATGGTAAAAAGATAAAGGTCAAAAATAACAAATTGAAATTGCCAATCGTTAACATACACGACGTAGCAACAAAAGAATTACCTTTGCAAGTCTTGCAAAAAAAATAAATTTATGCTTTTCACCAGGTTTCTCGTGGCGGTTTTCATATCGCTTTTTTCTTTCGCGGCAGTTGCCGTGGAAGGGATGTGGCTCCCTGTTTTGATTGAACGTAACATTGAGCAAATGCAACAAATGGGGCTGAAGCTGGCGGTCAAGGATTTGTATTCCGAAGTCGAAACCAGCCTAAAGGATGCCATTGTGCGATTTGGCCGAGGATGCACCGGGGCTTTCATTTCGGCAGAAGGGTTGTTGATAACAAATCACCATTGTGGACTTGGGCAGATTCAAAGACACAGCACGGTGGAAAACGATTACATGTCAAACGGTTTTTATGCCCAATCTCGCGCTGAAGAGCTTATCAATCCTGGACTATCGGTTTCAATCCTAGTAAGAATGCAAGATGTAACCAGCCGCTTTGCTTCCCACCTGACCGACAATATGACTGAAGCCCAACGTGCTGCCGAAATTGAAAGGATTTCAAAACTAATAACCAAAGAGGCCGCCGAAGATGGTAAATATCTGGCTGTTGTAGCCCCTTTTTATCACGGCAACGAATTCTATCTATTTGTTTCGCAGGTGTTTAGCGATGTTCGCCTGGTTATGGCACCTCCCGGGTCTATTGGCAAGTTTGGCGGCGATGAAGACAACTGGATGTGGCCCCGCCACTCTGGCGACTTCGCAATTTTTAGGGTTTATGCCGACAGCTTGAACCAACCGGCAGAATACAACCCCACTAACCGGCCTTTTCGGCCCAATCATTTTTTTCACATTTCGGTTCAACCCGTAAAAGAGGGTGATTTTACAATGGTTTACGGTTTTCCGGGAAGAACAAGCCAGTATCATTTTAGTGACGAAGTTGATTTCATTGTAAACAAACAAAACCCGGCCGCCATTGATTTACGTGGCCGAACCCTGGAAATTTTTTATCAAGATATGGCCAAATGTGATCGAGTAAGGATTCAATACACATCAAAGGCCGCGGGAGTCTCAAATTCTTGGAAGAGATGGATTGGGGAAAACAGGGGTTTACAACGACTTGATGCCGTAAACGTTAAACGAGCAAGGGAAAAGGAGTTTGATGCTTGGGCAAAAAGCAACGAAATTGGTTTACCATACAGACGCCTCTTGGAAACCTTTGCCGAAACATACGAGCAGGTGATTCCTTTCAGGTTTGCAACCACATTGTACAACGAGGCCGGAAGGCGAATTGAAGTAATCCGATTCGCACAAAATTTTTTCAGGCTTGTTGAGATGAGCCTAAGTAATGATATTTCCGATGCAGACATTGCGCGCCAAGTGCAAAGAGTTAAATCTTTGGCAGAGACATTTTTTAAGGATTATAACCCGGCCACTGATCAAAGGATTCTTGCAGAATTGCTTCAGGCATACCTGGTCATGGCCAAACCTCCGCTTGTGCCACCCATCCTTATTGATTTGCATCGAAGGCACAAGGGAAATTTTACAGAATTTGCGCGCAGGGCGTTTTCTCGTTCAATCTTGACTTCCGAAAGGAAAATAATGAATTTCCTGGAAAAATACCAAAAATCGCACCACCGCATACTAGAAAGAGATGCTATTTACCACTTAGCTTCGAGCCTCGAAAATTTCCATGCGGAGAACGTTAGGCCGCAGCAGGCAATTTTTGAAACATCCCTGGATAGCCTTTACCGTGTTTATCTTGCCGGGATGAAAAAGATGAAACCCGAAACCAATTTCTTTCCAGATGCAAACGGAACCTTGCGCATAACTTACGGACAGGTAGAAGGCTCGAACCCAAGAGATGCTGTTAAGTTCCTTCATTTTTCTACCACCGAGGGCATATTGGAAAAGGCTCAAAATACTCATATTGCCGACTATGCCATTAGTAAAGAATTCCGGCAGTTGCTCAACGAAAGGAATTTTGAACCCTATGGAAATGATGGTCAACTTATTGTGAATTTTATCGGCAGCAATCACACTACAGGAGGAAATTCCGGGAGCCCTGTTATCGACGGCAGTGGCAACTTCATTGGTATTAATTTTGACCGAAGTTGGGAAAGCACCATGAGCGACATAATGTTCGACCCGGAGCAGTGCCGCAACATTTCGGTTAGCAGTGCCTACATACTTTGGGTAATTGACCGGGTAGCAGGGATGGGCCACTTGATTGATGAGGTGACGATCATACTAAATCGTTAGTAAAAAACCGGGTCATACCTTACCCCTTGCCCGTGTTGTGGTGGGTTTGCCGTAAATCTCTTCCGGTGCCAAAAAAGGCACAAGAAAGCAAGCATTCGCTAAAGAATATTAATTTTTAGCCTTTTGTGCGGTTAATTGTTTTGGGTGTTTCTGCCAAAGGGCTGATGCTGAAGGTGGCGGATTTGATTTTTTTACCCCCTGGCAATGACCGCCAGTTTATTTTTCGAGAAATTTGTTCTAATTCGTCCTAAAAACCAATAGTAAGTGCTATAAAAGTGTAAAGTTTAAGCCGGATATAAGGCAGAAGCCATTCTATAATGGGGTAGTATTCTTGTAGGCCAAAACTTGGTTGTTTCTTGGAGTTTACTGCATCCACGCGTCAACCTTTGAATGGAGCTTAATCACCTTTTGGGTTTTGCCCAGAAACTTGTTGCCCGTGTAGGTTTCAACAATTCATTTAGCAACCGCACAAACGCCCGAGAAATGGCCCAAGGCTCTAAAGATTGTTACTCCTTCTTTTCGCAACGAACCTTGCACGGCAACGCTCAACTGCGATTCCATGTGGTAACAAAATTGGTTTATTATTTGTTTCGAGCATTGATAATGGCGCCGTGCAGTGGGCGTGGGTCAAGGTAATTGCATTTGGGCAAACCGAATAAGGGGTTGACCATCCAAACAGCACCTCCGGTTAATTGCCTTCCAGCATCATGCAAACAGAAGCATGTAAATCGCCCTCGCCGATACTTTCGCGCCCATGTCGTTTGAAATGGCCATTCCGAGACACGCTTTGATTTTGTGCCTAATCAAATCAAAACACCTTTTGGTTAGCACGTCAAGCCTTTCATCTTCAATCAACTACTTCATTGCAAGGCAAACTCCGGTAGCTTCAATAACTTCGGCATTGTAAATGTTTTCGGCCGAACAGTTGTATTTTTTTGCTTCGAATGTTGAAGGTTTGCCGGTTGAGGAGGTAGTTTCATTATACTTTTTTAGGGGTTGTTCTATTTCTACATTATCAGTGCAGGTTTTAAACTTGCCAAATGCGTTTAGCCCATCACAAGATCTTAGCCACGGCTAAGGTTCATCAATAACTCCAAATTTCGAATTATTGATTTTTTGAATGGCATTGGCAGCAATTGAGAAATTTTTCAACTCCCAAATCGCAACTTACTGGTTTTCGGAAAAAATAAATTCGAGGGGCCCAAGGCTCTTTGTGGTTGTTAGTGTTTCAATGGCTGCAGCAAGGCTGTTAAACTGGTTGTTGACAACCAGGGCCATCAGTCAAATTGTAAGCTTAATGGCGTTTAATGCAAACCTTTGGGTAGCACCAGAACCAAAAATGATTATCAATCCTGAAACTCCATTGGCAAACCCTATTATCAATTCATTTATTTTGGTTTCGTCATTGACGAAAAAGGGTTGACTTACTCTTGTTTGAGCACCTTGTTGTAAACTTTCGGCCATTGAAAAACCATCCTCCATTGGGTTTCGAAAAGGTGTGTGGGGGGGGGTATAAAGCTATGGTTAAAATCAATTAATTTGAAAATATTTTTGCTCTTTGCTTTTTGCAGTTTAGAGAGTAAATTTAGATGAAAAGTTTGCAAGGTTTGCGCGGTTGGCAGAGTTGGTGGGTTGCTTTTGCCTCTGGACATTTTGAGTTTTTTACAATTCAGGGATTTTGTGGCAAAATTAAACTTAAATTTGCGCTTGTTTTACCAATTACCATTCAATTGAGTTTTAGTTCGTTTAGTTTTGACTCTCGGGTGATGGAAGGGATTGATGCGATGAACTTCGCCACCCCCACCCCAATTCAGCAACTTGTAATACCCGAAATTTTATCGGGGCGCGATGCCATTGCCTGTGCTCAAACTGGCACTGGAAAAACTGCTGCTTTCCTCCTGCCCATCATTAACCGGATATTAACCAGCCATCCGGGCGATTATGTAAAGTGCCTGGTAATTGTTCCAACGCGCGAACTTGCAATTCAAATTTCGCAACAGCTGGAGGGGTTTGCATACTTTACCGGAATTAGTTCGATTGCCGTGTTTGGTGGGGGCGATGGCACTGTTTATTCAAGCGAGAAGAAAGCATTCACCAGTGGTGTTGACGTGGTGGTTTGTACACCAGGTCGCATGATTAGCCACTTAAATTTAGGTTATGTAAAGTTTGACAATCTTAAATTCTTGGTTTTGGACGAAGCCGACCGTATGCTCGACATGGGTTTTCACGACGACATCGTAAAAATTAAATCCTACATAACCAGCCAATATCAAGGACTTTTGTTTTCGGCCACAATGCCTCACAACATCAGGGTATTGGCTCGAAAAATTCTGAAAAACCCTGTTGAAATTAACATTTCAACTTCGGTCCCAGCCGAAAAAATCAAGCAGGAAGCTTTTATCGTTTACGAGAGTCAAAAGACCAAGCTTGTCAAACACCTTATTTCTGACGCTCAAAATCTAAAATCGGTGCTGGTTTTTTGTGGAACCAAACTTAAAGTAAAGGAATTGAGCAGGGAACTTCGCAAGAATAACAAGGATGTTGAGGAAATCCATTCTGACTTGGAGCAGGTAACTCGCGAAGAAGTCATGAATCGTTTCAAGGCAAAACAAACCAGGGTTTTGATTGCAACAGACATTGTTTCGAGGGGCATTGACGTTGAGGATATCGACCTAGTAATAAACTACAACGTGCCTGGAGATGCCGAAGACTACGTCCACCGAATTGGTCGCACCGCCAGGGCACAAAGCGAAGGAAGAGCCTGCACCTTGGTGAGTGAAAAAGAACAAAGGGGGTTTGCCAGCATTGAAAAATTTATTGGAATTGAGGTACCCAAAATTTCACTTCCTCGAGGGTTGGGTGATGGCCCATTGTACGAGCCCGCAAGGCAACAGCGAGGCGACGGCAGGGATGGAAGAAGGCACTTCAACAGATCCGTGAGCAAGGTAGATCTTACACATAAAAAGAAATTCAAACCGAGACCCAAACAGTAAATTAACCTTTAAAAACTGCGAAAATGCTACCATTTCAAAAAAAACTATCCAATGGGTTTTATGCCCTTTTAAGCCTTCCGGCAACGGCAATGGGCTTTGGGCTTGTTGTACAGATTGCAGCTTTGAGTTGGCTGCTAAGCACGAAGTTTGGGCTAAATCTTAGCGAAATTGGACTCGTTTGGGCCACGGGGCCCCTCGCCGGAATTTTGGGTCAGGTTATTATAGGAATTGTTAGCGACAACGTATGGGTTTGGAACGGAAGGAGAAGGGCTTTCATTTGGGTAGGGGGTGTTATAGCGGCACTCGGGCTTCTTGCATTGCCCAACATAGGGGTAATTACAAGCACTTTGGGATTTGAGGGGGTTTTGGGCGTTGCAATCGTGGTTTCGCTCTCGATTGATTTGGCCATAAACGTAAGCTTCAACCCAACACGTTCGTTAATTGCCGATGTTACCCCCGAAGGGCGTCCACGCACCAAGGGATTTACCTGGATGCAAACCGTTTCGGGTTCGTTTGGTGTTTTGGGCTACTTCATCGGGGCAGTTTTAGGCAATTACGTGTTGATATATTTTGGAGTATTTTTGGTTTTTGCCTTTTCTGTTTTGCCCCCTTTCTTCGTAAAAGAACCGCGCATTTTGGGGTCAGCAGAAACCATTTCGAAAGGCAATGACAGGAATTCAGGAGATAAAGCCTCTTTTTTTGCCATTATGCGAACAATTCTTCCCTTGTGGGGATTCTTGATTTATGCCCTTTACATTATCCTAACCAAGGCCACTCCACTGCAAAGGATACCAGGATACAAATTGGAAATTTTTGCAGTCATTCTCACGGTGGTTTTGATGATTTACACTTTAACCAAAAAGGAGAAGGGAATCTCGCGCGAGCGTGACGGATTTATTGGTTTTAGAAAAATTCTTGCGGCTCACTCGTTTACCTGGATTGGAGTTCAGGCAATGTTTATTTATTTTTTCGCCTTTGTCAAGTATCGAATTCCCGAAATTGGCGGGGGTGAGTTCGAACAAGGCTACATTGATACTTTCCTTGCTAGCCCGGCCGATGTAGAGGGTTTTGAAGATATTAAGAACCGGATAGGTGCAATTACCAATTGGAGTTTTTTGTCACTAAACTTGGTTGCCGCAATTATACCGGTTTTGATCTTGGAACCCTTGGCGGCAAGGTTCGGAAGGGTAAAAACCCATGCCACTTGTTTGTTATTTCTCTCTTTGGGTTACCTGGGAATTTACAATTCGGGTTTTAGTGCTTGGGTGATTTATCTATTTATGGCCGTTGCCGGTATTGGCTGGGCTGCAACAATTTCTTTGCCATTTGCAATTATGTCGCAAAAAATCCCGCAAACAAGAATGGGTCTATATATGGGGTTGTTCAACCTTTCAGTGGTTCTTCCGCAGTTTGTTGCAAGTTTCGGTGTTGGCGAATATCTCGACGGTTCTGAAAACACAAGCACCCTTTTCTTGATTTGTGCAGCAACGGTTGCCATTTCGGGCTTGCTTTGGTACACAATTAAAGAGCCCATTGATATTTACAAGGAGAATCCGGTGATGAATGAATAATTTTAATCGAAAAACATCAAAAAGCTGCCTAAAATTGGGCGGCTTTTTCGTTTGTTTTTTAGGGAGTTAATCCAGCACGGTCACCCAACCATAAGGATCTGGCTCGTCACCAAATTGAATTCCTAATAGTTTGTTGTAGAGTTTGGTGCTGATAGGCCCAGCCTTACCATCTTTAGAAAACTCGAAAACCTTGCCAGTTTCGCGAACCACAATCTTACCTATTGGCGAAATAATTGCAGCGGTTCCGCAAGCGCCAGCCTCCTCGAACGTGTCAAGTTCTTCAACAGCCAAGGGTCTTCTTTCAACTTTCAAGCCCAAGTCTTCTGCAAGTTGAATCAAGCTCATGTTTGTAATGGAGGGCAAGATTGAATCAGATTTTGGGGTAACATAGGTATTGTCTTTTATCGCAAAAAAATTGGCAGGACCAGCCTCGTCAATGAATTTTTTGTATTTCGCCTCGGTAAATATTACAGATGCGAATCCCTCTTTTTTGGCTCTTTCCATTGCAAGCAGGCTTCCTGCATAGTTGCCACCAACCTTAATATGGCCAGTACCCAGTGGCGCAGCACGGTCGTAATCGTTTATGATTTGCATGCTCACAGGTTTGAACCCTTCCTTAAAATATGGCCCAACAGGACCCGCGAAAACCATGAAAAGATATTCGCTAGCTGGTCTAACACCAACCTGTATGCCGGTTCCTATTAAAAGCGGCCTTAAGTAAAGCGAGGCACCTTGTCCGTATGGTGGAACAAATCGTTCGTTGAGCAATACAACCTTTTTAACCATTTCAAAAAACAAATCTTCGGGCACGGGTGCCATCATAATGCCATTGGCGCTGCGCTGCATCCTTTTGGCATTTTCCATCCACCTGAAAAGCCTAATCTTGCCGTCCTTTCCACGGTATGCCTTCATACCTTCAAAAGCTTCCTGCCCGTAGTGAAGACAAGTTGCGGCCAGGTGAATGTTGATCAGTTCTGAAGAAGAAACCTCAACCTTGCCCCACTGCCCATCGCGAAAGTAACAACGAACGTTGTAGTCGGTTTTGAAATAGCCAAAAGGAAGTTGACCCCAATCTGTGTTATTCATTTCGAAATGTATTTTTGGTTAATAATTGTAACTTTTTCGATGCAATATTATTACAAATTTTGGAAAAATCAAAAATATTTATGAAAATTTTTCAACAAAATTGCAAAACCTAGTTATACAATGAAAGTTTAAATGAGATTTGAGAATTGAAAATGGAAAATAAAACATTTCGAACAAATAACTTGTTGTCGAAGAAGGTTTAAGTGCTTAAAATGTAAATCTTAAAAATAAGAGGTTAACAATAAAATTCCGTTAAATTGCCAGTTAGTTACAGCACTTTACCCATCAGTCTTCACTACTTGTCACCGCATCCATTAGTGTCACCATTTTATCGCGGATTTCGGCACTGGTGCCAGAAAAATTGTTCACGATCAATGCAAAAACCAGTTTTCTTTCGGTGGCGTTGGTTGTAAACCCGGCGTAAGCTCTCACATTGCCCATGAATCCGCTTTTTGCCCTAAGCACACCCTCAGATTTGGTTCCTTTAAAAAGGTTTGCCAGGGTACCTGTCTTTCCTGCAATAGGAATCCCCTCTGAATACACGTTTCCGGTTTGGTGATTCAAGGCCGAAATAATGACTTGCGCTAATTGGTTTACCGTTAGACGGTTGGCAGGAGCGAGACCACTCCCGTCAAAAAGGAACATGCCATCCGTGTCAAGCCCTTTTTGAGCCCAAAACTCTTTAATTGCTTCGGCACCTTTTGCGAAACTCCCCTCCCCTTTTTCCTTCACCCCAATGGTTTTAAGAAGATTCTCTGACAATGTATTTACACTTCTCAGGTTGGTTCGATGGGTTATATTGACCATACTTGGGCTAACATGCCTGCTAATGACCTGTGATATTTCAGGAGCAGCTTTGCCATTCTGGTGCCTAATACGCTGGTTTGTTGGCTCTTGCCTTACTTCAATTCCTTTTGAATTCAAGAATTGATGAAATGCTTGTGCCACGAACATTGGCGGATCGGGTATCGAACCCCTAACCGGAAAATTATTGCTGCCCAGTGGAACGGTTCCGGTAAGAGTGCGCTGATTTTGATAAGGGGCACCGAAAATGTAAACCTGATCTCCAGAGTTGCGAGAACCCGTGGTAACGAGGTTTACGTAAGTCATTTGTGGAACTTCGGGAGTTGTTGAAACAACCCTTGCAGGACTACCAATGGTGCTACCGGGGCCGAAAAATACGGTGTACATGTTTTCGTTTACCGTGAGGCCACTTGTACCAGCACCGAAATAGTTGCCCATATCTTCCCAAATCCACTGACGAGGAATGAGTTCGTAATCAAAAACCGATTCATCAGCAATAACCTGGCCTGTTATTCTTTTTATTCCCTTGCTATTCAAGGTTTTCAACCAACGGTCAAAAATATCTTCCAAGCTTGGAGCCCCTCTAACCTCGGTTGAGCCGAAACTGGGGTCGCCGCTTCCTTTTATGACCAGGCTTCCGTTTAAAACCCCTTCTGAATTTACCTCACCCGTGTGGCCAAGCACTGTCTCGTAGCAGAAATTTGGTCCTAAAATTTGCAGCGCCGAGGCAGTGGTAATTAACTTTAATGTTGAGGCAGGCACCAATGCAAGGTTGGGATTGTGAGAAACAACAGTTTTGCCGTTTTCGAGGTCCATGACCACAAAACCCACAGCGGCATTTTTCAAAGTTTGATCAGTAACAAACTTTTGTAACTCGAGCTCTAGTTTGCTTCGGGTTTGCCAAAAATAGCCCGTGGATTCAGCACCATTACCACCGTTGCTAATATTGCTGACCGATGAACTGCAGGTTGCAACCATGATGGAAAGCAACAGTAGCAGTAAAATGTTCGGGGTTGGTGGGCTCTTCATTTTATCTTAACAAAATTTAGCTAAGCAGCAAGGGTTCAGGAAGTTGCTTTAGTCGGTTCGAGAAATCAGGTTAGCACTCTTAAAAAACAGAGAAATTTATGTATCTCCTGGGATTCTTCCTCACGTCTTCCAACAGAAGTTCGAGTTGCCGGGTTGATTGCTTGAGGTTGTTGTAAAGATCCTTGTCTTGAATTAATAAATTTAGTGAGCCCTCGCTCGTTTGAATTTTCTCCAGAAGGTCATTGAATGATTTAATTGACTTGCTTGCATCATTTAAGGTTTGCCCGAGGTTGGCCTCAACAAGTTGCGTGCTTATGGTCGAAAAATTCCTTGTCGCAACAGAAACCTCGTTGCTACTTTTGCGCAAATCGACCATTATTTGTTCGCCATTTACCAAAAGTCCATCAATTTTTGGCGTACTTTTTGCCAATGATTGGGTGATTAAAGAAAGGTTTTCAAGAGATTTCGAAATACTCTCAATGTTTTTTTTGTCAAGCATTTTGTTTAAATCACTAAAAACCGAATCAACTTGCAATATGAGGTTTTCCAGTTTCTCCTTAATTGGAGAAATCTGTAGCGAGATATCATCAACCAACGAAGGGACAAAAAAAGAAGCCAAAGTATCTCCGTTCTGCAGGGTTGTTGGCGAATCGCCCAATTTGATGGCAATTTCAATTTCGCCCACCAATGCTGGTTTACGAACCAATGCCACCGAATTTGCCGGAATGTTAATCCTCAAGTTTTCAATAACTGACCTTACCAAAACCCTTCCTGACCTATCAGGATGAAAAAAGACCCTGTCAACCTGGCCGATTTTGATTCCGTTTAGTGTGATTATATTGGTACTTGCCAAACCTCGCGTCTCGTCCAATACGGTGTAAAACGTAATATGCCTCGAAAAAATCTTCTTGCCCTTTAGAAAATTAACACCCCAAAAAAGCAACACCAGTGCTGCAATTGACACAAAACCAATTTTTACTTCTCTTTTAATCTTCATCACGCTTGGTAAAATTATTATCAAAAATTTGTTTCTATTAAAAAAAAATTTACAAACCTACCAGCTTCTGGGCCTCCTGAATGGTTGACCGTTTACCATTGACGAATGCAACGATAAAAGCATCCCTAAACCCTTGTTTTCGAACCCTTGATTGCAGCTGGGAAGCGGCTTCCAGGGTCGGCTCGTTGCCAACGGTATACCTGAACAACCCCAAATGGAGATAATTTTCCACATTTTCCAAACCCTTGAATTGGGGTGAATTGGGCGGAAGCGATTTTTCTGAAGAAAGGAATTGAACCTTAAACACCACATCAGGCCTTGTGGTTGCAGGTTTTGAGGTTTGGGCAACGGCAGGAGTTGTTTCAACTTTTGGCTCAGCAGGCGATTCGAATTGTGCTTTGGCCTGGGGTTGAGGCTGCACCTGGGTTGCGGGGTTATTCTCTGGCTGGTTTTGGTGCCGAGGTTGTGCCTGAATTCTGGGCTCCTGCCGAGGGTCTGTTTGAGGTTGAGACTGATTTGGGCTTCTGGGATTGGCTGGTGCGTGTTCGGCCGATAGCGGCTTAGAAGCATTTGTTCCTAATGCCAACTGATCTTGCGAATTTTTGTAATCCCTAAAAGCTCTGAATATTGCAGAAGCAAGAAGGTTTTGGCCCTCGTTTGAAGCCATAAACTGTTCTTCATCTTCGTTGGTAATAAAACCCAGCTCAACAAGAACGGCTGGCATTGCCGTACGGTGCAAGACCCAAAAGGGCCCTTGTTTCACGCCACGGTCAACCCTACGGATTCTATCCCTGAATTGGTCTTGCACGAGCGAGGCAAACTTGAGGCTTTGATTAAGGTATTGATGTTGAAAAAGCGAGAAAATGATATGTGTTTCGGGTTTGCTTGGGTCAAAGCCATCATAAATATCCTGGTAATCTTGCTCAAAATAGATTGACGCATTCTCTTTCATTGCCACGGCAAGGTTACTCTCACTCTTGTCATTTCCCATTACAAAAGTTTCAGAACCAATTGCGGATCGGTTTCCTGCACCGTTGCAGTGAATGGATATGAAAAGGTCAGCATTGTTTCTGTTGGCTATGTTGGCTCTTTCATTGAGCCCAATAAAAACGTCGGTTTTCCGGGTAAAAACAACATTAACTTCTGGCATGTACTGGTTAATAAGTTCGCCCAGTTTTAGAGAAACAGAAAGCACTATATCTTTTTCCATATTGCGCCTTCCCACGGCCCCCGGATCCTTACCCCCGTGGCCAGGGTCAATTAAAACGGTTCTGACAGGCCTGTCAATTGCAAAGAGTTGGCTCGATTGATAAAAAACCAACGGGTACAGAATAACAAGAATTAATAAAGGACGTTTCACCTATGTAGTAATTTTTGGTTAGTTTTGTAATTAAATTCAAACAAGTTCGAAAAACAAACAAAAAATTAATCATCGGGTTTGTTTGTTTCCACAAATCTTACGTTCTTGGTCTTAATACGTAAGAACATCGGTTTTGATTGTACAAAAGTAATACTTTATTCAGCTTGACTGCAATTATAAGGTTCAAGTATTTTTCGGTGATATTTGCATCGGCCACCTTGTTTCTGATTACCCTCAAACAGGGGGTTGCCTCAAATTACCCTCGATACAAGAACCATTCAGACACCCTCGGTATTGCTCCCCCTTTTAGCCCCATTAACGAGTACTCTTCGCCCGAACAAATTCCGGATACGTTAAATTTAAACTTGTCTGAGACAATTCTTCCAGGCCAACCTTTATCAAACGAAAACTTTTCGGAAACCGAGCAGTCAAGAGGCTCATCCCCTTTGCTCGAATCGAAGGTTGAATATTCGGCACACGACAGCATTTTTTTCGATGTAAGGAATCAAAAAGTTTACCTGTTTGGGAATGCTGACATAAAATATCAAGAATTACACCTCAAAGCGGGTTACGTAGAAATAGACTTAAAAACAAAAACCCTTTTTGCAAGGGGAATTGAAGATAGATTTGGCGTTGAAAGACAAAAGCCACAATTTTCTGACGGCAAGCAAAACTTCACGAGCCGCCAGATGTGGTACAACTTCGAAACCAAACGCGGCAGAACATTAAACATGTTCACTGCCGAAAATGATGGTTTCCTGCATGGCGAAATTGTTAAAATTGAAGCGGATAGAACCATTTTCGTCCAAGGAGGCAAGTTTACGACCTGCGACTGTCCCGACCCCCATTTTCACATTGGTTTTTCGAAGGCCAAGGTCTTGCCAGATGAAAGAATAATAACAAGTATGGCCAACCTTGTTATAATGGGAGTTCCAACACCATTGGTATTGCCCTTTGGTTTTTTTCCCAAAACACAAAAGCAATCAAGAGGCCTACTTTTTCCATCTTTTGGCGAGGATGCAAACCGCGGTTTTTATCTTCAGGGGCTTGGTTTTTACACTCCAATAAACGATTATTGGGATCTGTCAATAAGAACCGACCTTTTTTCGAGGGGTAGTTGGGCCGCCACGTTCGGCACAAATTACCGCAGGCTTTACAAACACTCGGGTTCGATAAATCTATCTTATGCCGAGAACGTTCAAGGTGGCAGGGGCCTGCCTGATTATTCCAAGGCAAAGGATTTCAGAATTTCGTGGAACCATAGCCAAGATGCCAAGGCACAGCCAAACAGTACTTTCAGGGCCAGCGTGAATTTTGGAACCTCAAGAATATCAAGGTTCAATCCGATGTCGGACGATGATTACTTGAATAATAACAGATCGTCCAGTATTTCATATCAAAGAAGAATTGCCGAAGGAAAGATAAACTTTTCCGCGAATTTTAGAGCCAGCCAAAATAGTAGAACCGCACGAACAGACTTAACCCTGCCAGATATTTCATTGAGCGTGGCAAGGTTCAACCCTTTTAAACGCAGGATTAGGGTTGGCGACGAGAAGTGGTACGAGAGCATAACAGTAAATTATAGCATGAGTGCCCGCAACGAGATTCAAGCACCCGACTCTACCCTTTTCAGCAATGAAACCTTGAAAACCATGCGTTCGGGTATAAGCCACCACATACCAATAAACCACTCAACGAGGCTGCTGAAACATTTTAATTTCTCCAACAACGTGGATTACAGGATGAACATGTACTTCACGAGCATTGAAAGAAGATGGGATCCAAATGCCACGATACAACAAGGAGGACAAACGATTGCAGGGGCGGTGGTTACGGATACAATACGTGGGTTCAAAACCAGCCATGACATAAGCTACAGTGCAACACTCGGCACAACCGCGTACGGGATAATACAGTTTGCCAAGGGTCCTGTCGCTGCATTGAGGCACGTGCTTACCCCCAACATCAGTTTTGTGTACAGGCCGGATTATTCATTGCCATTTTGGGGATACAACCGCAGGGTTTACAACGAACGCACCGAGAGGTTCGAAGATTACTCAATTTTTGCGGGGCAATTGTTTCCAGCCCCTGGTACCGGCAGGGCCGGAGGATTGAACTTTTCAATAAGCAACAACCTGGAGATGAAACTGAGGGGAAAACAGGATTCAATTCCGAAACCAGACCGTAAAATCAAGTTAATTGACAACCTAACCATATCAGGTGGATACGATTTCATGAAAGACTCACTAAACTGGTCTGATATCTCCCTTTCCGGCAGGACGGTTTTGCCAATTCTGGGCGACCTTGACTTAATGTTTTTTAGTTCTTGGTCGGTTTACGATACCGATAAAACCGGGCGGATATTAAACCAATTTGTTTGGAACACCCGTAAAAAACCCTTCATGCTCAGAAACTCAAGTTGGAGCACGGGAATTTACAAAACTTTCAGTTCGGGAGGCAGGTCTGGTCAAATGAGACGGGGCATGGAACAAATGCCCGGAAGGCCAGGGATGAGGCAAGCCGGCAGTGGTTTTGACAACGGTGGGCCCGACGGGGCAAACCTTTTCGGGGTTGATAATAGTAATGCAGGCATTGGTGCCCCGGTTCTACCCCCTTCACCCAAAATTGATTTTTCGGTTGCTTGGACTTTTAGCTTCAACTACACCTTGCGATACGAAACCAGGTACGTTCCAGAAAAGGAGAATTTTGAGCGGCAGATCGTGCAAACTCTGGGTTTCAACGGCGACATTAACCTTACCAAAAATTGGAGGCTGGCTTTCAGGAGCGGTTGGGACTTCGAGGCAATGAAATTAACTTACACATCAATTGATGTTTATCGAGACTTGCATTGCTGGGAAATGTCGTTTAACTGGATTCCCTTCGGCTTCAGAAAAAGCTACAATTTTTCGATAAGAGTAAAAAATCCATTGCTCAAGGACCTGAAGTACGAAAAGAGGACTCACCACCTCGATAGGGCATTTTCAACATTTTAAATAGCTTTTTGGAAGGGATTCCGTGTTTTTTTTTAAAAAAGTAAAAATTATCTTTGTCGGTTTCAATATCATTAATAAATTTGCGGATGCAAAACTAAACACAAACTGCCCAAATCAACAAAAAACCATTTCACATGAAAACCATCATCCAAATTGTTCTTGCACTAGTTATCGTTGCATTGGTATATTTTATTTTCCAATCAATAATGGAGCCTCTTAACTTCAACAAAGAAGCCAATAAAAGGGAACGAGAAATTATTGAGAGATTAATAACCATCAAGGATGCCCAGGTGGCTCACCGAACAAGGTACAACGCATTTAACAGTGACCTCGATTCTTTGGTGCGTTTCATTAAGACCGACTCATTACAAACCATCTTGGCAATAGGGGTTCCTCCCGAGGGTATGACCGAGGCAGAAGCAGTAAAACGAGGAATTGTAACACGCATCGTCAACTGGAATTCAGTTAAGTCTCAGGTGTTTGCTGGAAAGAATTTTCTGGTCGATTCTTTGCCTTACGTACCTTTCAGCAATGGCCAAAGATTTACCATGGGAGCTGACAAAATTGAAAGGGGACAAATTATAGTGCCAGTTTTCGAGGCATTTACCACCCCTGAAGTATATTTGAGTGACCTCAAATACCGGATTTATTACACCCGTATGGATGGATTAAAGGTAGGTTCGCTTACCGAAACTCACACCAACGGAAACTGGGAATAACAAAACCATGATCGGCTCCTTCAACAAATCGTATGCCTTAGGTGGCAATTTTTTAAAATACGAGCCGAAAGAAAACTTGAAATTATCCATCGAGCTTTCGCTCGATGGATTTTCTTTTGTGGTTATTGATGACGGTAAGCCCATTTTCATCGAAGAATACAGAATTGACGGGATAAATGATTTTGAGAGCTACACTCCAAATTTAAAGAAATTACTCGAAGCACTTAATTTTTCGAATTTTTTTTTCGAAAGAGTAAAGGTGTTGCTACAAACCCCCCAATTGGTTATTGTGCCAAAAATTGTTTTTGACCCCAAACAAGCCGAAAAATACATGCATTTCTGCAACCCCACCTCAAATGCACGTCTGGTAAAATTTGATCCTATAGAAACTATTGAGAGCATCGGTATTTTTGAATTGGCTGATGGAATTGAAACCACATTAAACTCACACTTCCCTCGGTACGAACTCCGCCATTCAACTGCATCACTAATAGACTGGTATTTGAGAAGTAGTATTTTTCTATCAGGTGAATACACAATGGTTGTAAAACAATTTGGATCAGGGTTTACAATTCTTTGTTTTGAAAAGCATAAATTACTGGCCTACAACTCGTTTAAATGTTTAAATGAAAACGATTACCTCTATTACCTGATGTATTTCGTGGAGCAATTCAATTTTGATGTAACGCAGCTAGAAGTAATAGTCCTTGCAGAAAAAAGCGAATGCAAGACTTTTGCCGTCAATATTCATCAAATATTTTCAAATGTTTTGGAAGTGGAGCATCACCTTCATTTGACTAATCATTGGTAAAATGCGTATTATTTCCGGCACATTTCAAAGGAGGGTGTTAAGACCCCCTGCAAACCTACCCGTAAGGCCAACAACCGACTTGGCCAAGGAAGCGTTGTTTTCGGTGATAGGCAACCAAATGGATATTGCCGGTGCAAGGGTTCTCGACCTTTTTGCAGGAACAGGGAGCATTTCATTCGAGTTTGCCTCAAGGGGAGCCGAGAAGGTAATATCGGTTGACCTGAACTTCAAATGCATTGAATACATTAAAAGAGTGAAAAACGAACTAAACTTGCAAAACCTCCATCCTTTAAGATCCGATTCGTTTAGATACCTTAAAAGTTGCAGACAACAATTCGATGTTATTTTTGCAGATCCTCCCTTTGATTTGGAAGGTACCGAAGCAATAGCAAGCCTGATTTTCGAACGTAGTTTACTCGGCCCGGAGGGAAAATTGATAATTGAACACCCTGGCAGCAAAAGTTTCATGGCAACTCCAGGTTTCGTGAAAGAAAGGAAGTACGGTAAGGTTCATTTCTCTTTTTTCGAAAATAATGTGGAATAAAAACGACTAACTCCCCAAATATTTAAAAATTGGGAGTAACTTTGGGTACATAATTTCCCTTTTCATGAACAAGATAGCACTTTTTCCGGGCAGTTTCGACCCCATTACAAAAGGACATGAATCTGTAATACTTAGGGCACTAACTCTTTTCGACACAATTTACGTGGCTGTTGGAAAAAACTCTACAAAGAACTCGTTGTTTTCGGTCGAAGCAAGGAAAGTGTGGCTAAATACGGTTTTTGAAAAGTATGAAAAGGTTAAGGTTATAGATTTCGAAGGCCTTACAGTAGATTTGTGCAAGCAGCTAAATGCAAACTTCATATTGAGGGGTCTCCGCACCAGTGCCGATTTTGAGTTTGAGAGGAGCATTGGCCAGATGAACAAAAAAATGCTTCCGGGAATAGAAACCATTTTCATGTTAACCCTCTCGGAACACACGGCGATAACCTCTTCAATTATCCGAGAAATTTTTAAACACGGGGGAAACATTGACCAATTTGTTCCGGATAAACTAGCGGGTGTCATCAAATAGCCGAAAAAGGGGGGGGCGACAGGTTCAACCACCTGCCGCAACCACTTGCCTTATGGATGCATGGGAATTTGCCAAAACCGCATCCAAATGGCCTTTCGAAACCCATTTGGCATCAGAGATGCCCTCTTGACGGTCAATTCGGGGTTGCGCTTCTACAAGCGTTTTCATTAAAAACCAGTTAGTTTGCTTCAATATCCATTGTCCGTCATTTTCTTGAAAAAAGTGTTTGGTTTTTATTAGTGGACTAACAATTTCAAGACCACCAATTCCCGTTTCTTCCTCAACCTCCCTCCTTGCAGCGCAGGCAGGGGTTTCATTTGGTTCGAGGTAACCCTTTGGTAAATCCCAGTAACCATTTTTTTTGATGAACAAAAGCTCACCGCTTGGGTTCAAAACCAGCCCCCCGGCCACAAACTTACCCACAAATAATTTTTCAAACCTAATTTTAAGGTGTCCTGGATTGTCAGAAAATAAAATTAATTCAGAACTTGATGGGGTTTGCTCAAGCAAACCGAGCAACCACTCGATGGATAAATCTTTAGCTCGATCAACAATAAAGCCATTCTGCGACCTTGCATGATCGGCAAAGGGTTGAAACTTGATTAACTTATTTACGTAATAAACTTCGCACATTCGTCCATTATTTATTTCTTGTTAATGAAAAAAAAAAGTCAAGGGGTTAACAATAACCATAATTTTGTACATTTGGTACCTAATTAGTCAATTATTTATCCTTAAGAGCAATGTTTGGATAATTGAATTGCCGATTTGTTTTTTGTTTCTAATGAAAACACATTGAATATGAATCGTGAAGATGACCCTGCTTGTATCATTGCAAGTTTGCTTTTGCAAAGTAACGCAATAAAACTGAACCCCGACAATCCTTTTACCTGGGTTTCGGGGATAAAATCACCAATTTATTGCGACAATAGGGTTACGCTTTCTTATCCGCAAGTGCGGCGCCAGATTGCCCTTCAGTTCGTGAAGTTAATCAAGGAACACCATCCCGACGCCAAGGTAATAGCCGGGGTTGCCACTGGCGCAATTGCCCACGGCATTCTGGTTGCAGAAGAACTCGGACTGCCATTTGTTTACGTTCGCCAAGCGTCAAAGAGCCACGGGCTTGCCAACCAGGTTGAGGGTAGAATTTTGCCCGGTGAAAAAACAATTGTAATCGAAGATTTGGTTTCGACCGGAAAGAGCAGCATTGCTGCCGTAAGGGCATTGCGGGAGGCAGGATTTGATGTAAGTGCCCTTAATGCCATTTTTTCTTACGGGCTCGAAGAAGCCAATATTCGGATGAAACAAAATAATTGCACCTTGCAAACACTTTGCGGTTTCGACTGCCTGCTCGAAACGGCTGTTCAAGACAAAATAATTAGCCAGGAACAAAGAGAATTGGTTGAAAAATGGCAGCTCGACCCCTGGGGATACGGAAGGTGAAGGGCCAAAGGTGAAAAATTGGAGATTTCAAACCGGTAATTGATGGCTTTAAGGGGTTTAATTGTTGCACTTTACCAATGGCTCAAAATTTTAGCGGTTAAACCCTCTTCAATTCGTGATTTTAATAAAAAAATGACACTGTATAAAAGCGAAATTACCCCGATAACTGCTCGAGATTCTGAGGTTTTTGAGTTTCTTTCTGATTTCCAGAACCTGAAGGGTCTAATGCCGCCGCAGGTTGCAAATTGGCAGGCCACCAAAGATACTTGTTCTTTCACGATTCAAGGGTTGGCAAGCCTGGAAATGAAAATGGACGCAAACACCCCATTTTCAAACGTTCACGTTGTTTCTCACGGTTCAAATCCTATTGACTATACGCTTGATTACAATATCGCCGGCATTAGTGAGGTTACTTGCAAGGTTACGGTAGTTTTTGCGGCAAACCTCAATCCTTTTATCAAAACATTGGCTTCCAAGGCATTGCAGAATCTGGTTAATTTAATGGCAAAGAAACTCCAAGAAGTTTTCATGAAAAGTTAACGGTTTAATGCAGAAATTCTATTTCCTTGAAATCGAAAATTTTGGATGTTCCTCCTTCAATTTTTACAACGAGCCTTCCGTATTCGTCAAGCCCGGTTATTGCACCGCAAAACATCTTTCCTTTGGCCCTGAAAAATCTGGAAACCTCCAATCCTAAAAGATTTTTCAAGTATTCCGATTTTACCAATTCGCTGTTGCCTTCAAGCAAGGCTTGGTACCAATTCCAAACCGAGTCAACTACAATTTGAAGGCTTTGGTCAATATCAAACTCCCGGTTACAAATGTTTCTAAGCGAGATGGGGTTTGGGGCACCAGAAACAAACCTTTCTTGATTCAGGTTAACCCCGATTCCAACAACAGCAAGGCTGTACTTATCACCAAGAATGGAGTTCTCGATAAGGATTCCTGCAACCTTTGATGCTTTGTAATAAATATCGTTGGGCCACTTGATTGTAAAACTTTCACCCTTGGCAATTTTTCTAATACCCTCCAGAACTCCGATCGAAACTGCTTGGTTGAGAATGAATTGTTGTGATGGTGGTATTGTTTTAGGATGTAGAATTATTGAAAGCGCAAGGTTCTTTCCGGCTTCGCTCTCCCAAAATGAATCTCCCTGACCGCGCCCTGCAACCTGGTTTAGCGTTGCAACAACAGTGCCTTGGCTTGCTTCACCCGTTTCGACCAGCCTTAAAGCCTCGCTATTGGTCGAAGATGCTGAATTGAGCCAAGTTATCCTGGTTTTTTCCATAAATTTGGCTAAATGAGATTGGCTCCGATGCAATTTTACGAGCAGGATATTGATAAATGCAAAGACCCTGGGATTAATAGCCCAGGGTTCGAAGCATGGACTTGTAGCTTTGCTCCTTGGCAAATAGTTTGGTGCTATATTCTCCTTCTTCGTCCCGGTCAATAATAATAAGTTTTGGTGCTGGAATTAAGCAATGTTGTATTCCGCCAAACCCTCCGAGACTTTCTTGGTAGGCTCCAGTATGAAACATACCGATGTATTGGGTTTCACCTTCGCGGATGCGAGGCAGAAATATTGCGTTGGCGTGCGCCTCGGCATTGTAGTAATCCATCGAATCGCAGGTTAGCCCACCAAGGTTAACCCTTTGATATTCACTATCCCAGTTATTGATGGCAAGCATTATGAACCTTTGCTTCGATGCCCAAATATCGGGAAGTGTTGTCATGAAACTACTGTCAATCATATTCCAGTGCTCTCGGTCGTTTTGTTGCTTTTGATCGAGGATAGAGTATAAAACTGCCCCGCTCTCTCCTACCGTGAATGCACCAAACTCGGTAAATATGTGCGGTTCTTCAACATCATTTTGGTTACAAATATTTTTTATTTGAGCCACAATCTCCTCGGCCATATACTCATAATCATAATCGAACCCCAAGGAGTTTTTTACCGGAAAACCACCGCCAATGTTGAGGCTGTCAAGCTCGGGGCAGATCTTCTTAAGGTTGCAATAAACATTTACACACTTTGAAAGCTCGTTCCAGTAATAGGCATTATCCTTGATGCCGGTATTAATAAAGAAATGGAGCATTTTAAGTTCAAACCTTGGGTCATTCTCTATTTTCTCGCGATAATAGGGCACAGTATCGTTGTACCTAATGCCAAGCCTCGATGTGTAAAACTCAAACATTGGCTCCTCTTCGGAGGCAATGCGAATGCCCAATCTAACCTTGTGCTTGTGGTCAATAAGCCTCGAGTAATCGTTAATTTCGTTCTTGTTGTCAATAACAGGGATTACATTTTCGAACCCGTTGTTGATAAGGTCGCTTATTTTCTGGGTGTAAAGCTGCTTTTTAAATCCGTTACATACAATGTACCTGCTTTTGTCAAGCAATCCCATTTCAAACAACTCCTCCACGATGTAGATATCAAAAGCTGACGAAGTTTCAATGTGAATGTCATTCTTCAAAGCCTCTTCGAGCACGAAACTAAAGTGACTACTCTTGGTGCAATAGCAATAATGGTACTCGCCCTTGTAGTCAACCCTTGCCATTGCCACGTTAAACATTCTCTTTGCCTTTTGGATTTGCTGGCTTACTTTGGGCAAATAACTTATTTTGAGCGGTGTACCGTACTGTTTGATTATGTCCATGAGGCAAATGTCATGGAAGTACAATTCGTTGTCAATAACCTTGAACTCTTCTTGAGGGAAGTCGAAGGTTTGCTCTATGAGATCTATGTACTTGTTTTTCATTGGCAATTAAATTCTCTGCTAGGAAAACAAAAATGCAATTGGTTTACTTTGAAAATAAGAATGAAATGCAACAGGGTTACATTTGCCAATTGTGGGGCAAAAATAAATAAAAATTGGTTAGAGGAGTTGCTTTTTTTCAATTGTTGGTTAAAAGATACTTGCTAACCTTGTTTCAAAAAAAGGTTCACGCAAGGGGTCTAAGAAATCTTGAAATCAAGGGTTAATGTTTGGAAAAGTATTCGAAAAAGAAAATTGCCGCAGCCCAAGATTTGCGAATTCCTGGTGCACTGCCTAATCTGTTGTCGGTTCGATCTCCAACGACCCCGTCATTGTCAATTCTACCAATTGAATTGCCATTGCGGTCACGAACGGATCCATTGTTGTCAATCCGACCAATAGAGTTACCTATCTTATTCCTAAATACACCGTTACTGTCAATCCTTCCTATGAAGTTACCTGTTTTGTCGCGAATTGTTCCATTTGTTTCAATCCTTCCAATAGGGTTCCCTATTCGGTCACGCACGGCCCCATCGCTATCAACCCTGCCAATGGTATTTCCGATTTGGTTGCGAACTGCCTGGGAGTCTGCTTTGTTGTCGCAACAAATAACAAGGAAAAACGCCGCGACGAGCCCAAAAATGATTCTATTATTTGACATGAGAGAGTGACAACACTAATCTGCCAGCCTAAAAGACTTTTTGAAGTTAATTTTCGAACCAATTCTATTCAGCCAAACAAAAACTGGCCTGCCCACCACGTGGTCTTCGGGCACGAATCCCCAAGCACGCGAGTCGAGGGAGTTTATCCGATTATCGCCCATGAGCCAAAAATAATCTTGCTTGAAGGTGTACCTTGTTTGTGGCTGGCCATTGATTATAACCTGCCCGTCTTTTACTTCCAAGGTATTTCGCTCGTAGGCGGAAATTACCCTCTCGTAAAGAATCAGGTTTTCGCGGGTAAGTTCAATTGTTTTACCTTTTTGAGGAATATAGAGGGGGCCAAAGTTGTCAATATTCCATGCAAATGCCTGGTTATGTGGAAAAACAAATCCATGATGCATATCTACAGGTGTTACTAACCTTTCTATCGAGGTAATCAATGGCAGTTTTTTAGCAACCTCAACCGCCGTAACATCCATTTCGTAAACAAAAGCGCCGTTATCGCCTCGCCCTAGCAATTTGGCATAATTATTACCTGTAAACCTTTGAGGCAAGATTGCGCCATCGGAGGTTGAAACATTATATAAATGGATTGTGCCGGGGTTTTCTTCAAGTTTAATGCCATTTATAAAAACTTGCCCGGCAATTATTTGCAAGGTATCGCCGGCAATGGCAACACAACGTTTAATAAAATTCTCGCGCTTATCAATTGGTCTGGTTATTATGTTGCCAAACCTTTGCCTGTTGTTCAAAACCTCTTCCCTTCCGTATTGCCTTACCAACGCGTAATAATCTTGGGTGCTTTGGAATGCCGTGCTAAGTGTGTCGCCAACCGGAAAGTTGAACACCACAATGTCATTGTTTTCGATTTTTTTCAATCCCGGGAAACGGTAATAGGGCAATTTAATGAAATCGGTAAATGACTTAACGTTTAGCAATGGTATGGTGTGGTGTACAAGCGGAAATGCAATGGGCGTAAGCGGAACCCGCGGACCAAAACTTATTTTGCTCACGAAAAGATGGTCACCTACCAGCAATGAATTTTCCATCGAAGGGGTCGGGATCACGTAGGCCTCGATAAAGAACGTGCGAATAATGGTGGCAGCAACCAATGCAAATATTATTGACTCGGCCCAATCACGAGCAGTTGATTTTTTTATCTCGGGAATTTGAGATGGCCTGCTGTAAAGCTCTTTTGGCGAAAAGCCAAGAAATGTGAGGTAAATGAACGGGAACAAAACCGCGGTGGTAACTTGCCAAAGTTTGCCATGCTTGAAGCATTTAAGGGTTTCAACAACCAATAGCAAAAGCATAAAAATGTTTACAAAAGGCAATAGAGACGGGATTAGCCACCATTTTGGCTTTTCAATAACCTTTATCCAGGTAATGATGTTAAGAAATGGTACCATGGCGTGCCATCCGGGTTTTCCTGCCTTTTCGAAAATTCGCCAAAGCCCTGAAATAGAAATCAAGAATAAAAATATGGTGATGATGTTGTAAGCATTCATAATCTTAAAATTTAAGTAAATCCTTTAGTGTAAAAAAACCTTTCTGACCCAATACCATTTCCGCGGCCACCACGGCACCCATGGCAAAAATGCTGCGATCATAAGCTTTGTGCTGTATTTCAATAATGTCGTTTGGCCCTTGCCAAGAAACAACGTGCGTGCCCGTAACCTTGTCAATGCGGTGGGCAACAACCGAGATTTCTGCATTGTTGGTTGTTTCCTCTTTCAGGTGCCAGGACCTAAACCTATCATTTTTCTCGATAATGCCTTTTGCCAATGCAATGGCCGTGCCACTTGGAGCGTCAAGCTTTTGGGTGTGGTGGGTTTCGGAAATTCTTGGTTGGTATTCGGGAAAAGGTGATAATAACTTGGCCAGCAGTTTGTTAATTTCAAAAAAAACATTTACCCCAAGACTATAGTTGGGTGAGTAAACAAACGTCTGACCTTTTTGCTCGCAAATTTGTTTTGCCTCGTCCAACTTGCCATCCCAACCTGTAGTACCGCTTACAACAGGTATTTTCGCATCGAAGCACCTCAAAACGTTACCAAAAGCCGCTTTAGGTTCGGTAAATTCAATTGCCATATTGCTTTTTTCGCAAAGGACGTTCCAATCTTCTTCCTTCTCGATCACACACGAAATCTCGTGCCCTCTTTCCAGGGCAATCCTTTCTATTTCTTTCCCCATCTTACCATATCCTATTATGGCAATTCTAAGCTTTTTTTCCACGATAAAATCAGAAGTTAAAGGTTAACTTGAGGCTCAGAGAATTGCTGGCAAAACCAGCAAAGTTATTTGACGGCATGACAATTGGTTCAATTTTAAAGCTCAGATCCTCACTAATATCAAAATTCAAAAGGTGGGCATAAACGTAAGCCTCCAAAACATTTAAAACCCAAACCGCCACACCAGCCAAAACTGTATATTCCCTATACCTGCGATAATTATCCATAAGGTTTTTGATGGCATGGACCGAAGCATTTGGGTATTCATCCGGAACTGCCGGGTCTATCTTGCCGATATAGGCATTCCTCCATTTGTGAAATTGCTTGTTGTTAAACGCATAAACATAAACTACAGTGCCTAATCCGGCATATATTACGGGGATTTTCCAATAGGACCTGTTATATGCCTGCCCCCAGCCTGGAAGTATTGCAGAGTATTTCCATGATTTCGAAGGGTTGGGTATAAACTTAGGCGTTTTGTTATCGTCAGAAATCTTGGGTTCAACCCTGGCCAAATCGGTGGCTTGTGGGCCTTCGATGGCAATTTCAAGGCTATCTCTTTTTTCAACATGTTCAGGCTTGCCAGGCACCTGGGAAATGGAATTTCCTGAAATTATCGATAAAAGAAAAAGCAAAACCAATGAAACCAAATACTTACAAGACCCATTTATCCCCAAAAACGGCCTTGCTCCGCAATAAATTGATCTGGTTCCTTTTTTGTTCAACTTGAAATCTGGTTTATGGCGGGCTTAAGCCTGGTAGTCGATTTTGATTAACGACAAAAACTTTTCCAAATCTTGTTCAGAATTGAAATTAATGGTTATGGTACCCTTGCCGCCACCCTTGTTTTTGATCTTTACTTTTGACCCAAGAATTTCGGCAAGTTGTTGCCCTAGCCCCAAATACCTTTCAGGGTTGGATTCGTGAAGTGTTTTGGTTTGTTGTTCTTTTTGTTCTTCTACGTTTTCTGCATCCAAGAGGTTTTTCACGATTTCTTCAACATCCCTTACCGAAAGTCCTTGATGGATTATATCATTAAAAATATCAATCTTGGTGCTAACATCGTCAACCGTAATCAGGGCTCGCGCGTGCCCCATGGTGATCAATTGCGATTTGAGTCCAATTTGAATCTCCCCCGGAAGGCTTAATAGCCTAATGTAATTGGCCACCGATGACCTGCTTTTGCCCACCTTTTCGGCAACCATTTCTTGGGTAAGGTCGTATCGTTCAAGTAGCTGCTTGTATCCGAGGGCAATTTCAATAGGATTAAGGTCTTCACGCTGAATGTTTTCGATAATTGCGAGTTCAAGCTTCTTGCTGTCGTCGGCATCAATCAAATAGGCAGGAATTTCGGACAAACCCGCCATTTGTGCAGCCTTGCACCTACGTTCGCCAGCAATCAGGATGAACTTACCGGGTATTTCATGTGGCGAAACCGTAATTGGCTGTATTATGCCTTGCTCCTTTATGGATGCTGCCAAATCCTTAAGCGAATCATGTTCGAATTGCTGTCGCGGTTGAAACGGATTTTTTTCAATGCTTGCTATGGGGATTTTGGCAATGGTGCCCACCCCCTGGGCCACGGCCCCAAGCTGGCTTTCGAGGGTATCTTCGTAACCATGGCCAAGTAACGCACCCAAACCTTTTCCAAGGGCTCTTTTCTTGCTGTTCATTACTCTATTTCTACTTGTTTTTCTGACAGCGGAATGGCCGTCAACTCATTCTTTTGTAACAGTTCCCTGGCAAGGTTGAGGTAGTTAACGGCACCACGACTGTGAACGTCGTGCATGATGATTGTTTCGCCAAAACTAGGGGCTTCGCCAAGTTTAGTATTCCTCTGAATAATGGTGTCGAAGACAAGGTCTTGGAAATGATTGCAAACTTCTTCAACAACTTGGTTGGAAAGCCTGAGCCTGCTATCGTACATTGTAAGCAAGATACCCTCGATTTCGAGTCCTTGATTAAGCCTTGCCTGCACAATTTTAATGGTGTTGAGCAGCTTACCCAATCCTTCGAGCGCAAAATATTCACATTGCACGGGAACAATAACCGAATCGGAAGCAGTAAGCGAATTCACGGTTATGAGCCCCAATGAGGGCGAGCAGTCAATAATAACAAAATCGTAATCATCCTTTATTTTGTCCAGAACCCTTTTCATCATCACCTCGCGATGGGGCATGTTGATCATTTCAATTTCAGCACCAACAAGGTCAATGTGAGCTGGAATAAGGTCAAGGTTTGGAGTAGTAGTGTTCAAAACAATGTCCCGGGGCTCAACATCGTCAATTATACACTCGTAAATACTTGTTTTGATGGCCTTTGGGTCGAAACCAACTCCCGATGTAGCATTAGCCTGGGGGTCTGCATCAACAAGCAGGGTTTTCTTCTCAAGAACGGCTAAAGCCGCGGCCAGGTTAATGGCAGTGGTTGTTTTTCCAACCCCTCCCTTTTGGTTTGCTATGGCAATAACTTTTGTCATTTATGGTTATAATTTATTCTTTCGCATTCTCTTTTTTTTTTTTTTTTTTTTTTTTTTTTTTTTAGTACACCCTCCATTAAACAATTCACGGACAAATTTACCAAAAACCCACATTTTGGTTAGTTACATGCAACTTGGTGATTTTTTCAGAACTGCAAATTTACTGCTTTATTCCATAACATTTTTTCGAGGTTCTAAAAAAAACAAAATTTTCTGAATAAACACCGACAATCAATTATTACCTTTGAAAACCCGTTAAGGCACGCTTTTTGACCTAACCATGTATGGCTCGATTACCATTTTCCTTAAAAACCCGCCAAAGCTGCATCACAAAATTGAAACGACAAATAAGTTTCGCCACTCAAAAAATTCGGTCATGAAATCACTTTCCTTCTCGCGCTCGAAACAAGAAATCCTGAAACTTGCAATATTAATTTGCTCACTTGCAATAATGGGCACCGCCCAAACCCTCAAAGCCAATAAAATGGAAAACTACCAAACCCTCTGGAGGGAGATAGAAAAACTTGAAAAAGATAGGCTGCCCAAATCGGCCCTCGAAAAAGTGGAGCAGGTTTTCGAGATTGCAAAAAGCGAAAACAATCAGGTGCAAATTATTCGCTCTACCAGTTACAAGATAAGGTTAATCTCGATTCTCGAAGAAGATGGCTTTGCAAGGGCAATCCGTCTTTTGGAACAAGAAATGGCTGATTACCAAGGAGCAACGCTGCACTACTTACATTTCTTGCTTGGTAAGTTATACAACGATTTTTATCAGGCAAACCGATTCTTGATTGACCAACGGTCGGTTACGCATGGGCACGAATTAACAGACGTTAAAACGTGGGACAAAACCCTTTTAAAGGATAGAGTAATAAAGAACCTTGCACTTGCTACCAGCAGCAGCTATTTGATGCAAACACCAACCGAAGATTTTGTCGGCATCATTGATACTACCGAAAGGTCCAACCTTTTTTTTCCGACGGTTTTTGATGTTGTTGCACACAATGCCATATCAATTTTGGCCTCTAGCAACCGTGCCCGCCGGGGTCTAAGTGTCGATAATTCTGACAAACTAACCGAATCCCGATTCCTGGATAATGCCGAAAGCTTCGTGAACCTTGAAATTGTTGGCGATACACTGTCATTTAATCTTGCGGCAACAAGGATTTACCAAAATTGGTTAAAACACCTAATAAATCGCAAAGCAAACTCCGATGCTTTTGTGTTCGCTGATATTCATAGGCTTAAGTTTGCCGAAAGCAATCTTGCAGGTGCCGATACCAAGAGTGTTTTAATAGGCAGGTTTGAAGAAATGCTCGAAAGGTTCAATGAACATCCAGCATCGGCGGAAATAGCTTTTGAAATTGCCCACCATCAATTCAACTTGGGGCAAAGGTATGATTACAACAACCCTCTTACACATCAATACGAAGACAGCAAGACAAAAGCGCACACTCTTTTGGCAAACGTTTTAAAAAAATTCCCCGACGCCTTTTTTGCTCCGAACTGCATTAACCTAAAACAACAGATTGAAAATAAATCGTTTTCGTTTCAAACAGAGAGGTTGTTATTTCCAAAACAAAAGAATCCAATAAGGATTAGTTACACCAATGTTGACAGAATCCACTACTCTGTTTTCAAGGTTAACTATAAAGACTTTGTAGATTTGCAGGAATTGCAACGTGGCGGTGATAACTTTTTATATCAATTAACAAAGAGTGGCAGTTTAATTATCGAAAACAAGGAAATTAAACTACCCACAGACAACAAATTCAACACTCATTCGGTTGAGTTCTTGCTTGACGAATTGGATTTGGGGTTTCACGTTTTGGTTTTCAACTATCATCCAACGCTAGAAATTGAAGAAAACCACATTGCTGTTTCCGAAATTTTTGTTACCAACATGCTCATTACCTCAATGATGCCAGATCAAGAATCACCAACAATATACCTTCTGAATAGAGAAACAGGGCAACCGGTCTCAAGGGCAAATTACACGGTTTATGGCTGGGAGTGGAATTCGATGCAGAGGCGACAGGTAAAACGCAAGGTTGTTGAAGGGAGAACAACCCGTAACGGAATTGTTGACTTGAAAGAAATGCGAACCGACCGCGGCCGTAACATTACCATTGAAGTTAGCAAGGGCAAAGATTTTTTGGTAGAACAAACCCATTACTTTCAAACACATCACCAACCAAAGGATGATGAAGACATTACGGTAAGACTCTTCACCGACCGGGCAATATACCGTCCTGGCCAAACCGTTCATTTTAAAGGCATTGCATGCAAGGAGAACAGGGGCGTTTTTTCGCTTGAAAATAACCTTGAAATTGATTTGGGTTTCGAAGACGCCAATTGGCAAACAATTCAATCTTTAAAACTCAAGACCAACGATCACGGCAGTTTTTCCGGAACTTTTCAAATACCTTTGAATGTTCTTCCGGGAACTTTTACCATAGACACCGACTTTGGTTCGCATACCATCAGGGTTGAAGAATACAAGAGACCTAATTTTGAGGTAACGGTTGAACAAGTTGAAGGGGAGTTTAGGCTCAACGATTCCGTAACATTCAAAGGGAGTGCCATTGCTTTTTCTGGCGCACCGCTTACCGATGCGGGTGTAACCTACACCATAACCCGAGCTCAAAATTGGTGGGGACGTTGGAGTTTCTGGGCACCGCGAAGTCAGCCCGAAGAGATTGCATTTGGAACGGTTAAACTTGACGAAAAGGGAAATTTCAACATATCTTTCAAGGCAACGGCTACCCTGAAGGCTGGACTTGAAAATTCACTTTTCATCTATACCATCATAGTTAATGTGACCGATATTAACGGTGAAACACAATCGGGATCTGGCTCGGTTACAGTTTCAAACCAGTCGTTAATGCTTTCGAGTAACCTCGATGCCGTAATTGACAAACAAAACACTAAAGGTTTCAAGGTTTTTTCGAGAAACGCCTCGGGCAGGTTCGTTGATGCCAACGTTGAGGTGGAAATCCACTTGTTGAAAAACCCCGTATTGCTCCTGGCGTCAAAGAAATGGGAACAAACCGACAAGCATCTTTACACCAAGGAAGAGTGGTACAGGCTATTTCCAGGCCACGAGTATTCCAACGACCTTGATAGGTCAACCTGGCAAAACCAGAGGTTGGTTTTAAGTAAAAAAATCAACACCAAGGATGGTTCAGAGATAAATCTACCAGACATTAAATCGTGGCGAGCAGGATCTTATCGTCTGGTGTTAAAATCTACCGACAGGTGGGGAAACAAAGTTGAAGAGATTAAAGAGTTCACCGTTTTCTCATCATCGTCGCGTAGAATGCCATTAATTGCCGAATCATTTTTTCATATTACCTCGAGAAGTGTCCAACCCGGCCAAACAGTAAGCGTTTACGTTGGCTCTTCGCACAGAAATGTCACGGTTTTTTACCACCTGGTTGTAAAGGGCAAGGTTGAAAAAAGAGAAATAATTAGGATTGATAACCAAGTGCGCCGCATTGAAATACCAATTTTAGAGAGTCACAGGGGTGGAATTTCCGTAAACCTGATGTTTGTGAAAAATGGCCAAATGCATGCATTCAACCAGAACATTGCGGTTGATTGGCTAAACAAGCAGCTATCATTAAGCCTGGTTACCTTCAGGGATAAAACCCTTCCCGGCTCGCACGAAGAATGGAAGATGCAAATTGCCGATTACCAAAACAACCCGGCGCAAGCCGAACTATTGGCAGCAATGTACGATGCCTCGCTCGATGCCTTTGCCAAAAACACGTGGTCGTTTTCGTACCTGCCAAGTTTCAGCAGCACTATTTCTTATGGAAGGGATGGTTTTGCCATTACGGGAGGTGCAATATATTCGAGATCGTTCAACCCCACGGCACATCGACTTGGAATGCGAATACCAAGAATTAACTTCTTTGGTGTTGAACTAGGAGTTGCAAGATTTAGGACTGATGGAATATACGGGTCTAGGGCCACCGGTTCGGAGATTGAGTTAAATGAATTGATGGTTGTTGATGATGCTGAGGCGGATTTCATGCTTGACAATGAATTATTGTCAGAATCTATTGTGGCTGGTTACGGAACACAAAAGATTGTTTCGGGTCATGGGGTACCTCCCCCCGAAACTCATACTGCAGTTGTGCAACCACTTCATGCACCGCAGGTTAGAGCAAACTTTAACGAAACCGCATTCTTTTATCCTCACTTGGTTGCCAACGAAAACGGGGAGGTGATGATTAGATTTACCATGCCCGAAAGCCTTACCCGCTGGAACTTCTTGGGGCTGGCACATACCAGGGATATGAAGTTTGGTACTATAACTGCCAACCTGATTACCCAAAAAGAACTTATGGTTACACCCAACTTGCCCCGCTTTTTCCGCGAAAGCGATGAAATGGAAATAAGCGCGAGGGTTTCAAATATTTCAGACCAGAAAATATCAGGCAAGGCCACCATCGAGTTTTTCGACCCGGTAACCCTTGCCTCGCTCAACCACCAATTTGTTGGCAAGGAGGGCAATGTTGTTGATTTTTCGGCTGAAACAGGGAGCAATACTTCGGTAGGTTGGAGGGTTACCATTCCCGAAGGTCTTTCGTTGGTTGGAACTCGCATTGTTGCCGCTGGCAAGAACCATTCAGATGGCGAGGAACGCCTTTTGCCGATCCTTACAAACCGAATGCTGGTAACCGAAACAATGCCCCTTCCGGTTCGCAAGGCCGAAACAACCAATTTCACGATGCAACGGCTGCTTGATAGCGACAACTCTTCGACATTGAGGCACCATTCAGTAACGCTTGAATTTACTTCCAACCCCGCTTGGTATGCGGTGAAGGCTCTTCCTTACCTGATGGAATACCCTTACGAGTGTTCAGAGCAAGTTTTCAGCAGGCTATATGCCAACATGTTGGCCTGGCACGTGGCAAACTCAAATCCCAAAATCAAAAGGGTGTTCGAGTCTTGGAAAACTGCTCCCGACAGCAAGGCTTTTATTTCAAACCTCGAAAAAAACCAAGAACTAAAGTCGCTGTTGATTGAAGAAACCCCGTGGGTAATGCAAGCCAAGAATGAATCGGAACGCAAGCGCAGGTTGGGTTTGCTCTTCGACTTCAACAAAATGGCCGACGAAACCAACAGGGCCTCGACCCAACTTGCCGAAATGCAAAGATTTAACGGCGGTTGGCCGTGGTTTTCGGGAATGCGCGAAAGCTGGCACATTACCCAGCATATTGTTGTTGGATTTGGAAAGATGAAAAACCTTGGGGTGTTGAATAACAACGATTCCGGGCTTAATGAAATGGTGCGCAAGGCCGTGAATTTCATCGATACTGAAATGGTTGACTCCTACAACAAACTAAAAGGCCGCTGCGATGAAAAATGCCGACAAAACGACCAACTTGGCTACATTCAAATGCACTACCTGTACGGAAGGTCGTTTTTCATCAATGAATATCCTATTGCGGAAAACGCAAGCGAAGCCTTCAACTATTATGCCGGTCAAGCCGAAGAGTACTGGCGCAACAAGGGATTTTACGCCCAAGGAATGTTGGCGGTGGCACTTAATAGGCTGGATAAGCAACCCGAGGCCAATAAAATTATTGCTTCATTGCGCGAGCACGCCCGCACCCACCAAGAACTAGGCACATTCTGGAACATTGACAGGGGCTCTCACTGGCACCAGGCTCCCATCGAAACACACGCCATGCTAATGGAAGCTTTCGAGGAGGTGGCAAATGACAAAAAAATGGTTGACGACATGAAGGTATGGCTGCTCAAGCAAAAGCAAACCCAAGATTGGAGAACAACAAAGGCGACCACCGAGGCAATTTACGCATTATTGATGAGGGGTAAGGATATCCTTTCGGATGATGACCTTGCAGTAATAAAACTGGGCGACATTACAATTGACCCCAAAAATGATCCTGAAATTAGAACAGAAGCTGGAACAGGATATTTCAAGAAATCGTGGCACGGAGCCGACGTGAATCCCTCAATGGGCACCGTTAGCATTACCAAGAAAACCGACCAAGTATCCTGGGGAGCCCTTTACTGGCAATACTTCGAGCAGCTAGATAAAATTACCCATTTCGAGGAAACGCCGTTGAAGATTGACAAAAAACTGTTTGTCGAAAGGCGCGCCGGAGAGCAAAAGGTAATAGTTCCATTGGAAAAGGATGGGAGGGTCAGCGTAGGCGACAGGATAAAAGTACGCATTGAAATAAGGGTTGACAGGGATATGGAATACGTTCACCTAAAAGATATGCGAGCGTCGGCTTTCGAACCTGTTGAAGCTCTTTCGGGCTACAGGTGGTCGCATGGGCTTGGATACTACCTTGCAATAAGAGATGCAAGTATGAACTTTTTCATAAACTACCTTCTAAAGGGCACTTACGTTTTTGAATACGACCTTATAGCGTCGCAAAGAGGTAATTTCTCAAACGGCATAACAACCATTCAGTGCATGTACGCCCCCGAGTTTACAAGCCATAGCGAAGGGGTGAGGGTGGTTGTGGAGTAAGTGAAGAGTGAGCAGTGATTGGTGGTTAGCAGATACGCAACCCTTTTTGTTTCTGACGAATTAACAAAGTAAACTCCACAATTCTCGCCTTTCATTTATTTTTGTCAAGCAAAAATATTACGAAATGACCTGTGATTTCGAACGCTCGGAAAAATCAAAGCTCGATTCTTTGCCTGATATTAAAGTACCGGACTATTATTTGCTGCTTAATGGTTGTATTATGCCGGTGTTTATATTCAAATGGATTTGCATAATTTCTTGGAAGTTGGTTTTTTAGGTTTTCAATAACACTGGGCCATAATTTTACCAAGAGATTAATTTCTTGCAAAAAGCATGTTTCAAGGATAAAACTTGACTCCTCGAATAATCAACTTATCATTCATTATCTTTACATTTCCGAACGCCGAAAAAGCATTCCTTTTGAAAAGTTGCGCCGAGCCTGAAAGAGGGTATTTGCCACAAATTACGATTATGAAATTTGGCTCCTGTTATTTCCTGTTAAAACGGTTTCCATTACGGAGCCCTTGACAGCATCAACAAAAAACGGGAACACGGTAAAATCAAAACAAGCCAGATTTCAAGAAGATTTTTTGATTTGAAAGTTAAAAAACCAATTACATAATGCCAATGAGGTAATGGCTGCTGGAGTGTTTGAAATAACGGGTCCGCACGATAAAGTTCCTTGCTTCAAAATATTTGAGATAATTAGCTCTCTGCCCTTAGCCCTTTGCCCTTAGCAAAATCTCCATCTGCTTTTGGTAGTTCGCGGCCATCTCTCTGGCTCGTTGCTGAAAGTCAGGGCCGTGCGAGGCAAAAATTATTTGTCTCGAGACGGCTACAAGCAGACCGCAATCTTGGGTCATTGCAATTTCAGAAACTTCCTTAATACTACCACCCTGGGTGCCAACGCCGGGTACCAAAAAGAAGTGATTTGGTGCTGCTTCGCGCGCTTTTTTTATCAATTCGCCACGGGTTGCTCCCACCACGAACATCAGGTTTTCGGGAGTTCCCCAACGGGTGCATCTCTTGATCGTTTGTTCAAACGGGTGCGTGGTTGCAACATTGCCAGCAGTGTCGGCAATTTGAAAATCATAAGCACCTGGGTTTGAAGTTAGTCCAAGCACAACAGCCCACTTGCCGTCGGTGCCCGTAAATGGCTCAACAGAGTCCCTTCCCATGTAGGGATTTACAGTTACGGCATCGAACTGCAGGTTCTGAAAGAATGTTTGGGCGTACATTCGGGCGGTATTTCCAATATCTCCGCGTTTGGCATCGGCAATTGTAAAAACACGTCCCCCACCCTGCTCGTTTATGTAGTTGATGGTTTTTTCAAGGCTTTGCCAACCTTTACTCAAGTGACATTCGTAAAACGCCAGGTTTGGTTTGTATGCCACCGCGTATTGCCACGTAGCATCAATTATGGCCTTGTTGAACTCAAAAATTGGATCTTCGAACTGGTCTTTAATGAATTGTGGAATTTTTTCAAAATCGGGGTCCAGACCCACGCACAGGTATGACTTTTTCTCTTTGATCAAGTTTATTAGTTGATCGCGGGTCATGGCTTATTGAGTTACACCCTCCTTGAGTTTTTCAGCGTTTTCGGCAACTTGCAGTGCATCAATGATTTCCTGAATGTCGCCGTCCATTGTAACAGGTAGGTTATACAGGGTTAGGCCAATACGGTGATCGGTAACCCTTCCTTGAGGATAGTTGTATGTTCTAATTTTGGCAGAACGGTCGCCGGTGGAAACCATTGTTTTCCGTTTCGACGAAATTTCATCGAGATATTTCTTGTATTCCAAGTCATAAAGCCTGGTTCGCAGGATTTGCATTGCCTTTTCCATGTTTTTTATCTGCGACTTTTGATCTTGCATCGAAACCACTATTCCTGTGGGTATGTGGGTTAGCCTCACCGCCGAGTAGGTAGTGTTTACTGATTGGCCGCCTGGGCCCGAAGAACAGAACGTTTCTTTCCTTATGTCGCTTTGCTTAAGTTCAACATCGAACTCGTCGGCCTCGGGAAGCACTGCAACCGTTGCAGCAGAGGTATGAACACGGCCTTGGGTTTCGGTTTGCGGAACACGCTGTACACGGTGAACTCCAGATTCGTATTTCAAAATACCATAAACTCCTTCACCTTTAACATTGAAAATCACCTCTTTGAATCCACCTGAAGTGCCTTCGTTAAGGTCAACGAGGTCGGTCTTCCATCCACTTCGTTCACAGAATTTCTGGTACATGCGGTAAAGGTCTCCCGCAAAGATTGCAGCCTCGTCGCCACCGGTACCAGCCCTAATCTCAACTATTGCATTCTTTTCGTCTTGCGGGTCGGCCGGAAGAAGCAGAATTCTAATCTCTTCTTGCATTTCTTGCTCGCGAGGAATTAATTCGTCGAGTTCACCTTTTGCCATTTCGCGAAATTCAGGGTCCTTTTCAGTTTGCAGGATTTCTTTTGCCGACTGTATGTTATTGCAAACATTCTTGTATTCCTTGTAGGAAGCAATTATAGGCCCAAGGTCTTTGTATTCCTTGTTCAAGGAGATGTACCTCTTCATGTCCGACATGGCCTCCGGTAAGGCAATCAGCCTTCCAACTTCTTCGTAGCGTTGATTTATTGCTTCTAATTTATCGAGCAGCATTTATCGAATTTTTTGGGTGCAAAGGTACAAAAGAAGTTGAAATGTTTGTTATGTTTTTGGGATTGACAGGGTTTCATGGACTTGTGGTTGAAATTTGCTGCTTAATGGTAAAAGCTACAAGTTATTAGCGGTTTGTATTTCTCGATAGTTGGCTAAATCATTAACATTTGACCTTTTCGCCCCGATAATACTAATTTGCACTTCAAAACTGTTGAATATTGTGAAGCTTCCCGCATTTTGCCGGTTGTTATCAATAGAGTTGAGTGTTTGGGGAGCAATCAGCGCGATGTGCATTTCAATATAACCAAAAAACGTTAATCGTTATTGACCAATACACAACCTTTCAAAACTCCAACTTTTGGCCTTGTGCCATAATTGTAAGTTTTTTGCCCGTAAAGGGTTCGCAGCGTCCTATTATTTGGGCATCAATGTTGAACGAGGAGGCAAAATCAATGAGTTCTTGGGCAACTTCGGGTTTTACAATAATTTCGAACCGGTGACCCATGTTAAACACCTGGTACATCTCCTTTAACGAAGTTCCCGATTGTTGTTGAATAATCTTGAAAACGGTTGGGGGCTCGAACAAGTTATCCTTTATAACGTGCAGGTTGTGAACAAACTTCATAACTTTGGTTTGGCCGCCTCCGCTGCAATGAATCATTCCGTGGATGTGCTTTTTCATTTCCCTGAATATTTCCTTCATGACTGGAGCGTAGGTTCGAGTGGGCGAAAGCACCATTTTTCCGGCATCGAGCGGGAAGCCCTCTACCCTATCAGTAACCAAATACTTGCCACAATAAACAACTGATGGGTCAAGGTCATTATCGAAAGTCTCGGGATATTTTGTTGCATACAGGTTAGAGAAAACATCGTGTCGGGCTGATGTAAGTCCATTTGAGCCTATGCCACTGTTGTAATGCGTTTCGTAAGTTGCCTGGCCGTAAGATGCAAAGCCTACAATTACATCGCCTGGAGAAATGAGTTCGTTGGTGATTACCTTTGATTTCGGAAGCCGGCAGGCAACCGTGGAATCAACAATGACCGTGCGAACCAAATCGCCCACATCGGCGGTTTCGCCTCCAGTGAGCACAATGTTAACCCCAAAATCGCGCATCTGCTGAAGAAACTCCTCGGTGCCGGCGATTATCTCCGAAACGACCTCACCAGGCACCAGCCTCTTGTTGCGACCAATGGTTGAAGAAAGCAGCAGATTGTCAATGGCACCTGAGCACAACAGGTCGTCGGTGTTCATAACAATGGCATCTTGCGCGATGCCTCGCCACACCGAAAGGTCGCCAGTCTCTTTCCAGTAAATGTAAGCCAGCGAGGATTTTGTTCCGGCACCATCGGCGTGCATGATATTGCAAAAAGAGTCGTCAACGCCAAAAAAATCGGGGGTTACCTTGCAAAAAGCATTGGGAAACAACCCTTTGCAAATGTTCTTTATGGCATTGTGAACATCTTCTTTTGATGCCGAAACCCCGCGCT
Organism: uncultured Bacteroidales bacterium; assembly: GCA_964349365.1. Lineage (GTDB taxonomy): Bacteria > Bacteroidota > Bacteroidia > Bacteroidales > UBA7960 > UBA7960. The sequence goes on along the minus strand of CAYGFY010000009.1, from coordinate 19,444 downwards.
GACTGTACTTTTGCATTGCTCAACAATTTTCTAAAAAAAAACCTACACGTTGAATCTTACGTGAAAAATATCGCCGTCCTTAACCTCGTAGGTTTTGCCTTCGAGCCTAAACTTGCCAGCCTGCTTGCAGGCGTGCTCGGAGCCTAACTCAACGAAGTCTTCCCAGCGTTTTACTTCTGCCCTAATGAATCCCCTTTCAAGGTCGGAGTGGATTACACCTGCAGCCTTTGGTGCGAGTGTACCCTGGCGAATTGTCCAGGCCCTGGCCTCTTTCGGACCTTCTGTGAAAAATGTTTGCAGTTTTAGCGTATCGTAGGCAACCCTAATTAGTTTGTTAACCGCGGGTTCTTCCAAACCCATATCTTTAAGGAATTCATTCCTATCATTCTCGTTGTCGAGGGCTGAGATTTCGGCCTCGGCCGCTGCAGCCACTATTATCATTTGAGCACCCTCTTCAATTATTGTTTTCTCGATCAGTTTCGTGTGTTTATTGCCCGTGGCCGCCGAGGCCTCGTCAACGTTGCAAACGTAAATGACGGGTTTTACGGTAAGGAAAAAGCAATCATCAATGTACTCAAGCTCGTTCTCAAAAATGGGATGGTCACGGGCAGGAAGGCCGTTTTCGAAATGATCCTTTAATTTTGACAACACCGCCAAACCAATCTTTCCATCCTTGTCGCCAACACGCGATAGTTTATCGTATTTCTGAAGTTTCTTCTCAAGGGTTTCCAAATCCTTGGCAATCAACTCAAGATCAATGATTTCCTTGTCGCGAAGAGGGTTGACCGAACCCTCAACATGTGGTACGGTATCATCATCGAAGCAGCGCAATACGTGAATTATGGCATCGGTTTGCCTTATTTCGGCCAGAAACTGGCCAGCGCCCTTTTGTGTTGCTCCACCCTTAATAAGACCGGGGATATCTATTATTTCAACGGTTGTTCTTACAACCTTTGCAGGCTTTACAATTGCGGCAATGGCATCGAGCCTCGGATCAGGAACCTCAACCACCCCCAGGTTGGCCTTGCCGCTAACCTGCCCCGATGGTCGGGCACCTTTTTGAAAAGAATTGAAAAGAGTGGTTTTACCACTACCCGTTAGTCCTACCAACCCACAATTTAATGACATCAGAAAAGGTTTTAATTTTTGAAGCTGCAAAGGTACAAATTAGTTATCAGGAATGGGCGATGGGTGATGGTATGTCGGTGGTCAAAAAAAATCAAAAATCGTTAATCAAAAATAGCTCTTTCGTTCTTTCACGCTTAACTCCCAACCTATACGTGGCATACTACTACTCCAGATTGTTCACTGTTTACTATTTGATCTTCACTCCTTTTCCCAAAACTCCTTGATTAACATTGCCTTAAGACCCTCGGGCTTTAAATTTGGATGAATTTTTCCTTGCTTGAACAGGGCAATTTTTCCTGTTTGCTCGCTTACTACAATAGCCAGTGCATCTGATTGTTCGGTAACTCCGGCGGCTGCCTTGTGCCTCAATCCCATTGTGGAAGGTATTTCCTTGTTTTCCGATACCGGCAAAACACATTTGGAAGCAACCACTTTATTGTTGCTTATAATTACCGCTCCATCGTGCATTGGAGTGTTTTTAAAGAATATTGTTTCTAGCAACTGCGAAGATATGGTGGCATTAATTACCTGACCGGTTTCAATAACCTGTTGCAATTCGTTTTGCTTGGTCAAAACAATAATCGCACCGGTGTTGCTGTTCGACATTCGCGTACAGGCAATTACTATTGGAAAAATATCTAGCTTGGTGGCTTCCTCGGCTTTCAAGAACTTGCTAAAAAGATTTTCGGAACCCCTTTTGATGAAATTCTTATTTCCCAACATCAAGAGATACTTGCGAATTTCGGGCTGGAACACAATTATAAGGGCAATCACACCCAAGCTGACAAACTGCGAAAGAATTGCCGAAAGGAGTTTCATTTCGAAGAACCCTACCAACCAATACACGATGTAAACCGATAATATGCCGAAAAGGATACTGATTGCCCCGGTACCCCTGATGAGCAAGTAAATCTGAAACAAAATCAACGCAACTAACAGGATGTCAACAACATCAAGAACGCGCAATGAGAAAAAAAGAGGAACGATTGACATTTGGTTAAGCTGAAATTGGTGCAAAATTAATCTTTTTGTTGTTTTTCCCGATATTTTACGACTATCGCAATTGCCTCTTTGGCCTCCCGAACATCGTGAACCCTCAAAATGCTCGCACCGTTGAGAAGTGCAATGGTATTTAGGGCTGTTGTTGCATTGAGGGCATCTTGGGGATCGATATTTAACAGCCTGTATGCCATTGACTTGCGCGAAACGCCAACAAGCAGTGGCTGATCAAAGATATTGAAGTAGGGCAGTAGATTCAACAGCTCGTAATTTTGATCAAGGGTTTTGCCGAAACCAAAACCCGGGTCAATAATAATGTCGTTTACGCCGAGTTCGATTAACCTTTCAATTTTTCTGGAGAAACATGCTGCAATTTCCTTAAAAATATCATCGTAAACAGGGTTTTGCTGCATGCTTTGCGGTGTCCCCTTCATGTGCATCATTACGTATGGAACTTTTAGGTGGGCAACCGTTTTGAACATTTCAGGGTCGATTTCACCCGCCGAAATATCGTTTACCATGCAGGCACCGCTTTCTACGGCAACACGGGCAGTTTTGGCATTGTAAGTGTCAACAGAAATATTAATTTCCGGGAACGAGGAGACCAAAGCATTTACCACCGGTTGGAGCCTTTGGCTTTCCATTTGCCAGTCGATTAATTTGGCTCCAGGGCGCGTTGAAGCCGACCCGATGTCAATAATATCGGCACCTTGCTCTAAAAGCCGGGCAGCCTTATCGAGTGCTGCACGCAGCCCAAAATACCTGCCTCCATCGTAAAACGAATCAGGGGTAATATTTAGAACCCCCATTACCAAAGGTGAAGATAAATTTATAATTTTGCCATTAAGATTTAATGTTCTCTTCTTTGTAAAAACAGAATCTCTTTTCATCAAAATTTTATATTCAGTGCAATAAATGTCAAAAACAAATCAGCAGTACGACCAGATAAAAGGTTGGTGCCTCGATGTTTTCGAGAAAAAAATGAAAGACTACGGGACGGCCTGGCGTGTTTTGCGCCCATCATCGCTTACCGATCAAATTTACATCAAGGCCCAACGCATCAGGTCGCTGCAAAGCAAAGGTAAGCAAAAAATACTTGAGGGAATAACGCCCGAATTCATCGGAATAATCAATTATGCCATAGTAGGCTTGATTCAACTTGAGTTTGGAACTGCTGACCAACCAGATTTTACAGGAGAAAAAGCGAAAGAAAGGTGGGAGCACTACTTCGAGGCAGCACGAAACCTCATGCAGGAAAAGAACCACGACTATAGCGAGGCCTGGCGTGAAATGAGAGTTTCTTCTCTGGCAGATATAATTCTGATGAAAATCTTGCGCACCAAGCAAATCGAAGACAACGAGGGAAAAACGTTCGTTTCGGAAGGCATTGATGCCAATTACCTCGATATGATAAATTATGCCGTTTTCGCGCTTATTAAATTGGAATTGGAAGAAAACAAGGACAATGGTTCGGCAATTTAGCACAAGATGCTCAAATTCATTGCAAGAAGAATATGGTACGGCTTCTGGGTTTTCCTGGGCGTTTTGACTATTGTATTTTTCTTGTTCACTGTTTTGCCGGGCGACCCTGCCCGGATGATGCTCGGACAAAGGGCAGACATTTCATCGGTGGAGGCTATTCAAAAGGAATTGGGGCTCGATAGGCCAGTTTTAACCCAATACCTCAAGTACCTCAACGACCTTTCGGTGATATCAATTCACAACCGAAACAATTCGGAAAGTTTCTTTTATCTCGACCAAAATAAATACTCGGCCACACGGCTGGTTTCGGCAGGAAGTGTTTCGGTAGTGTTAAAAAAACCATACTTGGGACGGAGCTACCAGTCTAACCGAACCGTAACCAGCATCCTTGCAGAGGCTTTCCCAAATACCTTGCTTCTGGCAGCCGTGGCAATCTTTTTGGCAATGATATTTGGAGTGTTCATCGGAGTGGTGTCAATGATTAATGACACCCCCGTGGCCGGAAAGGTCATAATGGTTTCTTCGGTTCTGGGAATGGCCCTCCCCTCATTTTTTGCAGCGGCTATAATCGCCTGGCTTTTTGCCTTCGTGCTAGGCGACTTGACAGGTTTGAAAATGACTGGAAGCCTTTTTTCGGTCGATGATTTTGGAAGGGGCGAATATTTAGACCTAAAAAATCTAATACTGCCAGCCATTACGCTTGGTATAAGGCCTCTTGCTGTTGTAATTGAACTTACCCGCAGTTCCTTGCGAAACGTTATGGCTCAAGATTACATTCGAACGGCTCGCGCAAAGGGGCTGAGCACGTACCGCGTTATAACCAGGCACGCGCTACGCAATGCAATGAACCCGGTAATTACCGCTATTTCAGGATGGTTTGCCTCGCTATTGGCCGGAGCGGTGTTTGTAGAGTACATTTTCGACTGGAAAGGAATTGGAGTGGTAATTGTAAAATCGCTCGAAAACTTCGACTTCCCCGTGGTTATGGGATCGGTGCTGCTAATTTCTCTAATGCTGGTGGTAATAAACATAGCTGTTGACATTATTTACGGTGTCCTTGACCCAAGGGTGAGGCTTTAGAGGGGGGAGGGGTACGAGTTGATGGGAGCCGTTTAGACTAAGGTGCATTGGAGTTGGCGATCAAGCACGCCGGTTGAAAAAATAACAAAACTACATTTTTTGGTTGTAAAAACTCTCAGCCTTTTACCCCACCGGCCCATTACTGGCTGTTAGCAACCCAACTGCCAAACAAACACCACGGCAAGAGGTCGCAACCGCTTGTAAATAAGCAACCTCGCAAGCGCATCAAAAAGGTGCACGGGCAAACAGTTGGTACAATGTACCCGCAAGCAACGAGTTCTTTTACTTCAGCGTAAACAAATACCACGCCAGCACCCCAAAATAACATTTAGCCCAATTACTATTAACTAATTACCAATCATTTTTTTTCATTACCTTTGCCCATTGTAAAAAAATGCTCTTTCATAAAACATACAAAAATCCAGATTCGAGCGAGTGGGTGATTTTCATCCACGGCGCGGGGGGTAGTTCTGCTGTTTGGTTTAAGCAAATCCAAGCTTACGCCAAGCATTTTAATCTTCTTTTTATAGATCTGCGAGGCCACGGACGCTCGGCCGATGGGCCAACCTTGAAACGCCTTGACTATTCCTTTGACTCTATTGCCCATGATATTGTTGAGGTGCTCGACCATCTTAAAATAAACAACGCTCACTTCGTCGGGGTTTCGCTTGGCACGATTATTATTCGCAAGCTTGCCGAAACCAACGCAGGATACGTGAAGTCAATGATTTTGGTTGGGGCAATTACCCAACTAAACATCAAATCAAGGTTCTTGGTAAAGCTGGGCAGGATTTTCCACTTTCTGATACCCCATGAATGGCTCTACCAGTTGTTTGCTTTTTTAATAATGCCACTTAACGATGCGCAGGAGGCTCGGAACGTATTTGTACGAGAAGCACGCCGTATTGCAAAAAAGGAGTTTATAAGGTGGTTCATGCTTACGCGCAAGTTAGCAGCCAGGCTTAAAAAACTGGAAGAAACCGACCCGGGTATTCCCGCCTTGTTCGTTATGGGCGAACACGATTACCTTTTTCTTGAACCCATTAAAGAGCAAGTGAGGAAATTCAAAAACCAAACCCTTGCGGTTGTGGAAAAATGCGGCCATGTTGTAAACATAGAAAAAGCTGCCGTTTTTAATCAAATCTCAATAGAGTTCATTAAAAAGGTAGGCCTGCAACCAAAAAGAATCCAATAAAATAATTAATTTGCCGCTTCCCGAAGATTATACTTTACCTTTATTCTTGGGCTGCTAACCGAAAGCCAATTGGTGGTTTAAATCATTTCGCAATTTTCAGTATTTTTGTTCGGTTCTTCTTACGATCCTATTCTTCAATAAAGTGAAAGTTCTATAAGAGCATAACTACATCGAACGTATAAACTCTAACACCATAGAGGATCGAAAACCATTGCTCAAATTGATTCCTGAAATAGAAAAGGTGGAGCAATTTGGTGATTGCACCGAAGCAATGGAGCTTCTTGAACAGGGAATTATTGAGATGGAGCAATACGAAGTGCACGAAATCGTGGAAAGGTTTCGAGAGGTTATCTACAGCATACCGATAGCTATTGATTTCAATTGGCCGGGTTGGGATGAAGGCCGTGAAATGGTGAGCAATCAATATTTTGATTACGATACGATTGGCATACCAACCAAGTGCAAGGTTATTACCGCAATGGCAAGAAGCGACAGGTTTTCCCCGGGAGCCTTGGTCGAGGCATTTGAATCTGGATTAATCTTGAAGCTTCTCAAGTCAATCGAATTTCAGTTATTTAGTTAGCCATAAAAACCATTCTAATCTATTGCCAACGTATCTTTCGAAAAATGATACACTTTTTTCCAAAAACCTCAATTTATTACTAAAAAATTCTAACTTCAAATTTCTAATTTCTAACTTCGCAACTCCTTTTGTGAAAAAATTAACAATTAAAGCAAAAATTATTTGGTAATATAAAACCATTTATTATTTTTGTGCGCACCAAAATAAGGCAACACATTCTTCAAACGAAGTAACCGCAACATAATCATTCATATTACCCTTAAACCAAAAAGATTTTTATGGAAACCAAGAAAAAAGTATTGATCGTTGACGACGACATCGACATACAGTTGACGCTTAGGGCAATTTTAACATCAAACGGGTACGAAGTTTTCGCGGCATACGACAAATACGAAGGTATTGAAAAACTCAGGAGCGTGAAGCCACACATCGCCATCCTGGACGTTATGATGACCACACCCTACGAGGGATTCGAGTTGGCCGAGCATATTCTTTCAAGTGAAGAATTCAAGGATGTACCGTTTTTGATTCAGTCGTCAATTGACATTTTGACAACATCCTCAATAAGTGTGCAACAAATGGCGCGGGAAGCCCGCAAGGATCCAAATTTCAAGGATCTTAGGGTTATTTTGGTCAAGAATCTTGTTGACCAAACAGCCGGTATTGACTACATGGACGATAACGGTGCAACCCATTGGTTTCAGGTCAGAGATTTCATAAGGAAACCAATTGAAGCCGGGAAGATAATTCCAGCCATCGAAAAACACATAAGGTAACAAGCTCACCAAGAATTTATTTTTTTTTGAGTTTTGACTATTTACGCCCGGGTTTGCTTTCTGACCCGGGTTTTTTTGTTGTATTTTTGCCTTCGGTAAGCAAACTATCCTAATCAACAAGCATCATGGCAAAATTTCTCGACCAGATACCGTGGCTTCAACAATTGCGAAAGATTAATGTTTTCGTTCCATTAAAGCTCAGGCTGTACTTGCCAATGATGGCAATAGTTATTGCAGTGGTGAGCCTTACTACGATTTGGTTTGTTTACATATCTATTCGATCTTTCAACAATCAATTGAGAAACTCCTTGGAGCTCGAAGTTCAGGCAATTTCAAAGATGTTTGAAAGGGAAAGTGTGCTAAAGCAAGAAAAGGTAAGAACGAGCCTAAAGGTTGTAAGCAAAATGTTCTTTGACAGTCAAATTACCGCCTTGCCAGAGTCAATAGTATTACAGGCCACAAACCAAGAAACGCAAAAAGTACAGCGTTTTGAAATGCCGTTTTGGGAAAGAAACGACCAGCAGTTATTCATGGATACAAGCTTTGTTGATCAAATGGAAGGTTTGTTGGGCGGGTACATTACCATTTTTCAAAAATTCGAGCAAGGGTTTGTAAGAGTTTCAACCAACATACGGCGAAAAGACGGGTCAAGGGCGATGGCAACATACATCCCCAACAGCTCTGTTATAGCTCAAACAGTAATGCGAGGCGAAACCTATTTCGGAAGAGCTTTTGTAATTGACGAGTATTACACCACGGCATACACGCCAATATTCTTGAACAATAAAGTTGAAGGTATGCTTTTTGTCGGTGAACGGGAAAAGGACATGGAAGACCTGAAAAAAATAATCAGCAAGTTCAAAATAGGGAAAAGTGGTTACGCCTTTGTTTTTGACAGTGACGGAATCCTCTTGGTGCATCCGCGCCGAGAAGGGCAAATATGGGCCGACCCCAAAACCCTTGACAAGGTTTCGGAAAACAAAAAAGGGGTAGTGAAACTTCACGGACATACCGTTGCATACCAGTACTTCGAGCAGTTTGAACTTTACATTGCTGCATCCATTGTCAAGAAAATTGAAAATCAGTCAGTTGTCAGGTCGGTGGTTGCAGGGTCAACTTTTGTGGCATTGTTTGCAATACTGGCACTATTGTTTTTCGTAATTCGGTTTGCCACGGAAAAATTTTATGTTTACCTCAATGCCCTCGAAAAATCGGAGGTAAAGCTCGCAACTGCCGAGGAAGCCCTGCGCCAAACCGAAAAATTGGCACACATGGGGCAGGTATCGGCTGGCATCGCGCACGAACTCAACAATCCGCTTGGAGTTATAACAATGTACAGCAATATCGTTTTAGACGAACTTCCGCCTGGCGACCCCCTGCGCGAAGATATGAACCTTATTGTGGAACAGGCCACAAGGTGCAAGAACATAGTTGGAGGGCTGCTAAACTTCGCACGCAAGAACAAGTTAAAACTCAGCGACGTAAACATCAACGACTTTGTTGCCAGAAGCCTCGAAAGTGTTGTTGTGCCCCCCCACGTCAAAACCGAGATAAAGGGAAAACTTGAAAACCCGATGGTCATGCTCGACTACAACCAAATGATGCAGGTTTTTACAAACCTCGAAAAAAACGCCATCGAGGCCATGCCAAATGGAGGCAACCTCGTTGTTGAATTATCGGGCGACGCCGTAAGGGTAAACATTGTAATCTCCGATACAGGCACGGGAATTTCTGAAGAAAACATGGACAAACTGTTCACGCCGTTTTTCACCACCAAAGAATTGGGTAAGGGAACCGGACTAGGTTTATCTCTTGTTTACGGAATAGTGAAAATGCACAAAGGCAAAATCGAAGTTAAATCAAACAACAATCCAGAAAAAGGACCTACCGGCACAAGTTTTCACATTTCAATACCTAGGGTCTTTTAAATGAGTAGCAAGAAATGAAAACCAAAATGGTTTATTGAATAATTGAGGGCACATGCAGCAAGCGCGGGCTAGAAGGTAAAAATCATAAATCACCAGTCACTAACAACAAATTATTTGCCAAAAACCAAACGCAAACCAAGTTCAATAAAAGCCGGTTATGTTTTCAAGTTATCAATGTTAGCGTGTAATTGAAAACACACGATAATGCAATTTTTTCAAACAAACGTTCATGTCGTAGCATTTTTGCTGAAAAAATCACAAGTTATTAACAAAAAAACCAAATTGTTGGTAACTTTTACAATCAAGCCATTCGTTGGTGTTAAAATTTCGCTTTACTTTTGTAAAAAACTGAAACCGATTTGATTACTGTTACGACGTGGAGGTTAACTTTAAAAATTTAATGATAGCCAAGTTAAATTTTTTAAAGCTTTGTTGTAAAAAAAATCGTAAAGGAATGGTAAGAACTTGGTGTAAAGTTTTTACAGCTCAATTTGTTTTGGAGTTTAAAAAGACCGCGATTATAGATTAATTGCTTAATCGCAGTTTTTTTTCTATCAACCAAGCGGAAAAACACTAAAATGTTGCTATATGAGACCAGCCCTACCAAATCCCAGTACAAGAAACACTTTTTTTCTAAAAATTGGCCTTGTTTCTTTTTTGTTTTTCAACTTGGTTTTATGGCAGCAGGTTTCGCTGGCCCAGAACTGTGCCGTTAATTCCGGCTTGCCACGCACGTATTGTTTTGGGGAACAAGTGACCTTGGCTGGCAACGCCGATGGTCTTTTAGTTGGAACAACAACGTGGACTCAGATATCGGGTCCTTCGGCGATTATTGTATCACCAAGCTCTTTAGAAACCCAGGTTATCGGAACAATTGGAGGAAACGTATATGTTTTTCGCATTTCGGCCAATTGCATCGATGGTTCGGTAGTTTTTCAGGATGTTACCGTTACTGTTGACCCAACGCCCCTGGCAAATGCAGGACCTGACCAAACAAATTGCCCGGGAACTTTTTCGATTACCGGCAGTCCTGTTCCGACTGGAGGAACTGGCACATGGACGATTGTGGGAAGTAACGGGGCCGGAGTAACCATAAGTAGCCCAACATCTGCCAATTCCAATATTATTCTTGCTGCCGGGAGTTCAGGAACAACTACCCTCCGGTGGACCGTTATGTTAGGAACCTGTGCTAGTACCGATGAAGTATTAATTACCAATCTCGGAGGGATTTCTCCGATTTCGGCAGGACCTGATCAAGCCTTAAACAACTGCTATTCGGCCACAACCTCAACAACAATGGCTGGCAGCTTTGCCGGGTTCGGCACCGGCGGCCAGGGCGGTTTATGGACCGTGGTAAGTGGCCCAAACTTACCCGCAATTGCCAGCCCATCGTTGCACAATACAAGCGTAAGTGGACTAATAGAGGGTACCTACACATTTCGTTGGACCGTTTCCGGGCCTTGCGCTTCAGGCACAGATTTGGTTACAGTTACCGTTCCACCACCTGCAGGAAATGTAACCCAGGTTAGCATATCAAATGCCAATCCTTTTTTCTGCGATGGCCGAACCTCACATGTTTTCACTGGGAGCTAGCCTGTTTTTGCCAACGAAACTGTATTGTGGGAACAGATAGGAGGCCCTGCAGGCCCCATTATTCACTCGCCAAATTCGCCTACCACCTTGATAAGCAATTTTGCACTGGGTATAACCTACACCTTCAGGTATAGGGTTACCAACACCATTTCGGGATGCACCAGTGAAGCTACCACAACCTTCGGCTCTTCAAATGAGGTTGTAACGCTTAATATTACAACCCCTGGACCATTATTTTTGGGCTGCAATGCTCAGGAGGCCACAATAAATTTTTCTCATACGGGCCCCGGACCAGTCCATTACAGCATTATAAGCGGGCCTGCTGGTGCTTTTGCCTATCCGACAGCCTATTCGGGTGCTGGATCATCGTTTGTTACCATTCCTGGGTTTACGATTAATGGAACATACCTGGTAAGGCTTAGAAAGGGAGCAGAGGGTGCGGCTTGTGCTCCAATTTTCAGAGATATTGAGGTAATTGTTTCATTAATACCCGTGGGTTCTAATGCCGGGACTGACCTTTTCGTTGCCTGCAATGTTTTCCAAGCAAATTTGGCGGGTAATGTCATTCTTCCGGGAGAAATAGGCAAAGGTCAATGGACCCAGGTTAGCGGACCAAACACCGCAATCATGGAAGACCATTTTAATGCTACCACGCTTGTAAGTGGCCTCACCAATGGCTTGTATATTTTTAGATGGCTGGTTTCTTCTGGTCCAGAGTGCTTGCCAGCGCAAGATGATGTTGAGGTTAGGGTGGCCAGCATCGAACCGGACCCTGTAACCGTAACAGGACCTGTTGGTCCGGTTTGCTTTGGGACACCGATAACCCTTTCGGGGCGAGAACCCATTTTGAACGAGACAGGAACCTGGACCGTTGACCCTCCCGGCTCGGTTACTTTTTCTCCCAATGCCAACAGTTATGTTGTTACGGTTGATGGTCTCGAGGAAAACGAATTCTACACTTTTAGGTGGACTATTCAAAACGGCTGCGGCACGGCCCATGCTGAGCTTGTGGTTGCCACCACGAGCACCCAAGGTCCTATTGCCGCCGCTGCCGGGCCCGATCAGTGCCTTGCAGCAATTACCACTTCCATTTCCCTGTCAGGCAATGACCCATTGCCAGGATCAGGATTTTGGACGTTAATATCAGGGCCAATTGTACCAACTTTTGTCGATGCCAACTTGCACAATACAGAGGTTGTGGGTCTTGTGGCAGGTACTTATGAGTTTGAATGGACCATAAGCTACGGGGTGGGATGCCCCGACACAAAAGATAGGGTTAGAATTACTATATGGGACATTACTACTGCCAATGCTGGCCTCGACCAAGATATTTGCGGTACTGTTGCAACATTTGCCGCGAATATTCCTGGGTCTGGTGAAACAGGGCAGTGGAGCCAGATATCGGGGCCTGCCGGATTTGTTATTTCAAATATTAACAGCCCAAACGCCACCATTACGGGATTGATAGATGGTGTGTATGTATTTAGGTGGACAATTACCAATGGTGTATGTTCATCCTTTGATGATGTAAGGCTTAGGGTTTCGACACTGGTGCCAACAACGGCCGATGCAGGTACCGTACCCAACGTTTGCGGCCTTACCAGCGTTTCAATGAACGCCAACATACCTGTTGTAGGTAACGGCGTTTGGTCAATCATTTCTGCCCCCAATACGCCTATTTTTGCCAATTTCGGCTCACCAACGACAAGCGTTTCAGGGTTAATTCCTGGAACCTATACCTTTAGGTGGACTATAACCGGCGGAACATTCTGCACCCCATCAACTAGTGATGTAACATTTACGGTGTACCCTGTTGCCAACGCAGGTCCCGACCAAAACCTGTGCGATGCTGTGGCCGTAAATCTTACTGGAACAGTCAACAGTGCCGGAACATGGTCGTTTGTTAGTTATACCGGATCGGGCTCGGGATCATACACTTTAGGTCAAAATGCGCCCAATGCAGCAACAGTAACCAACTTAACCACAGGTGTTTATGTTTTTAGGTACACCATCGCGGCCCAGGGTGGTTGTCCTGAAACATCAGACGAAGTAACGATCACCAACCTGAACACCACCGATGCTGCGGTAATAACCGGGCCGGCAGTAACCGATTATTGCGATGATCCTGCAGGTACGGTTGTGATTAGCTTATCAGCAATGGTTCCGGGTGTTGGAACAGGCAGTTGGTCAAAAGAAAGCGGTCCAAATGTATCTTTTGTCAATGTCAACAGCAACACGACAAATGTTACCCTAACTGGAGGGCCCGGCGTCTATCTTTTCCGCTGGACAGTGACCAACGGAACCTGCAACAGTTTTGCAGAAATTGTAATTAGAAACTATGCTCCACCCACGGTTGCCAATGCCGGCCCCGACCAAACGGCCGTTTGCGGATTCCAGACCGTAATGGCCGGAAATTTGCCCCTTGCCGGGCTTGGCATATGGTCTCAAGTTAGCAAACCAGCGGGTGAACCCGACGCCGTGATTGAATCGCCTATTTTACCCAATAGTATTATTTCGGGTATGGGTAAGGGCACGTATGTTTTTAGATGGACAATTACCAGTGGGCCTATTTGCCCGGTTAGTTTTGATGATGTTTCTGTTACTACCTTGCAACCCCCAACCCCGGCTGATGCTGGTCCCGACCAGAACCTTTGCAACGCAACAAGCACAACCCTGGCGGCAAATGTTCTTACCTTCGGAACGGGAGAGTGGTCGCAGGTATCTGGTCCAACTACTTTATCATTCAGCAATATAGCTGACCGCAATGCAACGGTGAGCAATCTCAACCCGGGTACTACATCGGGAACCTATGTTTTACGATGGACAACTACTTACAATGGTTGTACGTCGGAAGACGAAGTGACGATAGTTACCTGGGCACAACCTACAGCTGCCACGGCCACTGATATTGATTTATGCCTTTTCCAGCCGGTAAACCTCACAGGAAACACTCCCACCATTGGAACGGGACTTTGGACCCAAACCTCTGGTGTACCTGCCTTTATTGTAAATCCTTCTTCTCCTACTTCGGCGGTTGTGGGGCTAACGCCCGGAAGCTACCAGTTTACATGGACAATCAGTAATGGACCTACTTGTACCCCAAGCTTAGCAGTAGCCAATGTTATCATTAGGCCACTTCCCACGGTAGCAGATGCAGGCCCTGACCAGTTCTTGTGCAATACCAGCATAGCCACCCTGGCCGGAAACACTCCAACTGAAGGAACAGGAACCTGGACGTTTGTTATTGGAGGGGCAGGTGCCACCATTACAAACCCTGGCAGTCCCACAACAACGGTAACCAATATCTCCGTTGGGACGCATCGTATACGCTGGACAATAAGCAATGGTATATGCGCAGATTTTTTCGATGAGGTAAATATAACCCGTTTCCCCGATTTGACGGTTACGGGCCCAATAGCCAACGCCACTTATTGCTCGGGTGGATCACAAACACTAACCGTAGTGGCTTCCGGTGGCGATGGAGCGGGATATGCCTACCAGTGGTTTCAGGGTTCAACCTCTGGAGGGCCATGGACACTCATTGGCGGTGCAACCAATGCATCATATACCACACCAACAAGCCTTGCAATTGGAACGTATTATTACAGGGTTGATGTTACAAATTGCAGCACAATTTCATCATCCGAGGCACAAATTACAGTTGTTGCCGACCCGCTGATTACAGACCAGCCGAATCCTGGAGAGATTTGTTTCAACGAAACCCACTCAATGAGCATCGCGGCAACTGGCTACACCCTAAGTGCAATCAGTTACCAATGGCAAGTAAGCAATGATGGAGTTGGAGGTTGGTCAAATGTTGGTTCCAATTCTCCAAATTATACTACTGCTATCCTGACAGCAACAAGGTACTATAGAGTGGTGGTTTTTCAACCTGAATCAGGTTGCGAAACTATATCAACAGTAACTCCGGTCATAGTAAGGCCGGTTATTTCTACTTCCGGACTATCAAGTCGGGCAGTTTGTGTTGGAGCGGAAGTGCCCCTGTTGGTAACAGCATCAGGCGGTACAGGTTCATACAATTATCAGTGGCAGCAAAGTACTGGTGATTGCACCGGACCTTGGGTTGATATAGGTGGAGCAACAACAAACAGTTATCAAACCCCAGCATTAACAGCAGTAGGCTCATACTTTTACAGAGTTGTCGTTTCTGATGCAAACGCCATTTGTCCTTCGGTCAATTCGGTCTGTGCAACTATAACAGTAGTAGCTGATCCCGCTATCGGAACCCAACCTACGAATGCAAGTATATGCAGAGGTGGATCCAATTTGTTTACGGTAAGTGCGAGTGGGGGTACTCCATCATTAAGCTACCAGTGGCAGTACTACAACAGTGGGGTATGGCAGAATGTAAGTAATGGAGTACCCGTAGGCTTCACCTACGCGAATCCACTAACTAACCAGCTTACTGTTAGTACACACAACACAAACTCTGTTGCTGGAGCCTACGAGTTTAGAGTCGTTGTATCGGCAACCGGACTGGGCTGCACAACCATTGAATCAAATACTGCAACACTTAATTTATTTAATGATCCAACCATAAACGCACAGCCGGCAGGAGCAATTATTTGTAGTGGCTCATCTCATGTTTTAAGTGTTGATGCAACTGGTAATATACCACCAGGTACTCTAGCATTTCAATGGCAAAGAAGTGCCACGGGTACTGGTGCATGGAGTAATGTTTCGGATGGTTTCGGGGCTACAACAAATTCTTACACAACCGCGGCTTACACGGCAACTGCCCCAAGTAGTGTGACTTGGTATTATAGGGTCGTGATAACGCAGACAAATTCGGGCTGCTCAACTAATTCTGCAAACTCGGTTGGAGTAACCTGGAACCCAATACCTGCAATTACCAGTACAGCTTACAAGACAATATGCAACAATACAAGTACAGACTATAATATAACCAGCAACGTTACTGGTACCACATTTACTTGGACCTCCTCAATTCTTACAACACCTTCTGGCGGCACCATTACTGGTTTCTCTGATTGTGCGTCTTCTTGCGGAAACACCATAAATCATATCCTTCAAAACACAGGCACCTCACCGGGTGTTGTAAGGTACCTGATTACACCCATTGGGCCCTCTCCATCTTATTGCGTTGGCTCAACATTTATTTTTGATGTTACCGTTAATCCTATGCCACTAGTATTGGCAACCAATAACAATCCGATTATTTGTCATAATACCGCAACCAACATTGCTCTTTCAACCTCGATAACAGGCGTTGTCGTGACATACACTTGGACCGCGAGTTTGGTTTCGGGTAGTGCTTCTGGTTTTTCTACAGGTTCAGGTTCAGCAATTGCTCAGACTTTGACAAATACCAGCACAGCACCCGCTGTTGTGAGGTACACCATTACTCCTGCAATAGGAACTTGTACAGGTACACCGGTTGATGTTGATGTAACTATAAATCCAAGGGCTCAGGTAAATTCTGTTTCAAATCAGGTTGTTTGTAACAATAGTCCAACAACTGAAGTTACTTTTTCGACCACAGCAACGGGAGGCACCACCACATATACATGGACTAATAATAATACTGCCATAGGATTAGCAGCAAGTGGAAGTGGTAATATACCCTCATTTACTGCAACAAATACTGGCACCGCGCCGATATCAGCAACCATTGTCGTTACCCCTCAATATACCAACGATGGTGGAGGGCCAAATTGTGCCGGTGTAACCACTTCGTTTACGATAACCGTAAATCCCCGCGGCCAAGTAATCAATCCAGGTTTGCAAACCTGGTGTAATGGGGCATACGCCACCCTTCACTTTTCAACCAACAGAACAGGTGGTACCACATCATACGGCTGGACCAACACAAATACAGCCATTGGCCTGCCTGCATCAGGAAATGGAAGCCTTTTATTCACTGCCACCAACACCGGTACGACTCCAATAACTGCCAACATTGAAGTTACTCCCACATTCAATAATGGGGGCGTTGATTGTGTTGGCGACCCCATCACTTTCACCATCGTCATTAATCCTTCAGGGCAGGTAAACACAATTTCAACCCAGCACGTTTGTAATGGCAATCTTACTAATTTAATTGAATTTGATACCAATCGCACCGGAGGCAACACCACTTACCAGTGGACGAATAATAACACTTCCTTAGGCTTGCCTGCATCAGGTACCGGAAACATACCGCCGTTCATGGCAACAAACTCTGGAAACAATCCAATTGTTGCAACAGTTAGGGTTACTCCTTTCTTTGAAGGTTGTCAAGGTGATTTCATTGATTTCACATACACTGTTTATCCTACTCCGATAGTAATAACTCCGAGTAGCTCAACAATCTGTAGCGGACAAGCTGTTAATTATACACCTAACTCAAATGTTGCCGGAACAACGTTCGTATGGACCGCCGCCAACACTGTTGGCTCGGTTGATGGAATTACAGCAAGTGGCACCGGACCAATAATTGATCTCCTTACAAACTTGGGACCAGCCGATGGTGTGGTTACATATACAATAACTCCCATAGGACCTGATCCGCTATATTGCGCCGGCTCGCCATTCTTCCTCGTGGTTAATGTATTGAATTGCAACCCTGTTATCGGAGTTGCCAAGCAACTTGTAAATACTATTAACAATCATAATGGAACTTTCGATGCCAGGTTCAACATTAGGGTACAAAACTATGGGAACCTTGACCTTTATGACGTGCAAGTTACCGAAGATTTGGATTTCCATTTTGGTTCGGGTAATTATCAGGTAATTGAATTGTACAGTACTTCTTTTGATGTTAACACTTCATTTAATGGAAATTCTGATATAAACTTATTGGATAATTCAGGAACCAACAATAGGCTTGCGGTTGGTGCATCAACAAATATTGTTTTGAGGATTAGGATTTTTACTCCCGGAAACTACGAAAACCAGGTTACGGCGACTGCCAATTCAACCGGAGGTTTAACTTCCGACTTATCAACCAACGGTAGCGATCCGGACCCTGATGGAGATGGTAACCCAGGAAATAATTCTATCCCAACCCCGGTGCCTAATTGTGCAACCACAATCGCAGTTTCAAACCTTGTTAATACAGAATGCAATGCATCGGTTGGCGAGGTTGTTCTGACCTCGAGTGATGGTAGTACAATTTCTTTGAACGGGGTAACACAAGCATCGGGCAGCACTTGGACTGGATTGCAAGCAGGCTTCTTCACGGCAATTTCAAATGGAATTTGCCCTGCAACGGCAAGCTTCAACATAACAAACACCAACAGCACTCTATCGGGTTCGGTTACTTCTCAGACCAACGTTACCTGCATTGGCCTGAGCAATGGCTCAGTCACAATTACGGCAACCGGAGGCACCTCGCCATATACCTATCTTTTGCTGGGAACAGGAACCAGCAATGCAACGGGCACTTTCGGCGGCTTGGCTGCAGGAGATTACGGTGTTAGAATTACCGACGCCAACGGATGTACTTTTTACGTGAACTTTGATATAGACCAGCCAACTTTACTTACACTGGCCCTGGCAAGTCAAACAAACGTGGTTTGCCACGGTGGTGCCACAGGCAGTGCCATAGTAGTTGCCACGGGAGGTACTCCCGGATATACTTATAGTGTGGATGCCGGTGGCCCGAATACCCCGACGGTAAATGGCAATGTTATTACTGGTATGATTGCCGGTACTTACAACATTCGTGTTACAGATGCCAACAACTGTACTGCAACCCTGACGGTAACGATAAGCGAGACAAACAACGGCCTCCTGCTTTTGACGTGCCCGACGAGTTTAACCTTCGGCACCGATGCCGGTGAATGTACCTGGACCTCGACAACTGGACAGCTCGACCCATTGTTATCCTTCAATCAGTGTCCCGGGTCACCCGAGCTAGAGCACCGCATTGGAGTTGGTCCTTGGATTGTCGGCTCCGTACCTCCCACCACCTTCAACCTCGGTGCCACCACGGTGACCTACAGGCTTAACGACAACTCTACCCCGCCAAACTCCGTTACTTGCACCTTCACGGTAACGGTAGTTGACAACCAAGGGCCGGTATTGACCTGCCCAGCACCGGTTGTTGCCACAACCAACACCGGCACCTGCACCCACATTATGGCACCAACACTCACGGCAGCAAATGTTACGGACAACTGCACCACTTTTGCAGGGTTGACAATAACATACCGAGTACTTAACCCCGATAACAGCACAAGCGGGCAGTTTGCAAATGGAACTGATTATATCTTCCAGTTGGGCTTCAGCCAGGTTGTTTGGACTGTTACCGATTTGTCAGGAAACTCAACAACTTGTAACCAGCAAGTTCAGATTAATGACACAGAGTTACCTGTTATTACTGTTCCTAACACTTTGACACTTGATTGCTCCGTAATTGGCAACACAACAAACCCTACCCTACTTATACTTGAATGGCTGGCTTCTGCAAATGTAGTTGACAATTGTGATCCCGATCCAATACTTGCACATTCTTTCACCTCAACCAGCATAGATCTGTGTGCTGCAGCCTCTTATGATATTACGGTAACTTGGTCTGCAATAGATACATCAGGAAACTCCAGTAGTGCCACTTCGACCATCACGGTCAATCCAGACGTTGTCGCACCGGTGATAACCGTTCCTGCCGCCCTCACCATAGAGTGCGGAAGCAGTATGCAAGACAACAGTATGGTAC
>CAYGFY010000008.1:0-97504 GCA_964349365.1 uncultured Bacteroidales bacterium | reverse complement strand
TGTGTGTTTTTGTTGCAAATATACACATATTTAACTGAACATCAATGAATTAATTGATAGAAGTCCCCATAAGGTTTAAGCCTCCATTTTATTTTTATTCACCGGTTATAAAAAATTAAGGGTTCTGCTGGCATCTTCTCCGGCGATATGTAAGTGCCAATTGCCTTTAAAAGCAAAGTTCTAGCGGCCTGAAAAGATTCCTTTCTTGGCCCCTCGCAAATGAACCCAGATGATTGCAAGGGGCTATTAAAATGAATTTATATTTTCCTATTCTCCAAAATGCAGATTTGGAAAGCAAATAATTGCATTTTAAGCGTATATTTAGGAGTGTACGGTTGCAGTTTTTGAAGGAATTGCAATAAAACTGGATTTGGTTTAAACGATTTAATACAAACAATGCCTAAACTTGCAGCCAGCGTGCGTGCCGGGGGGGGGGGGGGTAATTCGCTGTCTCTCAATGTTTTGCCAATTTTGAGGTTTGCAGTAATATTAAATATTCAAATTAGAAAACGTGTTGGCATATTTTGTGTTAGTAAAAAGCAAATATTTAACTTACTAATATTCGATCCAAGTGTAGGAAAAAAAATATTTGATTTTCAAATATTTTAAAATAACTTTTCAAAATAATAATCCTCCATCAGCTCTTTGCACCCTTCTTTGCGCTCCCCGAAGGAGTATTCGACAAAAAGACCCCCGCCAATATAAGCAGAATCCACAAAACATAAACCAAAAGGAAACTCTCTCCATCAACAAATCCCCAGGCTATGCTTACTATTGGCATCATGTAAGTGACGGTTGAGGCAAAAAGGGCAGAAACCCTCTTTATAAGCCAATTGAACGCAATCATGCTAATTGCAGTTCCGAAGATTGATAAAAGAGCCACGTAAAAAAGGCTTTTGTAGCTTTCGGGATGCGACTGCAAAGTGCTTGCGAATTCCGTTCCCAAAAAAAGGTAAATAGTTGCGGGCACACCAATTATGGCGAACGAAACGGATGTGATGGTAACCGAATCGAACCTTGCCAAGAATTTCTTTATGAAATTGATGTTGGTGGCATAGAAAATGGTGGCCAGCACTACTAATAGCCCAAAGATGGCATTTCCACCGCCGTTGGCGTGATTCACCGCCGTGAGCAAGCCAATGGCACCAATTAATCCAACAATCACACCAATGACATTTACCACCCTCACCCTTACCGAAAAAAACAATACACCTATTACCAAAGTAAAAAGAGGCGTTGGAGAATTCAAAACACCGGCAAGGTAGCTGTCGATTTGCGATTGTGCAATGGCAAACAAAAAGGGAGGCAACCCGCTGCCGATTATTGCCGAAATTGCAAAGTACTTTAGTTGGTTCAATGGAACCCGCCTTATCTTGCTTATTGCTAATGGCAAGAGAAATCCGAATGAAATGGAAATCCGCAGCGCACCCAACTGCATGGGGTCGAAGGATACCAGCCCCCTCTTTATCAAAATGAAACTGCTTCCCCAAACTATCATAAGGGCAACTAACACCAACCAATCAACAAGCGCAGGTTTTCCTTCTTTCTGCATTTTTTTCGAAAAGATTTGCAAAGATATGAGAATATTGATGATGTGCTGATGTGCTGACATGATAATTTGGCTTTCTGATGTTTGATTGAAGGGTTGAGTTGTATTGCATGCTTTTGTCAATTCTGAGTTTTTGTTTTGAGCAATCATAAAATAGGCCGACAAAAAAGTCTTTACCTTCAACCTAAATGTTGAAAACTAAATTTACTTCTTTTGTTTAGCTTGGGCACCTTTGCACTAACGACCAAGCTGGAGAAAGGCTCTGCCAGGTGGCGGCCTTGTTTTGGCATAAAGGCTTGTATGGGCACTCTTTGCAAGTGGCAGGCGCGTGCGCGATTAGAATCGGGTATCCTTGTTTTTGTCAAAGGATATTATTTGCATCCAAATTCCAAATGGAATTATAAACAAATTGATTACTTTTGCCCTAAAAGAAAAAACAACCCAAACTTTATGGACGGATTTTTGGTTTCGGCCCGCAAGTACCGACCGGCTACCTTTGATACAGTGGTTGGTCAGAAATCTATTACCAACACCCTCAAGAATGCCATCCGCAACAACAACATTGCCCAGGCATTTATTTTTACAGGCCCTAGAGGTGTTGGCAAAACCACTTGCGCACGTATAATGGCCAAAACCATCAATTGCCAAAACCCGACAGAAAACGTTGAGGCCTGCAACCATTGCGAGCCTTGCAAGGCATTTAACGAATCAAGCGCTTTCAACGTTCACGAGCTCGATGCTGCATCAAACAACTCGGTTGATAACATCAGGAACCTTGTGGATGCCGTGCGAATTCCTCCACAAATTGGCAAGTACAAGGTTTACATTATTGACGAGGTTCACATGTTATCCTCACAGGCGTTTAACGCCTTTTTGAAAACCCTCGAAGAGCCGCCAGCCTACGCCAAGTTTATACTTGCAACAACCGAGAAGCACAAGATCATTCCAACAATACTTTCGAGGTGCCAAATATTTGACTTTGCGCGCATTACTGTTGACGATATTGCCAAACACCTTCAATACGTTGCAGAGAAAGAGGGTGTAACAGCCGACCCAAACGCTTTGAGGATTATTGCCCAAAAGGCCGACGGAGCATTGCGCGACTCGCTTTCCATATTCGACCAGATGGTAAGTTATTCGGGCAATGAACTTACCTACAAGCAGGTAATCGAAAACCTCAACGTGCTTGATTACGATTACTACTTCAAGATTACCGACTACATCTTGGAAGGGAAAACATCCGAGATATTGCTTTTGGTGAACGACATTATTTTTAAGGGTTTCGAGGGCTCCGAATTCCTTACTGGGTTTGGCGAGCACCTCCGAAACTTGCTCATAGCCAAGACACCTGCCACCGCTGAATTGATTGAAGTTAGCAACGACATTAAGGAAAAGTACCTGCAACAGGCCAAAATTTGCGAACCCGACTTTTTGTTAGGAGCTCTAGATTTGAATTCGCGAGCCGATCTGCACTACAAGGAGAGCAACAACAAGCGACTTACGATGGAGTTGACCTTGCTTCAGATGGCAGGCCTGGTTAAAAAAAAAAACCTGAACTAATCCCGCCCAAGCCCATCTTGGCAAAATCCGATAAAGGTTTTGGTGCCAGGGGATTCACCGTTGAAGAAACACCAAGCACCCGAAAACTTGCACCCGAGGTAAAAAAAGAGGTAACCATTCCCCTGCACCATTTTCACGAACCGGTTCAAAAAGAAGAGAGTTCCACTACCGAGGTTGTTGAACCCATCATCGAAGATAAAAAAACGCAGGTGCGAAAACCTTTCAGGCCAATAAACCTGAAGATAAACAGCCCCGAAGATGAGGATGAAGATCTAAGTGAAGAGTTGGTGTTAAGTTCTGAAAGCCTACCCAAAGAGGCCGTTGCCGAGTCGAATTTTTTAGATGCTTGGTCAAAATTGGGCACTAATTACCAAGGTCAAAGCCCAAGTATCTACGCTGCCCTAACAACTTATCAACCCACGCTTGACGAAAATTTAAAAATTAGGCTTCAAGTTGATAATGCCATTCAAGAGGCCATAATATTCGACCGCAAATCCGAACTGTTGGAATTCCTCAGGAAAGAACTCAACAACTATCACTTGCAAATATACACGGAGCTGGTTCAAAGCAAAAATCAAAAAAAGCATCCCGACCCCAAAGAGAAACTCGAAATACTTTTTCAAAAAAACCCTCAACTAAAAAACTTGTGCAGCGAGCTAGGGCTAGAAACTATTTATTAGAATAACCATTTTTCGGGTTAACCTTTTTTAACCAAATTTCGTTGTCGTAATTTTTTGACTTTGTTTATCTTTGTCAAGATTTTGTTACACGTTTTCAAGAACTAATTCTTAAATAATGAAAAAAAACGCCATGAAACTATTGGCCTACTTGTTTTTGATTATTGCCTTTGGGCAAGAAATAAACGCACAGGCCGGAAAAATTGAATTCGTTGAGTACAAGCTCAACAACGGGTTGCACGTAATACTGCACCAAGACCAAACTACCCCCAACGTGGTTGTGGAAATCATGTACCACGTGGGAGCCAAGAACGACCCCCCCGAACGTACTGGTTTTGCACACTTTTTCGAGCACTTGCTCTTTGAGGGTTCGGCAAACATAGGCAGGGGCGAATTCTCCGAAATTGTTGAAAGGTCGGGCGGGCAGCTTAACGCCGGAACATCATTCGACTACACAACCTATTTTGTGCTGTTGCCATCAAACCAGCTCGAACTTGGACTTTGGTTGGAGTCTGAAAGGATGCTTCACCCGGTTATTGACTCCATTGGAATTGCCACCCAAAAAGATGTGGTCACCGAAGAAATGAAGCAAGTGAGAGACAATAGGCCATACGGCCGGATCTTAGCCGAATTGCTTGGGGCGGCCTACACGGTTCATCCATATCAAAATGATATTTTAGGTAAGGCTGAGCACATACGTGCAGCCACGATGGAAGACGTCAATTACTTTCATGAAACTTATTACGGTCCAAACAACGCAGTGCTTGTAGTTGCCGGCGATATTGACATTGAGGAAACCAAGAAACTGGTTGCAAAGTATTTTGCCGATATACCAAGGGGACGTTTCGAAATCAAAAATCAAATGGCAAAGGAGCCAATCAGAACCGGAGAAATCAGAACCAGTTTTTACGACAACATTCAACTTCCTGCCCTTGTTTTAGGCTACCCAATCCCTGCGCAAGGCACTGAAGACTACTATGCGGTGAGCATGCTTGGCACCCTTATGTCGCAAGGGCAAAGCAGCAGAATGTACAAAGCACTCGTTGACGACACCCAGAAGGCCTTACAGGTAATGGCAATTCCTCTTGGCCTCGAACATCCAGGCTTGTTTATCGTGTTCGGAATTCCGAATATGGGAGTTGAATTGCACGACCTCGAGGCCGGTATGAACAAGGAACTTGAAAGGGTAAAAAACGAACTTATATCCGAAAGGGAACTCCAAAAGTTGAAAAACCAAATGGAAAGCCAGTTTGTAAATAACAATACCACCATTTCGAGCAGGGCGAATTCTCTTGCAATGTATCAAACTTTTTTCAAGGATACAAACAGGATTAACACCGATTTGGAAAACTACCTGAAAGTAACTCGCGAGGATATAATGCGCGTGGCAAGAGAATACCTGAATCCAAATCGTCGGGTTGTTTTGAATTACTTGCCCCAACCAAAAGAATAGTTTAGCAACCAAATAATTTTGCGAAAAAATGAAGAAAATTCTTTCAATATTAGCCATTTGCTTATTCTTGGTTTTGCCTTCGATGGCCCAACTGGACAGAAGCAAGAGACCAGAACCAGCTCCAGCACGGGAAATACAGCTCGGTAAATTTGATTCGTTTAAATTAAAGAATGGGTTAGAAGTAATTGTTGTTGAGAACCGCCAAGTGCCAGTTGTGTCGTTTTCAATTAGGCTTAATCGCGACCCGTTGGATGAGGGTGATGCTGTGGGTTATGCCAGCCTTGCGGGGGCACTAATGCGCGAAGGCACCAAAACCCGTACAAAACAACAAATTGACGAACAAATTGATTTCATTGGCGCAACCTTAAGCACTTCTGCAACGGGAATGTTTGGGTCATCGCTAAAGCGCAACCAGGAAATCCTGCTTGAACTAATGCAAGACGTTTTGTTAAACCCAACTTTTCCGGAAGAGGAATTGCAAAAGCGCTTAACCCAGATGCGCTCTGGTTTTGAAGCCAGCAGAAATGATGCAAACTTTATTGCAGGCAACATTAGTGCAGTAACGCGACACGGCAAGCACCCTTACGGCCAGGTTCAAACGCCCGAGCACCTCGATAACATAAACACCGGACTACTGCGCAAGTATTACAACACTTACTTCAGGCCAAACATTGCCTACCTAATCATAGTGGGCGACATTGACAAGGCAGAGGCAAAAAAACTATCAGAAAAGTATTTTGGGAGCTGGAAGAAGGGCAAAGTGCCATCCAAATCGTTTTCAACTCCCAGGCCGCCAAAGGGCAGCAGGGTTGCATTTGGGGCTCGCTCGGGTGCCACGCAATCCGTGGTAATGGTCACATACCCGGTTGAGTTTACCCCCGGAAACCCCGATGCGATTAAAGCATCTGCCATGAACACCATTCTTGGAGGCGGTGGAGCTTTCTTTGGACGCCTAATTCAAAACATTCGGGAGGACAAAGGCTGGACTTACGGAGCATATTCAAGGCTTAGTGCCGATCGCATTGTAGGTAGCTTCTCTGCACAAGCCGAGGTGCGAAACAGCGTATCAGATAGCACTGTAATTGAAATTTTGGGCGAAATGAGGAGGCTAATTAACGAGCCAATTGACGAGCCAACCCTGCAGATGGTAAAGAACTTCATGTCTGGCACCTTTGGCCGGTCGCTTGAAAGGCCGCAAACAATTGCAGAGTTTGCCTACAACACAAAAAGATTCAATCTACCCAAGGACTATTACGCAACTTACCTTCAAAAGCTCAATGCAATAACCGTCAATGACATTCGGGAAATGGCACGCAAGTACCTCAAGCCAGACAACGCAATAATTGTTGTTGCCGGTAACATTGAAGAGGTGCCTGAAACCTTGAGGAAATTTAGTGCCACGGGCGAGGTGGAGTTTTTCGACCCATTTGGCCGCCCGATAGCACCGCCACAAAAACTTGATGGCGGCACTACCACAAAGCAGGTAATTGAGGCATACATAAAGGCGATTGGCGGAAAAGAGAAGTTGCAAAAAGTAGAAGACCTTACGGTAAAAATGAAAATGGAGGCAGGACCAGGTATGACCCTCGATGTGGTAACCATGAAGAAAAAGCCCAATATGTTCTCGATGTCAATGAAAATGACAGGCAACGAAATGATGAGGCAGGTTCTGAATGGCAACAAGGGAATGTCAGTGGGTATGGGTCAAAAGCAAATGCTTGAAGGCGATCAACTTGAAGACCTTAAAGCCCAGGCTATTATTTTTCCGGAATTAGAATACGAATTGGCCGGCTATAAGTTGGAACTTACCGGGGTCGAAACAATAAACGGAAGGGATGCTTACAGGTGCAGGGTTACCAGCCCTGCCGGAAAAGTTTCTACAGACTTCTTTTGCTCCAAAAGCGGCCTCAAACTTCGCAGCGTAACTACTCAAGACGGAGGACCAATGGGGCAAATGACAATTTCTACTGATTATGACGATTACAGAATGGTAGATGGGATTTTGTTCCCGTTTTTGGTAAAACAGAATGTTGGTCCACAAGTTTTGAACATGCAGGTTTCGGAGGTTAAAGTAAATTCCGGCCTCACTTCCAACGATTTTAAGATAGACTAATCCTAAAGTTTTTAAACTATTAAAAGCCGTCTCAGATTTGGAGGCGGCTTTTTTCTTGGGGTTTTGCAATATATTTGCACCGTGTTTTAAGGCAAAGTATAAAATCATTCTTTACAATAAGGTTGTTTCGTTTTAATTTAATTGCTTGATCACAAAGCCCCTTTCACGATGAGAACAATAGTAAAAAAAGCAATCTTACTTGTTAAATTCTTTGCATTTTGGTTTCTTTCAGCACATTCGCAAAGCCTTTCACAACGTGTCGAAACCATAAGGCAAGAACATGATGTGATGGGTGGTGCCATTGTTGTTTTCTGCCAAGACCAAATTCTTGAAAACATATCTTTTGGCAAGGCCGATTTTGCCAGAAATATTGACGTTTCGACAAGAACCAAGTTCCGCTTTGCCAGTGTTTCAAAAACCATTTCGACAATTGCCGTGATGAAGCTGGCCGAACAAGGAACTCTAAACTTGGATGCCGACATCAACACAATATTGGGCTACTCGGTAAGGAACCCCAACCACCCGCAAACCCCAATAACCACCCGAATGCTTTTATCGCACACCTCAACACTTATTGATGGCACCACCTACAATAGTTTTTTGAGCGCAACCAACAATAACAATCCAATACCAAACATAAGCCAGTTGATTTCTGCCGGAGGTTCGCATTACTCAACCTCTTTGTTTGTAAACCGAGTACCCGGAACGTATTTCAGTTATTCTAACCTAAACTTTGGTATTGTTGGCACAATAATCGAAAAGCTCAGCAACCAAAGATTTGACCTTTTTTGCAAGTCACATATTTTTGACCCCTTGGGCATTGAGGCCAGCTACAATGTCAACCATCTTCCCAACATAAACGATATTGCAGTATTGTACAGGAAAACTGGCGGCACGTGGGTTGCCCAGGCCGACAATTTTCAAGGTGTACAACCAACATTCGGCAATATTGCTGGCTACATTCCTGGCACCAACGGCCTAAGATTTGCTCCGCAGGGCGGGTTAAGGATTTCGGCAATTGATATGGCCAAATTGATGGTTGCAATTCTCAATGGAGGCATTGTTGATCAAGTGCAAGTGCTCCAAACACCGTCGGTAACTGCAATGACCACTGCAAGCTGGCAGTTTGACGGCAGCAACGGAAACAACTACTACGGACTGTTCAGGCGTTGGGGGTTGGGCACACACATAACCACCAACACTCCCGCCAACGATATTGTTTTGCCCCGTAGTAGTCAAATGTTTGGCCACCCCGGAGAGGCTTATGGGTTAATTTCCAACGCCTATTTTGATCCCGTCAGGAAGATAGGATTTGTTTTTGTAATTAATGGGGTTGGCGTGGGATTCTCCACCGGACCTTCGTCGGCATTTTACACGATCGAAAAGCAGGTTTTTGATTCGATAGAAGAGTTGGTTGACCTTGACGGGTGCCTAACCCTTGGAACTACACGCGGGGAAACCGGCCAAACTCACAAGGTATATCCAAATCCCTTTTGCGATAATATTTTTGTTTCTACCCAGGGTGAATCATTCAAAACAAAGATTGATTTTATGAACCTGACCGGAAACATACTGCAAACCAAAACCAAAACTTCGCCCCTTGAGCGCATTGATACAAGCGGGTTTAAACCTGGAATTTATCTCGTTAGGGTAGGTTGCGAGGTATTCAAGTTGGTGAAAAACTGTGGTAAGGCTAATTGAATTTCCTGATTTTCAAAACAATTGTAGATAGCTTGGCAATTTGTTCAAAATAACTATCTTTGGCCATCATTTTATACCACAATGGTAAGAAAAAGAATTCCACTGCGCGAAAAATTAAGTACCGGGATTAACTTTCTGAAAAAAGACATTTGGATGCTACCCTCCAAGGAGCTCCCGAAACGTAAATCACTGGTGGTAAAATATGTAAGAATAGTTTTGTTGGCATTTAGGGGTGGGGTCGAAGACAGTATTTTTTTAAGATCCTCGGCACTAACGTTCTACACCCTTTTGAGCATAATACCCATCGCTGGCTTGGCTTTTGGCATATCCAAAGGTTTTGGCCTGGATGCCTTTCTTGAAGATCAACTACGTGGAGCACTTTCAAACCAGGAAGAGGTTTTCAACTGGATTATGGGAATTTCGCAATCCGCACTGGAGAGTGCCAGGGGGGGCATTGTGGCTGGCGCGGGGCTCCTGGTGTTGCTTTTTACCATTTTTCAGGTAATGCTAAACATCGAAGAGTCTTTCAACCAAATATGGCAAGTCAAAAAGGTTAGGCACTGGTCGCGCATGGTTAGCGATTATTTTGCAATTATTTTTATTGCACCCTTATTTTTGGTTCTATCTGGAGCGGCAACCATATTTCTAAATTCTCAGGTTTTTGAATTAAGCCAGAACCTTGAAATGCTTGGTTTTCTTGCCCCTGTTTTAATGTTTATGGTCAATCTGGTGCCTTTCATCTTTCTTTGGATTATGCTCACAATCATTTACATGATAATGCCAAATACCAACGTGAGGTTTCCATCGGCGTTTTTGGCCGCGGTAATTGCCGGAACAATGCTCTACTTCTTTCAGTGGGCTTACGTTTTCTTTCAGGTGGGGGTTTCGCGATATAATGCAATTTACGGTAGCTTTGCGGCTTTGCCGCTACTACTGATTTTCTTGCAACTATCTTGGCTTTTGGTGTTATTTGGGGCCGAAATATCATTCTCATACCAAAACGTGGAAAAATACGAGTTCGAAACCGAGTCGCAAAAAGTTAATCCCTCGCAAAAGAAAACTCTTTCGGTGTACATACTCCATCTGCTCATACAGTATTTCCGGAATGGTCAAAACCCTCCTGATTCCGAGGAAATTTCGACCAATCTGGCAATCCCTAACAGGCTGGTAAGATCAATTCTAAACGATTTGGTAGAGGTAAACCTTGCCAGCGAGGTGCAAAAAGCCAAGAGCAAGGAGGTTGGCTACCAGCCCGCACTTGATATTAACCAAATTTCCATTCAATTGGTAATAGAAAGGCTTGACAAGAAAGGGATAGACTTCAAGCCATTTAAAAGCAGTAAAGTACTTGCTTCAATTGAAGATTCAATGGCTCAATTCCAAACTGCAATGGAAGCCTGCGAAAAGAATTTCTTGGTAAAGGATTTGTAAAAAGCGAAAAAAAAGAGGCAAACAAAAAATATTTTTCTGCCATTTATAATTAAAAGACTGTCAAACATATTAGAGTGCAACAATTATGCTTTCCAAAAAATCAATTTTTGTCTTCACGGTAATAATATTTTCTGTCATTAAGGTATTTTGCGCTTCCCTTGAACCTCAAAACGAACCGGAAACCTACAGAATAAGCCAAACATCCGATGTTTCCCTTGGTAAGTTGTTTGACGGTCAGATTTATGATGCGATTAGCTCGGATACCGCGATCTTGGTTGACTACATTCATCGAAAAATGCTAAGTATTGACACCCACGTTGACACGCCGTTGAGGCTTTTGCGCGGTAACTTTGATTTGGCAAATAGAAACAACCCCCGACAGGGAGGCGGCAAGTTGGATTTTCCACGCATGAAAGAGGGTGGGCTCGATGCCGTTTTTTTTGCAGTTTTTCTCGTTCAGGGGTCTTTGAATGAGCCAAGCTACGAGGTGGCACTTAGGAGGACACTTGAAATTTTCGAAACCATTGAAAAAGCACTGGCAAAAACCACTGAACTTGCAGTTTTGGCCCTCACACCACAAGAGGCCTACGACCTGAAAAGCCAGGGAAAAAGGGCGGTTTTTCTTGGCGTGGAAAACGCCTACCCTCTGGGGCAAGACATTAGTTTGATAGACAAATTTTACGAGCTTGGGGCAAGGTACATAGGGCTTTCGCACACGGGAAACAATCAGGTTTGTGATTCGTCAACCGATAATTCTGGCCCACTTCACAACGGACTTTCGGAGTTTGGCAAGCAGGTGGTGAAGCGTATGAATGAACTTGGCATGATGGTTGACGTAAGCCATGTTTCCGACAAGGCATTTTTTGATGTTTTGGAAATTACAACACTGCCAATAATTGCCTCCCACTCCAATGCCAGGGTAATTTGCAATCACCCACGCAATCTTTCTGACCAAATGCTGGTGGCACTGGCCAAAAATGGGGGTGTGGTACAAGTTTGCGTTTTGAGTGCCTACGTGAAGACATTGCCCGAAGACCCAGACCGAGAACAGGCAATGGCAGAACTAAGGGAAAGACACAACAACTTTCAAGACCTTACCGACGCACAAATGGAAGCTGCACGCCGTGATTGGTTTGAAACCGACCGGAAGTTCCCCGGGCCCATGGCCACCGTGGCCGACCTTGTTGACCACATTGACCATATTGTAAAAGTGGCCGGCATTGACCACGTGGGAATTGGCACCGATTTCGATGGCGGCGGAGCCCTGAAAGACTGCTACGACGTTTCGGAACTAAAGAACATAACCCGAGAGCTTATAAGACGAGGCTATACCTTGGGCGATATTGAAAAGATTTGGGGCGAAAATTTCATGAGGGTTTTCGAGGCCAACCAAAAGGCAGCAAAAATGAAACAAGGCTGGTAATTCAACAAGCCTAAATTAGATATTGACGATTAGCCATGCCATCAAAATTCCTGCAGCCACTGCAGCATTTAGCGACTCGGCTGATTTGGCTGCCTGGCCCCCGGGAATTTTGATCTCCTTGGTTAGATAAGGCTTAACTTCTTTTGAAATGCCCCTCGATTCGTTTCCGATTACCAAAATTGAGTCTCCGTGAGGTTTTAATTGGCTTATTGGCTCACCTTTGAGGGTTGCCCCGAAAATCGTTTTTCCCCCGTTAAATCGATTTAGAAATTCAGGAAGGTTAAGGTAGGCAATATTTACCCTTGCAAAAGACCCCATTGTTGCCTGAATTACCTTCGGGTTGTAAAGCTCGGCTGTCTCCCTTGAACAAACCACTTGTTTTATCCCGAACCAGTCGGCGGTTCTAATTATGGTTCCCAGGTTTCCCGGATCCTGAATGGTATCGAGTACCAGGATTGGCTGGTGGGCAATGGTGCTAAAATCATCAATTATTAAAGGTTTTTTCACTACTGCAACCACCGATGAAGGTGTTTTGAGCGTGCTTATTCGCTCCAAATCCTTGCTGCTTGCCTCGTGGATTAGTGTTTCGGCCGAAAAAATGCCGCGGTTGGTCTCTATCCAGTGCGATGTTGCAAAAACCGACTCCACAAATAGGTTTGATTTTGGCAGTTCTGCAACTATTTTCTCGCCCTCGGCCAAAAACAGATCATGCAAGTCCCTGAATTTTTTATGGTGCAGGCTCTTGGCGTGCTTTATTTGCGATGTTGAAATCATTAAGAGTTTTTTACAAAGTTATGTATTATGTACAAAAAATGCCCACCAAAACTGGCAGGCATTTCCTTGATGTTTGGAACAAGTATCGATATTACTCGGCTATAACTTCGAATTTAATGTCGAACCTCACTTCTTTGTGTAGGTTTACCCTTGCAGAGTAAACACCAACTTCCTTCACAGAATCACCGTCAACAAGTATTTTCTTACGGTCGAGTTCAATGTCGTATTGCTCCTTAATTGCTTCGGCAATTTGCATCGAGTTTACCGAACCAAAAAGCTTGCCGGAGGAACCTACCTTTGCGCCAATCTTAACATTAATGTCGTTAAGTTTCTCTGCAAGTTTCTCCGCATCTTTCTTTATTTTTTCTTCCTTGTAAGAGCGTTGCTTCAGGGTTTCGGCAAGTTTTTTTCTTTCCGAGGCAAGTGCAATTACTGCCAATCCTTTAGGAATGAGGAAATTTGTTGCGTAACCTGGTTTAACATTTACAATATCGTCTTTAAAACCCAAATTGGGAACGTCTTGAATCAAAATAATTTCCATTGTGTTTCCTCCTTATTTTAAAAGATCAGCTACGTATGGCATAAGCGCAAGATGGCGAGCACGCTTTATGGCCTGAGCCACTTTGCGTTGGTATTTAATTGAGGTGCCGGTGAGGCGACGAGGAAGGATTTTTCCTTGTTCGTTTACAAATTTCAACAAGAAATTGGGGTCTTTGTAGTCTATGTACTTTATTCCCAGTTTCTTGAAGCGGCAATACTTTTTCTTCTTAACGTCAACGGCTATGGGAGCCAAGTACCTTACTTCTGAATTTGATTGATTGTTCATTTTCGCTAAAATTTAATGGTTTGCCAACTTTTAGTTGTTTTCGGTAACTATAGACACTTGCTTCTCAACTCTTTTCCTTTCGTTGTAGGCAATGGCAAACTTGTCGAGTGCCACGGTCAAAAAGCGAATGATCCTTTCGTCCCTCTTGTACTCAAGTTCGAGTTCGGCAATTAGCGACGTGTCGGCCTTGAACTCAATCAGGTGGTAAAAACCTGTTGATTTTTTTTGGATTGGATAGGCAAGCTTGCGGAGGCCCCAATGAACCTCGTGAACTATCTCAGCGCCCTTCCTGTTAAGGAAATCCTGAAACTTCTTTACCGTTTCCTTCATCTGTTCATCAGACAAAACGGGAGTCATAATGAAAACGGTTTCGTACTGTCTTAGCATTTTTTTCAGCTTTTAATTAATTGATTTACTTGTTGATTCTCGTTTTTTAAAACGGACTGCAAAGGTAGTAAAAAAAAATTCTCGAAAAACCTTTGCTGAAGTTTTTTTGAAGGTCGGCTTGGAGCTGCTTTATTCACTTTAAAAAAACATGGCCTCCCGGGGTCAAAGAACCCAAGTGGCCATGGGAAACATTGCTAAACAAGAAATCTCTTTTATTCAGGCTGCAGGGGTGGTTCTTTTTTTTCTTCCTTTGCCCCGCTTGCAATTTCGCCTATTGTTTTACCCTTCAAGTAATCGGGCAATTCCATTCCGGCCATTTTAAAAAGCTCCTCGAAGGGTGGTATTGACCCCAGCATTCCACTAAGGAAATTTGCTGTTGCTGGCTTGCCGTCTTTTGAGCCGCCCATGTTGTCCCAAACGGTAATTTTGTCAATCTTGAGGTTCTTGATTGCCTCAACCTGTGTTCTGACCAATTCTGGCAACTTATCGGCAATCATAAGCATGACTGCACTTCTGGAGTCATCGCCTGCGGCTTTCATTAGTTGCTTGTAACCTTCGGCCTGCCTGCTCAACACCTCCAAAATACCTTTCGCCTCGGCTTCCATTTTCAAATATATTGCATCGGCCTCGCCCTTGGCATGACGGCGTGTTTGCTCTGCAATTGCCTCTGCCGAAATTTCTATGCGCTGTTTTTCGATTTCGGCGGGAACCACCACGTTGGCAATTTGGGTGGCCTTGTCGCGTGTTGCACGGGCATTTTCGGCGGTTTGCTCGGCGGCGTAGGCTTCTTCCAAAGCTTTTGCTATCGAAACTTTTTCGGCTGCCACGGCAAGTCTCTCGGCTTCTGCTTCTTTTTCGCGGCGGTTAGCGTTAGAGTTTGCCATGATGATTTTTGCGTGGTTTTCTCCCTCAACGGCTACTGCATTGGCCTTGGCAACATCAACACGCTGTTCCTTTACTGCGTTGGCCTCGCCAATGGCGCCATCGCGGTTCTTTTCGGCAACGCTCTTGCGAGCATCGTTAATTGCCTTTGCCGCGGCTTCCTTTCCGAGTGCTTCAATGTAGCCCGATTCGTCGTTGATGTCGGTAACGTTAACGTTTATTAGCTTCAAACCAATTTTCTTGAGTTCGGCCTCCACGTTTGACGATACTGCCGCCAAAAATTTGTCGCGGTTACTGTTGATTTCCTCAATATCCATCGTGGCCACAACCAACCTCAACTGACCAAAAATAATGTCCTTGGCAAGGTTGCTAATGTCGGTAATTGACAAGCCTAGCAGACGCTCGGCTGCGTTGGTCATTACCCCGGGCTCCGTGGTTATACCCACGGTAAACCTCGATGGCACGTCAACCCTGATATTTTGCTTGCTCAAGGCTTTGGTTAGGTTAATTTCTATTGAAAATGGCGTTAGGTCCAAGAAAGCGTAATCTTGGATAATTGGCCAGATGAATGCCGCCCCGCCGTGAATGCACCTTGCCGACTTACTTTCTAACTCTGCATCCTTGCCAACCTTACCGTAAACCACGAGTATCCGATCGGAGGGACATCTTTTGTAGCGCTTGAAAATAGAAACGATCACCAGAAAGATGAACAATGCCGCGATGGCAACGATGAAAATAATGTATTCTCCCATAGATTCTGTTTTTGCCCCGAAATCGGGAATTGTATGATGTTGATTAATTTACAACCAAAATTTCCCCGTCAACAATACCTGTTACCTTTACTATTTGTCCTGTTTTAAGGGGTTCGGGGCTATCGGTTATTGCATCGAGAGTTTGTAGCCCTTGAAACTTTACTTGAACCTGGCCCTTTCCTTGCCTTTTTGCGGGTATTGGCAGGTAAACCGTGGCACTTTTCCCGATGGAATTTTTCAATTTCATCGTGCCATCGTAGGTTAGCCTGCTCATAAAATAAAAAAGGGAAGCCATTAAAAGCATCATCAACAACCCGCAAACTGTTGAAATGAAAATGGTTATTGGCAAGCTAAGCCCGGAGCTTAGACAGGCTATCCCGGTCCAACCGAAAATTGCAAAGAATGCCACAAGATTCTTCAGGGTGAAAAACTGAAAAGGAATTCCGCTATCGGCATCAATTGCCGCATCGGTATCGCCCATTGCTTCTACCTCACCGTAATCGCCTCCAATAAAAGACATTAACAGCTGAATGACGAATAGCAAGGTAGCGGGTATTGCAATAGTCCAGTAAACTTTTAGGGGGCCGGATAGGGCTACCCACCACTCAGTAAATGCTTCCATGGCAAGATTGTTTTAGGTTACTAAATTAGTACAAAATTTAATACGGAGAAATGATGATTTTTTCCCGAAAGTTTAGGTTGCAGATTATTGGGGTTTATTTCCCTTATGGTTTTTTACCCAACGATTAAATTGGCGTGGTAAATTAATTCAGAAACAGGCAGAATAAAAGGAGGTTTTACTCCTCGAAAAAATGGGCCGATTACCATAAAGCTAATCCCAAATTCTTTTCTAGATGGTGAAACCCAATCCCGAAATAATCTTTGATAGATTCAAGTTTTTCGAGGATTTCTGATTTTTCTTTATCTGAACTTTTTCGTTTTTTTGACCCAGCAATCAAAACATTTTTAGATGTGTGGGCATCTGAAACGAACTCAATGACTTTTACGCTATATCCGAAGTACTGGAGGATTAAAGCCCGTGTTGCGTCGGTTACCATTTCTGACTGGCGTTCGAGAAAAATACCGTATTGCAGCAAGAACTCCAATACATCGTGAAACTTTTTCTTGGCTATTTCCTTGCGTATTTGCTTGTGGCAGCAGGGAGCCACCATTATAAGCTGGGCGTTGCTTTTAATGCCTTTAGCTATTGCATCGTCGGTGGCGGTGTCGCACGCGTGAAGGGCAATTAGTACATCAATTTGGTGGTTTTTGTAGCTGTCAATTGTTCCTTGAACAAAACTTAGGTTATCGAAGTTTGATTTTTTGGCAATATCATTACACAGGTCAACCAGGTCTTTGCGATACTCAACGCCCGTAACTTTTGCCTGTCTTCTCAAGTTATTTGTAAGGTAGTCATAAAGTGCAAAGGTTAGGTAACCCTTGCCGGCCCCCATATCTGCCACGTTTATGGTTTTTCCTTCAGGTAAATCATTTAGGAGTGAACTCAGAATTTCGATATAGTGGTTTATCTGCTTGTACTTGTCTTGTGCATTGTGATAAACGGTTCCATTTGTATCAGTAATTTTCAGTTCGCTAAGGTAATGCTTGCCGGTAGTGTCTATTTTTCTATTCTTGGGTTTATCGTGTTCTGTTGAGGGTGGCGAATTGAAAATGGGTTTCTTGCTGAATATTTTGCAGTTATTGTCTTTTTTTATTTCTAATGAAAGGTCATTGTTTAATGTAAATAGTGTGGCCGTTCTGAACTCGTTTACATTTAGCAGGCTTAAGATAATTGGTTTGGCTTCTTCAAAAGAATAGTTTTTTACCACGTCTTTTGTCTTGTACCTATAAGTGAAACTCAACTTGGGTGAATTCTTCACCATGACGATTTTGGCGTGAACAGCCTTAAGTCCCTCTTTTTTGCCTTTGTGGTTGCCCAGGTTAAATTTTACGAAGGAGTTCTCCTTTAGGCTTCTGAAAATTTCGGAAACAAAGTTTTCTATTGAGTTCATTGGTGGATAAAGAGTTTTAAGAAAGCTTGCAATAATCTGATTCTTGCAAACAAAGGTATTAAAACCACTGCAAAACAAATGGGTTTTTGTTTTATGCAATCTTGCCTGTATAGTTCATGTGCTTTGCGAAACTTTGTGGAATCCTTTGCAAAACTTTGTGCTCCAAAAAAATTAGGAGCACAAAGTAACACTAGGGTTGAGCGCAAAGTAACACAAAGTAAATCAATACAATAATGTGCTTTGAAAATAATTGACGGAATCATCCACCTTTGGCTACTTTTTTTGCCATTCCTTTGAAAATGAAAACGTGAACGGGGTAGATTGCAAACCAATAAAACCGTCCGAAGAGCCCTTTTGGCCTGAAAGTGGCAGTTTGTATTAATTGGTTGCCTTCAATTTTGAATTCAAGCCAAGCATCGCCAGGAAGCTTCATTTCGGCAAAAAGCAAGAGTCTTCTATTGACTTTACTTGCATCAACCACACGCCAGAAGTCCAAAATATCTATTCTTTTTGCACTAAAGTTGGTCTTCACGTCCACGCACGAGGCCAACCCCACCAACCATTTTGTCTATTAGGCTCCTTATCTCCCATAGCCAGTGAGCAAAGTACCATCCGTTCTTTCGGCCAATGGATATTATCTTCTGCCAGGTTTTTTCAGGGTCAGTAATTTCGCGGCTCTGAATATCTTTAAAGCAGCCCTATTCTGGTACGTCAACAACCTTGCTTGATTTCGATTCTGAAGATTTTTTGGGTTGGGCAATTGAGGCAACTGGTTTTATCAAATCCAGTGCAGAATGCTTGAAAACGTCTGCAACAGATTCAATGTATGTCATTGGCTCAATGCTTAGCTGTTCGGCCAAATCGTTTGGGCGACAAATTACGCCTACCTTCATGCTGTGTGCCAAATTAACAGCAAGGTTGTATGTTGTGGAGGAGATGAAGTATAGCCAGTATGAAGAGAGTTTTGGTGTCATTACTGGTACTATGAAAACCCATCTTACATGACCTCTTACCCTGGCATATTGCAATAACATTTGCTTGTAGGTCAGGACTTCAGGGTGGCCGATATCGAAATCTTTGTCCATCGCATGATCTTTCATCAATACCCCGGTAAGGTATTCCAAAAAGTTTATTACGGAAATGGGCTGCAAAAGGGTTTTAAGCCACCTTGGGGCTACCATTACTGGCAATTTTTCTACTAGGTCGCGAATTATCTCGATCGATCCGCTCCCTTCGCCAACCACAATACCTGCCCTTAGCGTGGTTAGGCTATATTGGCCTGTTTTGAGGATTTGTTCGACATGCTTTCTCGATTTTAAATGTTTAGAAAGTTTCTCGCTGTTAGCAATTCCGCTAAGGTATATAACCTGTTTTACTGCCGTGGCTGACATTGCCTCCACAAAATTCGCTGCAGAAGTTTTCTCAAGCTCATCGAAGTGGCTTGTAGATTGAGCCATGGAGTGGATGAGGTAGTACGCCGCGTCGATATCTTTTGGGATTGCTTTCAGTGAATTGGGGTTTAGAAAGTCTGCCTCAATCACGCTGGCCTTGCCGTTAGGGTACGGCGAAAGGTCAAATTTGTGGGAGTTGCGAGCGTAACAAGTCACCTCGTGGCCTTTTTCTAGCAGCAGTGGCAATAACTGCTTGCCTATGCATCCGTTTGCACCGGTAAGCAATATTTTCATTGTTTTTTTGAGTTTTGGGGTTTTAGCGTGCCTATTCCTCCACCAGTATGCAATATTTGGCCAGTAATCCAACTTGATTTGTCAACGGGCAAGAATTCGGCAATTTGAGCCAGATCTTTTGGCTCACATCAGTTTTAATGGATTATGGTCGGCATTTGCCTCATATTTTTCGTGGGTATTGAGCAGGTTTTTGGCAAGGGAGTGTCGGTAAGCGATGCCGCAATAAAGTTAACCCGAACCTTGGGTGGAAGTTCGGTTGCCAAAGCCCTAGCCTGACCTTCAACGGCACCCTTTGTCGATGAAATCATTGTGTGCAACTTGAACCCAATTTGAACGGCAACCGCTAGATAAAAGACTATTGATGAACCATTTGCCTTTCTCAACCGTGGCATTGCTTCGTGCAAAACTTTAAACGCACCACTTGCTTTAAGGTCGGTTTCTGATTGGATATCTTCGGGAGCAACTCTCGAAGATGGCTTTAGGTTAATGCTTACCGGGCACCGGGCAATTCCGTGGAGATCGTTCGGCAACCACGAAAGATCGCTATTCCGCTCTAGCCCGTCAAGATGGTGAAAGCTAGCACCACCGGGCAGTTCAGCGGGTTTGTTTTGTTGTTTGCGGCATAGACACTGTGCCCCTTTTGGGCAAGTATCTGCGCCAAGGAGTTTTCAATTCCGCCAGCACCGCCAATGGTCAAATAATACTTCATTTTTGTAAAATTTTGATTTTCTTCAAGTAAGGTTTCCGAAAAACAATGCCGAACGATTTGGCTTGATTATTAATCAATTTTGGGCAAAACAAGTTCAAAAGGAAAAAGAATAGAACCCGGGATGTTGAAAAGATAACCCCGTAAATTCAAAATCAAGAGGTTTTTGTCAATCTAGCAGTTTTGTGCACAACATCGTGGGTTGCACCGAGAAAAGGCACAAGCATCCAATCATGAAACATTCCGTTGTATTCGAAGAAGTTTAAGCAAATGTCTGCCTCTTCGGCCTTCTCTTTCAATCTTTTAGCATCAGCATTCAACAAGTCATCGGTTCCCGAAAAAATTGAGATTTTTCCCAAACCTTGAAGTTCGCCAAACAACGGACTAACCTTGAAGTCATTTATTTCAATGGAACCGGCATAGTTTTCTCCGGCCTCTCTCAGGCCCTTAAGGTTCAAAATCTTGTCGATACTTTCAAGTTCTTTTAATTTGGGGTTATTCATTGATGCATCCAGCCAAGGTGAGTAGAGTATAATATGCTCGGGTTGTATTTTGCCCTCATTTCTTAATTGTTGTGCAAATCCAAAGGCCAAGCCGCCTCCTGCCGAGTCGCCTATAAAAATAATCCTTTTTGAATGATACTTGCCAAGAATTTTTTCGTATAGTTCGTCGAGAAAAAGGTAAGTTTCCTTGCATGTTGACTGGGGTGCCAACGGATAATCCGGCACTATTATCGCTGCCCCTGTTTTTTCGAGTAGTTTTGTTATAAGCGTCCAATGAAGGGAGGTTATGCTTGCATGATATGCCCCGCCGTGCAAATACAAGATTATTATTTCGGAGTTGCTGTTTTTTGGGTATAATCTCCAAACAACTCGTCCATCTATTTGGGAAGTTGTAACATAATTTTTGCTCGTAATTGAACTTGGAATTTTTGCGGGGTTTTTTCCGTACCTGTCTTTTGCAATATTCCTGCCCATTCGCCATTTGAAACATAACACTATCATCAAAATTTGAAATAGTTTCGATGCGAAAACCGAAAGGTTTTCTGTTACTGTTTC
Organism: uncultured Bacteroidales bacterium; assembly: GCA_964349365.1. GTDB lineage: Bacteria > Bacteroidota > Bacteroidia > Bacteroidales > UBA7960 > UBA7960. The sequence goes on along the minus strand of CAYGFY010000008.1, from coordinate 76,515 downwards.
AATTTTCCTCATTGATTTTGGCTTTTATCACCCTGTCGGCAGCAAGTTTTCCGGTAAGAATCGACATTGGCACACCTGCCGGGCTGTATGCCCATTGCCCGGCCTGGTAAACCGAGGGTATGGGGGTTAACACCGAACGGCCGGAATACTGAATCTTGCTTACAACTGGCAAATCTTTCTGAAACGCCCACCCCACTATTGCTCCTTCGGAGCTGCCAATACGGTTATAAAAGCTTAGAGGATTGAACGAAAAACGGCCAACAATCTTGGTCTGGAGCATTGGGTAAATTGATTTGGAAAGTGTTGCAATCATCCTGATCTCCAATTCGGCAACAAACTCTTTAAGCCATCCAGCCTCCTTGGCCTTTTTAAACAACTCGTAATCTGTGAGCAGGCTTATAATCATTCCGGTTTTTCCGGGGGGCACCAAGCTTCTATCCTTTAACCCGGGAATCGATATCTCATAAGTGTTGAGCGACGTGAACCTATCCATCCACTGCAAAACACCTTCTTTTGAAGTGGTTTCGAAGTTTGCAATCAAAGCATCCAAGTCGGCACGATGAGTTTGGTCCAACCCTTCGCGCGAGGGGGTGTAGAAAAAGTGGCCATTGGCAATTTTCGCGAAAGTTTCGAGTGGTTCGTCAACCTGCAAGTATAACGATAGCACCGATTCGCTTCCCCTGTTTGCCAACATTTTGGTTTTTACCTTTTGGGCGTTGGTTTTAACCTCGGGGGGCAAGTTTTCTAAATTAGTAATATTGTAAAAAGTTTTGAGGTCGGCTGCCCAAATCAGGTTTTCGTACTTGAAGCTATTGCCTTGGTGGTCAATAACGATTTTTTTTTCTGGAAGAACTTCTTTGACACAAGTTTCGTTTTTGATTTCTCCTCCATGTTCCAAGATTTTTTCTTGAATTGATTCCGAAAGGGTTCCAACCCCACCTTTGGGATAAAAATAATCGAGGTAAAGCGAAAAATAGCTTAACGCGAAGAATGAAGGGGTGTTTTTGAAAAAGTGCTGAGAAATTATGTCGCGCAGATGCCGGTCATTTATGGTTTGCTCAAGATATTCTTCAACTGGCAACTGCATTCGGTTTATTTTGCCCACGGTAAAAAGGAACCGGGGAAGCCAGGGAAGCAGCTTCGTGAAAATGTTTTTGAAATCACGCTTTAGATCCATGAAAATGGGGTTCTCTATTCCATAAAGAACCTCCATTTGTTTCATTACCTTTTTAATGGTTTTAATCAGACCGTCAATGTCATTTTGGCTGCCTGGATATAGTTGCATGAGAAGGGCTCGGTATTCCGATAAACTATTAATGTCTTCGATGTGCACTATCTTGTCTTCGATGCCCAGCGAAACTTTGCTTTTTACAACCTCCAGTTCAATATTCAAATCTTTGAGCAACGGAAAAATGATTCCCGCGTTTTCGAGAGCCCTTATTCCCGCCTCGAATTTGAAGCCGTTTCGCCAAAAGGAGTTGACCAAACCTCCAACCTCGTGGTTTTTTTCAATTAGCAACACTTTTTTCCTTGCCTTGGCCATGTATGCCGCGGCCGTCAAACCGGCAATTCCGCCCCCTACAACAATTGTGTGATAAGTATTTGGATTCATATCTTTAGCATTGTTAAACAAGAAATTTCTGCATACTAATTAAGGCCAGTAATTCTTAGGGTTTCGGCCCAAAGTTCCTCTGCAGCTTCCTTGTCAACGGCAGGAGGTGCAGGCTCTTCGAGGGTTGTAAGGTTGAAAAACTTGCCGCTAATGCCCTCAAGCCCGGGTGATACTCCGAGGTAATACAAGGCTTCGGCCGAGACCTGTGCCGATTTCAAGGTTTTGTCGAGAAAATTGCGCTTGAACCACTTATAGATTGGACCGTTTTCCTGGCCGGTTTCTGTTTTCACCGCCCCCGGATGCATTGTGTTGATGGTTACGCCCGTTCCCTTGAAGTGCCCATCAAAAATCAACATTGACAATAACTGAGCTAACTTGGCCGAACCGTAGCTTTTCAAGCCCGAATACCTCCTCTTCTCCCAGTTCAAATCGTCCAGCCGCAAGCCCCAAGCTGCAAATCGGTGGCCCTCGGAGCCCACCATTATTATTCTGGCCTTTCCCTGCTTCTTCAGCTTTTCCATCAATTTGTAGTTTATAATAAACGAAGAAAGATAATGAACCACCAGTACCTTTTCAAGCCCTTCGGAGGAAAGTTCTTTTTTGGTTAGGTAAACCCCTGCATTGTGAATAAGCAAATCAATTGGAATTTCAAGCCTCAAAATTTCTTCGGCAACCTCGCAAACCTCTTTCAAAAGGCTAAGGTCGGCGATTTTGTAATTGCACTCCACCTCGAATTCTTTTTCAATTTCGAGCTTTAGTTTTTTCGACCTTTCCAGGTTTCGGTTCACGCACAAAAGGTTTGCGCCCATGGCCGCGAACTTTCGGGCAGTGTAATATCCAATTCCAGAAGTTGCACCGGTAATTACCACAAGCTTGTTTTTAAAGTCTTTGGTGCAGATTTTAGAATCACGATGGCTGTTACGTATCATGGCCAAAACGTTGGACCACTTGTATTGCCTGAAGTATTTTCTGGTTCTCTTTTTCATTGTTGACAATCAGCCGAATTTCCGTTTCAAAAACCTGCGGTACAGTTTCCCGAAGCGTGGAATGTTGTCGAAAATATCGCCCCAAAGATCGTAGTAATCCCTTTGGTGGAGTATAAAACCATCTTCGCTCAAAACCAATTTGGTTGCACCGTACATTGGCGTGCTGGGGTATTTCTTGAACATCATTGTCATGACCCAATCAAACATAATCACGTTTTGGTTTTGGGTAATTGACAAAATTTCCATCTGCAACTGTTTTGTGCGCTTCGTAAGGCGGTTGCACATTGCAACGAAATCGTTAATTCCATCAATACGTTGAATGGTGTCTTGAAAAACAATGTCCTTGTGGTAATACTTGAAAACATGCGACCAGTCGGGCTTACCCTCCCGGTTGTAGGTTTGCGACCAAAGCTCTTTTACAGAGTCAATGTTTAGTTTAACCCTTTCTGAATTGTCGGCAAATGGGAGAGAATCCTTTGCTTCCATGCTTTTATCTAAATTGTTTAGTAACTCAACATTCGCAAGTGTCAAAAAAAAGGCAAATACAATTGACGTACAATAAGTTAAGATAAAATCCTAGTGTTTTCACCAGCGGGCGGACAATTTTCGTGCAACAGTAAAAAAAGGTGTAGCACAAAGTTTATCAAAGTTAAACACAAAGTAAAAAGGCATTAATTCACAATATTCTTTAATTTTAGTGCATTCTTATTCACTTGCGAAAGTTGAATTTAGTAATATTTTGGCTTCACTTTGAGCACCGTTGATTCTTTAAGGTCAAATAGGATTTTTGGGAACTTTGGCGGACCAAAAGTCATTCGAGGATTGTTGGAAAATCCGAATCCTTCCTTGGGAATTCCAAGCCAATTGGTGTCAATTTCGTTGTTTTCGTTTTCGTCATGTATAAACCTAAAGGAGTACTTTCCGGGCTCCAATCCTTCGAAAACAAAAACACACTTCTTGTCTTGTATGGTGGTGGTTTGGGCGGCAACCTGTTCTTGCTTTTCGTTGCTGAGCTCGATGTGAACTACACCCTTGTTGTTTCGAAGGTTGAAAACCTCAACGGTTAGGGTCAGTTGGGCAAATGAAAGCTTCATTGCAAAAACAAACAGAACGATTATCATGGACATTTTCTTCATACCATTTCAGGTTTTAGCTTTCATTTTTTTCTAATTCTAAGGATTTTCAATAAACTGAACTTTCGTAATTGTCAAAAAAAAAACTATTACAACTAATATCCAACAGGTTAATAGGTTATCTTAGTGTTTCCGCCAGTGGGCGGACAAGTTTTGTGGCTTCTTTGTGCATTTTTAGCAACAGTTAAAAAGCTGTAGCACAAAGTTTCTCAAAGCTAAACGCAAAGTTCTACAAAGGAAAAAGCCATTAACTCACAAAATCCTTTCAATTAAGTGCATTTTTAGAAACTTGCGAAAGTTGAATCAGTTAAAACATTCGCCAAAAACTGCATGATTTATTCCTATAATTACTCGAAAAAACTCTCGCAATTCAAATTTTCCACCAGAATAACTCCTTCAGGCTGCTCCTCAAAAGCATGCATCACGACTATGGCAGCGGGTCGCCAACCTTAATATCGCACCTATGCCATGGTTGGCCATGGGGCGGGTTAAGGGCAGGTTTTGGTCCAACGTTTTCAGGGGTTGGGTTGGCCGCAACATTTTGGCTGGCCTGGCCTTCATTTGAGCTTGTGGAAATAACGGGGGTAATAGCTTCCGGTGTTGATGCGACATTACTTGTTGCCTCTTGGTTATTTGTGCTTCGTGGAGGCGAATCTAGAGGTGCGCCAACGTCAATGTCGCACCTGTGCCATGGTTGTCCGTGAGGAGGATTTAACTTTGGTCGGACAGATGTGGCGGGTGGGGCTGCACTTTCAACGGGTCGTGCCAACGATTGGTTTAAATCTGCGTTAGTGTTTTGGGGGGCCGAATTCAGAGGTGCCCCTACCGGAATTTCGCATCTGTGCCAAGGCTCTCCGTGAGGTGGGTTGAACTCAGGCATCTGACCAGTATTTGCGGCCAATGTACCTGCAAAACCAGAGTTTGTCGAACCTGACTGTGAAGGAATTGCATTGAACAACGTTCCCCGAGAACTGTAAGGCATGTTTGTAACTGATGTGCGTCCTTGCTGCACGTTGTCTTCTTGCTTGCCTGGCGAATAGAAAAGCAGGGCAATAAATCCAATTGTTCCAATAATTGCAAAAACCCTTTTCATTTTTTTAAAATTTTGGTAGTCAAAAAAAAACTCGTGCTACTCGATTGATATCAGAATATGATTCGCAAAGTAAAGAAAAAAAACAATTGAACTTCCTGATATGCCTAAATTATTATAACCCAAGTTGGGGTATGTTTGTTTAAACCCAAGTCACAGAACACGAAAAAAAAGGTTTCGCCACTTAGAGTGCGTTCGGTTCATTAAAGCTTAGGCTTACTGTACCGGTCGTCCCGATTGGAGTAGAGGTGAAAAAGTACGAATAATGATCGAAAAAACAAGCAACCTAACTAAACACCTGTCATTTGGGTCATTGTGGTGGTGGTTGAAAAAAAACTGCAAGAAATTTATTTACAAAGAGTATGATTTTGTAATTTTGAACCATGGAAACTAAAAAGGCAAGAAAAACTCAAACTTTGGCCGACAAGTGGGAACGTAAGCCCGGTGCCATTGACCACCTGAAACACGGAAGGGTGCCCCCTCAGGCCGTTGACTTGGAGGAATCGGTGTTAGGAGCTGTTTTGCTAGAGCAAAATGCCTTGAATGCAATCGTGGAGTTTTTCGAGCCAGAGTTTTTTTACAAGGAGGCGCATCAACTTATTTACAAGGCCATCAAGAAGCTTTTCAGCCAGTCGTTGCCGGTGGACATTCTCACGGTGGTACAAGAGTTGAAGACATCGGGCGACTTGGAACTGGCAGGTGGAGCGTATTACATATCGCAACTTTCGAACCGGGTAGCATCGGCCGCAAACGTTGAATACCACGCAAGGATAGTACAGCAAAAATACCTCCAGAGGGAGCTGATAAGCATTTCGTCGGAGGTGATAAGGCACAGTTACGAGGATACCACCGATGTTTTTGACATTTTGGATTTTGCCGAGCGAAATCTTTTTTCGGTTAGTGAAACCAATCTTAGGCGAAACTACAACAAGATGGTTGACCTTGTAAAAGAAGCCATGGACGAAATTGAGAAGGCCACCAAGCAAGACGGAAACATAAGTGGCGTTCCGAGTGGGTTTCCTGGACTAGACGACATAACGGCTGGCTGGCAAAAATCGGACCTGATTGTCCTTGCTGCCCGTCCGGGTATGGGAAAAACCGCCTTCATGCTTACGATGGTACGTAACATTGCCGTGGAATGGAAAATGCCGGTTGCTGTATTTTCGCTGGAAATGACAGGGGTGCAACTTGTTAAGAGGCTTATATCGAGCGAATCGATGTTTGCCGCCGATAAACTGCGAAAGGGAAAGCTTGACCAAGTGGAGTTTCAGCAGCTAAACGCCAGAATTAGTTCTCTTACCGATGCGCCGATTTACATTGACGACACTCCCGCTCTCGGTATTTTTGACCTAAGGGCCAAGGCCAGGCGCCTGAAATCGCAACACAAAATACAGATGTTGATTATTGACTACTTGCAATTGATGTCGGGAGGATCAGACCACCGGGGCAACCGCGAGCAGGAAATAAGCAACATTTCAAGGTCGCTAAAGAGTTTGGCAAAGGAGCTTAACATACCGGTACTTGCAATTTCGCAACTAAGTCGTGCAGTTGAAACTCGCGGGGGTAGCAAGCGTCCACAGCTTTCTGACTTAAGGGAATCGGGAGCAATAGAGCAAGATGCGGATATGGTTTTGTTCATTTACAGGCCCGAATACTACAAGATTACCCAAGACGAACAGGGAAATTCGACCGAAGGATTGGCACAATTGATAATTGCTAAACATAGAAATGGCAGCTTGGGGGATGTTAACCTGTTTTTTCACGGTCAATACGCCAAGTTTTCAGACTACCACGGTGCAAGTTTTAAATTTTCGGAAAACCTGCAGCCATCAAAGAGTTTTGACAGGCGTTTGGGTACCGTAACATTTCAATCAAAGCTCAACGAGGATGAGGTTTACGACGACCCTCCATTCTAATTTTTCCAAATATTTTTTCCCTTAATCTTTTCGGATGGTTCTTTTTAGAAATTTGCTAGTTTGTGCCTTGCTATTTTTTCAAACGGCATTTGGCTTTTCGGCCCACATACTGGTGCCCATGGATGGCTCGCAGAGAAATCACCTCAAGGCTTACGGCATAGCCTACTTGGTGCTTACCAAGAATGTGGAGGTTAGTTGGCTTCTAAATTACCGTGGCGGAAGTTTCATGTTTCCGCACAGCCGGATTCTCGAGGAGGAGTGCTTTGCCCGCGGTGTCAGCATACAAATCATTGCCGACGTTCAGGCCAACGCAATATTGAACGAAATTGCAAATCCTGACGTTAACATGGAAGAAATACGGCTACACAAGGTGCCACGAATTGCGGTTTACACTCCCCCAAACACACTTCCTTGGAATGATGCTGTAACATTGGTGTTGACCTACGCCGAAATACCCTACGACAGGATATACGACGAAGACGTTATAAAGGGTGTTTTGCCAATGTATGATTGGCTTCACCTGCATCACGAAGATTTTACCGGGCAATACGGTAAGTTTTGGGCAGGTTTCAGAAACGAGCAGTGGTATAAGGATGATGTAAGACTGCAAGAGAATATTGCGAAAAAGTTGGGATTTTCGAAGGTTTCGCAAATGAAACTGGCGGTGGCAATGAAGATACGGGATTTTGTTTCAGGGGGCGGGTATTTGTTTGCGATGTGCTCGGCACCCGAAAGCCTTGACATTGCCCTTGCAGCCGAAGGGGTTGACATCTTGCACGAGGTTTTTGATGGCGATCCGCTCGATGCTAACGCACAGCAAAAGTTGGACTTTTCGAAAACTTTTGCATTTCACAATTTCGTCATAAATACAAACCCGGCTATTTACGAGAAATCTAACATTGACGTGCCGAAAATTGATCGAAATGAACTTTCGGACTTTTTTACCCTATTCGAGTTTTCGGCCAAATGGGACGTGGTTCCAACCATGCTTGCTCAAAACCACGCAACGGTGTTAAAGGGGTTTATGGGGCAAGCCACTGCATTTAGAAACGAAATCATAAAACCCACTGTAACAATATTGGGTGAAACCAAGGCCAGAAACGAAGCAAGATACATACACGGCACAATGGGCAAGGGAACCTTCACCTTTCTGGGAGGGCACGACCCGGAAGATTACAGACACTACGTGGGCGATATACCCACCGATTTGGATAACTTTCCCAACTCACCTGGTTACAGGCTTATACTCAACAACGTGTTGTTTCCGGCAGCGAGAAAGCAGAAGCAGAAAACGTAATGATAAAGGGCTTAGAGTTTTAAGCTATGGCCAGCTGAAACATTATAACACCACAATTCAATTGCACGCTAGTTGCCTCGAAAGAGATAATGCATCAGCCCTTCTTTCGTCTCTGGTATGTCAAGAAACTGAAGTTGTGGGGATTCTTTTCATCGGCCTTATGGTCAATCTGGTCAGTTAATTTCCATTTGCGTCTGTCAATCTTTGGAAAAAAGACGTCCCCCTTAAAAGAAGCTTCTATTCGGGTTACCAGCAATCTGCTTACTTCAGGCATTTCAATGGCTTGCTTGTATATTTGGGCACCGCCAACAACAAATACCTTTTTTGAATCTTTTGCAAGTTCAAAAGCCTCACGTAGGCTTCTTGCCACCTCAAATCCCTCGCCTACAAAATTTGTGTTTTTGCTTACAACGATGGTTCTCCTTCCGGGGAGCGGCCTACCTATTGAAGCGTACGTTTTACGACCCATTATTAGCGTGTGTCCCGTGGTCACGCTCTTGAAGTACTTCAGGTCAGCAGGTAGGTGCCAAATTAATTTGTTGCCTGAACCAATAACGTTTTTCTTTGCCAATGCAACTATGATGTCAACTTCCTGGGTTTCCATTTTTGGAGAGTTTGGATTTGGTAAGAAATTAAACTGACACGGGTGCTTTTATGGCCGGATGCGGGTCGTAGCCCTTCAACGAAAAGTCTTCAAACTTAAATCCGAAAATATTCCGCACCTCTGAGTTTAGACTCATTACAGGCAGTTTTCGCGGCTCTCGGCTAAGTTGCACCCTGGTTTGGTCTAGATGGTTAAGGTAAAGGTGGGCATCGCCAAATGTGTGAATAAACTCGCCGGGCTTGAGGTCACAAACTTGTGCTATCATCAGGGTAAGCAACGAGTAAGATGCAATATTGAACGGAACGCCCAGGAAAACATCGGCACTTCTCTGGTACAACTGGCAGGACAAGTGTCGGTTGGCAACCCAAAATTGGAACAGGACGTGGCACGGTGGTAATGCCATTTGGTCAATTTCGCCTACGTTCCAAGAGCTAACCATGAGCCTGCGCGAATCGGGATTTGATTTAATCTGGTGGATTAATTGAGAGATTTGGTCAACGGTTTTTCCGCTTGCCTTCCATGACCGCCATTGAGCCCCGTAAACCGGCCCGAGATTACCATTTTTGTCCGCCCATTCGTCCCAAATGCTTACGCCGTTATCTTTGAGGTACTTGATATTGGTTTCGCCCTTCAAGAACCACAGCAATTCGTGAATTATGCTTTTAAGGTGCAATTTTTTTGTTGTCACCAGCGGAAATCCTTCTTCTAGGTCGAACCTCATTTGGTATCCAAAAACACTCAACGTGCCGGTACCCGTGCGGTCGTCCTTCCTAACCCCGTTGGCCAGAATATGTTCGAGTAATTGATGATACTGTTTCATTCAAAAAAAAAGCTATGATTAAAATAATTTTGCAATTAGCCCACGGTTTAAGCCGTGGGCTAATTTGTAATTTCGGGCACATTGCTCGGCTATAAATTTTAAACCTATCCCAGCACCACGCCAACCATCGTTGCACTCATCAACGCGGCAAGAGTGCCGCCAAGCAGAGCCCTCAAGCCAAACTTCGAAAGCTGAACCCTTTGTCCTGGGGCGAGCGAGCCTATACCTCCGATTTGAATCCCTATGCTTGCAAAATTGGCAAATCCGCAAAGGAGGTATGTTGACATAATTATGGACTTGGGGTCCGCGAATGCACCGGCAGCCTTCAATTGAGCCAAGCTGGTGTATCCTATGAACTCTGTCATGATAACCTTCTCTCCCAGGAGCCTGCCTGCCAGGGTAATGTCCTGTATGCTAATTCCTATCAGCCACATGATCGGACTAAAAGCATACCCGAGAATAAATTGCAAGGATAGCCTGGTGTATTGTCCGTTTGAAAACTCGGCAATGCCGGCGTTCAATCCGGTAATGTCGCCTATCTTGCCCGCGGCAAAGTTAAACATGGCAATGAATGCAATGAAAACCAATAGCATTGCTGCCACGTTGGCGGCCAGTTTCAAGCCTTCGGTTGTTCCGTTCGAGATTGAATCAAGTACGTTGCTTCCAATTCTATCCTTCGAAACCTCCACGTCGAGGTTAATCTCTTCGGTTTGGGGTGCAAGAATTTTAGAAATAACAACGGCACCGGGTGCCGCCATTATTGATGCAGCCAAAAGGTGCTTGGCAAAAATGAGCCTCTGCACTGGGTCGTCGCCACCCAAAAATGCTATGTAGGCCGCCAAAACTCCACCGGCCATGGTGGCCATTCCGCCAGTCATTACAAGTAAAATTTCTGACTTGTTCATTTTTTCGAGATAGGCCTTTATCATCAACGGGGCCTCTGTTTGACCCAAGAAAATGTTACCAGCCACCGACAAACTCTCGGCGCCAGAAATCTTCATTGCCTTGGTCATAAGCAATGCCAAAACGTAAACAACCTTTTGAATAATGCCAAGGTAAAATAGCAGGCTGGTAAGTGCCGAGAAGAATATTATGGTTGGCAAAACCTGAAAAGCAAATATGAAGCCGTAGGTTTCGGTGTTCAAGAATCCGGCAAAAAGAAACTCGGTTCCTGCCTTTGAAAAATCTAGAATCTTAACGAAAATCTTTCCTATAAACTCGAAAAAGCCTTGAACCGGCCCTATTTGCAAGATGCTAAAAGCCAAAACTGCTTGTATTAACAGGCCAATTCCTACCACCTTCCAGTTAATGGCCTTACGATTGGTGCTAAAGATCCAGGCTATAAAAATAAGTGACATCATACCAATCAAACCTCTGTAAAGCCCTCGGAGACTAAAGCCCTGCTTGAAAACAGGTGCTTCTGCCGTAACTTCGGCCGCATCCTCTGCTTCTTCTGACAACAATTTATCATTACCTGCTTCCTTGCCCGTAAGGTACTCGGTAACATTTCCAATCAACTCTTGGGTATCGGCTTGCTCCACCACCGGTTGGCTAGTAATGGCATGCGCAAGTATGCCGCCGCCACCTAACGCCACAAGCAACAAGACAAGACACAGGTTTGCGATAAATTTGGTAACAAGTTTCATTTCAGGCTGGTTTTAGTTATGGTTGTTTACTTCTTTCTTCGGTTAATTTCGTCTCTTATCCGGGAGGCCTTTTCGTATGCCTCTTCATTGATGGCCGCATTGAGCAATGCCTGAAGCTCCTCCAAATCAAGGTCTATAAGGTCATCCTCTTCCTTTTCAATTTCGGTTTTAAAAATATCATCTGGCGAAAACTTCTTTTCAACCTGAAGCACCATTCCGGCCTCTTTCAATATTTCCTCGTAGGTAAAAATCTTGCATTTGAACCTTATGGCGAGCGCCACGGCATCAGATGTTCGGGAGTCAATCTCCACCTGTTTCCTGCCATCACGACATACCAACTTGGCAAAGAAAATTCCCTCGCTAAACTTGTAAATGATTACTTCGAGCAGGTTTATGCTGAAGGTGGTTGCAAAATTCTTGAAAAGGTCATGGGTAAGTGGTCTGGAGGGATTCATTTTTTCAAGCTCCACTGCAATTGCCTGTGCCTCGTAACTGCCGATAATGATTGGGAGGCGTCGTTTTTTGCCAACTTCGCCTAGGATCAAGGCATAAGCTCCTGATTGAGACTGGCTGAAGGAGATTCCGATTATTTCTAGTTCAATCTTGTTCATTTCAATTTTAATTGGCCCTGGCTTTGGCCATCCTCTTCGGCTAATGCGTCATTGCAGGAAACAAATTTACAAAAAAACTAATTGAAACCTCGAAAAGGGAAAAAAATTCGAAATTGAGAGCCTGCGGGAGCCTATTACAAAAGGCAAAACTTCATGGCTCACGTTTTTTTTACAGGCAATAATTAAAACCCCGAGAACAAGACAGCCAATACAGCGCCGATGCAGAAAACAACGATTAAAATCAAACCACCTTTTAAACGCCTGAAAGTTAATTACTTAGAACGACCGAAAAAATAAGAAACACTACAAGGCGAGGATTTTATAAAATAACCGTATTAAAATTAACATAAAACTCTAAATTTGCACCACTCAATCAATCATTTCTCAAACAAAAAAACACAAACATGAATTTACCTTTGGTTTTTTGGCTCGTGCCAATTAGTTCACTAGTGGCTCTTGGCTTTGCTTATTTCTTTTACAAGCAGATGCTTGGTTACAGCGAGGGCACCGATATGATGAAAAAAATTGCCAAACACGTAAGGGTTGGTGCCAATGCTTACTTGAGGCAGCAGTACAAGGTGGTGATAGTCGTATTTTTGATTATCACCTTTATTTTTGCCATAATGGCTTACGTGCTAAACATCCAGAACAATTGGGTGCCATTTGCTTTTATTACTGGTGGTTTTTTTAGTGGGTTGGCGGGTTTTATTGGTATGCGCGCTGCCACCTTTGCTTCCGCCAGGGTGGCAAACGCATGTCGCGAATCGCTCAACGGTGGGCTAAGGTTGGCCTTCCGCAGTGGTGCCGTAATGGGTTTAGTTGTGGTTGGCTTGGTGTTGCTCGATATTTCTTTGTGGTTTATTGTTCTGAACCTTGCCATTCCTGATGCTTCGGCAGGAATGAAGCTTCTTACCATTACAGCCACAATGCTCACTTTTGGCATGGGCGCATCAACACAAGCCTTGTTTGCTCGTGTTGGCGGGGGTATTTACACCAAGGCGGCCGACGTTGGTGCCGACCTTGTAGGCAAGGTTGAAGCCGGCATACCCGAAGACGACCCGCGCAATCCTGCAACGATAGCCGACAACGTGGGAGACAACGTGGGAGACGTGGCAGGCATGGGTGCCGACCTTTTCGAATCATTTGCAGGCTCAATTCTTGCTACCGCGCTTTTGGGTGCCGCTGCCTTTGCAGGTGTCGCCGAACTTCAAGTTAGTGCTGTAATTGCCCCAATGCTTATTGCTGCTGTTGGAACTCTCCTCTCAATAATTGGCGTCTTTTTGGTTAGGACCAAAGAGGGTGCCACCATGAAACAATTGCTGGGTTCTTTGGGCCTGGGGGTAAATGTTAGTGCGGGGCTTATTATTATAGCATCTTTAGGAATATTATACTACCTCAAAATTCCGAACTACTTGGGCATTTGGGGGTCAATAGTGGTGGGTTTGTTGGCAGGAATTGGCATTGGCCAATCAACAGAATATTTCACGGCATCTGCATTCAAACCTACTCGAAAGATTGCCAAGTCAGCCGAAACAGGCCCCGCAACGCTTATTATTTCGGGATTAGGAATAGGCTTGTTTTCGTCAGCAGTACCCCTGACAATTGTCGTTGTGGCAATAACACTTGCCTACCTTTTTGCCGCTGGATTTACTTTTGATGTTTCAAATCTCAATATTGGCCTTTACGGAATCGGAATTGCAGCGGTGGGTATGCTCTCAACTTTAGGGATTACCCTTGCTACCGATGCTTACGGGCCAATAGCCGACAACGCCGGGGGAAACGCCGAAATGTCAAAACTCGACCCAAAAGTTCGCGAGCGCACCGATGCGCTTGACCAACTCGGCAATACTACTGCAGCAACAGGAAAAGGTTTTGCCATTGGCTCTGCAGCTCTTACCGCTTTGGCACTTTTGGCAGCATATTTTGAAGAAATTAAGATTATGTTCGTGAAGTTCCTCGACAGGCCTTTTGAACCAATTAATGGTTTGAATGGTGTAGTACACGCCCAAGATGCCCAGTTTATTGACTTCATTTACCATTACGAAATCCACTTGATGAATCCAAAGGTTCTCGCCGGGGTTTTCCTGGGAGTCATGGCAGTTTTCCTGTTTAGCGGAATGACCATGAATGCGGTTGGCCGTGCTGCCCAAAAAATGGTTGACGAGGTTCGCAGACAGTTCAGGGAAATAAAAGGCATTTTGGAAGGGAATGCTGAGCCTGACTATGCCCGCTGCGTTGAAATTTCAACAAAGGGTGCACAACGCGAGATGATGGTTCCCTCTCTCGTGGCACTATTAATTCCGGTAATAGTTGGGTTCGTGTTTGGCGTGGCCGGGGTAACAGGACTTTTGGTAGGAACAATTACTTCTGGTTTTGCCCTTGCTATTTTCATGGCCAATTCAGGTGGCGCGTGGGACAATGCCAAAAAGTACATTGAAGAAGGACACCACGGCGGAAAAAACTCCGATGCCCACAAGGCTGCCGTCATTGGCGATACCGTTGGAGATCCCTTTAAGGATACATCCGGCCCCAGCCTCAATATCTTGATAAAACTAATGGTCATGGCCTCGGTTGTTACCGTTGGGGTTGCAGTGGCTTATAGTATATTGTAGCATTTTGTCTATAAAAAGGAAAGCGCACCGGAAATTTGGCCGGTGCGCTTGGTTAGCACATATTGTAAAAAGTTACATAACTCACGGCTTAGTATTTCAGAAGGTTGTGAGCAAAGGGCAAAAACATGGAAAGGAGAGAAATTACCGTTCAAATTTGGTTCGTCATTGCCACCTTGTCCCGCAATTCCAGTCCAATGCTAAACCCCCTTTGTTTGGCAAGTCGCAACATTTGGTTCTTTTTTTCGCGAGTTCGTCCCGAGCGGCCAGTTTCTTCAACTTTCCATCATCAGTGATTTCAAGTTTCAAAGAAGGTTTCACTTCTCACCAAGAATCGGCTGTCAATGCTGCGGTCATGTTTGTCAAGAAGTTCCAGAAGTAATTGTGTCGGGTATGTTTAATCTGGCAAGTGTCCTTCACCCTGCCAAACGCCGTTTCTATAAAGATCCTTTTAGGGAGGTAGATTATGGCCTGCATTAGGCTGCTATTCATCGTTTTGCAGACCAATGCAACCGTGTAAACCACCGCGGCAAAAAATGGTTCAATTAGATCCTTGTCAATCAACGTAACTTTTACCGAAAATCTTGCACGAGGTTTGGGCCGGGGGTTTTGAAACTCCTTGAATTCTTCAAGAAAAGCAATTGCAGGGTTACTTGCGTGGTAAACAGTGTTTCTCGATCCCTATGCGGCAACATTGGCGCTGACATTTGAGCCCGCCTTCCGGGAAAAAAAGAAGAAAGAAATTGGAACTAAACCAACAAACTTATTCATTATTGGAAAATTTTCGAGGAAAGGTTGCAGAAATCAACAAGGGCAAATTTTTTCGATTGCAAATGTTTCGGGGCAACAAAGAAATATTGCTTTTTTATTATGTTACTAAAGATGGTTAATTTTATTTTTGTACATTGCAAACGATTTCGCGAAAAACAAAATTTTACCAATGGAGATAATTCATATCAGTGCGGAGTGCTTTCCGGTGGCAAAGGCCGGAGGCCTTGCCGATGTTGTTGGGGCGTTGCCAAAGTATCAGCAAAAACAAGGTCACGACGTTTCAGTAATAATGCCCTTCTATCACAACAAGTTCAGGGAGACCCAATCGTTCAAGAACGTTTTCAAGGGATATGCCCGCCTTGGCGAGATAACCTTCACGTTCAACGTGCTGATAGCCACCGATTTTGACCCGGGGTTCAACCTCTACATGATTGATATTCCAGGCCTGTTTGATAGAGATAAGATTTATTCTTACCGCGATGACACCGAGAGGTTCGTTACCTTTCAAACTGCCACGGTTAACTGGCTCTGCTCTTGGGAAAAAAAGATTGACATAGTCCATTGCCACGACCAGCATGCTGGCTTCATTCCATTCATGCTATCAAGAGTGTGGGAATACCGCCATCTGGCCCGTACACCAACGGTTTTCACCATACACAATGGCGAGTACCAGGGTCAGTTTAGCAAGGAAAAATCAAATTATCTTCCGCCTTTCCACTCCTTTTTTCAAGGTTTGGTTGAATGGAACGGGTCATTAAACCCCATGGCATCTGCAATAAAGAATGCTTGGAGAGTAACCACCGTTTCGCCCGGTTACATGGACGAAATACGCCAAACCATGAGCGGACTGGAAGGCTTGCTGGTAACAGAAGGTTGGAAATGCCATGGAATATTGAACGGAATCGACAACGAGGTTTGGAACCCCGCAACCGACAAATTGCTAGAAGCCAATTATTCAGCAATGGATGTTGATTTTGGAAAACTTGCCAACAAGAAGAGGCTTTGCAACGCCTTTAACCTTGACTCCGAAAAACCCCTGTTTGCGTTCATTGGAAGACTTGCCCTTGAAAAAGGTGCCGATATATTGCCTGATTTTGCTTTCAGGGCTTTGGCAAACCACCCTGGTGAGCAAAACATTTTAATACTTGGCTCTGGCGAGGGAAGCCTAGAAACCAGCCTCGATAGCATTGGTAGCTCCTTCAAGGCAAACTACGGTAGCTACATTGGGTACAACGAAAAGCTGGCGCACGAGATTTATGCCGGGGCCGATTTTCTGCTAATGCCCTCAAAAGTTGAGCCGTGCGGGCTAAACCAGATGTACGCGCTGCGCTACGGGACAATTCCGATTGTTCGCCGGACTGGAGGACTTA
Organism: uncultured Bacteroidales bacterium; assembly: GCA_964349365.1. Taxonomy (GTDB): domain Bacteria; phylum Bacteroidota; class Bacteroidia; order Bacteroidales; family UBA7960; genus UBA7960. The sequence goes on along the minus strand of CAYGFY010000008.1, from coordinate 60,050 downwards.
AGGATACCGTGGTTGACATGAGTGAAGGTGGCTTCGGTTTTTGCCACGACCATGTTTCGTCCGATGATCTCCTTCACGCGGTGCACAGGGCAAAGCAATTCTACCAAGACAAGAAATTACTTTCGGACGTTAGGAGGCTTATAATGAATATTGACCACTCGTGGGAAAAATCGGCCGGGGAATACCTTGATTTTTACGAAACCATCAAATAATTTAAACAATGAAAAAGAAAACCTTAGCAATTATTCTTGGAGGTGGCCAAGGAAGCAGGTTGTCTCCGCTCACAATTGAACGATCGAAGCCTGCGGTGCCAATAGGCGGTAAGTACAGACTCGTTGACATTCCTGTTTCGAACTGCCTTAACTCGGGTATTGATAGGATTTTCGTGCTAACCCAATTCAACTCGGCATCGCTCAACAAGCACCTGAAAAACACCTACCAGTTCGGGCATTTCTCCGAATCTTTTGTAGATATCTTGGCTGCCGAGCAAACGCCCCACAACAAGAACTGGTTCGAGGGCACTGCCGATGCCGTTAGAAAATGCATGCACCACTTCGAAACTTACGAGTACGAGTACGCCCTCATCCTCTCGGGCGACCAACTTTATCAAATGGACTTTGACGAGATGATCGAATCACACGCCAAGGCAAAGGCCGCTATTTCAATTGCAACTTTGCCGGTTACTGCTAAGGATGCCACCGGATTCGGAATTTTGAAGAGCGACACCAACAACCGTATCTTGGAATTCATAGAAAAACCCGGCCACGATGTTTTGCCTCAATGGGTATCGGAAGTTGGCGAGGAATTGAAAAGTCAAGGGAGGGTTTATTTGGCCTCCATGGGAATTTATGTTTTCAACCGCGACTTGCTCGAAAAACTTATGAAGGAAGAGGCAACCGACTTTGGCAAGGGCATTATACCGCAGGCCATAAAGAAATACAAGGTAACAAGTTATCCTTACAGTGGCTACTGGACTGACATTGGAACAATTGAGTCGTTTTGGGAAGCCAACCTTGGCCTAACCGATGAAATTCCGAAGTTCAATCTCTTTGATAGTTCAAAATACGTTTTCACGCGAGCCAGGATGCTACCACCTTCTAAAATTTCTGGCACCACCCTCGAAAAAACAGTTATTGCCGATGGCTGCATAATTAATGCAAGCCGAATAGTACGCTCAGTTATTGGAATCAGGTCGAGGATTGGAAAGGGCACTACAATCGAAAACTCATACCTCATGGGTAACGACTATTTCCAGAACCTTGAAGACATCAAGTCGGGCAAGTTGGGCGAAGAAATAATGGGCGTTGGCGAACGAAGTTACCTTAACAACTGCATACTTGACCGTAACTCCTGCATTGGCGACGACGTGAGGATAAATGGCGGGAAGCACTTGCCGGATTCGGAAAATGAACTTTACTGGGTTAGAGATGGCATAGTAATAGTAAAAAAAGGGGCAATCATACCCAACGGGTACTCTATTTAGGTAAGTTCTTTAGTCATTGGTATATGGTATTACACAAGCAAGACTTTTTAAAACACCATAAGAGTAGCACAAAAGGAGGCCTCTTTCAGTTGGTAATTTAAATTTGCGATGCAGGGAGGTCTTCGATAATTGAATTATCCGACTTACCTCAAAAACATCCTAAAAAATTGTGGTACTTGCACTTACCACCAGGGTAAATCGTGGTAAACATCATAATCCCGGTAATCGAAGAAGGCTTGAATGTTCTTGTCTTTAGAAATTGCCTGCAATTTCCGGGTGTCCTCAACCGTAGTTTCTTCCCAAGCCCCTTGACCCGTGCTAATTATAATTCTTGATTTTATAAACCAATCGAAGTACCCCTTATTGTCCATATTTGGCATGTACGAGAGTGGCAAGTTATAATAGACATTGTCATCGGAATAATCACCAAATAAGTGTTTTAATGGTAGTTGCCGCTCATTGCCACGGTGCTGCCAAAAAACCCCGGATGTCTAAATTAGAAGTTACCAGTATGGCATGCACGCATGCTGTCACCACCTCCAATAACCCTCGGTCTTCGAAACCGTAAAACCGCCGGTTGCTGCAATGAAAAACCATAAAGGTTATATCCCCTCTGTACCATACACCACCAATCCAATATCCCTAACCAGATTGTGGCTATACCACTTTTGACATTCTCTGTCGGTGTTTGGTTTTTCCCTGATTAAATGTAAATTTACAAAATTCAGAACAGATTTTTCGAATTAAAGTGTTATCAGTAATCTGCACGTCAGCATAAATACATGTCAGCACACCAACCCATAAACTCACACACCTATCAACCGCCTGACTTCATGAATAATTTCGATGCACTTCATATCCCCTTTACCATGGTTTTTGCAGCTTTCTGTTAGTTAATGTTATTGGGCGTCGGCAATTCCCAGTACACTACCTCGTATTTATTGCCAAGTTCTCTTGCAAATTTGCTGTAATTGAGCCAAAAGTGCGACAAAAAGCAGATAACTTTCAAGGGAAAAGACTCAAAAAAAAATCAATGAAGTTTGCTTCCTATCAGGTGTATGAATTCTGTTCTTGTTTTTTCGGTAAGGAATGCACCAGTAAAGTCGGATGTGGTTGTTACCGAGTTTTGTTTTTGTATTCCCCTCATCATCATGCAATAGTGGTGTGCTTCTATAACAACCGCAACCCCCAAAGGGTTCAAGGTTTTTTGAATACAATCCTTTATTTGTGTGGTAAGCCTTTCTTGCACCTGCAATCGACGCGCAAAAGCGTCAACCACCCTTGGAATTTTACTTAGGCCAACGATATAACGATTTGGTATGTAAGCCACGTGAGCCTTACCTACAAAAGGCAACATGTGGTGCTCGCACAATGAATAAATTTCAATATCTTTTACGATAACCATTTGCCTGTAATCTTCGGCAAACATGGCCGATTTGAGTATCTCGGCCGGATCGAGGTCGTATCCATGCGTGAGAAACTGCAAGGCCTTGGCCACGCGCACGGGAGTGTCGACCAAACCCTCGCGCGAGGGATTTTCGCCAATCAACTCCAAAACAGTTTTGTAAGTAGAGGCAATTTGGTCGATCTTTTCGGCATTGTAAAGATCAATCTTTTTGTAATCGTCCATCTTGTTTTCGTTGGCCATTTGTGAGTTTATTTCTGCTGTCATATTATTGGTGTTGTATTGCAAAAAACCTTTTAACTGCTTGCTAAAACTTTGTTAAGGGTATTGGTTTAATTGCCAAGTTACACGGCGAAGGTAAAACCAAAAAATTTAAAAACAAAAAAAACTGCCCTAAATCAAAACGATAAAGGGCAGTTTTGGATATAAAACATGGTCTTATTCTTCTTCGAGGGCGGCAAGCAAAACGCTATCAATATTTTCTTCGCTAGGCCTTGGAGGACGATTATCGAAAATCAGACCGTCTTGACCTATTATGAAAAAGGTGGGAACTCCACGAACGTTGTATAGTTTTGCAACTTCTTGTTGAAACCCGGGTGCATTAAGGTGCACGCCTTCAATTTTCTCCTCGGCAACTTTCTTCCTCCACGCATCTTGGTCTTCATCGAGCGAGACATAAAGGAACACGACGTCTTTTCCTTCCATCCTCTTTTTCAGTTCACGTGCACTTGGTATTTGCTGCAAGCACGGACCACACCAACTTGCCCAAAAATCAAGGTAAACAACCTTCCCTGCAAAATCGCTGAGCGAAACTTGATTGCCATTAATGTCGGTAAGGGTAAAATTGGGGGCAGGCTGACCAACCGATAATGCTATGGAAGCACGATAAATTGCCTCAACGTGCTCCAAGTATTCCTGGTTTGTTATCAATTTTTTGAATTCTTCATACTTTTGAAGGGCGAGCTCCTTTGAGGCATAGCCAAAAATGTTCTCCATTAGGCTTGAAATAGCGAGTTCGCGGGTCTTGCCGGTAAACATGTCTTTGGCAAGTTGGAATTGAGCTGAAAGATAGGAGTCCGCGTCAAATTCCTCCTGGCTCTCATTAACCTTCTCGGCAACTTTCTTCTCCAGAACGGAGTTTACAAAGGCGATATAGTACTGTGATGTAAGGTACTTGTCGTTGTAAAGCTTCTTATCATCGACAAAACCAAAGAAGTTGTCTGGCAGGTTAGGTTTTGCCCCTTGTGATAGAAAACCAAAATAATCGGGATAATTTAGGAGGCTGAGTTTTTTGTCGAACAAGAAATCGGTTTCCATCATATTCCTGAAACCCTTGTCAAGCTTACGATAGTCTTTGAAACCCTTCAAAAAGGATAGTTTTTCCTTGTGAGCCTCTTCAATGACAGGCATAAACTCTTCGTAATCTTTTGCAAATGTTTCGAAAAGCCACTGGCGGCCGTACTTTTCCTGGCTGTGCTTCATGTAAGCAAAGATGAAGTTTGTTTCTGCCGATTTCTTGCCGGTAACAACTGGCGGAGACTCGGTATCGAAGGCATCGTATGTTAAATTGATATTGCCACCCGGAATAAGATATAAAGGAAATTGGGTTGATCCTATTCTAATGAATCCGATCTTTGCTTCTGGCAGGGCAATGGTAACCGTGAAGGCCTTGTTCTGGTCAAGTTTGACGCTAACTTCCTCCATTTCGTTTGAAAGGGCATTCTTGGGATAAAAAATGGTAATTTCGTCTGAAATAAGGTTGCTGATTGTACCGCTAACGGTAAAATCACCTGATTTCTTGGAGCCACATGCCGCGGCAATGATCAGGATAGATAAAAAAATTAGTTTTCTCATTTTTTTGGTTAAAGTATTTAGTTGTGAAAAAAATTACAATTCAAGTGCACTCAAAATGGCTTGGTCAATCGCATTGCTACTTGGCCTCGGGGCCACGTTATCAATGATTGTTCCATCGCGACCAATGAGCATGAATTTTGGTATTCCCCTTACCGCATAAGCCACTGGCACTGGATGTTGCCTTCCGGGAACATTAAGGTGAACGCCTTCTATTTCCTTCTCTGCCACGGTTTTCTTCCAGGCCTCGGGGTCTTCGTCAACGGAGATATAAAGAAATACCACGTCTTTTCCTTCCATGCGTTTTTTCAACTCCTTCATGAAGGGCATTTGCCTCATACATGGGCCGCACCAGCTTGCCCAAAAATCAAGGTAAACCACCTTACCCCTGAAATCGGCCATTGAAACCGTGTTTCCATCAATATCAACAAGAGTAAAATCGGGAGCGGGGCTTCCTGGTGCTGTCGCGGCTATCTTGTCGTGCTCGGCTGTAACGAAATCAAAATAAAACCCCGAAGGTACTTTTTCCTTAAACCGTGAATAAAGTTCAACGGCCCTGTTAAAGTTGCCGTAGCGAAGCAGGTCAAGCATTCCCTTTGCAACCATGGCTTCACGAGTTTTGCCGGTAAACACCTCATTGGCAAAACTGAAATTATTTTCGAGGCTAACCTGCATGTCGTCTGAGACACCTTTGTTGTCGGCAACGCACTTTGAAAGGTACTCGGTGGCAAAGCCAAAGTATGGCCTTGATTGTGCAGCCGCATCGTTGAAAATATCTTCGGCTGTTAGAAAGTCAAAGTAGTTGTCGGGCAAAACAAGCTCACCTTCAGGATTGCTCGATACCCAAACCCTTGGAAACAGCATTAACAGTTCTAGCTTTTCGTATTTAAAAATATTTTCCAATCTTGCCACGAATTCCTTGTCGAACTCGGAAAAGTTAGCGTGTTTGGAGAGGAACGACAATTTCTCGGAAAATGAGTTTTCAAGGGCAACGAAAAATTCCTCGGGAGTTTTTGCAGAAATCTCGCCTATAAAAAACGACCTGGAATGGTTTGGAAGAATTTCATTGTTGTATTCAACCAAAAACGCACTTTCAAGGACCTTTTTTCCTTCGAGCAGCGGGGCAACGTCAGGGAAGTCGGCGTCGAGTGAAAGTTTTATCTCACTGCCCGGCAGGAGGTAAAGAGGTATTTCTCGCATGCCGATTTTCAACTGGGCAAACTGGCCTTGCGTAAGCGGCAGGCTTCCAGAAAAGGAACCATTTTCGTCAAGGTCAAGGAAAACACTTTCGCGCTCGTTGGTAACAAAATCCTTGATGTAATACAACTCCACTTGTTCGAGAGTTGCGTTGGCGATTTGGCCGGAAATTTTGGCTTCTCGTGGAGTGCCAGAGCAGCCCGCAAACAAAAAAATTATTGCTGAAATAAAAAATAGGTTTTTCATGTTTTTTGGCATTGAAAATTAACTCGCAAAGGTAAAAAAAAAACTTGAGGATTGTCTAATAAAAAACTTTACCCGAATTTTTAACAAACTTTGAGAATACTTAAATTTGCACGATTTTGCGTCAACGGCAATCATTGATTTTGAATAAATTTGGCAGATGATAAACAGGCGATATTTTCTTCTTCAAATTGTTTTGGGTTTGCTTCTAAATACCCACCTGCGAGGTCAAGAACCAAAGGAATTGGGTTTCGTTAGCAATCACATATGCCAAGAAAAGGCCCTCGAATTTACCGAGTTTATTCCTGTTATTTACCATAGTGGCGATACAGATTCGCTTTTGGACATAATGTACCATTGGGACTTGCACTGCGGCCTTGCCGAGCCACTTTTGCGAACGTACATATTGTACCAAATTGCCACTAATACTTTTAGCGAAGATTTTCTGCCCGATAATATTTTCGATTACCTGTACGATTACCAGTACGTGGTTTTATCAGACAACCCACACAGATTCCTGGATTACTACAGTTGGGAATACGAAAAAATTCACCCCTCGTTCAATGCCTTTACCTTAGAGCTTGCAAGATACATCAATGGTTACGAAGATTTGAGCGACACCGAAAGGTTTTTGATTAATTTTTATTCAAACAGCTTTGAAGCTGCCTGGAAAACCATGAAGAGCACGAAAATGGAAGGCACAAAGCTGGGAAGTTTATACCACAAAGTAATGGTTGGCATGTATGATAATTATTACAAGCCAACAGCTTGGCTAACTGCAGGTGCCTGGATGCCCAGAGGCAATCTTGCATTGCTGGGCAATCACCCGCAAGTGGGTGCGGGGATTGGAGTTTTCAGAAAAGGCTTTTTTGCCGACCTAAACCTTGCGATTGCCTTTTTGCAAAGCAAGAACGAATACGAGATATCATACAACCACCAACGGCGAAAAATCAGGGATTTCACCAACATGAACTTTTCGGTTGCCTTGGGTGGATATTTTTCGACAAACAGGCAACCATTCTTGAAAATGGGTGTTTCTTTTGGGTACGAGGGCATTATGGCCGTAGCACCAAACCCCGGGGCCGAAGAGCCGGGCAAGGTAATCAATTCCTTCTCGGTTGGCCCGGTGTTGGAATTGGTTATTCCCGGTTCGGAAATATTTTTTATCGGGTTTTTCACAAGATTCAACTTCTTGTGGTTCGACAACAAGCCCGGAACCGACCTCTCGGGAAAAGCACAATGGCTTGGCATAAAAATAGGAACCAAGATTTATTCTCCTAACAAGGTGGGTGATTACCAGTTATAAGTGAAAGATGAAATTGATTTGTTGATGTGATGATTTGATAACGTGCACATTTGCAAAATAATCATTGTGCTTAATTCCTTAAGCAAACAACAATATTTAATTGTAATCCGTAATTGTTACTTTGGTTATTAGATTGCTTGGCTAATTTCGTAATTTTTGATTATCATGCACGTGATTGCAAGCAGGTTTTCGAATTTAACCCGCCGTGAAAAGGTTACTTTTTCGCTACACTTCACTTACTCGCTAATTGAAGGGGTAATTGCCGGCGTAATAGCCCTTAACGAATTTGTTTTTGTAAAAAGTTTGCTTGGTTCTGGATACCAGGTTAGCTTGCTTTTCCAGTTTAGCGTTGTGCCATTTATACTTTTGATTGTTTTTAACGAGTATTTGAAAAGGATTAAAAACGTCAAGAAGCTTTTGAAATACACTGCCATAATAACCAGGCTGCCCCTAATCTTTTTGTTTTTCTTTCCTGGAAACCCGGAGCAGCTGACAGGCAGTTCAATTTACCACGCGGTGTTTTTGATTATTTTCTTGTTCTATTTCCTTGCCAACCCCATAGTTTTTCCAACCATAAACCTGTTTTTGAAAAGTTCTTACAGGCATTTAAACTTCGGCCGGCTATACTCATACGCTACAACAGGAAACAAGGTGGTGATGATTGCAACCACCTTCGTTTACGGTTGGATTCTTGACAAGGATCCATTTGTTTTTGTGTATGTTTTCCCGGTAATGGCAGGTTTGGGCGTGATTTCTTTGTTGGTGCTTTCACGAATACCATATCACGAAGTCATTACCGTTAAGCCAAGGAGCTCACTCCTCGGCGGGATGAAGAATTCAATATTGGAAATGAAGAAAGTATTGACCGAGAACCTACCCTTTAGGCATTTCCAAATCGGGTTCATGCTTTACGGCTTTGGGTTTATGTCGTCGGCCATGGTTATAGTGCTATATTTTAACGAAGAATTGAGACTAAACTACACCAGCGTGGCCTTTTATAGAAATGCATACAATTTGCTGGCAATTGTGACCTTGCCATTTTTCGGAACTCTAATAGGGAAAATAGACCCGCGCCGATTTGCCGGATACTCCTTTTTGTCGATGGCACTTTTCATATTTTCGCTGGTAATGACAAAGTTTTTTGACATGAATGTAAGGATTTTGGATATAACGCTTTATCTTACACTGGTTTTCTATACTATTTTTCACGGGATTTTTGCCGCAACAATGTCGCTTACCTGGAGCATCGGGTCCGCGTATTTCTGCAAACCCCAAGAAGCCGGCTCATACCAATCAATACACATGGTATTGACCGCCTTGCGAGCCATTGTCGCTCCAGTTTTAGGTATTACCTCCTACCAGGTGTTCGGTTTTTATCCAACTTTTGTTATTGCAATTATGTTTTTGATTTCTGGAACTTTGTTTTTAGTTTGGAGCGAAAAGAGACACTACTTGAAATTGCAAAAATGACACATACCCGCCAATCATGACTTAAGCAATCTATACTATTTCATAAATTTGCAAAACTTGTTTTGGAGAGCCTCTCAAGAAAATAAAAAAACATGCATACTTTTTTTTCGGAAATTATCGACGACCTATTAATCAGCCTGCCCTTAGAAGAATCGCACCACGCCATAAAAGTTTTGAGATTGAAAGAAGGGGCCCTTGTGGCTGTTTCCGATGGCAAGGGCAAATGGTGCGAAGGAACCCTTGTGGGGGCTCACGAAAAGGGTTGTTTAATTAAAATTGACAAAACTATAACGCAAGCTGCCAGGAGAGTGTTACTGCATGTGGCAATAGCGCCAACCAAGAACATTGACAGATTGGAATGGTTCTTGGAAAAAGCCACCGAATGCGGCATTGACCAGATAACCCCGGTCCTTTGCACCAACTCAGAACGAATCGTGATTAAGCACGAACGATTGCAAAAAGTGCTCGTGGCAGCAATGAAACAATCACTAAGGGCCTACTTGCCAATCTTAAATCCGGCAATTCAATTTAACAAGTTTATCGAAGGCACGATTAACGGCAAGAGGCTCATTGCGCACTGCTACCCGGGAGAAAAGCTTACACTCGAGAGTGCCATGGCTACAAATCAAAGCACTATAATGCTAATAGGGCCGGAAGGCGATTTTACCGAAAGCGAGGTTGAAGCTGCATGTGCAAGAGGTTTTGAACCAGTTTCACTTGGAGATTACCGGCTGCGAACCGAAACTGCCGCATTGATTTCCTGTGTTTGTTTTAACTTTGCAAACCGAATGCCGTGAAAAGACCAGGGTGGAATTAACAAAAAATTCCAAAATGCAATATAACGGAACTTTGAACTCCGGTATCATCCAAAAGGTCTTTGAAGCACGCCTATCCTGGTTCCATTTTAGGAATTTGTGGGGGGGGGGGTAAGGAGAGGAATTTTACCGGCCCAACTAAAAGTGAAAAAGATGAAAATTAAAATCAATGTTCTTGCATTATTTTTTTTAGCAAGCTCAACGCTTGCCTCGGCGCAATACGTTCAAATTGCAACGCTCAAATATGGTGGCGGTGGCGATTGGTACTCAAACCCCACGGCATTGCCAAACTTGATTGATTTTGCCAACAAAAATGCCGGAATGACATTGAGCCATCAGGTTGCCACTGTGGATGTTGGCAGCCAGCAAATTTTTAACTTCCCCTACTTGTACATGACAGGGCACGGGAACGTTTTCTTCACGCAACAAGAGGCCGAAAATTTGCGAAAATACCTGATGAGTGGGGGGTTCTTGCACGTTGACGATAACTACGGGCTCAGCGAATTTTTCAGACGCGAGATCGTAAAGGTATTTCCCGAATACAACCTGGTTGAGCTTTCATTTTTGCATCCAATTTATCACCAAAAGTACAAGTTTCCCAACGGGTTGCCAAAGATACACGAGCACGATGGCAAGCCACCGCAAGGATTCGGAATAATCCACCACGGACAATTGGTTTTATTCTTTACTTACCAAACCGACCTTGGCAATGGCTGGGAAGACCAAGCGGTTCACGGCAACCCCCAGGAGGTTAGGCTAAAGGCACTGCAAATGGGTACAAATATATTGCAGTACGTTTTTAATAGACCAAACCGATAACTAATTATTTGCAATTTATGCCTATCCGTGTATTAGCTGGCGAAAACTTGCAAGCAAACAAGCCAACAAACGTTGCATCTCTCAATCTTGCATCGCACATTCGTTCAAATAGCAAATTCTAAAGTCAGAAAAACCTCAATCCGAGAACTCGATGAGTCGATTACGATAAATCTCGAAAATATTAGAGCGGCTCACATATCCACGGTACTTGCCCTTGTCAACAACCGGAATGTTCCACAACCCAGACTCGTTGAACTTGGTCATAACCGTGTCCATGTTGTCGGTGAGATTTACTACTGAACGCGGGAAATACATCAAGTTGCGAACCTTTAGCCCATCATACTTTGAAGTATCAAACATTATTTCACGCACATCGTCGAGAAATACAATGCCCAAGAAATTTTCCCGGGAGTCGAGCACCGGGAAAATATTGCGCTTTGATTTTGCAATAACCTTTACTAATTGCCGCAAGGTCATTTCGGGCGAAACGATATCGAGGTTGGTTTCTATGACTTCCTCAACATTGAGAAGCGTTAGTACAGTTTGATCTTTGTTGTGGGTTATAAGCTCGCCCTTTTCGGCAAGTTTCTTGGTGTATAGCGAGTGCTGCTGAAAATAGTTCACCGTTAAGTATGATATTGATGCCACTATTATTAATGGAATGAAGAGCTGGTAGCCTCCGGTGATTTCCGCTATCAAGAATATTGCAGTAAGCGGTGAGTGAATTACCCCTGCCATTACCCCTGCCATTCCTACAAGGGTAAAATTGTACTCTGAGACCTTGAAGTTGGTAAATAGATTGATTGCCCTTGACAGGATGAAGCCTGCAATGCCACCCATGAAAAGGCTTGGTGCGAAAACCCCGCCAATACCACCTGCACCTGTGGTCAGAGAAGTGGCAATGGCCTTGAAGAAAAGAACACCCACCATGAAAAGCAAGAATGTTGTTCCTCCACCGTTTGCAAAAGCGCGAAATGGACTTTCAATCATTAGTTGCTCTGGCTGCCCCGATAAAAGGTTGCGCATTGAAAAGTAACCCTCACCAAACAGGGGTGGAAATACGAAAATCAGCACCCCCAACACCACCCCGCCAACAACCGCACGCTTGAAAGGCTTATAAATTGACTTGATCCTTGCCTCCACCTGGCCGTTCATCCATGTAAAATACAGGGACACGGCCCCGGTAAACAGCCCCAAAAGGATGAAAAACGGTATTGAGCCGTAGTTGAACGAGTCGGTTATTGCGAAGTAAAACTCGATATTTTCGCCCATGAACAAGGCCGAGAAAATGGCTCCCGTAACGGTTGCCACCAATAGCGGCAGTATTGATGCCATTGTAAGATCGAGCATCAATACTTCGAGGGCGAAAATCAAGCCTGCAATTGGAGCTTTGAAAATGGCCGCAATGGCGGCGGCAGATCCGCAGCCAATGAGCAATATTGTACGTTTGTGCCCTAATTTAGTTGCCCGGGCAATGTTCGACCCAATAGCAGCACCCGTCGAAACAATTGGCGACTCCATTCCAACCGAACCGCCCATACCACTGGTAAAAGTGCAGGCAATTATCGAAGACCAGATGTTGTGCAACTTCATCACACCCTTGTTGCGAGATATTGCATACAGTATTCTAGACACTCCATGACCAATGTCTTCTTTCACGAAAGTGCTAATGTAAAAAACGGTGATGAGAATGCCCAATAACGGAAAAACCAAGAAAAGATAGTTCTCGGCGTGATGGCCTGAAATTGTCCTAACCCAGTACTCAACGTAGTGAACCCCTGTTTTGAGCACAACTGCTGCCACCGATGCCAGCAGGCCAATTATGACACACAGAACCAAAATGAAGTTCTTCTCGCTCAAGTGCTGTTGCCTCCAAACCAAGAAGCGTTCGGCCCAAGGTTCAATTTTCATGTCAAAATTTGAGATTTATGACAAAGATAGGAAAATACGAAAAAACAAACCGCCCGATCAATCAAATATTGCCATCGACAAAATTCATGATTGCCAAAAGTGTTGTGGTCGAAATAATAGCCCACAATATTACCCCTTGCAAAATTGGCTTGAATCCAACCGATGATAAGGCCTTTTTCGACAACCCCGATCCTATCAAAAACAGGGTAATGGTTAGGCCAACTTTGGAAATAACCACGATATCGTGGCTTATACTGTTAACAAAACCTACGTGTGTGTTGAGCAGAATTGCAACAAAAAACAGCCCGATGAAAAAAGGGATATTAATCCTTTTGCCTTTTGTTTTGAATATTATACTGCTCAAAAAAACCAACGGAATAATCCACAAGGCTCTTGCCAACTTTACAGTTGTGGCCACCTGCAATGACTCGTTGCCGTAGTTGCTGGCTGCTCCTACCACCGAGCTGGTGTCATGTATCGATAATGCACACCATAATCCGAATTCTGTTTGGCCAAGTTGAAGAAACTTCCCAACGTACGGGAACAGGAATAATGCTGCGGCGTTTAGAATGAAGACTGTTCCGAGGGCCACGCTAATTTGCTTATCCTCGGCCTTTATTGCCTGCGAAACTGCTGCAATGGCACTGCCGCCGCAAATTGCAGTACCCGCCGAGATAAGAAACGAGGTTTTCCGCTCAACCTTCAAAATCTTACCAAGAAAGTAGCCGATGGCAAGAATGCCAAAAATTGAAATAATTGTAAGAAGGATTCCATCCTGACCCGCTTTCATTACCGTGCCTAAATTCATGCCGAAACCTAAGCCTACCACCGAAACCTGTAATAATACCTGAGTGGCCTTGGAGTTAAGGTGCAGGTAAGGGTGACCAACCACCTGAGCAAAAATAATTCCCATAAGGAGAGCAACTGGAGGCGTTACAAAGGAGGAAAGACACAACAACAGCGAAACCAAAAAAAACAATTTTTTAATGGCGAAACTCTTGATGAAAAATTTTTCTGGAGCTACCTTGTTGGGTATTTTTTCACTCATTTATTATCATTGTTGTCCGGTAAACTTTTTTTAAACCGGGCCAACCATTTTGCAGATTGACCCGGTATGGCTATTTTGAGTTAAAACACAAAAAAGAAAGCCATTTGTAAAAGTACAAATTTTAGCTGACAGCCGATTGAGCGATGCAAATATGAGGCGGCTCTAAGTTATTGATCACACAACAAAAACCATGTTTAAGGACATTCATTGGTGTGTGGGTCGCAATCCCAAGTAGGGCAAGAAAAAAGGCGGTATAAAAGCGCATACCATATTTTAAGGTCAGTGAGAATGCACCCTGCCCTATAATGCACGGTGAAGCAGTACGGCATGACAATATGTTTTTGGAGCAGGTGCGCAATCTGGCCTTTGGCTTGATCGTCAACACCCTTGCCCTGCAGTTTCTTCAACTCAACCTCCTGCCTGGTGACTTCTTCCTGGCTAACCTCATCCTCCCTGCCATCCCGGGCTATCTCGTATGTGGTCTTGCCCTTGAGACAGAAGGGAGAGGCCGCGAGACTGGCATCTACATTAACACCCTTTTTGAGTATTACGGAGTGCTTGTCCAGGCACTTGTTCACCGCCTTAAGCAACTTGTCCATGGCACCGCTTGCCGTGAGGGTGCTGCGAAAACGGCTTGGGGGGGCGTGATCGGGAACCGGATCCTCAAGACCCAAACCGCAAAAACGCGTTGCCGAAACCGACTCGTTAACGTAATCCTCCGTGCGCTCGTCGGACGTATCGTTCCAAACACCGATTAGCAACATCTCGAAAAGAACCAGACCGCCGTGGGGTTTCTCTCCCTTGAGCGTGTAACCCTTGGTGTAATGGCGATTGATCAAGGTCTCTATTTCCCTCCAGTCAATAAGTTGATCAACATTCTTGTAAAGCTGAGATGCGCGCGTCATGCGCTCCATGAAGGGAGTAGAAAAGTTCATCTGGATTTTGTCGTTTTTTGTTCGTTTCATATCGCAAATATAAACAAAAAATCAATACAAAATACTGTTAATCAAACTTTTAATTGGTTATTTCCGTGCATGGGTCTCTAATTGTTTTCGGCACCTTGCCCTTTGATGGCAGGTAGTCCTTCAACACCACTTTTTCGTTTATCGCCAATTGGAGTTTTGATAACGTTGTATGCCATAATTCCACAAGGTCGTCAACCCCTTGCCAACACTTTCTTCGATTCGTTTAAATTAACATCCGTGCGCTAACTATCACGCAAGTATTGTGTTTTTGTCACCCAGGGCCCAAAATTTTAATGTTTTTAACCGTGGGAAATCATTTTTTTGTTCGTAAAAGCACCAAATGAAATAAAAAACCCGGGGCTTTCGATTTTTTTTTACTTTTGGTTATAATCTTTTATCGTTGTTAATTTTTCCAAACCAATGAAAACAAACATATCTCCAGTTTCTGCAGCAAACCGCATCGAAATCCTTGATGTTTTAAGGGGCTTGGCCATTCTTGGAATTTTGGTGGTAAACATGCAACTCTTTTACCAGCCATTAACTACAGTGCTGATTGGATACCAAGGCCACGAGTCAATGCTCGACAAGGTAGCGGAGGTGTTTATCAAGTTTTTCTTCGAGGGTAAGTTTTACGTAATTTTCTCTTTTTTGTTCGGTTACGGGTTTTTCATTTTCATAAATAAAGAATCTAACGGGGCTGTCAATCCCCTTCCATTTTTCAGAAGAAGGGCTTTTTTCTTGTTGGTGTTTGGAATTGCCCATTTAGTATTTTTGTGGGGAGGCGATATATTGATTTACTATGCACTGTTCGGCTTCTTGCTAATTCTTTTCCGCAAAGTATCTGATAAAGGGTTGTTGCGCTGGGCAATTGCCTTTGCATTGATACCATTAGTGCTAACCACCCTTTTTGCTGGCCTCATGTATATGGCTATGAACATACCTGAAGCAGCGGGGCAGGCCCAGGCAAGTTTTGAGCAAAGTATGGCGCAAACCATCGCCCTTCACCAAAGGGCAAGCGAGGTCTATTCTTCAGGGTCGTTTCAAGAAATAATGAACATAAGGCTTACCGAATACGCAAACGTTTCGTTTGGTGCCATACTATTTTTCTACCCGGTTGTAATGACAATGTTTTTGCTGGGTTATTTGGCAGCACGGCGTGGCATTCTTAAAAACATTGCCGAGAATATCGGGTTGTTGAAAAAAGCTGCAGTATGGGGCATTGCCGTGGGTGCACCCCTTGCGGCGGTTTATGCCTTTTCTTATTACAAAGTAAGCCCAGTGGAAATGAATTTAACAACCATATCGGCCACGTTATCAAGCACCTTCGGAGGGATATTCCTTGGCATGTTCTACGTTTCTGGCATGGCATTGCTTTTACATAAAGGCAAGCTATCTTATTGCAAGAAACAGTTGGCCCCAGTGGGCCGAATGGCCCTTACCAACTATTTGCTGCAGACATTAGTTTGCACAACCATGTTTTACGGTTATGGTTTTGGCCTTTTCGAAAAAATAACTGTATGGCAGGGACTTGTATTGTCTTTCATTATATTCGGATTGCAGATTCCATCAAGCCGCTGGTGGCTAAACAAGTTTTACTACGGCCCCTTCGAGTGGCTGTGGCGTTGCCTTACATATTGGAAGATACAGCCTTTAAGAAGGCATAAGGATTATTGCCCATAAATGCCATTAATACGGGTGCTTTAAGCCCCACCCCAAGGCCCTTTTATGAGGCTCTAAATCCTACCGGTCTTCCTCTCCTTTTAGAGGTTGGTGGTATAAAATCCCATAAATCACATAAGGAAAACATTGAAACCGTTGCGACCCCCAATCACCTTTTGGGCGATAACGGATTATTGAAAAAAAAGTAAAACGCTTTAGCGAGTTTCAACATTAATTTAACGTGAGTTCGACTCAAGCGGTCAGTTTTTTTTGTTTTTCATCATCACTGATTTCTATTTTTAGAGAAGGTTTCTTTTCCAGAAAAGAATAGGCTGTCAATCCGGAGATCAAGTTTGCCAAGAAGTTCTCGAAGGAACGGTGCCTAGTGTGTTCTATCTGGCAAATGTTTTTCAACAGGCGGATCTTTGCAACCGGGTGAAATAGCACCAAAATGGTAACTACCTCGCTGCCTGATTGCGAAAATTTACGGTTTCTTCGCATTGCACCCTTGCTTTCTGTAAGAATGTGTATCCTCCTGGCTAATTCAAATTCTTGGCAGAAGTTGCGTGTTAAACGAAAAATTTTCACAACCTTGTGGTTGTTAATTTGCACGCGATTAATTGCTATATCCTTGAATGGTAAACCATAAAAATTATCAGTAATTCTGAAATGAACAAGATTTTATCAAGTTTTTTTCTCTCTTAAATCGAACTCACGTTAAATAATAACCTCCCAATAAGTTTTGTGCTCTCAATTTGTGACTGAAGTGACCATCAAGGCAATCAATCTTTTTTTCGTTTTTTGAAGTGAAAAAAAACTCTTCGTTTGAAAATAATTCGTACTTTTCGGAACTTTTTCTAACCTACTGTTTCACCTAATACCGTTTTTATGAAAAGGACAATTTTACCAGTTTTAATGATTTTTGTTGCTTCTGGCCTGTTTGCCCAGCAAGCGTGGAAGGGAATTAACAATTCTGGCCGCCAACCGGCCGAGATTACCCTATTAAATACCACCGGGCAATCAACTAGAATCTTGTTTTCTCTTGACGGGTATATTTCAGATCAAGTAATTACCCCAAACGGGATTGAACAAATAATAAGCGTTGGAAACGGCGTGCAGATAATTGAAAGGGGAGCACCAGATTTGGCAAAACTAACCACCACAATCATTATTCCCGACACGGAAAAAATGAAGGTTGTTGTTAATCGCGCCAGTTATGTCGATTTTGAAGGAATTGATGTTGCTCCCTCCAAGGGCCACTTTACCCGTAATATCAGGCCTGAGGATGTGCCATTCGTTTATGGCGAAATGTACAACAAAGACGAATTTTGGCCAAGTTCCCTTGCCCAACTTGAAGACCCTTTCATACTGAGAGATTTCAGGGGGCAAACGGTAACAATCTTTCCATATCAATACAACGCGGTTACCAAAACCCTAAGAGTTTATTACGAAATTGAGGTTGAAGTGAGAAGCACGGGGCAAGCCGGAGACAACATCTTCAATCGCACGCACCAGGTAAAGTCCATAGACACGGAGTTCGAGCAAATTTACAATAGAATGTTCTTAAATGCCGAGTCACACACCAAGAACAAGTATGTAATCGGTGAAGAAGGCAGCCTGTTAATTATTGCATTCGATGGCTTTGTTGATGCAATGAAACCTTTCGTAAACTGGAAAAGAACCATAGGTCGAAAAGTTGAATTGGTGCCGGCATCAACAGTGGGTGCCACGCCAACGGCCATAAAGAACTACGTGTTCAATTATTATAACACGAACCCCAATTTTTCACACCTCTTGTTGGTAGGTGATGCGCCACAGATCCCAACCAACAGCCTTTCAAACGGGCATTCCGATAATGCCTATGGATATTTGGTTGGAAATGATTCTTACAACGAAATTATAGTTGGGCGCTTTTCTGCCGAAACTGTTGCCCACGTCCAAACCCAGGTACAAAGAATTATAGAGTACGAGAGAGACCTCAACACTTCTGACACGTGGATGAACAAAGGGGTAGGTATTGCACGCAACGAGGGAACCGGAGGTGGACATAATGGTGGAGAAAACGATTACGTTCACATGAACTTCATTCGCGATAGTTTGCTGAACTTCACATACGATGTTGTTTTTCAAGAATACGATGGAAACGTGCCAGGTATGACCAACACCACTGCTGCACTGATTTCGACCCGAATCAACAATGGTGTTTCCATAATAAACTTCTGCAACCATGGGTCTGACACCGGGTGGAGTGTTGCCAATTACAATGCCTCACACGTAAACCAGCTTACCAATGTTGGCAAGTTGCCGTTTATTTGGTCGGTAGCCTGCGTTAACGGTAACTTCGTGTCAATAACATGTTTTGCCGAAACATGGATGCGAGCCACCCACAACGGCCAACCTACCGGGGCAATTAGTACCATGATGTCAACGGTGAATCAACCATGGCAACCACCAATGACAGGCCAAGACGAAATGGTGACAATACTGGTTGAGAAGCGTGGCCACCTTAAAAGAACCTTTGGTGGGCTTTCGATCAACGGTAGTATGAAGATGATTGGATCGCACGGCAGTTCGGGTATTCTTACACACGACACCTGGACTCTTTTCGGAGACCCAACTTTGATGGTGCGCACCAATGTTCCTGCCGAGATGACCGTGTCACACAACCCAACATTATTTTTTGGCTCCACAACTTTTGCCGTTAACTGCGATACTGATGGAGCACTTGTGGCCATTACATACACCGATTCCAATAATGCTGTTCAAATTTTAGGAACAGGCGTTGTTTCGGGTGGCGTGGCAAACATAGTTTTTTCCGAACCAATTGCAAATCCTCTTGACCTAAAAGTAGCCATAACGGCTTTTAACAAAGTTACCTACCTTGGAAACGTTTCGGCCGTTCCTGCCAACGAACCATACATTGTTTTGAATTCGGTCTCTACCACTGCAGCCCCAGATTTCGGTCAAACAATAGGGTTGAACGTGGTTTTGAAAAACATTAGTCAAGATCCCTATACGGCAACAAACGTTACCGCACAAATATCAACTGCAAGCCCTCACGTAACTATTTTAACCTCAGAGGCAGTTAGTGCCGGAACAATTGCTCCAAATCAAATAGTTGAGCTCACCAATGCTTTTCAATTATCGATTGCCAATAACGTTCCCAACCAAACCCCAATGGTTTTTACCATTTCATTTGCCGGACAGTACAATGGGCAGAACTACCAGTGGCAACAAAACTTTAGTATAAGGGCAAATTCGCCAGTTCTTGAGATTGGCCCTTTAACCATAAACGATGCAGTAGGAGGAAACGGAAATGGAGTTCTTGATCCCGGCGAAACTGCAAATCTTTTGGTTACAATTCTTAACAAAGGGGCAGCACCTATTACCAACCTTACGCCTGAAGTTACCCTGCTGGGGCTTGGCGGACAGCACCTTACCATTAATAGCATATCACTGTCGCAACCCAATATTCCTGCAGGTGGCACCATTGTTGCAACTATCAATGCATCGGCAAATCAAACCACCCCACTCGGCACCCCGGTAGACCTGCTGGTAAAGGTAACCGGAGGACAAAGCAATCAATTCACTGCTTCTGGAGAGAGAAAAGTAATTATTGGGTTTATTCCCGTTTACTGTACTTCGAATGCAACCAACTCGGCCGACACCAGATGTGATGGCATATCATTTGGGCCCCTGCAAAACACAACCAATGTAGGTTGCCATACGTACCGCAACTTTACTGCAAACCCCGCTTTAATAAAAGAGTTTGTTATTGGCGCCTCCTACAATCTTGCAGTTTCGCTGGGTTCCTGTGGTGGGAGTTTTGTCAAGGCAGCCAAGGTTTTTGTTGACTGGAACTACGATGGTGACTTTACCGATGATGGCGAAACGATTCTGGTTTCAGCCTCGCAAACAGGCAACTGGGTTGCATCAGGAAATGTTACAATACCAACAACAGCACCTACCGGTCAAAAATTTTTGAGGATTGTGGTTAGAGAAACCAGCGACCCGGCAGCAATTTTACCTTGCGGTACGTACAGTTACGGAGAAACCCAGGACTACAAAATAATTCTTGTTTCACCCCAGCAGCCTGTTGCCAACTTCGATGCACTCCCAACACAAACCGTGGAAACCGACATAGTATCGTTTACCGACCAAAGCACCAACCACCCGGCAAGTTGGAGCTGGCACATTACACCTGGCGTGGCAGGAACCAACTTCCAGTTTGTTGACGGAACAACAAGTACAAGCAAGAACCCCAAGGTTAGGTTCATCACCCCCAACGTTTACACCATTTCACTCACCGTAACCAACATAGCCGGGAGCAGCACAATGGTAAAACAAAACTTTATTACCATTACCCAACTCACGGTGGTGCCCAATGCCGACTTCATTGGTTCGCCCACCACGGTTTTTGCAGGTCAAGCGGTGCAGTTTACCGACATGTCAAACAATTTGCCCAATGCTTGGAATTGGACCATTACCCCAGGGGCGGCTGGCACGGATTATAGTTTCGAGAATGGCACTACAAACCAATCGAGAAACCCGAGAGTAAAATTTAACACGGGAGGCTTTTACACGGTTCAGCTAGTTTCTACAAACCCCGCTGGTAACTCTGCTCCAAAAATAAAAGTGAACTACATCGAAGTTGTACCAACTATTTTGATGAGTGACGGAGCAGCAACAATATGTTCGGCAATGTTTTTCGATTCTGGCGGACCAGACGGAAACTACCAAAACAACGAAAACTTTGTGTTTACGTTTCATCCCGCAATGGAGAATTCAAAAATTAGGGTACAGTTCTTGACTTTTAACGTGGAACATCAAAACACCTGCAACTTCGATTGGTTGAAGGTTTATGATGGACCCAGTACCAGTTCAACATTACTGGGCACTTTCTGCGGCAACACAACCATCCCGGGTCCGTTTATTTCCACAAGTGGTCCTCTTACCTTCCACTTCAAGAGCGATAAATTTATAAGTCGCCCAGGTTGGTCGGCAAGTGTTTCTTGCCATGGGCCATTCCACAATGTTACCTTTAACGTAACCGGCTCAGGTGTGGCAATACCTGGTGCCCTGGTTAGGATTGGGGGCAAGGAAGTACTCACCAACGAGAATGGAGTGGCAACACTTCAAGACATTCAGGCAGGAGAAATGACATACACCGTAACCAAGGATGGCTTCGAGCCCTCGTCTGGTACCGTGGTGGTACAGCCAAATGTACAGGTTTCGGTTAGCCTCAGGCAACTTTTCAAAATTGATTTCCAAATTAAATCAAATCAAACACCCATCGAAGGTGCGACAATTTCCGTTAACAACAAATCCTTGACCACCAGCTCTCAAGGTATCGCATCTACAAACCTTACAAATGGTGTGTACGATTACCAGGTAACAAGAACTGGATTCCAACCATTTAGTGGCCAAGTTGTTGTTGAAGGACAAAATAAGGTTATTGAGGTCAACCTTGCACGGCTATTCAAAGTAACATTTCAAGTGGCTACTTCGGGTGGGCCACTATACCGGGCCGAAATCAAGATTGGAGGCCACACGATACACTCAAACAAATCAGGAATTGCCGATGTGTCGCTGGTTTCAGGATCCTATCCTTATCAGGTAAAATACATGGATTTTCCACCAATTACCGGCACAATTACTATTGTTAACGACAATGTTTTCTTGGGCGTATTGCTCGAAACTAGTGTTCCGGAGGTATTGCTGCAGGAGGTTAAGATTTTCCCGAATCCATTCCGCGAGAGGATTTACCTCACCGGCACGGCTAATCTCAAAGAACTAGTTGTTACCAACTTAAACGGTCAGGAAATTGCAAGGGTGCAAAATTTGGGTGCCACTTCGCTCGAGATTCAAACTGGCAAAATACCTGCGGGCGTTTACTTTATCAAGCTCGTGGGTATAAACAACGAAATTTTGATGCGCAAGGTGGTAAAACAATAAGTCGATTTTTCATGGATCAAGAGGCCAATCTTTTCGGATTGGCCTCTTTTCGTTACTGGCAACAAGCACGGCAACCCCTTGTAATCAATCTTCAAAAACAGTAATTTTGCCAAAATTAAACTCAACATGAAAACAACAACGAGGCCACATTTTAACTGGAAAACCTTGAAGTGCTACACTTTTATTACCATTGCCCTATTTGCCAATTCATTGGCTTGGACTGCTTTTCTAATTCCTTCGGGCATAGTGGGAGGAGGAATTACAGGAGCCTCATCCATGGTTTTTTTTGCAACAGGCATACCCGTGGCAGTTACATTTTTTATCGTAAACGTTTTTTTGATAATATTTGGAATAAAAAGTCTGGGCTACGGTTTTGGTATAAAAACCATTTATGCCATTATAGTGATGTCGGCGTTTTTGGGACTTCTTCAACCACTCATTACCCAACCGGTGGTTGACGATAAGTTTATGGCCGCAATTATTGGCGGAATATTAGGAGGAGCAAGCGTTGGGGTGGTTTTTACGCAAGGAGGGAGCACCGGCGGTACCGATATTATTGCCACAATCATTAACAAATACCGAAACATAAGTCAAGGAAGGTTGATTTTGTACATGGATTTGATAGTGATTTCAAGTTCGTACATTATTTTCCAATCCATTGAAATAATGGTTTACGGTTACGTTACCATGGCAGTTGCATCGTATTCAATTGACATGTTGCTCATGGGGCACCGAAGAAGCGTTCAGCTATTCATTTTTTCGAAGAAACACGAAATCATTGCCGATACAATCAGCCAGGAAATCAAAAGAGGGGTTACCGTTTTGCACGGACAAGGTTGGTACACCAAGGCAGAAATCCCTGTATTAATGGCAGTTGTGAAAAGGTACGAATCGTCAAACCTCTTTCGTTTGATAAAGGAGATTGACCCCGATGCCTTCATAACCGTGGGTAGCGTAATGGGAGTATATGGCAAGGGGTTCGACCCGATTAAGTACTAACCAATCAGGCACCAATCGGTTTACCGACCGACTGACCGATAAAATGGATTTGATTAACGATTTTTGATTAATTTTACTTTCACTTTTCTATCTAAAATCAAAAAAATATAATGGCAACCTTATCTCATCTCGAACCAACCGGCATCTGGCAGCATTTCGAAGCAATTTGTCAAATACCCCGCCCCTCGAAGAAAGAAGGCAAAATCACAAAATACCTCACCGACTTCGCCGAAAGGCTAAACCTTGAATGGCAGCAAGATAGCGCAGGAAACGTTATAATCAGAAAACCAGCCACTTCAGGCTTCGAAAACAAGCCATGGGTTGTGCTTCAAAGCCACGTTGATATGGTTTGCGAGAAAAATTCGGATATTAAACACAACTTCGATAAAGACCCCATAATACCAGTGATTAAAGGCGATTGGGTTCACGCCCTCGGCACTACCCTTGGTGCCGACAACGGCATTGGTATGGCGGCGCAACTGGCAATACTCGAGGCCACCGACATTGACCACGGACCCATTGAGTGCCTTTTTACCGTTGATGAAGAAACAGGCCTTACCGGTGCTTTCAGGCTTGAAAAAGATTTCGTGAAAAGCAGAATCTTGCTAAACCTTGACTCAGAAGACGACGGAGAGCTTTTCATTGGTTGCGCCGGAGGCATTGACACCACGGCAACGTTTTCTTATAAAAATGTGGAGCCGCTGGCAGACCAAGTGTTCTTAAAAGTAGCCGTAACCGGTTTAACCGGCGGCCATTCGGGCGACGACATCAACAAAGGCAGGGGCAACGCCATCAAAATTATAACGCGCCTTTTGTGGAACTTCGAGAAAATGTTCGAAATTCGCCTGTCAGAAATTAGCGGTGGCAACCTCCGAAACGCAATAGCAAGGGAAGCTTTTGCAACCTTTTCGACACCAAAAAGGTATAAGCCGTCATTGATTGCACTTGTTAAGGACCTTGTTTCAGAGATTAAATTAGAACTCAAATCCACCGAGCCAAACCTTAACATAGATCTTGCAGAAACAATTCAAACCAGCCATTTAATTGACCTCGAAACTCAGCAAAACCTTCTTAATGCACTATATGCTTGTCCGCACGGCGTTATTTCCATGTCGCCCGACATTTCAAACCTGGTAGAAACTTCAACCAACCTTGCTTCAATAAAAATGACCCCAACCGATATTATAATAGCAACAAGTCAAAGAAGCTCATTGGAGTCGGGCAAGCAGAATGTAGCCGATATGGTTAACGCTGTTTTTTCGCTGGCCGGAGCCAAAATTAAAACCGGTGATGGTTACCCGGGGTGGAGGCCAAACGTTAACTCGCCAATAATGGCTACCATGAAGGAAGCACACAAGAAGCTGTTTGGTGTCGAACCAAAGGTTTTGGCTATTCATGCCGGCCTTGAATGTGGTCAAATTGGTGAGAAATATCCGGGAATTGACATGATATCATACGGACCAACCATAAAGGGAGCACATTCGCCCGACGAAAGAATTCACATACCCGCGGTTAAAAAATTCTGGAAGCTTACCCTGGAAACCTTAAAAATGATACCAGCAAGGAAGTAACAAATAAAAAAAAATTGTTGCTCCATAATATTTTAACTCGCTAACGCTAATTGCTTCACAAACTCCGATAATAGCCAAAAAAGCTAATAATCTGGAGTCATCATCGTTAGGCCGACAGGCGGATCAGTGGCATAAGCGTAGAGTGTAAAAAAACCGAAAACAGGAGTAGTACCCTTACAGCCAAAATGGAAATAAAACAAACAAGTTCAAATAAACCTAGAACCACCAAAATAGAAATAATGTCGCCGGTAGGTTCTTTCGAGTCGCTGCAAGCGGCAATTCAAGGAGGCGCAAGCTCGGTTTATTTTGGAGTTGGCAAGCTAAACATGCGCTCGCGTTCTTCGCAAAACTTCACCCTTACCGACCTCAAGAGTATCTGCAAAACCTGCAATGATGCTGGTATAAAAACCTACCTTACCCTTAACACGATAATTTACAACAACGAGCTTGACGATTTGCGTGAGACCATAGAAGCGGCTCGTGGTGCCGGCATATCAGCCATTATTGCCTCCGACTTGTCGGTGATAAGCCAGGCAAGGCAAATGAACGTAGGGGTACACCTCTCCACCCAAACCAACATAACCAACATAGAGGCGGTGAGGTTCTTCTCACAGTTTGCCGACGTGGTGGTTACGGCACGTGAGCTAACCCTTCAGCAAGTTCACGATATTGTTGTCCAAATTGAAGAACAAAACATTACAGGCCCTTCGGGCAACTTGGTGCAAATAGAGATTTTCGTTCACGGTGCCCTTTGCATGGCGGTTAGCGGAAAGTGCTACATAAGCCTCGACAACCTCAACACGTCGGCAAACCGCGGATCGTGTCTACAGCAGTGTCGGCGCAGGTACCTCGTCACCGACATAGAAGATGGTCACCAGCTCGAAATTGACAACGAGTACATAATGTCGCCAAAGGACCTTTGCACCATAAGTTTTTTAGACAGGATAGTTGCAGCGGGTGTTTCTGTTTTCAAGATCGAGGGCCGCGCACGAGGACCCGAGTACGTCAAGACGGTTACCATGTGCTATCGCGAGGCCGCCGATGCGGTGTTGAACGGCACTTACTCCAAGGAGAAAATTGAAGAGTGGCAAAAGAGACTGTCGTCAGTTTACAACCGCGGGTTTTGGGAGGGGTACTACCTGGGGCGAAAAATGGGCGAATGGACCAAAAGGTACGGTTCGCAAGCAACACGAAATAAACAATACATCGGGATAGTTACAAACTACTTCTCGAACATGAAAATTGCCGAGATTCGTATCGAAACCCACGGATTTGCCCAAAACGACCCGTTGCTAATTGCCGGACCAACAACAGGAGCTGTCGAGTTCGATGTTGAAGAAATAAGGGTAAACCTTCAGAAGGTTGGTCAAACCATCAAGGGCGATGCAGCCTCGATACCAGTACCCGAACTTGTGCGCCGGGGCGACAAGGTGTTCAGGTGGAATGAGGTAAACGACCCATTTTAAGAACCTGAAAAGTTTCGGGGTGACTTGTTGGAGCCACCCCGAAACAAAATCATCACTAAAAAAGCTTATCCAAATCTTCCTTCTCGTAATAATAATATTGTGTTTGCAAGAATGGCTGCTCACCACCATCAACAAACTTGTAGTAAGTGCTGGTAATCACCCTATCTTGATCGTCGTAAATAAACCTTTCAACCAAAAAACGAGCACCATTCTTGATAATTAGCTTTTCTTTAACGAGCTTGTTATCGTCAAATTTCAACCAAATTTCCTTACGATCCCACCTGCCAGTTTCACCAAGAAATTGGCCATCAATGTAAGAAATTTTTCTAGTGCCAGGTTCGTACTTCAACCTAAGCTTAATAGTAACCTGACCTTTGTTGTCAACATGGTTTCTCCTGATAACACGTCCTGATAGGGTTCTTCTAAACTTCCAGTTATCTGATTCATCGCCAAGCAAGAAATCGAGCGAATAAAGCTTTATGTAATTGCGGTAGTAATGGTTGGCCCTTGCCTGGTTATCGCCTTCCACCCTAACAATTTGGCCATTGAAATCGGGAAAAAGGTTGGCCACCAGCTCGAAGGTATCCCTAGGGGCATCGTACTTGAAAAGCTGGTCAACGTACCGATATAAGTGTAGGTAATTAACCCTCTGTTTGAACTTTATACCCTTTGCTCTTGCCACGTTCTCGCGAATCCTCAAACCGTTGGGCAAGGTGCGCCAGATATCGCGATGCGATTCGATTATAATGGCATCGACCCCGGCAAAGCTGGCCTTGTCAACAAGTTGCCTTACTTGCCTGCCAAGTGATGTGCCCGGAAAGTCCAAGGCCTCGAATAGGTGGGTTTGGATGTAACTCTTAGGGGCAGGCTTCCTATCGGTCGGGTAGAAAACCTTTATCTCGCTCTTGTGGCGCGGGGTCGGGAAATCCTTGACTCGATATGGGTCGGTGGCTACAACTCCGGGGTAGCGAGACATGCAGCTTGAAAGAAGCAAGACCGCCAAACTCAAGGCTATAATAAAGGTAAAATTCTTGTTTTTCATCTCGGTTAAGTTTTTTTATATTCCACAAAAATCAAGCCAAAGGTATGTAATTATCAACATAAAAATAGTGATATGCCCAATTCCCAGATAATTGGAATTCTAACAAAAGAAACACTTTAATGCGAATTGTGAATCAAATTTTATGAATGCTTTTTTGATGTAGTTTTGCAAGGAAAAACATAAATATTTAGGTAATAATGTATGTTTAGTATTGTTTCCAAGAATATTCTACTATGGATATGGGAATTGCCCCAAAATGGGCTGGGATTGCTTTTTTTATTGACTTTAAAGGCTCTTGGTAGAATATCCAAGGTTGAGGAATTTGAAGGAGCCACGGTTGTAAAAACCGACGGGATTCAGCTACCCATTTTCGGAGGCAGGGGTGTAACTTTAGGACGATTTATAATAGGAA
The DNA here is from genome assembly GCA_964349365.1 of uncultured Bacteroidales bacterium. Lineage (GTDB taxonomy): Bacteria > Bacteroidota > Bacteroidia > Bacteroidales > UBA7960 > UBA7960. The sequence goes on along the minus strand of CAYGFY010000008.1, from coordinate 32,433 downwards.
ACAAAACTATGGAGGCTAAACCGTCAAATGAATTGTTTCAGCACGAGTTCGGCCACTATCTTCAAAGCAAGAAATCGGGGTGGTTTTACCTTTCAAAGTTTGGTTTGCCGAGTGCCCTAAGTGCAGCTGGCAAAAAGAAACATTACAGAAACGGGGCAGAGCAAGATGCCAACATCAGGGCTTTCGTGTACTTTAACCATACCATTATCAAAAATGAATCAACGCATGAAACCGTGAAATCAAAATCGCTGTGGTACAAGGCTAACAATATCATTGTTGGCTACCTGTGGGATCTTGCTCCCTCCAACACCCACAACCGGCAGATTTTGAACAAAGGTCGGCTTAAACTGGCTTGGTACGATTTTTTACTGTTGCCCTTAAACATAACCATTATTGGGATTATTGTTCCTGGAATTATTAACGCAATAATCCTTTACAAGAAGCAGTAATGTTTTCTATTCTGAAAACTCAAACTCCACCACCTGTTTAATATCGGGGTGCAGGCTTAGTGCCACGGGGCAGGTTTTGGCAGCGCGGCGAAGCATTGTTCTTTGCTCGTGAGTGTATTCAAACGGAGGGAAGGTAACCTTAACGTGCACCTCGGAAATACGCCTTGGCTCAGCAGCCATAATCTTGGTTATCTCGGCCTTGGTTCCGTCAATGTTGAAACCGTGCTCCCGTGCAAGTATTCCCATTATGGTAACCATACAACTTGCAAGTGCCGTTGCTAGTAGATCGGTGGGCGAAAAGGCCTCCCCCCTACCCTTGTTGTCAAGTGGTGCATCGGTAATAACAAGGTTGCCAGAACCAAGGTGGGTAATTTCGGTGCGAAGGTCGCCAGAGTAAAAAAGTTTCGAAGTAGCCATAATTTCTCGTTTTTGCAAAGATAAGGATTTTGCAATATAGGCTGGTTTACAAAAAATGGGTAAAAGTAGGGGCGCGACTAAAAGTTGCACGCCAACGGCCGCGAGTTGGTTGGAAAAAAATGTCGGGGTAACTTGAAGTCGCCCCGACATTTTTTTATCCATTAGTACCTCTAGTTTTTAACAATGGTAAACGTACCACCGTCGGGCCTTGGGAAAAGCCTAATAGTGTAGTTGCCAGCCTCCGGTACGACAATATTGGGTCCTCCGAGGGTCAGGTTACTAGGAGCTCCTCCCAAGTTAACGTCCCAACCGGCATTGGCTCTAAATTTGAACTCTCCAGCCGTAAGATTTGCTGTTACCACCATTGCTTGATCTGTTGCATTCCAGGTCAAAAAGGTATCATTATTCCATGCACCGTTTACGCTACCTATAATCGACCACCGGTTGGCAGTATATTTGTATTGGTGAGGAATGGCTAAATCAAGAATAAAAAAGTAGCTTCCTGCAACCAAATCAATGTTTGGTCCACCGTGCACCAAGTTGCCACCAGTTCCTCCATAGTTATGATCCCAATTATGAGCCCTGAACTTAACTGAAGGGTTGCCCGTGAGAGTTACACCTCCCGACCAAACCCTCTGGGCTGGCTTGTAAGACAAAGGTGTTTCGGTGGACCACCCTCCGGGAGTGCCCTCGCCAATAACACCCCATACCAGAGGTGTAGCAGTAAACGTAAGGGCTGTTGGATTTACGGTAAACCTGTAGAAGGCTGGGCCTGGCAATTGAATATTTGCCCCTCCTTCGCTTAAAATACCTGGTCCACCGAAGCCATGGTCACCAGACCAGCTTGGTTGCCTTACCACCTTGAACTCATTGTTGGCCAAACCCATAAAGAAATACCCTTCCATCAAATCGGGGTTACCTGGAGCATTTCTAATGAATGGCGATTGGGCTGGATTCCAATTCAGAAAGGTATGCCCGGGGTAACTTGCCTCAAGAAAGTTGCCTGCAATGTACCAGGTACGAATTGATACCAGTGTGGTAAATTGTCTTTGCTCACCGTAAGCGGTTCCTACGCTATTGGTTGCAAACGCCCGAACAAAATACGTGGTAAGGCCTTGCAAGTCTGTAAGTGCACTGGTAAAAGCACCTGAACCAGCTCCACTAACAACCTTCGTGTTGGCAAGTGTAGGGTTGGGTGTTGTAGATAAAACAACTCCGCGTTCCATTACGGCCGCACCACCATTGTCGGTAACATTACCTCCCGTTTGGGCAGTAGTGCCCGTAATAGCGGTAACAGCGGTTGTGGTAACGGTTGGAAGAACGGCCAAGGTAGTAAAATCAAACTGCTTTCCGTAAACCACCCCCGAAGCACTTATACCATAGGCCCGAGCGTAATACCTCGTTACCCTAGACAGGCCGGTGAGGGTTACGTTAAAGGACGCCGACTCGGTGGTTCCTTGGAAAACAACCTTTGGGTTGTCAACCGTAGGGTTGGGTTGAGTGTGGTAAACAACTCCCCTCTCGGTAAATCCTGTTCCTTGTGCCACCACGAAACCAACAACCTTGGCCGAATTGGAAGTTAGTTCTAGCACCTCGGCAGTTTCAACAGTTGGGTCAAGCCTCAAGTCTTCTATGTCCTTGGTGCAGCCAAACAAAACAGCAAGCCCCAAGAACAAGATTGAAAAGCTCCTGATTAAATGATTCTTTTTCATATCGTTTAAATTTATCGTTAATTCCTTCTAATGGTTGTTGTGGCACTTTGCTCGTCGGCGGCAATTCTCAGAGTAATGGTATAATTACCAGCCGCGGCAATTGTAAAGTCGTTGCCAACCCCACCCCTTTGCAAGGGCACATCAATCCAAGGAAGCGGCCCGGTTGGGGCATTAACAAACCCGAAGTTGAAATCCCACCCATCGTTTCTTCTAAACTTGAATGCACCCGCAACCAGGTTTAGGGTTATGGTCCAATTGTTTGTTGCAAAAACATAATCCATTTTTTCGTCGGGACCACCCCACCCATTTGGGGTTGCGGAGCCCACAACTCCCATCATGTATGGCACAAACGAATAAGTGTTTGCATTAAGGTTAACGTTCAAAACATGCCAACCGGCGGTAGTTGGAGGCGCAATTGCAGGACCGCCTTGCTGCAACGTGCCGCTTGCGCCACCATAGCTAACCCCTGTGTCTGGGTTGGTAAGGGTAAATGGGTTGGCTGGGTTTGTTCTGACGAAGCCTCTATAAACACCATCACCTGCGGCAGATTGAATAAATTGCACCATTCCAGAGCCGATAAGATTTAGCCTTGGCAATCCAAATGGGTTTACAACGAGATTCCTAACTTCAGAGAAGAAAACCATGGGATTGGCTCCCGAACCAGGAGCACCTTGGCCGGCATCAACGTTAAGCACCGACCGCAACCTTAAATTGGCGTTAGAGTTAACATCGGCGCTAAACTTTTCGAGCAGCCTTCCATTAAGGGTGGAGGTGAGAATTCTTATGGTATCGACCTTGCGACCGGAATAAAGAACCAAAGGATTGGCAAAATTGTTTCCAGCCACGTCAATCTCGAGAAAATATTCGGCCGAAGCTTGGAAACCGGGGTTTACGGGGGTGCCTATAAAGGTAACAATTTGGTTGGCATTTGCCCTTTGAAGTGCAAGGCTCGGAACCTGAACCAACCCAGGAGGGTTAACGGTATCGAGCATTATTACCTTTTCGCCTTCCTTCTCGCAAGAAGCAAAGAGCATTACCAACCCCAATAAACCAACTATTAAAAATGAGTATTTCTTCATTGTTTCAGATTTTTTGCGGGTTAATAATTAGGGTTTTGTACCAGCTCGGGATTGGCGGCAATTTCCTCGGCAGGTATTGGATAAACGTTTAGATGAGGACTAGTGGCCACGCCATTTGCAGCTCCGCCCTTCCAAGCCCATAGATAGGCGGCAGTGGTAAACTGTCCGAAACGAATCAAGTCGGTGCGGCGGTGTGCTTCGTAATAAAACTCCCTTGCGCGCTCGTTTAAAATCATTTGGGCGGTCATTTGGGCAAATGTAACATTTTGGCTGTTGTTGCCAAAAGCACGTGCCCTTACAGCATTAATGTCGTTTGCTGCATTGGGGTTACCCAGCCTAAATTGGGCTTCAGCACGCATCAACAGTGCATCTGCATACCTGAAAATAGGGAAATCGGTGTTGGCAAACGAAGTGCTGAAAGTTCCCGGGAATGTGCCATCGGCACGTTTGGCCGTAAACTTGTAAACACCTATGCCGAAATTACCAGAGGCAGTTGGGCTCGGTATGTCTGGGCTTTGTTTAACCCTCAAGAAAACCCTGCGATCCTTGCTAGTAACAAAGAACGGGTCGGTAGCCCATGGAACGGGCGCTCCACCGTAAGTTGCAAGAGTATCAATCATCACGTTAAGGAATTGCCTGGTTGCACGGTTACCGTTCCAGTTGGTATTTGTGGTTAAACCGTGAAAATCTTCTGACCTCAGGAAGGTGGCGTCGCTACTGGATTGAATTATAAAGGTTGTTCCAACCCAACCATTTGCTCTGTGTCCGTCTTGGGCAAAAGCAAAAATCATTTCAGGGTTGCCCTCGTTGTAACCATTGTCGGCACTAAAATTCTTGCGGTAATTGGGAGCAAGCGAGTACTTGTTGCTGTTCTCAACCAAGTTAACGTAAGTAACAACGTCAGCCCACCTTGCGGTGCCGGTATAAACCTGTGCATTGAGGTAAAGCCTTGCGAGAAGCATCCAAGCAGCCCCCCTATCGGCATTGGGATATGAGAACCCCGGCTCACCAAGATCTGGCAGGATTGCCGTGAGTTCTGCTTCAATGTAATTGAACAACTTGCGACGGCCTTCCGCAAAATTGGTATCAAGCTGCTTTGGGAAAAAAGCACCTACCGGGTCGTTCTCGGTTGTGTGTGGCGGGTTGCCAAATAAATCGAGGTGGTAGTAGTAAGCCAAGGCCCTCAAGAACCTAGCCTCTGCCCTATACCTCTTAACAAGAGGCGTGTCGAGATTGGCAGTAATTCTCAAAAAGTCGTTGGCAAAAGTAACGGTAAGGCCAAGCCTTTGAAACAATGCCGTTAGGAACGGGTTTGATGTTGACCACTGCTGCAGGTTCAGGTCGCTGATTCCAACATCACCCCAGGCACAAATAGCCTCATCAGTAGGAAGCAATTGCAAGTTCCACAAGGCCCTTATTGTAGTAAAAAAGTGTGCGTCGGGTACACTAATATCTGAATCTCCCCCACCTTGGCCAGGAAACATAAAGCTTGCATAAATCTTTGCAAGGGCACCCTGAAGAACCCTAGGGTCAGTTCCAAGGTCGGCGGCGGTGATTATATTTGGGTCTTTCGGAACAATGTCAAGATCTTTCATGCAAGAGCCAAAAGCAAAAGCCGAAAGAAGCAAAACAATTATTAAATTTTTTCTTTTCATTTCAATTTATTTTGGGATTAAATACCTAAACTAACGGCAAACATGAAAGTACGAGGCCTTGGGTAGAAATTGTCGTCTATACCACCCCTTACCTCCGGGTCAATTCCAGTATATTTGGTTACCGTAAACACGTTTTGAACGGTAAAGCTAACACGTGCACCAACACCCCTATCAAACTGGGCTATTCTGTAGCCAAGGCTTATGAAGTCCATTTTGAGGAACGAAGCATTTTCTACAAAATAATCGCTTGAAAACTGACGCTTTATAAAGTTTGTGTTCTTTAGAAGCCTTGTTTCGTTGCGCCAGTAACCTATTTGGTACATTTGGTCAATGGAGGTTCTAGCTACCACGGCGTTGTAAACATAATTACCTACATTGGCTCTCAAACTGGTAGAAATGTCAAAGTTCTTGATGTTGTATCTTGCAGAGAAGCCAAAAACGTAGTCGGGAGCGGGGTTGCGATAAAAATATCTGTTTTCAAGATTATTGGGCACGTCGCCACCTTGACCAGAACGATCAACATACAGCCCTTCGATTGGCCTTCCTTGCGAGTCGTATACCTGCTGGCTAACAAAGAATGAGAATGCAGGGTGCCCGACCATGGTTGCCTGAATCTGTCCAGTAAAGGCATCGCCATAAAGAATTTTGTAATCGGGATCTTCGGAAAGCAGAAGCTTGGTTATCTTGTTTTTGTTGTGCGAGAAATTGAACCCAAGGTTCAAGGATTCGTTTGGCTTTGATATTGGGATCAGGTTCAGGCTAACTTCGACACCCATATTTTCTAAACTTCCAACATTGGTAAATAGCCTATTGGAAAAGTTGCTTCCGGTAGGTATCGTAATATTGTTTAGTAGGTCTTTGGTAAAGCGCTGGTAAAGGTCAACATTAAGGGTTGCCCTGTCCCTAAAAAGTCCGAGATCCAAACCCAAGTTCCGGGTTTCGGTTTCTTCCCACTTAATTCTTGAATCGTATGCATTTGGCCTGAGGGTAGGAATATATTGGCCGTCAATAATATAGTATGCCCCGACGATAGATTCTTGATATGTGGCCAAAAAGGGAAAGAAGGGGCCAATGTCTTGTTGCCCGGTTACACCCCAACCAACACGCAATTTCAATTCGCTGAGTGACCTAATGTTTTTGAAAAGGCTCTCTTCGTTGATTTTCCATGCAAAAGCTACCGAAGGAAATATACCAGACCTTACATCTTTGTGGAAACGTGATGAATGGTCATTACGTACCGTGGCGGTTAGCAAGTATTTGTTTGCCAAGATATATTTCAAACGTCCAAAAAACGAAATTAGCTGCAACTCGTTAATGCCATAAGTTTCTACATCCAGCTCACCAGGCCTTGGAATGGCAAATCTGCTCAAGCTTTCGTTTTCGTACTTGAAACGCTGCCACGAATAACCGGCGGTGAAATCAATGGTGCTCGAAACTGCTGATAAATCAGTATTGTAGTTCAAAACGAAATCTAGAAGCCTGTTTGAATTGTTGGAGTCGTACTCAACTAAGTGCCTTCTAAAGTCACTTGCAGGAAGGAATTCGGAGGTATAATTGTGGCCCTTGCCCCTTGAGAAGTCCCCGGCAATGTTTAAATTAGCTTTAAGACCTTTAGCAAATGGTATGGCGTAATCAAGTTGAACATTACCAACAAACCTTGATACGTTTGATTTGTTATCGGCATAAAAAACCTGTGCTGCGGGGTTGTGGGTTCCCAAGTTGGCTCCATAATTCATCCATTGGTAGAACCCTCCAGCCTTGAGATTACCATCCATTACCGGGCTAGCCGGGCTCATCCTCACGGCGTTTCCAATTGCACCAGTATTGCCAAAGTTGTGAGCAGTGTGCATTGCACGGGCATTTATGCTAACCTTCAGCGAGTTGTTTAACAAAGAAGGGCTCAGGTTTATTGCACCAGTAACCCTGCTCAAATCCGTGTTTTTCAAAATACCTACATCAGAGGTGTATCCGACAGAAGCCCTGTAAGGTATGTTCTTATACGAACCAGTTAGGTTGAAGTTGTGGTCATGAGAAGCAGCAACCCTGAAAATCTCATTTTGCCAATTGGTGTTGTACGACCCTAGCTTCGAGAGCTCGTGTGCAGGAAACAAGCCTTCCTCCACGTATTTTATGGCAAGCTGGCGAAGCTCGTCGCCAGAGAAAACATCGGTAAACCTTATTGCCGATGACAATGAACTCTTGAAATCGTAAGACAATCTGGGGGCTAATCCTTCTTGGCCACGTTTGGTGGTAATGATTATGACCCCGTTTGATGCTCTCGACCCATAAATGGCTGTTGCAGAAGCATCTTTCAAGATAGTAAAGGATTCGATGTCGTTGGGGTTTACGAACGAAAGGATGTTTGAGCTTCCGCTAACATCGCGGTTTTCGATGGGAACACCGTCAATTACCAATAATGGAGAGTTTGAGGCAGAGAGAGAGGAACCTCCCCTGATTCTAATCTCAGAACCACCACCAGGGGCTCCACCCGAAGTCGTAATAACAACACCGGCACTCTTACCAACAAGCAAGTCTTGCGCAGAAGTAATCGCTCCTTGGTTAAAGTCCCTGGAGCTGACCGTGGCTATTGAACCGGTTGCATCAGTCCTCCTAACCACTCCATACCCAATAACAACAAACTCCGAGAGCAGACCAATGTCGGTGCTTAGCTCGAAGTTTACAGTAATGGTTTGGCCCGCCGCGAGAGTTACCGATCTTGTTAGGGGTTCGAAACCCACGAAACTTGCCACCACGTTGTAGGTACCAACAGGTGCCTGAAAAGAAAAACGGCCATCAAGGTCGGTAATCGATCCGGTAGTAGTACCCTCAATCACAACATTGGCACCGGGCAGGGTTTCCTTCATCTCCTTGTCTCTCACAACCCCGGTAATGGTGCCAGTTTGTCCGTAAAGGCCAAAAGTGCCAAAAATAAGCACGACCAACGGAACTAGCAGCTTAAAAATTTTTGCCATAAAAAAAAGTTTAGGTTAGTACTTGATGAATTGAAAAGCGCACTGAAATTATTAAGACAAAGTTAGAATAATTATTACACGAGTTGATAATATATTTGGGTTGATTTTCAGGATTTTGATAAAATTCCTGCAAACGTTTGCGGAAACTTTTGCCAAAAACAAATTAATTGCATAAATTTGGAAAATTTGGTTGTTTGTTTCGTTGTTGTTTTAGGGATTAACGGGAGTTTTAGAGGAATTTGATTGAACGGCAAGATTTAGCAAGGATTTCAAGGCCAAGGCTCTAAGTTAAATAATGGTTGGGTTTGGCTGGTAATCCTCAAAAAAAATAATGGCACGCAGCTAATCAAAAAAAACTTAAATTAATCCATGGCCCGGGCAATAAGTACCAACCATTTGAATTGCCTCAAAAAACCATAGCAAAACCAATGGGCTTGCTATTGCATTTTTGCAGTAGTCGAGAAAAAACTTGAAAAGGAAAATAGGCTTGCCCTGAAATCTTGGCATGAAGAAACACCGTGAAATAAAACAAATGGGGTAGCCCTGAAATATTACTAGCAGCATGGAAGGAACCTAGAAACATGAAGGCAGAAAAGTGCATTCGAGATTGTTACAAACATCCAAGACCTTGTTTTAACACTAAGTCATGAAACCACACATTGCATCAATAAGCGATATTGCGAAGGCCTTAGGAATATCACCATCAACGGTTTCGAGAGCTCTTAACAACCACCCCGACATAGGTGCAGACACCCGCGAAAAGGTTCAGCTTTACGCCAAAGAGGTCAATTACCGTCCTAATGCACTGGCACTAAGCCTAAAGAGCAAGCGGTCAAATACAATAGGTATAGTGGTGCCAGAAATCGTTCATCACTTTTTTTCCACAACAATAAGTGGTATGGAAGATATAGCATATGCAAAAGGATACCGCCTAATGATTTGCCAATCGAACGAAGAATTCGAGCGAGAAAAGATAAACATTCAAGGGCTTATTGACCACCGGGTGGCTGGCATAATGGTGTCTGTGAGTAAAAACACCAGCGATTTCAGCCACTTCAGGGAGATAGTTTCTCAAGGAATCCCTTTGCTTTTTTTTGACAGAAGTTGTAACCAAATTAACTGCGACACGGTAATTACTGATGACTACGGCGGGGCTTTTCAGGTTACGAACCATTTAATTTCAAAGGGCAAAAGACGAATTTTACACCTTGCGGCACCACAACACTTGCTTATAGCCAGCGAGCGATTGCACGGTTACGCCGATGCCTTGGTAAGCAACGGAATAGAACCCGATTACAGGTTGGTGATACACTGTGATACACCTAAATTGGTACTATCAAAAAAACAGGAAATCTTTAGCCTGCTCAAAAACGTGGATGCCATATTTGCCGTAAATGATCTCACGGCCATTGCCGTAATGCAGCTCATACAGGAAGCAGGTATCAAGGTTCCTGACCAAATATCGGTAGCAGGTTTTGGCGATGATCCTATTTCAAAAATAGCAAGGCCGCAACTTACCACGGTAGAACAAAAGGGATACGATATGGGTTGCGAGGCCGCAACAATATTGATAAACCGAATTGAGAATCCCGATGTTGATTTTCGCCCACAAACCGTAAAATTCGAAGCAATACTAAAGGCGAGAGAGTCAGGGTGAGGGTGCGGAAGAGTGAAAAGTGATTAGTTAAGGGTGAACCGTGAGCGGTAAAGACGCAGCATCTTACGTCATTGCTAAGAGCCAATAATTAAGGCTAAATGGTTAATTATTAATTGACAATCAACCACCAAAAGTTTATTTGAATCAGCCGCCTACTGCCCATAGATTATTGAAAGCTGTTAGCCAATATTCGTAATTACTTCCTTGGTCGTGAGATTGCTTCGCCATGTTCGTAATTGTCAATACCCGTCAGCTCACTAACCCACCAACAAATCATACAAAAAAAGGCCACCCTGAAGGGCAGCCTTTTTTTAGGAGTCAGTTATCCGGAACCAGTTACTTGATGATTTGAATTGTTCTGGTTTCGATACCGATTTCGGTTATTATCCTCAATACATACATTCCGTCTCTTATTCCGGCAACGTTGATTTCGTGCCTTACGCCAACCTCTTCTGCAGTGTAAACCACCTGACCGAGCATGTTAACAACTTGCAATTGTTTCATATTCTCGGGCGAGGTAATGTTAAGCACCGTGCGTGCAGGTACCGGAAATACCTTGATATCGGCAAGAGTTGGTTCTTCCACGTTGGTATTGTTAACCGTTAGAGTAACAGGAACCGTCATGTGTGGGAATCCAACAATCAACGCCCCGGAGGATGGGAAGAACATGTTGTGGAAAATTTCGTACGGTCTAAGCCCGTGCGGTACACCAAAGAAGGTTGCCCTACCTTGGGCATTGGTCTGCTTAACCTCGCCGTTGAAGTGAACGTTGGCACCAGCAATTGGAGCAAAGTTATTGTAACCAAGCTTTTGGGTAACCACGAAAGTAATGTTGGGCCCGGGCATATTAAAGTCAATGGTAACAACCTGAGAAACTCCAGAGCTGTAAACAGCCTGAACACCGGCAGTGTGCAAACCAGGAGGCACCATGTTGAACATGTGGTTCAACCCCTGGGTAAACGCCACGGGGGTAGTCATGTTATTAAAAAATACGTTGTAGCCAACGAATGCCTTCTCAGCACCGATAAACACAACATCCTTCATGTCGGCCATCCTTGCATCGGCAGGTACATCGGCAGGAGTGCTCATGGCAAAGGTGCCAATCGGATTTTTACCGCCACTTGCAAACACGATGTTGTCAATAGAGTAGGTTGCCCCGTCGTTTTGAATGTGGTTAAAAGCAATTATTGCACTCGTGCCTGCATAAGCACCAAGCGGAATGGTTGTTTGATACCATGTCCAGTTGGCAAACACACCGGCAGCGTCTTCGGTCCACAAGGTAGTCCAACTGGCTCCGTTATCGGTGCTTATTCTCACAAACAATGTACCGTTATTGTTTGGCGAAACGTGCCAGTGGTAGCTTGTATTCCACCAGAACCTTAAGGTAGATGTTGCAGTAACGGCAAGAGGTGGTGTAATAATGTTAGTATTTATGTTGAAGCCCCAGCCGCAGTGTGCGAACCTCGTTCCGTGTGGTGCAGTACCGGCTGCCGGTACGTGCCAGTGAGGAATTTGTCCGGCTTCACCGGGTGTTCCGGGTCCTTGAACATAAGTAGCCCAGGCATTGAAGTTGCCGCTTTCGAAGCTATCGGCAAATCCAGCTAATCCATCAATGTTGTTCCAGCTAAACAATGCCTGGCCACCTTCAAGGCCAGTGGTAGTAACCCTCAAACCGAACGGTGGTTGTATGTCGTCAACAAGGGCAACATTAACAGTAACATTTGAATTAACCACCGTGAATGGCTGGTTAGCGGTTACGTACTGTTCTTTACTAACAGCAGCCGTATAGCTACTTGGAGTAAGAAGGAGGCTGGCCTGTCCTGCTGAGTTGGTAGTCAATGTAGGCTGACCAGCAATTGCAATTCTTGCTCCTTGTATGGCCAATCCGGTGTGTGCATCGGTAACGTTGAAGCTAACGGTGAACAACGGCTGGAACGACAAGTTTAGGGTAAATGCCGTGAAGTTCGGTGTTGGCCAGGTAGAAACTATAGCGAAATAGGTTCCGGGTTGGATAAGGACGTTGGTAAAACTACCTCCGCTTGCCCCTACCCCGGTTGCAATGGTGGCTGCAGGGTTAACTGGATTGGGGCAATTTTGCATCACGAGCAAGCCTGTCCAGCTTCCTGCAACACTACCAGTGAGCAATCCTGGTTGGTTAACGGTAAACTGTATCACGAAATCATTTCCATTGAGGTATGAGCTCGCAGGAGTAATCATGGTACTGTTGTAATCGTTGCCAAAAAGCTCGGTATTACCTAGGTAGTTAACTATTGGAAGAGTCATCACCATGGGCGAGAAGCAGGTTGACCCTGGAATCCTAACCACACCCGTTCCGTTTATGGGAACGTTGGCAACTTTTGCAGAACCATCGTTGTAACTAATGGCAATATTGTCGGCAAATGGCCCTTGGGCAGGTGCTGTGATGGTGGCGTTAAACGTAACGCTTTGGAATGCGCCAAGTTGTGCCGGGAAATGGGCCGGGTTAAAGCTAACATTTCCAAGTGCACCCGACACGGTTGGAGCATTTACGGTGACCGTACCTATACCCCGGTTGGTAATGGTAAAGGATCTTGGACTTGAAGTAGCACCAACCTCAACGTTGCCAAAGTTGTGAGATGTGGGAGCAACAACAAATACCGGGGTGGTTGGAATTTCTTCGATAATGACATTGTCAATAAAGAAGTCTATGTCGGGTGTATTTCCGGTTGGCCTTTCGGCATAGAAACCAAACCTGACCATACCCGAACGACCAGAAAGATCAACTATTACCTGCTGCCCTGTATTGGAAATTGTAGAGTTCCTGTCCCAGTATTGAAGCACGTTTGTATTTGACCATGTTTGACCGTTGTCGGTAGAAATTACCACGGCCACGTAATCGTCAAGGCCTAATGAAGCGGGGTTGGTGTTGTTCCATCCAGTGAGGGCAATGTCGAAAGTCATGCGATAGTTCTTGGTTCCATCGCCAAGGTCTATAGACGGGGTCATCAACCAGTGTTCCCTTGTGCCGAAAATGTTAATTGAGGCCGCGTTGGGTGCAGGAGCAGCAATATTTGCAAACCTCTTGTGAGTCCATACTGCACCTGCAACAAACTGGGTGTTCTGGGCCAACAAGCCCCTAAGCATTTGCCATTGCAATGGTGGGAATGGAGTTGTGTTGAAGTCTTGTGCAAACGGGGGAGCAAACACCGTGGTGAAGGTAAACGGACCTACCCACGGGCTAAACGAGCTACTTCCGCAGTTAGCCCTAACGTAGAAATGGTAAGTTGTGCCTGGTTGCAAGCCGGTGAGCACCACTGGGTTAGTGGCAGTTGCAATGCCAGCTCCGGTAGGAGCAGCAAGCGGGCTAACACCAACTGCATACTCCCAGGCGGTTTCTGTACCACCATTGGTCCATCCCAAAGTTGCAGAAGTACTGGTAATGTTGGCTACAGTTATTGACATTGGGTTGGGGCAAGCCGGAATTGGCTCCACGGTAACGTTGTCAATAAAGAAGTCTATGTCGGGTGTAGTTCCGGTTGGCCTTTCGGCGTAGAACCCAAACTTGACCAAGCCGGTGCGACCAGTGAGGTTAATAACTATTTGATTGCCCGTGTTGGAGATTGTTGAGTTCCTATCCCAATGTTGAAGCACGTTGGCATTTGACCAAGTGAGGCCTTCGTCGGTACTTATTACCACGGCCACGTAATCGTCAAGGCCTAGCGAGGCTGGATTGGTGTTGTTCCATCCGGTGAGGGCAATGTCGAAAGTCAGCCTGTAATTAATACTACCATTGCCAAGGTCAACAGGTGGGGTGATCAACCAGTGTTCCCTTGTACTGAAAATGTTAATTGAGGCCGCGTTGGGTGCAGGAGCAGCAATATTTGCAAACCTCTTGTGAGTCCATAATGCACCAGTAGTGAACACGGTGTTTGCGGTCAACAGGCCTCTTAGCCTTTCCCAGTTGGCAGGCGGGAACGGCGTGGTGTTGAAGTTTTGAGTGAACGGCGGGAACAAGGTTGGGTTGGCCATGGTTGTGAAGGAGCGTACGGTGCAATCTGGTGCCATACCGTATGCATTATATGGAACAATTCTCCACTGGTAGGTTTTGCTGTAATCTACCGTAACTTGGAAGGATGTAACATTACCAACGTTCATTCCAACATTTGGAAGGGTTTCGCCAATAAATAGCAAGTAGCCGAGAGCTCCTGGAGCCGCATTCCAAGAAAGGGTAACTACCTTGGGTTGGTTCACGGCCTGGTTGGCAGGCGCTACGTATGTTACGCACGAGGGAGCGGAAGCTGGTGCCGGCCCCCATAGCTCGAAGGCAAGGTCATGATTCCTTGACGGACGGAATATTGCCTTTTCGGGCTCCGTGGAATCCAAGTCCGGTTGGTCAACTCCCCTCAGTTTGCTTCCACCAACCGCCGCGGTGCGGTGCCAGCTAAACTGGTCGCCTACCTGAGAGTTGAGCCACAAGAACCATGTTCCCGAACCTGTATTGGCATTAATTTGTGCCGATACCCAAGCGGCTGGCAGGTTAATTGGCTGCGGGAAATTAACCGTGAACTTGTACAGGGTACGGGTACCGTTCCAAATTGTACCCACGGTTTCAACGGTGGCTGTTAGCGCGTGTACCGACAATGGGTTGGCCCAGTTTGGCTCGAGCACGGTTTGGGCACCGGTGCCTACGTTGCCTGGAGTTGATGCCCCCGGGTTAGTCCAAGTTCCGCCCTGTTGGGCAATAATGTTGTCGGAAGGATCAAGAATGGCGTAGTAATTCTCGGCAGGCCAGCTTCCAGCAGTATAGATAGTGGAAATTGCATCGCCCTGGTTTGCCGTGAAGTTGTGGTAAACAGGACCAGCCCCGGTAGCTAATGTTATGTTTGACAAAACAGGGATACCATTTACCCGTACAGTAACAGTTCCTCCATTCCATCCATCCCCGAAAGAGTCGATCAAGGCAAGCCTATATGTACCGGTAACTGGCGCGAGCAATTGATCAACACCGGTTTGGTATTGGTAGAACCTGATAAGGAATGGCTCCGTGGCGGCAGGGATTTGAGGCACCCAAGTTGTACCCACGAACTTCATGGCAAGGCCGTAAAATACCATCTGGTTAACCTGGCCATTAACGCCCCAGAAATTGTCGGCAAGTTCAAAGTCTATCGGAGTGGCATTATCAATTACGCTGGTTACGGCAGTTCCTCCATCCCAGATTGGCTGGTTAACCCATCTTGTTTGCTGTGGCGTGGGCTCCTGCATTGTTATTGAAACGGTAACCGGAGTAGTGCCCACTACCACGTTTCCGAATACAGGAATGTACCCGTGTGCCATTACAGAATAAGAGTAGTTGCCTGAATCAACTGTAAACACGTAATTGCCAGCGGGATTTATAACATTTCCGAGGGTAACCACCGCGTTGGGGATGGGCTGGTTGGCCTGATTCTTAATGTCGAAGGTAACAGCCACGGTAGTGTCCACCTCGGTAATGCTAATATCATCTACTGCAATGAAATCTATGTCGGCAACACTGTAGGCGTGCCACCCGATGAAGTAGACCCCGCTAACCGTTGGTACGTGCGTAAAGTTAATTGTGGTCCACGTTGGATACAAAGTGCTTTGGTTGTCCCAAAGAGGGGTGGCACTCATCGCTGCCGAATTTGCAGCCGTTCCAATGTGTACCTTGAGTCTTTCTGCAATACCGGCCCAACCCGGTGCCCTAACCTTAAACTCGATTGAATAAGTCTTGCCAGCAGTCAAGTTCAAGCCGGGAGTAAAGAACCAATCGTTCTTTGGAAGCGTGGTATGAAAGAAAGTTACCATGGCGTGGGGTGGCGACACCGGAGCACCTGATGTAGAAACCCTCCAAAGATTGGTGGCTGTTTGAGTAGACCAACAAGGGGGTGGTACCAGTCCGGCTGGTGTGGTGTCAAAGTTTTGTGCTAAAGGCACCGCAAGCGTTGCGCAAGCCGTTTGAAAGGTAAACGGTCCTGCCCAGGTGCTAACATCATTAGTGCCACAAACTGCCCTAACGTAAAACTGGTAGTTCGTGCTGTGCAAAAGACCTGTTACGGGCACGGGATTGACGGTTGTGGCAATTCCGGCACCTGTTGGCGCCGCAAGCGGGCTTGGACCAACAACGTACTCCCAGGCGGTTTCGGCACCACCTACAGTCCATCCAAGATGAGCTGATGTGGTAGTTATGTTTGTTGCTGCCAAGGCAGTGGGTGCAGGACAAGTAATCGGTTGAGAAACCGAGAAGTTGTCAAATGCCAGGAAGTAGTCGCCCGAAGTCCGGTTTCCATCGATCCTCACGCTTATGGTTTGGCCAACGTAGCTTGCCAAATCCAAGTCAAACGATTGCCAACCGCCAACACCATTGTTGGGTATTGTTTGTATTGGGCCAAAGGTGGCTCCAAAATCGGTTGAAATAGAAACAACAAAGTTTCCGGAGCCAGCGGGCGGGGCAGGCTGAGGAGCGGTGGTAGAAAAATTGGCCAGTGCATAGTTGAAGGTAAGCCTCATACCCGACATGACAGGACCTATGTGTACAGTGGTAAATGTACCAGTGGGTGCAGTGCTCCATAGATTTCTCCTGATGTAATTCCCGTCAAGGGCAGGGATGGCAGCTACAGTTCCAATTGTCCAGCCGGTCAAGGTCCAACCAGCAGGTACCGCGGTTGTTGCAAACCCTTGGAAGTGTGGTGCAGGTACTGCCAATCGGGTAGTAAACGTGAACGGCCCTGCCCAGGTGCTAAGATCTCCCGAACCGCAATTTGCCCTAACATAAAACTGGTGTGCAGTATTTGATGCAAGACCGGTAACTAACACGGGGTTGGTGGTTGTGGCAATTCCGGCGCCAGTTGGTTCTGCAAGCGGGCTTGGACCAACAACGTACTCCCAGGCGGTTTGGTTACTTCCGGCTGTCCAGCCAAGATGAGCTGATGTTGCAGTTATGTTTGTTGCTGCCAATGTATTTGGAGCAGCACAAGTAACGGGTAGAGAAACCGAGAAGTTGTCAAATGCCAGGAAGTAGTCGCCCGAAGTCCAGTTTCCATCGATCCTCACACTTATGGTTTGGCCAACGTAGCTTGCCAAATCCAAGTCAAACGATTGCCAACCGCCAACACCATTGTTGGGTATTGTTTGTATTGGGCCAAAGGTGGCTCCAAAATCGGTTGAAATAGAAACAACAAAGTTTCCGGAGCCAGCGGGCGGGGCAGGCTGAGGAGCGGTGGTAGAAAAATTGGCCAGTGCATAGTTGAAGGTAAGCCTCATACCCGACATGACAGGACCTATGTGTACAGTGGTAAATGTACCAGTGGGTGCAGTGCTCCATAGATTTCTCCTGATGTAATTCCCGTCAAGGGCAGGGATGGCAGCTACAGTTCCAATTGTCCAGCCGGTCAAGGTCCAACCAGCAGGTACCGCGGTTGTTGCAAACCCTTGGAAGTGCGGTGCCGGTACTGCCAATCGGGTAGTAAACGTGAATGGCCCTGCCCAGGGGCTAAGGTTGCCCGGATCACAATTTGCCCTAACATAAAACTGGTGTGCAGTATTTGTTGTAAGACCGGTAACTAACACGGGGTTGGTGGTTGTGGCAATTCCGGCACCTGTTGGCGCCGCAAGCGGGCTTGGACCAACAACGTACTCCCAGGCGGTTTCGGCACCACCTACAGTCCATCCAAGATGAGCGCCAGTGGCCGTAATGTTTGTTGCAGCCAAGGCAGTGGGTGCATTGCATACCGCGGCAGTGGTTGTAAAAGTATGTCCTACCCAATCGCTGAAAATACCTCCTACACAAACCGACCTGACCCAGAATTGATAGTTTGTCTGGGGTGTAAGCCCGGTAAGGGTTGCCACTGGTTGAGAGGTTGAGGTGCCTGCGCCCGTGGGCTGCAGAAACGGAGCCACGCCAAAGGCAAATTGCCACCCGGTAATATTCTTTTCCGGAATCGCTCCTTGCCAGCCGATGGTGGCAGAGTTGTGCGAAAGCAAAGTTGTATTTAGCCCGGTGGGTGCCTCGCAAGCCAGAACAATTGGTGCAGGATAAACGGGGGATGTAATATTAAGGTTATTGGACTTGTATCCACCAATACCATTGTTGGTTGCCAAAATGTACAAACCAACATTTCCATCTAAATATGGTACGAAACCAATGTCGCCAGTGCCGTTTGCATTAGCTCCCCCTCCGCCTCTTAACGTAGGGGTGGTAAACTCAATTTGAGCGTTGGCTGGAACTCCGTTTGGTATTCTTAGAACACGAATAGTTTCATTGTGGGCTCCAAATAAATAAACAGCAAGGTACTCGTCGCTACCATTTTTTCCCAAGAACTTCATGGCGTTTGAACCCGTTGCTACAATGGTTCCTGGCACTACCCCAATTCTTGTACCGTCGGCATTATGCTTGCTAAGACTTTGCCCGTTGGCGTTCCAGTAAAATGAGCCGTCTGGGAGAGGAGCCACGGCAGGGGTTGCACCAAGGACTGCTTCGGTAAGAGTAATCGTTTCAGGAACCGGATCAAATGCCCAGGTGTTGGGTCCGGTTGGTATCATGTTCCACTTGAGGACTTCGGTGGTTAAACCGTTTGCGGCGTAAATCTTTGCACTGCCATCGCTTAGTCTCCCAACCAAGGTAACCTTGTCGCCATAACGACCAGCAGTAATGTTTGTAGAAAACAATACTTGTGCAGGAGCGGTTTCATCCAAGAGGTAGGCTTTGAAATCGCCCCCTGCAGTTATCAAATTAAAAGCAATCCGCTGGCCATCTTCAGAAACCTCGATATCGTTGAGAGCAAAGGTGCCACCTGAAATTCCGGTGGTATTCAAGGTGGCCACTTCCAGTCCGGTTAACCTATCGAGCTTTCGTACGTGA
The DNA here is from genome assembly GCA_964349365.1 of uncultured Bacteroidales bacterium. GTDB lineage: Bacteria > Bacteroidota > Bacteroidia > Bacteroidales > UBA7960 > UBA7960. The sequence continues at coordinate 13,638 of CAYGFY010000008.1, read as the reverse complement.
AGGCCGACATTGCGGCTTGCAGCGTAAAAAAAGTTTCCGTGTACTGCACCTCCCCTTTCTAAATCTGTTCCAAACCAAGTTGGTCTGGTGTTGTTCACAAGAGCTAAATGAAAGTAAGTGCTGAATGGCCAAGATTCTGGGTTCGACATGAACCTAACATCGTCAAACCGCAAGGTACCGGAAGCTCCATATGTGCTTGCAGCAGCGGAGGCTGAATAATTCGTTCCGTCAGCAAATTCAGTAACAATCCGCACGGCAAATAGTGGGTTGTTATTGACCCCGGAAATAGAAGTGAAGTTGGCAACCCTATGGAACCAGTCATCTCCCACGTGGGCAATGTACCGTCCGTTATCAAAGCCACCCCATTCTTGTACCCGAACGTTGGAGGCATTGACCACACTCGCCTCAAAATTAAGCCATGTAGTACCGTCAATGGTGTACATCAACCTAATTCTATTTGCGGCAGTGTTGCTATGCCTTTGCGACCAGGTGAGAACAATATTTTGTCGTGCCGCGGTGCTTACGGCAAACTCTACACCTGCGGTTCCGCTAAGAGTACCTTGTGCAGGGTAACTGGCGGTGTTCCAACCCTGCCCAGTAACGCCACCTGCCCAAGTGGAGGTAGTGCCTCCAATCAATGTGGCGGTGCCTGTGCCAGTGGTAGGGGCAAGAGTCTCCGCACCTGATGTTCCAAAATTCCAAAAGGCAACGGTTTCTTGAGCAAACGAGCCCACACCCAAGAACCATGCCAGTACCAGCATCATAATGCCGGGCTTGATTAGTTGAAGTTTTTTCATGAAATTAGATTTGATTAATAAAATTGAACATTTAAAAAAAAGAAGATTTTTAATGAAAATAAAGCTGAAAGATGTCTTTTTCGGGAGAAGAAAGTACAACATTTTATCATAGGCAATGTGTTTTGGTTAGCAGCAAAAAACCCCTTGCAAGTCTTAAAATCTGAAAATCAGCGGTTTGAAAAACCTCCAACAAACTTGCAAAAACTTGGTCAAATATAGTATTTTTTTATTGCAAAAACAAAGGTGAATTTTTTTTGAAAAAAATTTTGATGGAAGTTAAAAGTCGGAAGCCGGAGTTGAGCGGAAGTTTTGAGCGCACGGCGATTCGCCACAACGATTCAAAAGGAAAAGTGAACATGCTTAACCGCTCTCCCTTGGTTATTAACTAAGACGCCTTGTGCTACGTCAATGGTTCGTGGTCTTAACATTTTTTTTTTACCTTTGCCATATCAAGTTCATCCTGCTAAATCCTAATTTCGAAACATGGCAAAGAAAAGGTTGGTAGTGCTCACGGGTGCGGGTATCAGTGCCGAAAGCGGCATAAGTACATTTCGCGACAGCGGAGGGCTATGGGAAAATCACGACATAATGGAAGTTGCCTCGCCCTACGGGTGGCAAAAGAATATGGAATTGGTGCTTGAGTTTTACAACCAAAGGCGCAAGCAGCTACTGGAGGTAGAACCCAACCGGGCACATCAAATCTTGGTTGAGCTCGAAGAGCACTTCGAGGTGCGCATAGTAACCCAAAACGTTGACGACCTGCACGAGCGGGCCGGCTCAACCAACGTTTTGCACCTGCACGGAGAGCTAAAAAAGGTTAGAAGCCAGATTGACCCCGACCTTGTTTTTGCCCTTGATGGATGGGAGCTTAAAAAAGGTGACTTGTGCCCCAAAGGCTCGCAACTGCGGCCTCACATCGTTTGGTTTGGCGAGGCAGTGCCCTTGATTTCAGAAGCCGCGAGAATTTCTTCAACGGCAGATATTTTTTTGATTGTTGGAACCTCGCTAAACGTCTATCCTGCAGCCGGTTTAGTGGGTTACGCTCCACGCAACGCACCGGTTTTCCTGGTAGATCCTGGCAGTATGGCATCAGCCCATATTCCAAACCTAACCTTCATACAAGAAAAAGCCACAACGGGCATGGAGAAGGTGAAGAACGTGTTGATTAGCGGAAAATAGTTGAATGTTGAATGTTGAATGGCGAAAGATTAAAAATAAATTGCATGAAGATTGAAAGGTTCGAGGATATTATTACTTGGCAAAAGGCAAAAGAATCATGCATTGATATTTACAGCGAATTTGGGGGTTCGAAGGATTTTGTTTTTAAAGGTCAGATTTTAAGGGCATCCTTGTAGGTGATGAACAATATTGCAGGGGGTTTTGAGCGCAGGACTGACAATGAATTACGGCACTTTTTGTTTGTTGCCAAAGGCTCCTGCGGAGAGGTCAAGTCAATGTTGCTACTTGCAAAGGAACCAATTAAGATTTCCGAAGAAAATTTCGAAGTTTTAGTTATTAAATACCTGAACGTTTCAAAGCTCCTTTACGGGTTCATTAAATCACCTAAAAACTTCTAACTTTCCACTTTCGACTTTTATCCCAATCACCAGTAAAAATGCGAAAACTATCAATTGATGACCTTGGCAGGAAGACTGCCGCGGAATTCAAGAATTCTAAAAAATTCCCCTTGATTCTGGTTCTTGACAACGTGAGAAGCATGATGAATACCGGCTCGCTTTTTCGCACCGCCGATGCTTTCTTGCTTGAGGCCATTTACCTTTGCGGAATAACCGCCACCCCGCCGCATCGCGAAATTCAAAAAACCGCCCTCGGTGCCACCGAATCGGTAAGTTGGTTGTACTTTGAAAGCACTATTGATGCGGTGAAGAAACTGAAAGAAGATGGCTACGAGGTTTTTGCCCTCGAACAGGCTACCAATAGCGTTGGCTTGCAGGACTTTTTTCCCGAAAGGGGCAAGAAATACGCCTTGATTTTGGGCAACGAGGTTAAGGGAGTTGGAGAAGAGGCACTCGAACTATGTTATGGTTGTATCGAAATACGGCAATTTGGCACCAAGCACTCGCTAAATGTGGCGGTTTCGGGAGGTATGGTAGTGTGGGATTTTTTCTCTAAGCTTTCAAAACAAGGGTAATCTAATGTGTTAGAGCCAATTGCTTCTTCAAATTTTAATCACGTCATGGCCCGATTAGCTCACAAGAACAATTGCTTAATTTATTTGCTGCGTGCTGCCGTGAGGTTCTTTTTTTTGAAGTATGGCATATCACCGCGGATTTAACGAAGTTTCGCGGAGTTAATGAACTATTTATGCCAATGGTCAAAGCAAAAAAGACCCGTGATAACCTATACTAATTGACTATTCGAAGAGGAATGAAATCGTAATTGACCTGGAGTTTAGGCGGTCAATTGAGTTATAGAAAACCGGGTGGGATTCGCCGGGCCTTGCAAGGTTTCGTAGACCGAACGAACCCTTTATTTCGGTGGAAAGCTTGAACCAGGTGAAATAAATATCGAAACCGGCACCCAGCTCGTACATGTAATCATTTTTTGCGGTTCGCAAGTAAAGGATTTCTCCATCACTTCCGGCCTCCTTGTACTGGTTTGAGGCAAGGTCAAGGCTGTACTTGAAGCCCCCCAAGAGGTAAACCCTAAGGTTTGAATGGATTCTTACCGACTTGAACTTGAAGTGAAAAGGAAATTCAATGTTGGTTGTTTCAAGGTCTTGCACCAACACGCCACCCTCATCGAGAGGGTCTTGAGATAACTTGTAATTGTATTCCACCATCCTACTACCAAAAACCAGGGTTGGCACGAATCGGAAATCGAGCATTGAGTTTATCCTGAGGTTGCCAATTATTCCGATGTTGAATCCCCAGTCTGCCCGTGGTACAACCGAATTAAGTCCGTGGTCAAAACCAAAGCCGGGTTGAAAGTTTTGGTTAAGCTCATGAAACGACTCAACGGGTTTCAGGGCAAAGTACATTCTGTTGATCCCCAAGGAAAAGCCAAAGTTGTATGGCCGATGGTCAAACTCGGGTAGATTTTCGTAACCGGTGAATCTCCTGTTGACCTGCGCTTGGCCCGAAAGAGCCAACGCAAGGGAGAAGATAGTAAATGCCAAGATGGGTTTTACAGCAATCCTCACTTCAAAATAGTTTCTTATCATGAACAGTAACGACCGTTACTCTTGATTATTGCAAGTTATGGTTCTGTACGGGTAATTGACCAGCCGTCGATAATCTTATTGTAAACTATCCGGTCGTGAAGCCTATTTGGCCGTCCTTGCCAAAACTCGATGCTTTCGGGCAATAGCCGGTAACCGCCCCAGTGCTCGGGGCATGAAATTTCCTTGCCATGCAGGCTTTTTTCGGCCTCGTAAAATTTTGCTTCGAGGTGTTTTCTGCTTAAAATGACGCTGCTCTGGTTCGATGCTATTGCACCCAGTTGATTCTCGCGAGGCCTTGATATAAAGTATTCTACGGATTCGGCGCGCGAAACCTTTTCAACAAGACCATCAATGCGAACCTGCCTTTGCAGTTCGAGCCACAAGAAAACAAGGCTTGCCCTGGGGTTTTCCAATAGGTCCTGGGCCTTCTTGCTGTTATAATTGGTGTAGAAAACAAACCCCCGATTGTCAAAATCCTTGAGCAAAACAACCCTGGCCGAAGGCTTGCCGGTTTTGTCGGCAGTGGCAAGGGTCATCGCGTTTGGTTCGGGAATCTTGGCGTTGCGGGCTTGCTCGAACCATTTTCCAAACTGAACGATTGGATTTTGGTGGGCATCTTTTTTGCCAAATGCCATGAGCGAGTATTCTTGCCTTAACTCCGAAATTCTTTTCATCGAAAAAAAAATTACTTGAGGTTGGCCAGGGCTTCCCTGATTCGCGCAACGGCCTCTACAAGCAATTGGTTTGAAGTTGCGTAAGATATTCTTATGCACTCCGGTGCTCCAAAAGCATCTCCAGGGACTAATGCCACGTGGGCGGTATTGATCAAATACATGCATAGGTCGGGCGCATTGGCAATTACAGTTTGGCCAAACTTTTTTCCAAAGTAGTAACTGATATCAGGAAAGAGGTAAAAAGCACCCTCGGGAGTGTTGGTTATTATACCGGGTACATCCTTAAGAAGCCCCAGCATTAAGTCGCGACGCTCCTTGAATTTCTCAAGCATTGGCATAACGAATTTAGCATCCATTTGCATTGCTGTTATTGCCGCACGTTGGGCTATAGAGTTGGTGCCCGAGGTAAATTGACCTTGCAACTTGGTGCAGGCCTTGGCAATGTCTTTATGTCCAACCAAGTAACCCAATCGCCATCCGGTCATTGCGTAACCTTTAGAAACTCCATTTACGATAATTACCCTGTCGCGTACCGGCTCGAATTGTGCAATGCTCTCGTGCTTGCCTTCGAAGTTAATGAATTCGTATATCTCGTCGGAAAGAATGAAAACCTGTGGGTGTTTTTGAAAAACCCTTGCAAAAGCTTCCAGTTCCTCCCGGGTGTAAAGCGAACCCGTTGGATTTGACGGGCTCGAAAACATGAACATCCTGGTTTTTGGGGTAATGGCCTGCTCCAACTGTTGTGGTGTTATCTTGAAATCGCTCTCGATACCGGCCTTCACTATTATTGGTTTGCCCTCGGCAATCTGCACCATGTCGCGATAGCTAACCCAATATGGGGCAGCAACCACAACCTCATCACCTGGATTTATCATACACAGCAAAACATTTATTAGAGCTTGCTTGGCTCCAGTGGTTACCACAACTTGCTCTGGAGAGTAATCAAGTTGGTTGTCTCGCTTTAGTTTTTTACAAATTGCCTCCCTTAGTTCAAGGTAGCCGTTAACAGGTGTGTAGAACGAGTAGTTTTGATCTATTGCCAGTTTGGCAGCTTCCTTTATCGGTTCGGGAGTGAAGAAATCAGGCTCTCCAAGGCTGAGGTTTATCACGTCAATGCCTTTCGATTTTAACTCGCGACTCTTTTGTGCCATGGCTAGGGTTTCGGATTCCGACAGATTGATTATCCGATTAGATAATGGTATCATGGTTGCTTAATTTTTGATTGAAAGCATTTTCAAGAACCGCAAAATTATGAAATAAGAAATCAGAAATAAAAAATAAAAAATAAAAAAGTGGAAAGTGATTGGTGATTGAAAGAAATTTGAAATCAGAAATTAAAATCTTTGTTGATAAGCGTTCCGCCAGCTGGCGAATCAGAGCACCGTGTCCGCCCACTGGCGGATTAGCGTTTCAAAAAACCAGCCGCGAATCTGTTCGACTAATGGCGGATGGACGAATTTTCAATAGAAAACCTGACAGGTTTGAAAGGAACCCTTGGGCTTGAATTGAAGTCAAACCTCAGAAGGGGGTCAAGTAACGTTTTTTTGCTTAACCTCTTTTGTATCCAAACACCTTGAAAAAGTATATTTGATACAACACTAAGGCTATGAAGGAAAAGATGAAAATCAATTCCTGAAAAAGCCCTTTATCAAATAACGCTCCATTGATAATGTTTTCAACAAAATAGGCACAAAAAGCCAGCAAGCCGAAAGTAAACCAAGGATAGATCAGAATTCTGTGAATCGTTTTTTGTTCGTTTTTCATATCTAGAAAATTTAAATGTTTATGGAGTTTACAGGTTTATGGGATTGAGAAGTTTAGAGGGTTAGAGGGGTGGGTTTTTGTTTTTCCCGCAGATGCCGCTGATAAACGCAGAAAGGAACAGGTTGTATGTCAACAGAAAAATCTGCGAGATCTGCGGGAAAGGGCTTAATGGCGGTTCTAGGCTTGAATCGGAAGCAAACCCTGATTAGGGGCAAGTTAATTTTACGAACTTTTCGAAGGATTTTGAAATATCTCTTTGTAGTTTTTCGATGTCGATATTGTAACCCTGTTTGGCAAGGGAGGTTATGAACTCGCCGTGCTTGCGTTTTTTGCGGTATTCTGGCTCCGAGGCAGGGTGCAATAAAAACTGTGCTATGTAATCGGGGTTCTCCGAAATATTTAGAACTGCGTGACAGAACAACTTGGTCTTGGCAAAGAACATAGAGCTTCCAGCGATTTTCAAATCACCTATAGAAATGTCAGAAACACCCTTTACCTCGCAACTTTTTACTCCTAGTTTTTCGAGTGCATCAATGATAATGTTGTTGCTTAGGGCAAAGGTTTTCTTTATGTCGGGTAGCTTGCGGTTGCCGTGAAGCATTGCAATTACCAACGTGTTGGGGGTAAGCACAACGGCGTGGCCACCGCTGGGTCTTTGTAACACCTCAGCACTTTCTTGGATGCAGAATTCCAAGTTTACTGCCGTTTCGGGCTTGTCGCGCTGGCCAATAACCACGTAGGTTTTGTCGGGAACCCAAGTCATTACCCTTGATTCCTCAAATTTTAAAAGCTCCTTGTCGGGCAAGTTGTATTCTTGCAGCAATACCATTGGGCAAAGGTAGGGAAAAGCATTGAACAGTGAATGGTGAATGGTTAAAAATGCCGGGGCTGTCTCAAAAGAAGAAGCCAGTTTCGCCACGAAAAAACAAATAAACTAAAAAGCACAAAAGCGTGAATATCAGTGCTTGGTTTATTATTGAAATTTTGTGTCTCGTTAGGCTCCGCCTCACGAGATGTCTTAGTTGCAAAAAAGAGTCGTTTGAGATAATGCCAAGATAAAATTGAATTGACGAATTAATTTCTAACTCTTTTCTGGTAGCTTTTCAAACTGTTCACCGTTCACTGCTAACTTCGACCTACTTGTGTATTGCCTTGCTTATTGCCTCGAAGCCCGCTTCCATGAATATTTCGGAAATGGTTGGGTGGGCGTGAATTGTTGTGGCAATGTCATAAACTGTGCCTTCCATTGCCATGTAAGCACTTGCTTCGGCAATCATGTCGGTGGCGTTTTCGGCAATAATTTGCACCCCTAGAACTTCGCCAAAGGTTTTCTCCGAAAGAATCCTGACTTCTCCCTCGGTGTTGCCGCTAATAAGTGCCTTGGCATTGGCACTCAACGGGAAAGAGCTCACCTTGAACTCGTAGTGGCTTTCGTTGAGCTGCTGTTCGGTCATACCCACCTGTGCAATTTCGGGCGAGGTGTAAATGTTTATGGGAAACCTGGCAAGATCAACCTCGATTGCCACACCCTTGATGTGGTTTACAACGTACATTCCTTGCGCTGATGCAACATGTGCGAACGATGATTTTCCGTTTACGTCGCCAATTGCAAAAATTCCCTCAACCGAGGTCATGAAATTGCTGTTGGTAATCAAAAAACCTGAATCATCAAGCTTTAACTCTGGTTTGCTTTTTGGTAGTATGGCTTTTCTTGCCCTGGCATTTACCATTAGGGTTCCCTTTGGAAGTTCACCGGGGCTCAACACCACCCCAACCTTGCTTTTTTTCAATTTCTTTTTCAGAAAATCGTTGAGGTAATCATCGAGAATTGGTATGAGTTTATCCTGATCTTGCACAATGTAAGCCTTGCTTCCGGAAAGGTTGGCCATTTGTGCCATTTCAACGGCTACAGGTCCGCTGCCAATAAAAGCGACACTTTCGGGAAGTTTACCAAGCTTGTAAAATTCGCGCAAATCCAACTCGTCTGCATTGTCGCCGGCGGCCGGAATTGAGCCCGTGGCAATGATTATGCTCTTGGTGTTGAAGTTGCGGTTGTTTACCGTTACAGAATTGTTTGAGACTATTTCTGCTTCGCCAGTTACCAATTCAACGCCGTTTTTCTCCAGCAGGAATTGGATTCCCTTTGAAAGCCTGATGGCAACATCCTGAGCTTTTTTGTTGGCAGCTTGCCAGTTGAACGAAATTTTTTCGAGCTCCACCCCATCAATGCCATATTCTTTTGCCACTGACAATCTATCGAGAAATTTGGCACTTTCAATTAACGATTTTGAAGGAATGCACCCCCAGTTGAGGCACATGCCGCCAACTTTTTCCTTTTCTACAATTAGGGTTTTAAGGCCAACCTGACCTGCTCTTATTGCAGCCACGTATCCGGCAGGGCCTGCTCCTATGATAATCATGTCGTAGTTCATATTAGATTTATTTTTAATTTTTTCGCCTTTTTTGGTTAACCGCAAAATTCCAAATTGCCAAAAATTTGATGTAAGTAATCATTAATTTGAAATTTTTCCTTGTAAATTCTCTGTGTTCTTTGTGCCTTTGTGGCCAAAAAAGTTAAAAAAAAATGCCACGCTTTGTACACCGCAGAGGCCGCAGAGAAACACCATTTTAAACTTCACTTCTTTCTTTATTACAGTTCTTTTAACAAACTTGCGGTAATTGGGTTATCCCAATATTAACAATGCCGGTTCGTTTATTAATTCAATTATTTCGTTGAGGAACCTGGTTGCTTCGCCACCGTCAATTATTCTGTGGTCGACCGAAAGCGAAAGAGGCATCAATGTTCCTACCTCAATTTGTCCGTTGTTTACAACAGGAGCATCATACATTCTACCAATACCAAGGATACCTGCTTGCGGATAGTTGATAATCGGGGTGGCATATTTTCCTCCAATTGAGCCATAAGATGTAATGGTAAAGGTACCATCTTTCATGTCATGCAATGTTATGCTTCTGCCGCGAGCCTTTTCGGCAATTTGTTGCAACTCGAGGCCAATTTCTTTAACCGATTTCTTGTCGGCATTCCTGATAACCGGTACCATTAGGCCTTCGGGTGTGTCAACTGCAATGCCTATATTGTAATACTTCTTGTAAATCAGTTTGCCGTTTTCCAGGTCCATTTCAGAATTAAGTGCCTTGTGTTTTTTGAGCGCAATGGCAGTGGCCTTGATAATGAAGGGCAGGAAGCTCAGTTTTATGTTTTCGGATTCCAACTTGTTATTGGATACTTGCCTTATTCTCTTAAGTTCGCTGGCATTAACATCGTCAAATACGGTGATATGTGCTGCATTGTGCTTGCTATTAACCATGTTGCGGGCAATTGCCTTGCGAATTTGAGATAAATCTTGCACTTCGGCAAGATCACCAACCGGTGCCGCATAAACAGTTGATTCGGGTGTGTAGGCTTGCTTCTTCCGGAATTTCATAATATCTTCTTTCATTACCCTTCCGGCAGGTCCGGTTCCGGTAACGAGGTTTATGTCGATGCCCATTTCCTTGGCCATTGCCCTTGCCACCGGAGTTGCCATTGCTTTTTTCTTTGGACCTTTACCGGGCTCTTTTTGAGTCGGGGTTTCAAACTCGGCTTCGTAGCTTGCAGGCATGAATGCATTGTTGCCGGCAATTTCAAGTGTACCCACCACTCCTGCGCCTTCCTCTTCTACGGCTTCCATTTGAATTTTAGCCTTTTCGACCTCTTCTTGGGCATCTTGGCCGTGAACACCTTCAATCTCTATCTCCACAAGGGCCTCGCCAACGTGTATGGTATCGCCAACCTTGCCAAAAGTAGCAATAATTATCCCGTCTCTGGGCGACGGAATGTCGGCAACCACCTTGTCGGTTTCCATTTTAACCAGCGGATCCCCTACCCTAACGGCCTGACCTTTGGTAACGTACCATTCAACAATGATACCTTCTTCGAGCCCTTCGCCAATATCGGGAAAGTTGAAAATAAATCTCATTTTTCTCTCTCCTTAATATTTTACTGTTTTCAAAATGTGGTAAAAAATCTTTTCGGGCGATTGCATGAAAAAATGCTCTCCCTTTGGCAGGGGAACAATCACGTCGAATCCTGCAACCCTTACCGGGGGTGCCTCCAATTGAAGAAAAGCTTCTTCGATTGCTATTGCCGAAATTTCGGCTCCCGGGCCGAAGGTCTTTATTGCCTCTGTTACCGAAATAATTCTTCCGGTTTTCCTAATTGAATTTGCAATTGTTTCGCGGTCAATAGGGTAAATGGTTCGAAGATCAATTATTTCGACCGAAATGTTTTCTTTCTTGGCCATAACCGCGGCCCTTTGCACCTCCCGTACCATGGCGCCAAAAGTAACCACGGTTACATCTGTTCCTTCTTGTACTACTTTTGCTTTTCCGATTGGCACCCTGAATTTTTCAACTGGAACCTCTTGCTTAATGGCACGGTAAAGCCTTGTTGGTTCCAAAAACATAATCGGGTCTGGTGATTCAATTGCGGAAATCAAAAGACCCTTTGCATCGTGGGGGTTTGAGGGCATTATCACTTTAAGGCCGGGAATGTGCGCCCAAATGGCCTCCAAGGCTTCCGAGTGGTGCTCTAGTGCATTGATTCCTCCACCATTGGGCGTTCTTATTACTATGTCGGCAGCATACTTGCCCCTGGTTCTGTTTCGCATTCTGGAAACATGACTTACAATCTGGTTGAATGCCGGGGCCACAAAACCTGAAAACTGCATTTCGACCACGGGCTTTAGCCCGGCAGCCGACATCCCTACTGCAGTACCAACAATTGCCGATTCGGCCAACGGGGAGTCGAATACACGCTCAACACCGTACTTCTTTTGCAGACCCTCGGTTACACGAAAAACGCCTCCTTCAACCCCAACGTCCTCGCCGTAAACTATTACCCTGTCGTCTTCTTTTAATTTTATGTCTAATGCATCGTTAAGTGCATTAACCATATTCATTACCTTATTCATTTATCACTAATTTCTTTTTGGTTAAAAAATCAAACTCTCGCTTTCTTCCATTTCAAGAATTTTTCCTCTTCCATCATTTGGTTTTTCAAATCTTCGGGCATTTCACTGTAAGTGTACTTGAAAATTTCTTCAAGCACAACGGGCTTGTAGTTTTCTGCCTCGATAAAGAGACGATCAACCTCGGCACGGTATTCTTCGATTAATTTTTCTTCTTGCATGTGGGTATAAAGGTTTTTGCCAATTAAATACGCTTTTAGCCTTTTCAGCGGGTCTTTCAAATCCCAGGCATCCTCCTCTTCTTTTGTTCTATATTTTGTTGGGTCATCTGATGTGGTGTGAGCGCCCTTACGGTAGGTAATTGCCTCTATTAACACCGGCCCGTTGCCCTCTCTGGCATATTTTGCCGATTCTTCGAGTGCCTTGAACATCGCAAGGTAATCGTTGCCATCAACCTGCAATCCCTTAATTCCGTAGGCTATTGATTTTATTGCAATCCCATCACTGGCAGTTTGAATGCGGAAAGGGGTGGAGATGCCATATTGGTTGTTTTGAACCACAAACAATACTGGAGCCTTCCATACTCCTGCAAAATTGAGAGCTTCGTGAAAGTCGCCTTCGGAAGTACCGCCATCCCCAACAAAAGCAAAAACCACCTGGTCTTTCTTGCGATAATTTATTTCGTAGCCAATGCCGGAGGCATGTTGCAGTTGCGATGCAATTGGAACTGAAAAAGGTAAGAAATTAATGGCATTTTGAAAATTTGAGCCATCCTCGTACCCCATAAAGTACAAGAAAATTTCCTTTAGGGTTGCTCCCTTGGCAAGGTATGCACCCATTTCGCGAAAAGCGGGAACCAGCCAATCATCCTTGCGCATAACACGCCCGGCGGCACCCGAAATGGCCTCTTGCCCGTGGTTTGGCGGGTAAGTAAAAATTCGACCCTGACGTTGGTACGAAACTATCATCAGGTCGGCCGTGCGGGCAAATAGCATAGCCTTGTATGCATCGAGAATTTCCTCGTCGCTTAGGTTGGGTGCGAATTTGGGGCAAACAATCTTACCCTCGCAATCCATCACCTGAAACATCTTTTTCTTTAGCGGATCGTATTCTTTAAACATTTTGGATGAAAAATTATTTAGATTCATTATAAATAACAATTCAAACGGAAAAATGTTTTAGACCAAGCAACCCAAATCATCGTGACGATCAAAAATCTGACAGCTTGCTAATGGTAAAACCTGTAAACTTTAGCCTGGTATTTGGATTAGCCGAGATTAAACAGTTCAAAGCAATAATCATGATCTTGCCTTCATGGTTGATAATTAAATAAACCGCTCTCTATTGCAGATTATTCATGAAGGTTTTAACGATAAACCATTTGTTTAACGCCTAAATGAGGTTCCATCAAGCGTTTTTGTTGCCCTGATTTCAGGAAAGCCTTTTAGCAAGGTGGAGGCAGTATGAAGATCAAAAAAAATAGATGTTAAAAATTTTATCTATCTCGGGGTAGTAATTGATTTGGGTTGTAAAGCAGGATTATCCACCATTTGAAAAAACAACCTTAAGCCCTGCAGGCAAACAAGTTGACTTAAATACCGCTTGAGGTAAAAAATACTCGGAAGGTACAGGTCTGGGATAAAAAAGCGGCAAACCATAGTTGACCCAAAACAACCCTATTGTTTTGTCACTACTTCAGCTTATGCCCCCGGTATATGTCACCAGGTTCGCTAAACCGTAGTTAACGTGCCTTGGCAATTGCCCGTAATGGTTGTATTTCTGGCCGGAAGCCGAAAGTTGCCGGAAATGGTTCCTGAAAAGTTCTGGCAAGTACGTTGCAATTCCTTTTATAAAAGCACTGGTAATAGCTGACCCACCAAAAGGGGTGTGGCGATAATTAACATATACCACCCGTGCCCAACGAGGGCGCAAATCGCGGGCTGCCTATCGCTGCTGAATGTAAGCCGGCAATTGGTATTCAAGCGCAATGTAATTGTTATCCTTGAAAAAATAGGGCGATGTTTTGCCTTGCCCAATTTTTGCAATTGACATTTTGCTCGAAGGGACAAAACCATGAAACCAGTTGTAGTTATTGTATCGAAGAGGCTGGCTTAAACCAAAAGAAAGCCCATGGTCGAGGTACTTGAACTCCTTGATAACCTCGCCTTCCTTGCAGTTGGCTATTCTTGGGCCTGCTGATGCCCCAAGGTATTTGAAACCAGCCTTCGTGAGTGCTCCAGCAAATCGGC
>CAYGFY010000007.1:0-104468 GCA_964349365.1 uncultured Bacteroidales bacterium | reverse complement strand
CGTTGCAATATTGAAAAGCTGTATTAGCTTAGCCGCAGTTTTGATAAAGTCGTTAGCGGGTTCTGAGGCTTTTTTCAGAAATCTGCTTGTCGATGAGCATGAAAACAGAAAAACTTATTTCTAGAACCCTCCTTAAGCATTAATAAACAAAACAATGAAACGATAAAAATTAATCCAATATAGCAGTGTTATTATTTTTCTGTTTGCCTTTACCATGATTGCCAGTTGTAATAAAGATCGAGACCAACATAGTTTTGAGATGGAGGTTTTCAATAAATCAGAATTTAACTTGAAGATGAAAGATCTAACCTTTGCAATCCACGGTGCTTTGAGAGAAAATCCCGAATTTAGAAAAGAGGTCAAAAAGGAGGTTGACCGTAAATTTGATGGAGACTATAATACCCTACTAAGTACAATAATAAATGTTGAAGTTCATGAATTCAATTCGAATTTTTCGAAAAATGGCAATAGCAAAGTAACTGTTAGGAACTTAATTGAATGAAACTACGGAAATAATGGTGATGTTAATCTGAAAAAGGCTGGAGGAGGGGGCACTTTGGAAGACCTTCTGGAAACTTATCCAAACCTTCAAATAGCTGTACCCGTACACTCTGACAAATGGGACTGGCAAGATATACTACCTATAACTTTCATACCAGAAGAGTACACGAAGTCGACTCCGTATGTCAGCGGATGGAATGCGAATGGAGAGCCATTTCTTTTTAGTGGAACTGAGGAGCCAGATTTTCCGGTATTTGTCGTGGGGCTGAATGAAAGATTAGGTGGAGGAGATGATTTTGATGATCCGGGCTTTATGCCACCACCGGCTCCAATTAATTTAACGGTGATAACCACGGAAATGGGTATCAGGATTTCATGGGAAATGCCTGTTGGAACTCAGCCAAATCAAGTGGTAGGCTACAACGTTTACCGGAAAAGATCGTCAGAGGTCTATTATAATCATATCGGTAGTTCAACAGGTTTCTTCAATAGATCATACAATGACAACAACGTAGAAGCCTCTGCATCATATTCTTATTATGTGATGGCTTTTGACTATTGGTCTGAATCTCATTCTTCCAATCTAATTAATGTTACCGCCCCAACATTTCCAATGCCGGTTCAATCCTTTGATGCCATCCATCGAAACATAAATCAAACCGAACTTCAATGGGTAAACAACCATAATCAGTTTATTCTTGAAACAAGGCTATATAGAATGGTTGAAGGTGTTAATTCAAATTATATCTTAATCGGCACCTTTGGAGCAGGTCAGCACTATGCATTTGACAATAACATTACTCCTGAAAAAAAACATACTTATAAAATCAAGCATTTTACTAGCCTTGGCGAATCCAATCCAAAATTTGACCATGTTCAGGTGCCTTATGGGGATATATCCCAGCCATCACCCGTTTATATTAAAATGCCGAGATACACCTGCAATGTAAGTGATATTGAGGGGTGGTTGAGGGGTGCGCCCGAGTTTCGAATTAATGTGGATAATTATTCAAGGGCCACGGGAACACCATTTACAGTCCAACCAAGGGTTTTCGTGCAATTCCCAAATAGAACTGAAAAGAATAGTGGCGTTTTAAGTGGCAGACATATATTAAATTGGAATACCAATTTTTTCTATGATATGCTGACTTTTACAGCTTACGAGGAGGATGGAGGCGATGGTGCCAATTATGGGGTTTCGGTAAAATACCAAGTACCTGATAGTTGGAAGATAGGTGGAATTGAGGCAGGGATTAATCTTTCACATGTATTTGGTTCAGGAGATGAATTTTGCGGTGCTAGTTACCTCAATTATTATGATAATCACAAAAAGGACATTCTGAATGGACACCAAGGCGCTTGGCTTGAATTTCCGAACTACGGCTTTGCCATTTTCGTTAGCGAAACCGACTGGTAGTAATTCAGTCAGGTTTTTTCTTCTTTATTATCAATTAAAACAGCTAACTTATGAAAAAACAAAAAATTTTGCTTATTATCTTCTTTCTGGTGCTAACAAACCTAAATACAGGTATATCCCAAAATCGGGACTTCATGGGCATTTCTTCCAATTGTGTTTTCGATGTAGAAATATCGGGTAGGAGAATGCTTACGAAAGCTATATTTGTTGAAACAAAGTTGCAGAAGAACCTTGGATTGGTTTTAGGGCTTCAACAAAATAAACTAAATTTCCCGTTATCCGCACATGAAGGTTTCACTCTTTAACTCAAGTTCATTTCGAGTTTCATAAACATTTCCGGTGGGGTTAGTGCTGATTTCCTGGTTGTGGAATCTGTTCGTAATAATGAATTTAGTGTTTTTGGTAAATTTGGGAAGGAATTCTATTTGGCAGGTAGATTCTACCTTGAACCAGAATTAGTTTTCAAGCACCAAATTGAACAAGTTGGCAATTTTATTGGCCTTGGGTTCAGGTTAAAATATCAGTTATAGTCTTAGAATTTAATCTGGATTATGGCCAGAGATACAAGCAAAATTCAATCTGAATCAACTTTTTTATTACAATCAGGGTGAGTGCAATGCAAGCACCCTGATTTTTTTTTTAAGGTCGTGATTTTGCTTTCAGATTTTGAATGATTATTGTGGCTTATGAAAACCATCACCACCAAAACCAAAACTATGAAAAAATCATTTCTTGGAAAATTTTGTCGATATTTTGTATTTGTCGTCCTGTTTTGGGCAGCGGCAGTACAAGGGCAATCCCCATCCAGCTTTACCGTTAGTGGCTACGTTTACGAGGCCGGCAGCCTAGAAACATTAATCGGGGTCACTGTTTACGAAACAAACAGTAAAGCCGGAGTTTTGACAAACAGTTATGGGTTTTATTCCCTTACTATCCCTGCTGGACCTGCCTAATTGGTAATATCTTACGTTGGCTACCAAACCAAGGTTTTTGATCTTGACATTAAAAGAAATCAGCGTCTCGATATTGAACTTGATTATGGGATGGAACTTCAGGAGTTTGTTGTTTCTGCCGAATCAATGCGCAGGGTAAGCCAATTGGCACAAATGTCGGTTATTTCACTCCCAGTGATTCAGGCGCAGAATATTCCCGCTCTTCTTGGCGAGAAAGATATGCTAAAGGTGCTTCAACTTCTGCCAGGTGTTCAATCTGGCACCGAGGGCACCAGCGGATTCTTTGTAAGGGGTGAGAGCCCCGACCAAAATCTTATCATTCTGGACGATGCCACGGTTTACAATGCCCATCACTTGTTTGGATTCTTTTCGGTTTTCAATGGCGATGCCATAAAGAATATGCAACTATACAAGGGCGATTTTCCGGCACGTTTCGGAGGGAGGCTATCGTCGGTACTTGATATTCAGATGAAGGATGGCAACAAGCAAAAACTGGCAGGCGAGGGTGGAATAGGTATTATTAGTAGTAGGTTAACTCTGGAAGGCCCCTTGGTTAAAGACAAGGCATCGTTTTTGGTTTCGGGTAGGAGAACTTACGTAGATTTGCTGATGAAGCCGTTCTTAAGAGCCTCTTCCGAGCCAAATGAAAAGATTGGTGCTGGTGTTTTTTTCTATGATTTTAACGCCAAGGTTAACCACGATATTAGCCAAAAAAGCAGGCTCTTCATAAGTACATATTTTGGTCATGACAAATTTTATTTTGAGGTGGATAAAAGAGATTACGGCGATCGTTTTCACTTGCTTTGGGGGAATCAAACCGCCACCGCAAGGCTGGCAACCATATTCAGTGAAAAACTTTTTGGAAGTGGAGCTATTATTTTCTCCAAGTACCAAATGGAGGTAGGATCTTTCAATAGATTCAACAACAATATTTGGGAGCTAAAGTACAACACGGGAATTCGAGATATTGGGGCAAAGTATGACCTTACCCTTAATCCCCACCCAAATCACTTTCTTCGAACCGGCATCCAAGTCATTCACCACCACATAACCCCACGTGCAATAATCCAGAAGGAAGGGGGGCCGGCAACTAGACCCGTAGTTTTTAAAGAGTTGGAAAATACTCTGGAATCAGCGGCATATGTTGAAAATGAAATATCTATTGGAGATTTTGTTAGAATCAATCCTGGACTTAGGTTCACCCACTTTGTTGCCGATAGTACTACATGTCAAAACCTCGAACCTCGTATTTCTGCAAACATTCTGTTTAGTCCGGTTTTTTCATTCAAAACATCGTTTGCCTCCATGAACCAGTACTTGCATTTGCTAAGCTCTACCGGTATTGGCTTGCCGACCGACCTATGGGTTGGCTCTACCCGAAGAATTAAACCACAAAGAACCTGGCAAGTTGAAGCTGGTCTTGCTTACGATTGGTTGGATAAAAGTTTTGAAGTTACGCTTGAGGGTTACTACAAAAAAATGCGCGATATAATTTCCTACAAGGAAGGAGCCAGTTTCATTGAGTTTCAAGATCCGGCCTTTTCCCAAAACTTTAATTGGCAGGATCAAATTACTGCTGGCACCGGCGAGGCCTATGGAGTAGAGTTGCTTTTGCACCGCAAAAAGGGGCGTCTATCAGGTTGGGTTGGTTACACCCTAGCGTGAGTCAAGCATCAATTTGATGAGGTAAACACGGGCATACCGTTTTGGGCCTCAAACGATCGCCGACACGATTTTTCTTTTGTTGCTGTTTATGAGGCCTCTCCCTGGATTACCTTTAGCCTTACTTGGGTTTATTCAACAGGTAAGGCCTACGACCTTTCGGCAGCAAGCACTCAAGTTTTTCCAAATATTCCGACAAACGATGGAATTCCAAATCAGTTCGACAATGAATGGTGGTATCGAAACGTGGATATTTACGATGGTAAGCATGGGTTTAGAGGCGGCGCTTATCACAGGTTAGATGTTGCTTTTCAGTTTCACAAAGACAGGGTTTGGTTTGGAAAGCCTGTTCGAAGAACTATTGAAATGGGTGCTTATAACGCATATTCTCGCAAGAACCCATTCTTTTATCTCTGGGGTTATGACGACTCAAATATTGACAAACCGCGGTTGTACCAAGTGAGCCTTTTTCCAATTATCCCATCAATTAGTTTGAACTTCAAATTTTAATCCGTCCATGAAAACAAATACCAAAGCATTAATTCAGAGCACTGCAAATTACCTTGTCAGACTTTTTACAATTTTGACAGTTGTATTATTTGCTGGTTGCGAAGATTTCTTTTTGTCAGAGTCAACAGGAGTAGAGGTTCCATTTAGCAAGCCAAAAATTACCGTTTTTTCACACATTTCGCCTCAAACCGAGACAATAAAGGTTTGGGTTAATCGAACCCATCCACAATCAAATAGCCAGAGCAACTACGTACCAGTTAATGGTAATGCAACTGTAAAAATGGCAATTAAAGGAGCACCGCCCGTGGAGTTAACATATAATGCGGAAAAAAGGTATTTCTCCATTGCCGCAAGTGACTTTCCAATCTTGCCAAATAGCTTTTACCTCCTCGAAATAACCACGCCTCTGGGAGAAAGAGTAACAGCGCAGTGTTTCGTACCGGCATTTGATATTGGCGAAGTATCTTATAGCCCAATTAAACTTAGCGACTGGTACAACAACAAAAAAACAGGAAATATTGTCTGGACAGTTACTCCCAAGGATAGCCAGTTGGGGGCTTTCTTTTCTGTGGGAGCATTCAGCAGGTATTGGCCAAGTCCAACATCTCAAAACCCAGTTAGCGCATTTGTGCTTGAAAGAGCATATAACATAGAGACCGGAACAATGTTTGTGAAGAACACATCAGGCTTACCCTTTACATCAAGAGCAGTTTATTATAGTGAAACTGGCATTTATGACCATAATACAAATCAAATTTACACTTACCCAATAGATTCTGTTTTTGTATATGTTATGGTTACTGACGAGAACTACTACCTGTTCACAAAAGCCTGCAAAGTTGGAATAATGCAAATGACAATATTTTTGCGACACCAACTATTGTTTTTTCGAATATTGTTGGGGGCTTCGGAGCTTTTACCGGATACAATAGACGCGATTACTATGTTCCCTTTGATTAATGCCATTTTTGTGATTCGAAAAAAGTTTTTCCAAACAATTTGCAAGTAAGAAAAAAGTTTGTATCTTTGCACCCCGTTATTTGAAAATCATTTAAAGCATTAAAAATGTACGCAATAGTAGAGATAGGTGGGCAGCAGTTCAAGATTGCCAAGGATCAGAAACTTTACGTTAACCTTGTAAATCAAGAGGAAGGTGCCGAGCTTGAGTTTGATAGAGTTTACCTCGTGGCCGATGGCGACAACGTGAGGGTTGGAACACCCGTGGTTGACAGCGCTAAGGTTAAGGCCAAGATTTTGGCTCACGTAAAAGCCGACAAAATTCTTGTTTTCAAGAAGAAAAGAAGAAAAGGCTACCAAAAAATGAACGGACACCGCCAGCCGCTAACTCAGATTCAAATCGCTGAGATTGTTGCATAGTCATTTGTTTTCGAAACCTTAAAAAATAAAATAATATGGCACACAAGAAAGGGGTCGGTAGCTCCAAGAACGGCCGCGAGTCGCACAGTAAGCGCCTTGGCGTGAAAATTTTTGGTGGGCAAGATGCAATTGCCGGAAACATCATTGTAAGGCAACGAGGTACAAGGCACAACCCGGGAAACAACGTTGGAATGGGCAAGGATCACACCTTGTATGCCCTCTCCGATGGTACGGTTATTTTTGCCAAGAAAGCCAACAACAAATCATACGTTTCTGTTGCGCCCGCTGCAGCCGATTAGGCTATAAACTTTTTTGCAAAAAGGGCTGTCAAACAATTTGGCAGCCCTTTTTTTCTCTCATCACCTCAACTTCTCAGCTTCTCAACACAAAAACATTTCTTCTTAACTTTGACCATCAAAAATTATAATCCAAAATACCGATGTTAGAAATTAACCTAATCCGAAACAACCCTTCCGAAGTCATTGAAAGGCTCAGGTTTAAAAACATGGATGCCACTGAAACCATCGAGCGTATTCTTGAGGTTGATGCCCGGCGCAGGCAAACCCAAAAACAGCTAGACGACACACTGGCCGAAAGCAACCGATTGGCTCGTGAAATAGGTTCGCTCCACAAGGAAGGCAAGGCAAAGGAGGCTGGTTTTATGAAGGCCCAAACCGCCGAGCTCAAGAAAACAACCAGGGGCCTGCAAGATTTGTTGGAACAGCTTGCCAAGGAGCAGGATGAATTATTGATTACCTTGCCCAACGTACCGAGCAAATTGGTACCCACCGGAAGGGGAGCCGATGACAACAAGGTAATGAGCCACGAAGGAGACATTCCCCAACTCGGGCCAAACGCAGTTCCTCACTGGGATCTCGCAACGAAATACGAAATCATCGACTTTGAATGTGGAACAAAGGTTACAGGTGCCGGCTTTCCTGTTTACAAGGGAAAGGGTGCAAGACTTCAGAGGGCACTTATTTCGTTTTTCCTCGACAATGCCGTTGACGCAGGATACCTCGAATACCAGCCACCCTTGGTCGTAAACGAGGATTCGGCATTTGCAACCGGCCAGTTGCCCGACAAGGAGGGGCAAATGTATCACGTGCAGTCTGACAACCTTTACTTAATACCAACAGCCGAGGTCCCACTTACCAACTTTTTCAGGGATATGATTTTGTCGGCAAGAGAGTTGCCCGTTAAGTGTACGGCATATTCAGCTTGTTTCCGGAGAGAAGCAGGTAGTTATGGAAAGGATGTGAGGGGTCTAAACCGCCTTCACCAATTCGATAAGGTGGAAATAGTACAGGTAACCCGACAAGATGATAGTTATGCGGCTCTCGAACAAATGGTGGAGCACGTTACACGGGTTTTGCGCAAACTCGAACTACCTTTCAGGGTAGTTAAGTTGTGTGGCGGTGATATGAGTTTTGCCTCCGCCCTAACTTATGATTTTGAAGTGTTTTCGGCCGCCCAGCAACGTTGGCTGGAGGTTAGTTCAGTTTCAAATTTCGAAACCTTCCAGTCAAATCGACTGAAACTTCGTTATCGCGGTGACGATGGAAGGCCGGTACTAGCTCACACTCTCAACGGAAGTGCCCTTGCACTGCCCCGTATCGTGGCGGCCTTGCTCGAAAACAACCAAACACCACAAGGTGTCTTGATTCCAAAGGCTTTGCAGCAATACACAGGTTTCGAGGTTATACAATAAACAGCGCTTTTAATTGACAACATTGTGTCAAGATTTCTGCAAATATAGTGTTCTTGGTGATTTTTTCGGGAGCACAAAGTAACACCAAGTTACACGCAAAGTTTCACAAAGTACCAAAGCATTGAATTAAAAATAATTTAGTCATTGGCTGTAAACTGATAATTTTTTGTTCCGAAATGGGTTTTTAAAAAACAGAAATGAAACAACTGCCTCTGTTCATGTTGCTGCTTATTTCCACACTATCTTCTGGGCAAGATGGCACTGATGCCCTATTGGCTGCGCAGTACTTCAGGCAGGGCGAATTTGCCAAGGCTGCCGCTCTTTACGAGAAACTAGTACAAGGAAACCCGACGCCGGTTATTTACCAAAACTACCTCGAATGCCTTTTCAACCTCAATCATTTTCCCGAGGCCGAGCGTTTGGTTAAAAGCCGCGCCAGGACTTTTCCAAACGATGTCATGTATGAAGTTGACCTAGGATGGGTTTTGGACAGGTGGGGCAAGACGCGCGATGCCCAAAGGCACTTCAACAGGTTGGTTTCATCACTTAAAGCCGACCCCTCGCAAGTCCATGCACTTGCCACCGCGTTCCGAAATCGCGATTACCTCGACATGGCTCTCGAAGCCTACCTCAGGGGAAGGACGTTACTGGGCCAAAGACATTCACTTCACTTGAGCATTGCCGACCTTCACAACCAACGCGGTGATTTTGGTGCCATGATGAACGAGTACATTGACTATTTAGAGGTTAATATGGCGTCAATGATTAGGGTGCAAGGGGTGCTGCAAGATGCAATTGCCAACGATACCAACTTTCAAAAAAACGAAGCTTTACGCGGTGTTTTGTTGGGCCGCACTCAAAGAAATCCGACAAATATGCTGTACTCTCACATGCTGCTTTGGCTTACCATTCAGCAAAAGGATTTTAGGTTGGCGTTTACACAAGCAAGAGCCATTGACAAGCGGCTAAGGCAAGATGGAGAATTGGTGTTGAACGTTGCAATTTTGGCTGCAACCAACCAAGAGTATTCCGTAGCAGCCGATGCCTACAGGTACCTTATGGAAAAGGGTTTCAGTTCGACTTTCTACCTCGATGCCAAAATTGGATTATTAAATGTCAGGTTTAAACAGGCCACCTCGGGATACCATATTAATAAAAATGACCTGATTCAGGTTGAAAAGGAATACCTTCAGGCCTTACAAGAACTTGGAGTTAGTGCTCAAACGGTAAGCCTGGTTCGAAATTTGGCAAATCTTCAAGCCTTTTTTCTTGGAAACCCTGCGGAAGCCATTGATCTGCTTGAAAGAACGCTGGGCTTACCAGGCATGAACCAACTCACTATTGCAGAGTGTAGGATCGAACTTGCCGACATTCTGCTTCTGTCGGGTCAAGTTTGGGATGCAACCCTCCTTTACTCGCAGGTCGACAAGCTGCTTAGAGACCACCCACTGGCACACGAGGCCAAGTTCAAGAATGCCAGATTGTCGTTTTACATTGGCGAGTTTGAGTGGGCAAAGGCTCAATTAGACGTCTTGAAGGCAGGCACATCGAGGCTTATTGCCAACGATGCCATTAAACTTTCCTTGAAAATTCAGGATAATACTGGTGAAAATCAAGATACAAGGGCCTTGCAAATGTATGCCAGAGCCGAGTTGCTTGCCTTCATGAATCGCTTCGACCAGGCAATCATAGTACTTGATTCTGTAAGTCATCATTTTTCAACCCACCAAATTGTTGATGATGTCTTGATGGCTCGTGCCGAAATTAAACTCTTGCAAGGCCTGTATTCGGAGGCAGACGAGCTTTTGGCTCTTATAGTAAAAAACCATCCCAGGGGATTGTTGGCCGACGAGGCTCTTTTCAGGAGGGCTGAGCTGCACGAAAGGGTTTTGTCCAACAGAGAATTGGCTCGCGATTTGTATTTCCAGCTTTTGCAAAGCTACCCTGGTAGCCTAAATAGTGTCACGGCCAGAAACAGGTGGAGAGAATTGAGAGACCCTTCATAAAAAAACCGAAATGAAAAACACCGTAAGGCCAAAAAAATTTCTAGGACAGCACTTCCTGCGCGACAAGACCATTGCCCGCAAGATTGTCAACTCCTTGACGGGTTTTGGCAACTACGATCAGGTTTTGGAAATAGGCCCCGGTACCGGTGTTCTTACCCGGTTCTTGCTCTCCGATGGTAAATTTGCTTGGAACGGGGTGGAGCTAGACCGCGATTCTATCGAATACTTGCAAGAGGAGTTTGCTGGCATTAACCACAATTTGATCGAAGATGATTTCCTTAAAATCGAAATTGAAAAAGTGTCGGGTGGGAGGCCAATCGCCATCATTGGAAATTTCCCTTACAACATTTCCTCTCAAATCATTTTCAAGGTTATTGAAAATAGCCACTTGGTGCCCGAACTTGTGGGTATGTTTCAGAAGGAGGTGGCCTTGCGCATTGCAGCACCGCCCGGAAATAAAACTTACGGAATTCTTAGCGTGCTTACCCAAGCCTATTTCAACGTGGAAATGCTTTTCGTTGTTGACGAGCACGTCTTCGATCCGCCACCAAAAGTTAAATCAGCCGTAATTAGGATGAAAAGAAAGCAAGAACCCCTGCCTTGCGAAAACGGAAAGTTAAGAAACGTTGTTAAGACAGCATTCAACCAGAGAAGGAAAACCTTGAGAAATTCATTAAAGGGCCTCGATATTAATTGGGCCTCTCTCCCTCTCGATTTTCGAGGGAAACGGCCGGAGCAATTGACCTTGGTAGATTTTTTCCTAATTGCAATAAATTGCAATTAGTCGAGTCTAACATTTTTTTTCATATATTGCAAAACCTTTGGAAACTAAAGCACTCGACGCCGAAACCTTCAAATAACTCGAAAATGATTACCAAGAAACTGAAAAATTTTGAGTACGCAGCAATAAACTCTTCAATTAAAGCCGGAGACCAAACCTTTAGCAGCGAAGTTAAGGCATTTGAAACTCCAAATGGTCACGTTTTCTTGTCAGTAGTAGCTCACGGCAAACCTGATGAAAATAATTCAACATCGATGATTGTTTGCGAGAGGGTTAAGTATTACCTCGAAAACGAAGTTCTTGATAATGCAGTGGAGGCGGTGTTTAATGCCCTGAGCTATACCAATGGATATGTGTTTGAAATGAAGCGTAAAAACCAATTGGCAATGGCCGCAAAGGCAAGCGTTGCCTGTGTGCTTGTTCAAAATTTCAAGTCGTGTTATGGTTGGATGGGCGATGCCTCGTTTCTGTTTTTCAACGGCAAGAGAACCTATTCGATGGGATGGCCCTTGGTCAACGATAAAAACCAAAACTATGGCAATGGTAAAGATTCCGGATGCATTGTTTACCTTGGCGACAGGCAAATTTTCGAACCTGCCGTATGCGAGCAACCGTTAGTACCGGTTGATGGCGACATATTCGTGGCAGGTGCAGGCAAGGTTTGGGAATCCATTAAGCCCAAGGTTTTCAATGGCATTTTGGCCGACTCCATGCCATTGCTTACAAAGGCGCAAAGGCTTACGGGAATTGCAGGTGAAAACTACATGGAAGGGTGCTCGGCACTGCAATTAATCACCTTCTACAACCTTGAGGGTAATGAACCACCCGTTTTTGAATCACCCAACGAGTCAACGACTGAATCCAAACAAGAAGTGGAAATTCAACTTGATGGAAGACCAACAAACACTACAATAGAAAAGAGACCCTTGAGAAAAAAAATAATCATAGCCTGTTGCTTATTGGCGGTTGCATACATGTTTTACGATCTATTTATTAAAGATTCCTCAAGAATCATTTATACCATACCAGCCGAGATTTCTACCGAGGCAACTCAACCTGAACCGTCCACGACCCAGGTTGTTGCTCCAACGAGCAATACCATGCGTACACAACAAAAACTCACCCTTCCGGCTGATGTAGTTTACACGGTAAAAACCGGTGATAACTGGTCCATTATTTATCGTGAGTTTGAGGTGTGTAGTTGGTTCATAAAAAACCACCCGCCAAATTCTGGAAAGTTTGACCAGGACGAAAACCCAGTTGACGGAAGAACGATCGCAATCCCCGTGATGTATTCTGCAAAAAAATCGCTCAACCCCAATTTCTATACCGAGTTTTCGCTCGAAAAACTTGGGCGAACTTGCCAAAATGCAAATGTGGAATTCAAGGAAGCCTTCGAAAAGAAGGTGAAAAGGTGATTTGTTTCATTGTCAATTAAGAGCCTGAAACCTTTCCCTCAATTTTGCGAATTGCCACTCGAAAAACCTCCACGTTGTCAATGGCAGGTTTATTGTATGAAAAAGTTTTACCGGTATATTTTTCCATGATTAAGTTCAAAACCCGCTCCTTTTCATTATGATCGTTTATGAACTCAACCTTGCCAAATGCCAAAACACTTCGGTAGTCCATCCCGTAGCTGCAAGCCACGGTTTGGTGCCTGAAGTAAAGCTTGTGGTCGGAACTGAAGGCCACGCAAACATTAGGATTGGCGTTAAGGATGTCAATTTTTCGTCCTGTTTTGGCCGAGTGCAAGTAAATGAAGCTGCCGTCGTAGGCAAAGTTAAAAGGTAAAACGTATGGAAGTCCATTAGGGTCAACCATCGAAATGAAGCAAGCCTCGCAGCGGTCAATTATTTCCTTGATTTCCCGCCTGTCGTATGTCAATCTTTGTCGCATAAGCTAATTCAACAAAAACATCAAAAAGATGTTAGTATATTTGAAAAGCAAAATTATCGTTTTAAAACAACAAAACAAAGTTTAATCGAATGTGGTTTGCACTTGCCTTTTTCATCGGCGTTTTGGTGTTGTTGAATGTTAGTGGTTATTTCGGGATTAAGACCCTGCTTGCCAAAGGTGCCAATCCGGGGTTTCGAAAATTTGCCCCTAGAGTGTATTGGCTTATCGATGTTATTTTCATATTGTTTTCCTTGGTTTTCGCTTTTTTTATAAGGTCGGCCGATAATCCCGAGCACGTTCAATACCGCCAGTTTTTTATTATTTCAGGGGGCTTTACACTTATTTTAGTGGTCAAAACCGGCTTTTTGCTTTTCGTGGCTCTTCACTATTTAAAGAACCTCCTATCGCTTGTTGGTGTTAAAATTTTTGAAAATAGCTCTACCCCAAGCCTTTACATGCAAAGGGTCAGAAAAACCAATTTTTTGTTAAAGGCTGGAGTTGTTTTTTCCAGTTTTCTATTCCTTGCCGTGCTTCACGGAATTTTTTTCGGCAGGTACAACTTCCATGTTGAAAAAGTTGATGTTTTCATTGAAGGTCTACCGCCCGCATTCGAGGGCTTGAGGGTTGTTCATTTTTCCGACACCCACCTGGGCAGCTTCAAATCTATTGAGCCTGTTGCCAAAGGGATAAAAATGATGGCTGACCTTAAGCCCGATTTGATTGTATTCTCGGGAGACATGGTTAACAATGTTGCCGATGAGGCCGAAAGGTTTATTCCCGTTTTTCAAAAACTCGACCCCCCCTTGGGAATGTTCTCGGTTTTGGGCAATCATGACATGGGCGATTATCGCCGCTGGGGCACAATTCCCGAAACGGATTCGAACATTGAAAGACTCATTGAAATAAAGCAAGAAATGGGTTTTGATGTTTTGCTCAACGAACACAGGTTTATTAAGATTGGCAATGACTCTGTAATGATTGCAGGGGTAAAAAACTGGGGGCAGCCACCTTTTGCCAAGTACGGGAACCTTGAAAAGGCAATTGGTACAAATGCAGGTTTCCCGGTAAAATTGTTAATTAGCCACGATCCCTCGCATTGGCGTGGCGAGATTTTGCCACTTACCAACATTCAACTAACATTTAGCGGTCACACACACGGGTTTCAGTTTGGAATCATCACCCCGTTTTTCAAGTGGAGCCCGGTGCAGTGGAAGTACAGCGAGTGGATTGGCTTATACCAGGAGGGTAACCAACTCCTCTATGTTAATGGGGGCTTTGGATTCTTGGGCTTTCCGGGAAGGGTTGGAGTTCCGCCGGAGATTACATTGCTTACACTTAAGAAGAAATGATTTGTGCAGAAAGCACAAACCTTAAAGTTGTACCTCCTGGTGGTTTTTTCGAAAAAGTTTCGATAGATTTGCAGTTTGGTTTAAGCATGTTCATCAAAACATCTTCATCATGAAAAAACTTTTCTTTTCCCCTCTTTTCTTATTAATAATCTATTATTCTGGTTTTGCTCAGTCGAGGCCAAACCTTGAGAGCCTTGACAAGTACTTTTCAAAAATGGTAGCCGACTGGGAAATCCCCGGTGCCTCAATTGGCATTGTCAAAGATGGCGAACTTGTTTTCGTTGGCAACTACGGCGTTTTGGAAGTGGGCAAAAGCACTAAAGCAGATGGCAACACCCTTTACGGAATAGCCTCAATTTCAAAGGCTTTTACTGCGACCCTGCTGGCATTACTCGAGCAAGAAGGTAAAATAAAATGGAACGACAAGGTAAGAGATTACCTGCCCTACTTCGAGGTTTACGATCCATGGGTTGGCAACAATGTTACAATTCGCGACCTTCTATGCCATAGGGTAGGGGTTGGCACCTTCAGTGGCGATGTAATTTGGTACAAGTCTAAATTCTCGGCAGAGGATATCGTTAGGCGAGCAAAGTATTTACCCCAAGCCTTCGGATTCAGGGCAGGGTACGGCTATTCTAACGTAATGTATATTGCTGCTGGCGAGGTTATTAGGGCCGTTACCGGAAAAAGTTGGAGCGAAAACGTGAAGGAACGGATTTTCAAACCCCTCGGAATGACCAGGAGCACCACCTCGCCCCAACACCTAATGACCCTTGGCAACCACGTTACTCCTCACGCCCTGGAGCAAAATATTAACATTCCCGTCGGGTGGGAAGATTGGGAAGAAATCGGCGCACTTGGCGGAATCATTTCAAGCGTAAACGACCTGGCAAAATGGATGATTCTCAATCTTAACAAGGGAATATTCGGGAACGATACCATTATTTCACGTGCCAACATTAACCTAATGTGGACTCCCCACGCCAACTTCGTGGTTGATCATACCAACCGAAACGAGTTTAACCAAAATTTTCGATCGTACGGCCTTGGCTGGGGACTTGGCGACATGCACGGACGGTTACGCGTGGCTCACACCGGCGCAATTGATGGAATGATTACATCCCTTGCTCTGGTACCTGATGAAAACCTGGGAGTAGTAGTGCTTACCAACGGTATGAGAAGCCCAATTACTGCCGCGACAAACTATGCTTTGGAGCTTTTCATGGGCGTTGAACCCCGAGATTGGTCAACCGAGTTGCTCGAGAGAGCCCGACGGCGCGAACAAACCGACACCCGAATTGCGGAAAGAAAGGAAAGGCGGGTTTTGGGTACCAGCCCATCACTGTCAATTGAAGACTATGCCGGCACATACAGGTCAAACATCCACGGAAACATTAAAGTAACCCTTGAGGGCCACAACGAACTGCGCCTGGAATTCGAAAACTCCAAGTATCTTTCGGCAACGCTCAAACACTGGCACTACGATGTTTTTGAAATAGTTTGGGACAACACCCACGCGTGGTTCAGCTTCGGAACCGTTAAGTTCAACCTGGACAACAACCTCAATATCCTCGGAATGGATTTCGACGTTCCAAACGATGACATATTTTTCGAGGAGCTAAAACCAGTTAGGGTGAAATGATTTGCTGATTGGCCGAGCGCAGCCATCTGAGGGCAGGAGGCGAGAACTTGGGCTCTGGGTAATTATGAATCATTGGATACACTGGCAATTTGTCATAATTAACTCTATTGTAATTTTCAACGCCTCAATAACCCCACTAAATAGACTTGATAAACTCCATGAACCTCCGCAAAAACTCAACTTATCATACCTTATTTGATTCACGGGCCTTTAAAACTTTTTAACAAATAAAGTTTCGTTTCATTTGTTACATTTGCACCCTGAAGTGAGCAAATTACCACCACCCAATTCCAAAACAGATGAATAAAAAACTTCAAATAACAGCCTCAATTATAGTGGTCACCTTTTTCATTTCAAAAGCAAGTTCTTTTGATTTTGAAAACCACTTTGAATATTTTAACTTGCAAACCGAGCAACCCGATACAACAATTTACACCGTAACCGAAGTGCCTGCGATGTTTCCGGGTGGCGATGGTGCTCGAATACAATACCTGTTTCGAAACCTTGAGTATCCCGAAATAAGCCAAGAGCAAGGAATTCAAGGAACTGTTTTCGTTTCTTTTGTTGTAGAAATTGACGGAAGAATAACTAACACAAGAATAATAAGAGGACTAAGCCCCGAAATAGACCAAGAAGTAATAAGATTGGTAAGCGAAATGCCCAGGTGGGCCCCGGGTAGAATTGGCGGAAAACCCGTGAGGACGATCTTCAGGATGCCTGTAAGATTTGCACTTGTACCCGAAGATAACTTGCTTAGAATCACCGATATACAAACGATAAAAGATGAAAAACCATTCGACGTCACTCGCGATGCCGTGGTTTTTGTTAATGGGAAAAAACAGGGTTACAACCTCCTCGAACTTGACAAGAAAATTAAGGGAAGCGACATTGAGTCAGTTGAGTATTACCTCGATGGCAAAGGCATCCAAAAGTTTGGCTATCCCAACGTGGTTTCCATAAAAACCAAAAAGGGCTGGAAACCATAGTTTAAGATCGACGATCGGCGATTAATGATTTTCGATTTGGAAGTAATGAACCGCTCATGACACAAATTGGGCTGATTATCACGGTTTTTTTGGTAAACTTTGTGAGCTTTGCGCGTTCATTGCGAACATTGCTGTAAAAATGGCTTTCAAAGTCCTCTTTATGAGATTTAGAGGTTCGACTTTTGGCTTTCGACTAAATTCTCAATACGCAAATCTCACCTCTCAATACTAACCTCATTTCAACTTTTCACTTTCCACTTTAAACTTCTGACTACATATTTCTTCCTTTTCTAAATACTAACCTGTCCTTCAACTTTTCACTTTCAACTTTCAACTTTTATTCTTATCTTTGCAGGCTCAAAAATTGCAGATACCCTTTGATGATAAAAATAACATTACCAGATAATTCCGTAAGAGAATACGACCCCGGCGTTACCGGCCTCGACATTGCAAAAAGCATTGGCGAGGGGTTGGCGCGCAAGGTCCTTGCAATAAGCGTTAATGGCGAGGTCATTGACCTAACGCGCCCAATACAAGCTGATAGCTCAATAAAACTTCACACCTGGGACGACAAGGAAGGCAAGGCTGCCATGTGGCACTCTTCGGCACACGTTATGGCAGCAGCCATCGAAGCCCTTTATCCCGGCACCAAGTTTGGAATAGGCCCCGATATCGAAAACGGTTTTTATTACGACATTGACCTTGGCGAGTACTCGCTCTCGAGCAACGACCTTGGGAAGATCGAAGAGAAAATGCGCGATATTGTTCGCGAAAAACACGAGTTCCGGCGCAGAGAAGTATCAAAGAAAGAAGCCCTGTCAATATTTTTCGAAAAGGGCGATGAATACAAGATTGACCTGATAAGCGACCTGGAGGATGGCACCATTTCTTTTTACGAAACAGGCAATTTTATCGATTTGTGCCGTGGTCCTCACCTACCCGATACCTCCGCAATAAAGGCGGTTAAGGTTTTGAGTTTGGCAGGTGCCTATTGGAGGGGCGATGAGAGCCGCAAGCAACTTACAAGGGTTTATGGCATTAGCTTCCCCAAGCAAAAAGATCTGGACGAGTACCTTATAATGCTCGAAGAGGCAAAAAAACGCGACCACCGAAAAATTGGCAAGGAATTGGAGCTTTTTGCCTTTTCGCAAACCGTGGGACAGGGGCTCCCCCTGTGGCTGCCAAAAGGTGCCGAACTACGCGAAAATCTTGAGCGGTTTTTAAAAAAGGTTCAAAGGAAAGGTGGATACCTCCCGGTTATTAGTCCTCATATTGGCAGCAAGAACCTTTACATTTGCAGTGGTCACTACGAAAAATACGGCAAGGATTCGTTTCAGCCTATCAAAACCCCCGCCGAAGGTGAGGAGTTCATGCTAAAACCCATGAACTGTCCGCATCACTGCGAAATTTTCAAAACCAAGCAATACTCGTACAAAGACCTTCCGGTACGGCTTGCCGAGTTCGGAACGGTTTACCGCTACGAACAAAGTGGCGAACTCCATGGCTTGACCCGCGTCAGGGGCTTTACACAAGACGATGCCCATATTTTCTGCCGCCCAGACCAAGTTAAGGAAGAGTTCATCAAGGTAATTGATATAGTGCTTCACATATTCAAGGCCCTTGATTTCAAGGAGTTCAGTGCGCAAATATCGCTTCGCGACCCCAACCTCAAGGAAAAGTACATTGGCAGCGACGAAAACTGGCAAAAGGCCGAACAAGCAATTATCGAGGCAACCAGCGAAAAGGGGTTGGAAGCCACGATTGAAATTGGTGAAGCGGCATTTTACGGGCCCAAGCTCGACTTCATGGTAAAAGATGCCCTGGGCCGCAAGTGGCAGTTGGGCACAATCCAGGTTGACTATAACCTGCCCGAAAGGTTCGAGTTAGAGTACGTTGGGAGTGATAACCAAAAGCACCGTCCGGTAATGATTCACAGGGCTCCTTTTGGTTCGATGGAAAGATTCGTGGCAGTACTTATCGAACACTGCGCCGGGAAATTCCCCTTGTGGCTTTCTCCCGATCAAGTTATCGTACTGCCAATCAGCGATAAATATCATGAATATGCAAAAAAAGTTCTATCTTTGCTAGATATTTCCGAAATAAGGGCACACATTGACGAGCGTAGCGAGAAAACCGGGAAGAAAATCAGAGACGCCGAGATAAAGAAAATCCCTTACATGCTCATTGTTGGCGAGCAGGAAGAACATTCAAATACTGTATCGGCAAGAAAGCACGGGCAAGGTGACTTGGGAGTCTTTAACGTTGAAGATTTCGTGAAGCTGTTAAGGAAAGAGATTGAAAGTACAATTGATTTTTAGATAATTCAAGGTAAATGGCCACAATACCTTTTACCACAAGTTTAACTAAACACGGAGGATAAAAAAATAGCAACACCATTTAGACCCTTCAGGCCGCGCGGAAGATACGTGAAACCGGAAGATCCGCACTTCATTAACGAAAAAATCAAAGCACCCGTTGTTAGGGTTGTTGGAGAAAATGTTGAAGCCTGCATAATTCCAATTAAGGAAGCCCTTGCCATGGCCGAACAACAAGGACTCGACCTGGTCGAAATTGTTCCCACTGCAAACCCGCCCGTGTGCAAAATAATTGATTACAAGAAGTTTCTTTACGAACAAAAAAAGAAACAGAAGGAAATCAAGGCAAACGCGGCAAAAATCGTTTTGAAGGAAATTAGGTTGGGCCCAAATACGGACGACCACGACTTTAACTTCAAGCTAAAGCACGCCATTAAGTTTCTTGAAGAGGGAGCCAAGCTCAAGGTTTTCGTGTTTTTCAAGGGTCGCGCCATAGTTTACAAGGAACAGGGCGAGGTTATCCTACTTAGGTTTGCACAAGAGCTCGAAGAGGTTGGCAAGGTTGACCAGCTTCCAAAACTCGAAGGAAAAAGGATGATAATGTTCATATCTCCAAAAAAAGGTTCAAAGAAAAATTAATGCTCAAAAGTTAATAAACCCCAAAAAATTGATTCGTAATGCCGAAAATGAAATCTAAATCCGGTGCAAAAAAGCGGTTCTCTCTCACCGCTACCGGACGTGTTAAACGCAAGCACGCTTACAAGAGTCACATTTTGACAAAGAAAAGCAAGAAGAGAAAAAGAAACCTAACCAAGGTCACGCTGGTAAATCCTGCCGATGAGAAAAACATCAAGGCAATGCTTAGCCTGTAAAAATTAAAATTATTAACCTTTGTTTTAGCCATACAAGTCCTACCCACGTGAGGCAGGCGCTAAACAAACTAAAAACGAACATTTATGCCAAGATCAGTAAACAAAGTTGCTTCGAGGGCCAAACGCAAGAAGTTACTAAAACTCACCAAGGGGTACTTTGGTGCCAGAAAAAACATCCTTACAGTAGCCAAGAATACTTGGGAAAAAGGACAAGGTTACGCCTATAGAGACAGGCGCACAAAGAAAAGGGAGTTTCGCAAGCTGTGGATTCAACGTATCAACGCCGGTGTTAGGCAATACGGGTTGAGTTACTCCAAGTTTATAGGTATGATTAACGAGAAAGACATACAGATAAACCGGAAAGTTTTGGCCGACTTGGCCATGAACAACCCCGAGGCTTTCAAGGCCATAGTTGATTCTGTTCAATAGATAAGAATTTTTGAGCATTTTACTTAAAGGGAGCCAAATGCTTCCTTTTTTTATGTTTGCTCCTCAACACCCCGTGCTGTTGTTAAAGTACTCCAAAAACTCGTTTAAGATCATTGCAGTTGCACCCCAAACAATATGTCCGTTTATGAAAAAGCAGGGGGTTTCGAGCATGAACCCCTCCTGTAGCCTTATTTTTTCCATCCGCCTGTTATCGGGATTGATTAACTCCTCCAATTCAACTTCAACCAGTTTTGCAACCTCCTTTGGGTGAGGCCTAAATACAGGTTTCTTTTGCGAGATGGATACAAATGGACTAACAATAAAGTTGGAAGGTGGAATGTAAAGGTCGGTGAGTTTTCCCGCCATTTCCATTACGTTTGCCGAAACTCCAATTTCTTCGTGGGTTTCGCGCAAGGCCGTTTCCTCCAGGCTCAAGTCTGTGTTTTCAAACCTTCCTCCCGGAAACGAAATCTGACCGGAGTGTGCCCCTCCACTTTCGGTACGTTTTATCAAGATCAATGATGCCTTTAAATTAGGTGATGGATAAAAAAAAAGCATTACCGCCGAGAGGTTTGGGCTTCTTCCGGCACCCATCTTCCTCATGTCGCTTTCGCGAATTGAAGGAGCCATTTTCCACTGGGCTTCAACGCCCGGCAGGTTGTCGAAGCTCAGTCCTTTTAGACATGAATAGAATTTGCCGAAATTTACTAAAGTCGAATTCATTAACCAATTAAACGCAATAAGCCTCCTAAAATCTTCAAATTTATCAATTCCTCAACCAGTCAACAAAATTATGGGTTCAAGGCTTTCCATATCATATCCTTGAGGTCAACCAGTCCTTTTTGTGTGTGTGAGGAAATCATCACATGGTCAATTTCGGGCAACTTGGTTTCTAAATTTGCAAGTTTTTTGGGGGTTAACAGGTCACACTTGGTAACTGCAAGCAACCTGCCCTTGTCAAGAAGTTCGGTATTGTACTGTTCCAATTCGTTTAGAAGCGTTTTGTATTCCTTCTTTAGGTTTTTCGAATCGGCGGGGATTATGAATAACAAGACCGAGTTTCTCTCTATGTGCCTCAAGAATCTGTGGCCAAGACCCTTTCCTAGATGAGCCCCCTCGATTATGCCCGGTATGTCGGCCATAACAAAGGATCTTGATTCGCGGTACTCCACCACTCCCAGGTTTGGTTTTATTGTCGTGAAAGGGTAATCGGCGATTTCGGGTTTGGCGGCCGATAGCACCGAAAGCAGGGTTGATTTGCCTGCGTTGGGAAAACCAACCAGGCCTACATCTGCAAGCAGTTTTAGTTCGAAAATCACGTTTTTTTCAATGCCTTCCTCGCCGGGTTGAGCATATCGGGGAGTTTGGTTTGTGCTCGACTTGAATCTCGCGTTACCTAGGCCGCCCCTTCCGCCCTCAAGTAATACAATGGTTTGCCCGTGCTCGGTTATTTCGAGCAAATGCTCGTTGGTTTCGGCATCAATGGCTATTGTTCCCAAGGGCACCTCCAAGATAATATCTTGTCCGCTGGCGCCAGTGCTGGTTTGTCTTCCACCTGGCATGCCATGCCTTGCAAACACGTGCCGGGTGTATCTTAGGTGAAGCAGGGTCCATAGGT
Source organism: uncultured Bacteroidales bacterium (assembly GCA_964349365.1). Classification (GTDB taxonomy): domain Bacteria; phylum Bacteroidota; class Bacteroidia; order Bacteroidales; family UBA7960; genus UBA7960. The sequence goes on along the minus strand of CAYGFY010000007.1, from coordinate 82,443 downwards.
TTCGGTTTCCTTTGAGAATGACATGGCCTCCGCGGCCTCCATCGCCACCATCGGGCCCGCCCTTGGCTACAAATTTTTCCCTTCGCAAATGCGCTGAGCCTGCGCCCCCGTTTCCGGAGCGACAAGTTATCCTAACGTGGTCAATGAAATTCGGATTCAATTTTCAAAGAATTATTAAGCGCCAATGTGTTGAAGTAGGCCTTTAACCAGGAAAACTGGCCACACCAATGCCTTAAGAACACCAAGCACGCCAATCCAAAAGGAAGTTGCCGTGGAAATAAAGTAAATTGCGGCTCCGATAAACCCCAGAAAGTACATTGCCGAGGATGTAGGTGCATTGTTTGTTTTTTTTCTTCCCATAATTAACTATAAAGTTACATTGCCAATTTCAATGGTGTCAAAACTCCTATCGTTCATTCGTTTTTTTCCACTGTTGTCCAGGTACCCGTCAATCTTCTGGCAGATTGCCAAAAATACTTCGTCCACCGGAAACATTCCCGAAACTGAAACGAACTTACCTTGGTTTTTGTAGTAATCTATCAAAGGGAAAGTTTGCTCCTTGTAAACTAATATTCTCTGCTTGATTATTTCGTCTTTGTCGTCACTCCTCCCCGAGTCTTGCCCTCGCCCTACCAGACGTTTGAAAATTTCATCTTCGGTAACTTCTATTGAAAGCACCATGTCAACCGCGGTTTTATTTTTTTCAAGGAGCTTGTCAAGCTTTTCGGCCTGAACTATTGTTCTCGGAAAACCATCGAAAATCACTCCCTCAATTCCCAACTGGCTTGCTCCCCTGTCTGCGAGCATATTCATAACAATTTTGTCGGGTACCAGCTTACCCTTGTCTATGTATTTTCTGAAAGTTTGACCCAATTTGCTGTTTTTAGTAATTTCTTCGCGCATGATATCACCTGTGCTCAAATGCATGAGGTTGTACCTCTTCATTATGTTCATTGATTGGGTGCCCTTTCCCGAACCTGGAGGGCCAAATAATATTAAATTTAGCATGAGACTTGTGATTTTTGGTGTATGGTTATTAATCTACAATCTTGTAAATATCCTTCAGGTTTCGCCCAAGGCCATCGTAATCAAGGCCATAACCAACAATGAAATCATTTGGAATTTCAATGCCAACATAATCAGGTACTATGTCTGTTTTCATGGCTTTTGGTTTGAGCAAAAGGGTGGCAATCTTTACCGAAGACGGGTTGTACTTTTTAAGGTCTTCGACCAGGTTCGATACCGTGATTCCCGTGTCAATAATGTCTTCGAGAATAATTATATCCCTACCTTCCACGTCTTCATCAAGGCCAATCAGGGTTTTAACTTCTTCGGTGCTTTGGGTGCCATGGTATGAAGAAAGTTTGATGAAACATATTTCGGCCAAATAATCGTAAGCCTTGAACAAGTCGGAAGAAAACATGAAAGATCCATTTAAAACCGAAACAAACAAGGGATTCTTGTCCTTGTAATCTTCCATTATTTTTTTTGCCACATTGTTTACGGCCTCCAAAATTTTCTCGTGCTTAATGTAGGGCTCGAAATACTTGTCGTGAACTTTTATCTTTTCCATAAATATGTAAACCATTTACACCCAACAAGTGAGAATTAATAAACCGCAAAGCTAACAAAAGAATTGACACTCTAAAAAAGTTTTTTATGTTTCAAAGTTTAAGAAAAAAAATTCGTACCTTGCAGGGAAAATGAAAATCAAAACATTATGGAGAAGGTTGAGCATTTTATCATGGAGTTTCTCGTTGAAACTACTCCAAAGTTGCTTTTTACCTTGATTTCGACACCCGAAGGCCTTTCTCGTTGGTTCGCCCCAACGATTCAAACTGACGACAAAACATTTGTGTTTCAGTGGTCTGGCAACGAACAGAAGGTGCAATTAGTGCAATTCAAGGACAACGAATATGTAATATTCCAATGGCTTGAAGATTATCACAAAGGCCTGAACCTCGAAATGCGAATAGAAACTGAGCCAAACACCAACGGTGTTACACTCGTAATAAATGATTTTGCCGAGCTTGGCGATGTTGACTTTTCAAAAAGATTATGGGAAACCTTGGTGCGGAAACTTCAAAAAATTTTTAATGGTTAATTGAAGAGATTATACCTTTGACCAAGAATGCTGCCAGAAATGGGTATCTTGGCTAAAGGGTATGATTTTTGTGATTTTGTTTGAACGTTTCTTGTCCTAAAATGTTTAATTGTTGAAAGTGCAAAAAAAATTACTGCTTTTTTTGGTGCTTGGTAGTGAAAGTAGGTGCAAAACGAGTGTGAGTTTGGTTTTTCAATGTATCGTTTAAAATTTGGTTGCCATGTTAATAACAAATTTTTGCAAGCGGCTAAAAAATTTGCTATTGGTTTTAATAGCAGTATTGATAGTTTCGCCAAGTGTGTCGGCCCAGTATTTTGGGCGGAATAAACCATCGTACCGCAGTTTCGATTTCAGGGTGTTTCAAACACCTCATTTTGATATTTATCATTATTTTCAAAATGATTCGGTAATACGAGCTCTTGCCGAATCTTTCGAAAAGTGGCATGCTAGATTTCAGCCACTCTTCAACGACCCCTTCGAAAAAAGAAATCCAATTTTCATTTATGCCAACCACCCCGATTTTCAGCAAACCACAACTATTAGCGGTTCTATTGACGTTGGGGTGCAAGGGGTTACCGAAGCGCTGAAGAATCGTGTGGTTATTCCTGTACTGGAAACCAATGCACAAACTGACCACGTTATCGGCCACGAACTCGTCCACGTTTTTCACTTCAGGGAAATCATTAACAACGACAGCCTTTCGCTTCAGTCATTGAGGAACCTTCCGTTGTGGTTGGTCGAAGGAATGGCCGAGTATTTTTCGATTGGGAGTACCGACTCGCATACCGCCATGATAATGCGCGATGCAATACAACAAGATGATTTCCCAACCTTAAGGCAAATGACCACAAACTTTAAGTACAATCCCTATAGGTTTGGACACGCTTTTATGGCCTTTTTCGGACGCACTTGGGGCGATGAACTAATTGCCCCTTTTTACGCCACCACGGCGATGTTTGGTCACGAAATTGCCTTCGAAAGGATAATCGGGTTGAGCGAGTCGGCTGTTTCGGCACTCTGGAAAAACTCGCTCCAGGGGTATTATGCTCCGTTGATGGCCGATTCGCTACGGCACGTTGCCCCGGGCCAAATGATTGTTTCCGAGGCCAACGGTGGCGAGATAAACATAAGCCCGTCGCTGAGCCCTGATGGCAAGTACATTACATTTTTTTCGGAACGAGATCTTATCTCCATTGACTTGTTTCTTGCCGATGCCAATACCGGACGTGTGATTCGAAAACTAAACAGTTCGGCTCGAAACAGGGATATTGACGGGTTTAACTTTTTTGAATCAGTTGGCACTTGGTCGCCCGATGGCAGTAAATTTGCCTACGTGGCCATTAAAAGGGGGAGAAACCAACTTATGATTGTTGACGTGAATAGGCCTAGTCGCGTTAGGGAAATTAACATAACCGGGATTCCAAGTTTCAACAACCCTGCTTGGTCGCCCGATGGTAAGACCATCGCCCTTAATGGAATAGTGGATGGAAAAACCGACCTCTTCCTTTTCAATTTAGAAACCTCGGAAGTTACAAATATTACCAACGATAGGTATTCTTACATTCATTCTACCTGGTCGGCAGATGGCAGGTACCTTGCCTTTGCCACAGACAGACCGCAAACAACTCAAAAGGGAAAGGGTACAAACTATAAATTTAACCTCGGGTTCATTGACATGCAGGGCCAAAATTTCCAAGTTAGGGTTTTGGATGTTTTTCCTGAGGCAAACAACGTTAACCCAGTTTTTTCACCTGACAAAAAAGGACTTTATTTCCTTTCAAACCGCGACGGATATAGAAACATGTATTATGTTGACCTGGCAACGCTGCAAGTAAGCCAACTCACCGATCTGTATACAGGAATAAGCGGAATAACTCATCTTACCCCTGCCCTAAATGTTGCCCGCCATACCGGAGAAATTGTTTACACACATTTTCAAGGTAGGAAATTCACCATTTACAAGGCCAACCTCGAAGATTTTGACAAACGGCCAGTTGACGCCTTGTTTGTTGACTTGAGGCACGCAACAATGCCCCCGTTTGATAGGTCAACCAAGTCCGTTGTTGACGCCAACCTGGCAATAGAACCAAAAGAACCGCTTTTTTCTGACGATGATTTTGCCGAGGTTCCTTTTAAGTCAAGATTTTCTCTTTCATACATTGGCAACTCGGGCATGGGTGTTTCTGCCAATAGGTGGGGCACCGGCATGGCAGGCGGTGTATCAATGCTGTTTAGCGATATTACCGGCGACAATCAAATGTTTGCCAATGTAGCGGTTAATGGTGAAATATTTGATTTTGGGGCCCAGGTGGGCTACCTCAACCAAAAGGGAAGATTCAAGTGGGGCGGATCGGTTTCGCACGTGCCCTACAGATACGATTACTTGCAGTTGATCAGGGATGCAGAGGTAGTGGAGATTGGAGGTCAGCCCTATTACTTGGACAATCTAAGGCTGGTAACGAATCGAATTTTCGAGGACCAGATTTCAGTTTTTGCCTTCTACCCATTTTCCACTACCCGTAGGTTTGAAGTTTCGGCAGGAATGTCGTGGTATTATTATCGTATTGATGCTTTCAATACATACTTTTTCAAATGGGGCGAGTTTTACGGCCAAAACCGCCAAAGACTAAAAGCTCCTCCTGGATTCAACCTTCAACAAATTGGTGCAGCCTATGTTGGCGACAATTCACTTTTCGGAATTGGGTCTCCAATTAGCGGGATGAGGTACCGGTTTGGTGTTGACAAGTATTTTGGAACCTTGGAAATGACCAGTGTTACTGCCGATTACAGGCGTTACTTTTTTGCCAAGCCCTTTACTTTTGCATTTAGGGGAACTCACGTCGGAAGGTATGGCGAAAAGGTTGACGATCAAAACATATTCTACCCGATGTACCTTGGATTCCCCGGATTCGTGAGGGGCACCGATGTTAGGTCATTGCAAAAGATTGAAAATGCTGATTTTCCGGTTGATGACATTACCGTAAGGAATCTGCTAGGAAGCAAGGCAATACTTGCTGGTGCCGAAATTAGATTTCCGTTAACCGGACCTAAGCGCTTGGGGCTTATACCCAGCAACTTTTTGTTTAGCGAGTTCATTCTGTTCTTCGACGCCGGTGTGGCTTGGCGAAACAATGACAAGCTTACCCTTGATAGGAACCTAGTCAGGACAACCTTCCCGCTCGATTCAAATCCTGCCGGGGAGGGATATTATCAATTCCCGTTTTTTTCAATAGGTCCAGCCGTCAGGATTAATTTGTTTGGGGCGTTAATTATTGAACCATACCTTGCATTCCCTTTCCAGAAAAATGGCCCAACAAAAGGAGTTTGGGGGCTTAACTTCATGCCTGGATGGTAGCTAAATGTTTTGAAATTCAAATGGCGCGCAATAAAACAGTGACGGGACTATATGTAATAATCCCGTCACTGTTTTATTGGCTTGTATCCTTAAGCATTTGATGGAAGTTCTAGCCCGTATCCCATTTTCTTGTCTTCTTTCTTGAGAAGGTAGGCAAGTAAAATTGATGCAATTCCGCATCCCACCAGAAGCAATATTGGCCAGGTGTAATCATAGAATGGCACTTCTCCCATCATTTGCATTTCAGATATTTTTTTGGAAATTTCGCCGCCACTGAGCCCTTGTGCGCTCAGTGTGTCGCGAATTGAAGCAATGGCTGTTTCAACACCCTGGTTCATTCTTGACAGGAGCCAACCTATTCCAAAGAAAAATGCTCCGAGCCCCCAGTTTTGCAAGGTAAACATTGATGCATAAGCAGTTCCGAGCCTGTTGTCTGGAACAATCTTTGCAACGGTGGGCCACATTGCTGCAGGCACGAGTGAAAACGCAACCCCCAAGCTAATCAACCCTACATACGCCAAAATTGGTGAACTAAACAATGATAGTGAAAGGTTGGCGAAAATTAGAAGCAACGAACCGAGAATCATTATCGAGGCTGCCTTGCCATTTGCATCGACAAATTTTCCAAAAACAGGGGTAAAAATAATTGAGCCGAGAGGTATTAACGAGGCTGCCTTTGGGCCATTTACCAACCACAAGGACAAAACATCCCTAACCTGGTAGACCAAAAACGCAAATACCAAAAGAATGGTCGAGATTACCAAAAACTTGGTATTTCTTCTCTTGAAAAATCCGGGAATCAGCGTTACACCCAAGGCAAACAAAAATATGATAACGAATACGCCCGCACTTCCCAAACTCTCGCTACCAAAAAGTGAAATTGTGGCTCCTTCGGGCAAGTTGTACGAAAACCCAAACTTGTTTACCAGCAAGTCGGGGGCATATTGAATAAATGGGAAAACGGAAGCATAAAATGCAACACAAAGCAAAGCAATGTAAATGAAAGCCTTGGTGGATATCAGTTTTATCAAATCCTTTAACCTAAACTCCTCATCCACTTGGTCAGAATCAAGGGATAGCTTTTTGGCCCGCAGTTGCTTGTCAAACTTGGCATCAAAAAACAAGTAAACCATAAACATAAGTAAAGTTGCAACAAGTGTGGCTGTCCCAAATACCACCGATGGAGCCACAGATGCACCTGCTATGTTTAGGGTTATTGCCAGGGCAAAGGCCGTGCCCAACCTGCCAAACCCAACACTAATTGCCATTGCCAGTGCCAATTCATGACCCTTGAACCATTTTACTATAGCCCTGGTTACGACCACCAACGTGGCCTCGATTCCCATACCGAATAGTAATCGGCCGATTATAAGACCGGTAAGTATTGATGATTTGTCGGTTCCAAATATACCTGCAGTTGTCAAAGCCGAAACTATTCCCCCCAAAACGGTGATACCGCCAAACACCAACCCCGCAACCCTAACCCCAAATTTATCAATAACAATACCTCCAATTATTATCATGCCCAATATGTTGGGTAGGGTCATGAAAAAAAGTATCTTGCCAAACTCCTCGCTGGTTATTCCATACTCCGATTCCAGCAACCCCCTAAGAGGAGCGAAGAAATCGTAAAAGTAATATGTTGAGAACATTAGGCCGCTTACAAGTACCAGCATAAGCCAGCGTATGGCCTTTGAATCATTCATTAGTTTGATTGCGTTCATAAATAGTGGGGGGTTAGTGGTTAATCAAGAAATTGCCTCATTGACGATGATTTGCAAAAATACACTTAATTTAATAAAAATGATGACGGGAAAAAACAACAGAAATCCCATGCAAGGGGATTCCTGTTGTAAGAAGATATAAAATAGGGCTTATTTTATCCCGTGCATCCAGCGCGAAATGCCACGTCCGAGAATTATTAGGAGCAACCCAAACCCTATTGCGATGTAACCCAGGCGGCTAAAAACCCTGAGGCCAAGACCCAACGATTCTTGTCTCAAGCTGGAAATAACATCGCCCGAAGTACTTTGCTCGTATAAAGAAAGAGCCTCAGCCTTGCCGAGAATCAAGATTTCATCGTTTTCATCATGTCCGTCATTGGTGGTCAGGAATCTTATGAAGCTTCTTTCAAGTTCCTTTTCCCGCAACTCCTGGCTGTTAAGTTTTTCTGCCTTTTCCTTGTACTCACTTATTTGAATCTTTCCAACCTGGTATACTGCTGGGCCCCGGTCGTTTAGTTTCTGGATAAATTCTGGCGATGTGATTGCATTTTCCAAAGAGTTATTTTCAAGGAGCTTTACAAACGAATCTTGCGAAATTACCTCCTTGACCAACGGATCGTTAAGTCTTTCAAGGAATGTTTTCGAGGCAACTATTTTGTCTTCTTCAACAGCAGTAAGTCTTGCAATTGGAGCGCCTGCCTGATGGGCAATCGAGGAAGAAAGAAACCAAATTCCCATGAGAAATGCTGCAATCTTGACAGGAGCAAGTTTGGTAACCAACGACAGCCCCACGGGTGATAAGGCTAGCTCGCCAAGGGTTACGAAAAGGTAGAGCATAATCATGTAAAATGCAGGTACCATACCCGCCACGGCCTGAGGACTACCGGTGTTTAGAAACAAAAATCCGATTCCCAGAAGAATTAACCCGGCACCAAACTTATATGGTGCCGAGGGTTCGTATCCTGATTTGCTCAACTTGATCCACAACCACGAAAACAAGGGTGCGAAAACAACTATAAACAGAGGGTTGACCGACTGGAAGAAAGTCGTGGTGAGCTCGAACCCCAAAAAGTTCTTGTCAATGTTGCGAAACGTAAATAGGTTTAGAGCTGATCCTGCCAGCTCGAAAAATGTCCAGAATATGGTGGTAAATAATAGCAGGATTACTATAACCCAAATTCGTTGTCGCTGCACTTTTTCGTAGCTTCGTGACATGTAAAGAAGATATCCAATTACACCAATTCCAACTACTCCTAGCAACAAGCTCATGAAAGAATCGTTGGTGATGAGCAACCACGAAACCGGCACCATTATTAGCACCACGAGGTATGGAACAAGTTTGGGGTTTATTCCAAAAATCTTTTCTTGTTCAACGAGTGCTGGCGGCAACCCTTTGTTTTCGTACCAACCTTTAACTTCGGTGTACTTGAAAATCAAAAAACCGAGGGCCATACCGACCCCTGCCGTGAAGAAACCCCATTGCCAACCTTCTATTTCTCCAATGGCACCACAAGTTAGGGGTGTAAGGAATGCTCCAATGTTTACCCCCATGTAAAAAATCGTAAAGGCTCCGTCGCGACGAGCATCACCTTGTGGATAAAGGCTTCCCAGCAAGCTGGAGATATTGGGTTTGAAAAAACCATTTCCTATAACTAGAAGGGCCAATCCGACGAAAAAGGTGGTTTGGTTGTTCAAGAATATTGTAAATTGCCCAATTGCCATCAAGAAGGCCCCCCAGAGAATAGCTCTTCGGTATCCCATCAACTTATCGGCCAATATTCCCCCAATGAGGGGCGTAAGGTAAACAAGTGCCCCGTAAGCGGCATAAATACCATAAGCTTTTGCATCGCTAAATTCGAATCCTCCCTTAACCATCTCGGTGGTCATGTAAAGGATTAAAATGGCTCGCATGCCGTAATAGCTAAAACGCTCCCATATTTCAACCATGAAAAGTGAAAATAGGGCTTTTGGGTGGACCTTTCTGTTCGTAACAATAACCAGGCCAATCCAAGCTGCCATGATTAACCAGGCAATGAACATTAATTTGTACGCAGGGTGCATAGTTTTTTTTGTTTAGTTAGACAAATTCCACATTTTTTGCGGGGATAAAAGTATGAAATAACAATTAACCAAAAACTTGTTAAAAAAAATTTTCTGATCGAATTTGTTGCTTGGGTCACTTTTCAAACTCCACAACCTCAAGATCTTTAATTTCTTTGCCGTCAATGACCAGCCTGACCATTGTTAGAGCCTTGTGAAAACCACTTTTGCCTGCTGCGCCCGGGTTTATATACAGAAGGTTGAAGCGCTTGTCATGCACCACCCTTAAAATGTGCGAGTGCCCGCAAACAAACAACTTTGGCGGATTTGTCAATAATACTTCCCTGACCCTTGCATCGTAGTTGCCAGGACAGCCTCCAACATGAGTAATAAAAACGTCAACATCCTCGCACAATGAGCGGTTAAACTGGCCAAACTCCTGCCGTATTTCAGGACCATCAATATTGCCAAAAACACCCCTTACGGGCGCGATTGACTTAAGTTTTTCTACCACCTCGTAGGTGCCAAAATCGCCACAATGCCAAATCTCGTCGGTGTTCTCGAATATTCGCTCCAACTCGGGGTGAACGTAACCGTGGGTATCGGAAAGAATTCCTATTCGTTTCATTTCTCTTTTTTCAATTTTGACAAATCCATTCCTTCGCCCTTGACTCTCTGCAATTTATACTACGTGCCAGGCGCAAACTATTGTGAAGCAAAATGACAATTAACAACCCCACGCTCCTCGCCATTTCAACAACTATACTCTTAAATTCGGAAACCTTCCTGCAAAAGTAGTTTTTTAAGAAAAAAGCATGCAATTTTGTAAAAACAAAATACCTTACCAATGGCAACAATTGATTATTTGATTTTTGCAGTGTACGGCTTGCTCATTCTTGGGGTGGGCTTGTGGGTTTCTCGCACCAAGAAAGGGCAAAAGAAAAGCGCCGAAGATTACTTCCTGGCTGGCAAGAGCCTCCCGTTTTGGGCTATAGGTGCATCGTTGATAGCGGCCAACATTTCTGCAGAGCAGTTTATTGGCATGTCAGGCTCTGGTTTCGCAATAGGACTTGCAATTGCATCGTACGAATGGATGGCAGCACTTACACTGATTGTCGTTGCCAAATTTTTCCTGCCAATATTCATTAAAGAGGGGTTGTACACGATACCACAGTTTATCGAAAACCGCTTTAACACCAATCTCAAGACAATTTTGGCGGTCTTTTGGATTTCCCTTTTCATTTTGGTTAACCTTACCTCGGTATTGTTTCTGGGTGCAAAGGCTCTTGATACCATCATTGGACCCGGTGATGGCTCCATGATTATTTACTTCATGCTTGGCCTGGCCTGTTTTGCCGCTGCATACTCCGTCTGGGGAGGATTGGCAGCAGTGGCCTGGACCGACGTTATTCAAGTTGTGCTGCTGGTCGTGGGTGGGCTTGTCACCACTTTCATTGCACTTAACCACGTAACTCCTCATGGTGGTGTTGTGGCTGGGGCCTCGCACGTATTCGATGTTGCGAGGGATAAGTTTCACATGATTTTGGATAAATCCGACCCTCAATTTATAAATCTTCCGGGGATAGGGGTATTGATAGGTGGAATGTGGGTTGCAAATCTTTACTACTGGGGCTTTAACCAATACATAATACAAAGGGCACTTGCCGCAAAATCGTTGCCGGAAGCACAAAAAGGCCTTGCATTTGCTGCTTTCATCAAATTACTGTTGCCAGTTTTCGTGGTTGTTCCGGGAATAATTGCATACGTGCTTTTCGCTCAACCCGAAGGCACGGCAATAATTGAAGGGATAAAAAACGACTTCCTATTGCCTGATGGCAGCCCCAATGTTGACATTTCGTATCCGTGGCTAATTAAATCTTTCATCCCGGCAGGAATTAAAGGTTTGGTAGTGGCTGCACTTTCGGCTGCAATTGTCTCGTCGTTGGCATCGATGCTTAACTCAACGGCAACAATATTTACCATGGATATTTACAAGCCGTACTTCTCGAGGAAAAATGATGGTAGCGATTTGGTAGGGATAGGACGAATTGCCGTGGTGGTGTCGCTGATTATTGCATTACTTGTGGCTCCGGCCCTTAGGTCCATACCCCAAATGTTTCAGTATATTCAAGAGTACACCGGATTGGTGAGTCCGGGTATTCTCGGGGTTTTCGTCATGGGGCTTTTCTGGAAAAAAGCCAACAGCAAGGGAGCCACATGGGGCGTTCTTGTATCAATCCCATTTGCTCTTCTTCTAAAACTTCTTCCAATACAAATGCCTTTCCTCGACCAAATGCTTTACACGTGCTTGTTTACCATGGTGGTTATTGCAATGGTAAGCCTTGTTACGACAACCACCGATGACTCACCCACGGGAATTTCATTGTCAAGCGAAACTTTCAAAACTTCGTCGGCATTCAATGCGGCAGCTTACGCAATAATGATAATCTTGGTAATACTATACATTGTTTTCTGGTAAATTTCTTGTAAATAAAATCTTTTCGTACTTTTGAGGTGTTTGATGGTAATTTTTTTACCTCGTAGAAACTTCGTGGCCACCAGACCAACCCTGAATCGCAGATTAAAAACAAGCAAAGTAGAAAATAACAAACACACATGAAAAAGTTTTTTTTGATTGTTGCCGCCATCACATTTATAGGTATTCTTTCGATAACTTCTTGTGGCAAGAGGAACAAATGGATCGAAAAGGACAAGAAAGAATTTCTAGGGGTCTGCATTAGCGAGGCAAGCGTAAATCCTGGTATCGTTGCAGAGAGTTATTGTAACTGTATGTTAGAGAAGATAATGGCGAAATACCCCGATCCCAAGGATGTAGATAAAATTTCCATGGCAGAGGTAACGCAGTGGGCTCAAGACTGTTTGGAACGTTAAAATTGGCCGGGGTATTTTTGTGTGTGTGTGTGTGGATTGCCTTATCCTGACTAAATGCAACTTGACAAAATTTTATTTAGAGGCAACTAGATGTTTTTTCAACAAAACCAATTCGTGACGACTAATTAATTTAATGTTTAACTGGAGTGCTCGAGAGAAACTCCCAAAACCTTTATCAAATGATATTTCTTTGGGTTGTAGTTGGTTACCTTGTTTTTTTAATGGCAATTTCCATCCGCAAAAGCTTCTTGATAAAAAACCAGGAGGATTTCATGGTTGCTGGTCGAAAAGTTTCCACGGCCAAGTTGGTTGGCACGTTGCTATGTACCTGGATGGGCTCGGGAAGCTTGCTTGCCGGTGCAGGATTGGCTGCCAACGTGGGGCTTTCTTCGTTGTGGATGGCTGCCGGAGGCTGGTTGGGAATAATACTGGTGTTTTTTCTTGCCGGAAAAGTAAGGCGTATTGCCGAGTTTACGGTTCCAGATATTTTGGAATTGCGCTACAACAAGTGGGCACGAATACTTGGAACAATTGTTATAGTTATTGCCTACACAACAATTGTTGGCTACCAGTTTAGGGGTGGCGGCTTTGTGCTAAACCTTGTGGCCGGAATTCCCGAATGGCAAGGAATTTTGCTAACAGCGGGATTTATAATCCTTTTTACGGCATTTGCCGGAATGCTTTCAATAGTATCGGTTGATATTATCAATGGAGCAGTCATCACTATTGCGGTGGTTTTGGCCGTGCCCATAATTTTCTTTAGTATAGGAGGTTCGGAGCATCTCGCTGCCACCGTACCTGCAAGTCACTTTTCGTTTTTTGGCGAGAACGACTTTTTGTGGGCCATGGGTATATTCTTGCCAACCTTGTTCCTGTTGTTGGGCGAATCAAACATGTATCAAAAATTCTTTTCTGCAAAAAGTGAAAAAGCAGCCAAATCGGCAGTTGTTTGGTGGGTATTGGGTACGATCATTGTTGGTACGGCTTTGGCTAGCCTTGCAATTCTTGCCTTTAGCCATTTTAATGCTTTGCCTGCTACCTCCGAATTGTTCTTGTCGGCTGCCGAAGCCGAAAGGGTAATACTGCACACGGCACGCTACAGCACCGAGGTGGGTTTGCCAGTGTGGGCGGGTTTGCTTTTGTTGTGTGCGGCGGTTGCAATTATTACTTCCACCGGAAACAGCTTTTTGCTTACACCATCAACAAATCTTACACGCGATATTTACCAACGTTTTATCAATCCCAATGCACCTGCCAAAAAAGTAATAATGATTCAGCGTATGTCGGTTATTTTGCTCGGAATAGTTGCGTACTTGTTATTAACCCAGTTTCAAACCATACTGGCCATGGCTTTGGCTGCATATACAATGGTGGGTGCTGGACTAACTCCTGCACTATTGGCGGCCTTCTTGTGGAAAAGGGTAACCGTTTGGGGGGGCGTGGCCTCTATTGCTACCGGCATGGGAGTTACGTTTATAATAACCATTATCAATTCTTTGCTGCCCGAACCCTTGATTCCGTACACCTACATAATTCTTCCGTCAGCGGTTTTGTCGATCCTTGTCCTTATTGTGGTTTCACTTTTGACACCAGCCGACCCCAAGGAGAAGTGGGAAAGATTCTACCAGAAAGATTCTTCGCTAAACAAGGTAATAGAGAGAAATTAGATCTTTCAAAAAAAAAAAGCTGCTCCAACTCGGAGCAGCTTTTTTTTTTTTTGAAAAGTGACAAGATTATAATAGGCTCTTAACTACTTCAAGTGCCTTGTCGTAATCAGGTTCCGATGCAATTTCCCTAACTATTTCGACGTGGCGCACTGTATCGTCCTTGTCAACAACAATAACTGCTCTTGCAGTAAGGCGCAATTCTTCTATTAATAAACCGTATTTAATGCTGAAATCAGTATTCTTGTGGTCTGAGGCAGTTACAACCTTTTCAATTCCTTCGGCACCACAAAATCTTTTCATTGCAAAGGGCAGGTCGCAAGAAATGGTAATAATGCTTACGTTTTCCAAATTGGCTGCTGCTTGGTTGAACCTTTTGGTTTGCTGGGCGCAAATACCCGTGTCCACACTGTGGACGGCCGAGATAATCCTTATGCTATTCTCGAAATTGGCAAGTTCAATAGGTTTTAGGTCATTGCCAAGAACGGTGAAATTTGGGGCCTTGTCGCCAACTTTAACTTGCTCGCCAATCAATGTCATGGGGTTTCCGAGAAAAGTAACCAATTGTGAGTTTTTTTTCATTTTTATTTTCGTCGTTTTAATTTGATTTGCTTAAGGTTAAACAACATCATTGCGAAAATGTTTTGATTTGCCGAAAACTGAATGTTAGAAATCAACAAATTTCCCTGTGGTTTCAACAAAATTCAAGTAAATTTCCTGCGATTTATCGAGGCTAGGTGCTTTTGAAACAATTATTTTAACGTTCTTCTGCACCCCATTTGAGGCTATTTCGGCTGCAGTTCGCCTATGCAATAAAAGCAAGGTATCCGAAATCTCGCTCAATGCAATTGGAGTTTCGTTCAATGATGGTTTTCTGAAAAATCCGATGCTGTTTTCGAGCTGAGAAAGCAAAACGATGGGAGTGTTTAATTCTATCGATAGTTTCTTGAGTCCGAAAATCGTTTTCGCAATCCTTTCATCGGGATGAAGATTTGTTTCGTTTGATGCTATCATTTCCAAAAAGTCAATTATGATAACATCAACTTTTCTGTCAGATTGGAGGGCCCTGGCGCTTGTCGTTATTTCGTTCAACCCGAGAATTTTACTGTGGCATACCATAATGTTGGCCTTTTCGATGCAGCTAACCAAAGTACGAAATCTGTCGCGATCACTATCCTTCAATTTGCTGCTATCCAACTTCCCTGTTGAAATGCCTGTTTCACTTTCCAAGAGTCTTTGGGCAATTTTAACACCCGATCGCTCGGCCGAAAAAACGGCAACAGAGAAATCGTTTTTAATTGCCAGATTGTTAACAAGGGTTAGCATAAATGCCGTTTTTCCGGTGCCTGGTTTTGTAACCACCGAATAAAGCTGCGCTGGTTTTAACCCGCCGGTAATTTGGTCAAGCTGCTCGAACCCGAATGAGGGTAAGTTGACGGCAGGTTGGTCTTGAGGGCGGAGGTGAAGTGCTTGCCTTACGAGTGATTTCATACCTTCGAAAGCAAACACTTCCAACTGCTCCGTGATTTCAGGAGAATTGGTTGTGAGGTTCATGACTAAATATTGGTAATTATTTCAATATTAATACTTCAAGAAAAAAAACGCGAAACTTGCTGCAAAAATACAAAAGCCTTTTCACTTATCCTAACGCCTTTTTTTTTGGAAAAGTATGTTTTGCAAAAGTGAGCAGGGTGCGCTAAAGCGAAAGGTGAAATTTGGCAACAATGAATTGCGTACAAGGCGCTTGGCGAAGTAATCTCGTGAACGCCAGCGGTAGTATTTACGAAATTGAAGTGTGCCTTAGCGGATAACAATTATTGCTTTAAACAACTAAACCCCAATGTATGGCCACAAACCAACTTTCAATCACAAACACATGCCACCGGTCATGGTGTAGTTAATTGCCTCACGCCCACCAATCTGTCATAAAATTCTCCTGGTCTTCGGTGGTAAATATATATGTTGTACTCGTTGCGAGCCACCGAGTGGTTTCCTTCAACCGGTTCAACCGAGGCTTGGGTTGAACCTTCTGTAAGCACGGCGTACTGGTAATTGTAGTATCCTTGTTTTAGAAACAAGCCAATTTGGTACTTGTTTTCGCGAGAGTTGTATGTAAGCATGTTGAATTCGGTGAGAGCCCAATCGGTAAGTGCCCCAATAATATGAACCGAGGCCCCCGAAAACGGGACGGGGGCTGGAAGGCTAAAGTAAACATAAGCATAATCGCCTTCAAGATGTTCGTTGGCAAAGTCAAAGTTGCTAATTAGGAATCTTCCGTTGATGTGGTCGGCAAGCACGTATCCCTGAGTTGACCGGTTTACATCATCTCTCAATATCACCTCCCATAGCCTCGAGTCGTAAATAATATCTTGCACGAACTCCGACCCCGACCTCAGGCTCCTGATATCGAACCTTCTAAAAACATTCCCGCCCTCGAAAAGCAATTCGTGCTCGTGATCAAATGCCATTTCAGTGCCAAGCACCATCCTGGGTTTAACGTTTCTTTTTGCGTTGTCCCACCTGCCGTTTTGGGTTACCACAACCTTCATTTCCCTTTCGGGATTTGAAATCTGATACCTGCCCAGATTTACCGTGAAAGAAACTTGTTGATGGGTATTAGAAAACCTGGGCAGCATTGATTGACGAGCCGTGCCCGTAATGGCAACGTTTTGCTCGAAGACCATGAAACGTCGGGTGAAAACAAGGTCGTCGGGGTTTCCGTTAAGGTACACCTTGAGGATGTAATTGCCAGAAATTCTTGGTTTCATGTCGGCAGTGGGAAATTCTATCCAGTAATGTGTGTATGGAACTACCGTGTTTATTGATCTCGAATAGTTGCGAATGATGTCATGTTGAAAACCGTCAATGTACTCAAATTTTTGAATCCTGGATGGTTCCCAACTTGCATCGCAATGTATTATGGTGTAGTGGTAATTCTTGAAGTCGGCCTGAAAATCATCGAATCTGAGGGTCAGCTTGTCGTTTGAATTGTGAAGGATACGCGGGGCGGCGAGTTGATTGCCCGAGGGATGAAACAAAACTGTGCCGATATTGTCAGAATAAATCATGTCACCGTACAGCAAGTAATTAATTTCCTGGGCATTAGCCTTGGGCAGGCTGCCCGGGGCCAATGCAAGAATCAATATTAAAAAAATTATCGGGGTGGGGTTTTTCCTATTCATCGAAATTGTTTTAAATGCTTGTCAGCAAAGATACCAATTTTATTTTGCAACCATTTACGTGCTTTTTAGCAGATCAACTTTTATGCCAAATATTTGCCAATCAAGAACTCAACATTTCAATTTCCGCCAGAATTTCAAGTAGTTCGCTTATTGAGTTAGCTGCCAGCAACTTCATTTTATAAGGCTTAAACCCGTGAATGCCCCTGAAGTATTGCGAATAGTGTTTTCTGGTTTTGAAAACGGCCACTTTTTCGCCCTTCCATTTTGCCGAATCAAGCAGGTGACGGCGGCAAACGCCCACCCTGTCGGCAATGGAAGGTTCCCCGGGTTTACTCCCGGTGGTCAGGTAGTGCTTAATATTTTTGAAAATCCAAGGGTTACCGATTGATGCCCTTCCAATCATCAAACCATCAACCCCGAATCTTTCAAGTGCTTCAAGGGCCAACTCTTCCGAAACAAGATCGCCATTTCCAATAATTGGAATTCTCATTCGGGGGTTGTTCTTAACATCGCCAATCAGGGTCCAGTCTGCTTGTCCGCGATACATTTGGCAGCGAGTCCGTCCGTGAATCGCCAATGCCACGATTCCGCAATCTTGAAGCCTTTCGGCAATTTCAACTATGTTTTTAGAACCATGACTGTAGCCCAATCTGGTTTTTACCGTTACTGGAATGTTGATAGCTTTTACTATTTTTGATGCCATTTCAACCATCTTCGTAACATCGTTCATTATGCCCGATCCAGCACCTTTAGAGGCCACCTTACGAACGGGGCACCCA
This sequence comes from uncultured Bacteroidales bacterium, assembly GCA_964349365.1. Classification (GTDB taxonomy): domain Bacteria; phylum Bacteroidota; class Bacteroidia; order Bacteroidales; family UBA7960; genus UBA7960. Next base: position 64,703 of record CAYGFY010000007.1, on the reverse strand, counting down.
AAGTTAATATCGACGAAATCGGGTTTTGCCGATGCGGCTATCCTTGAAGCCTCTACCATTGCATCAATGTTAGCTCCAAAGATTTGTATCGAAACAGGATTCTCGTCGGTGTAAATGTCAAGCTTTGCAAGGCTTTTATGGGCATCGCGGATTAGTCCGTCAGCCGAAATGAACTCAGTGTAAACCCAATCGGCACCGTGATCCTTGCAGATTCTACGGTACGGCTGATCTGTAACAGCCTCCATGGGGGCCAAAATAACCGGTTGCCTGTCAAAGGTAACATTGCCGAAAGTTACGGGCCTGAGTATGTCGAAGGATTTGTTATTGACGGTCAACATTTGTCGGGTTTTTGTATTTTTGCCAATTAAATTATTGCAAAGGTAAACCAATTGCATGTCATGAAAGAAAACGAAACGCTTGGCAGCATGCACCCGGGTGCAAAATTAATTTTGCTCGTTGGCTTGTGCTTGCTTGGTTTGTTGGTGGCCACGATTGCTGTTGGTTTAATTACAATTTTCCCGTTGACTGCAGAGGGTGGAGATTCAAACATTCTGGCCAGAAACGCCGGTCAAATGAGGGTTTTGCAATTAATCACTCAAATAATGCTCTTCGTGGTCCCTGCCTTTGTTTTTGCTTTTTTGGTCTCGGGCAGGCCAATGGCATACTTCCAATTTCAGCGGTTACCATCGTTAAAAAATCTCGGTTTTTCATTATTTGCATTGGTGGTGGCATACCCCCTGGTACTGTACTCGGCCGAACTGAATCAAAAAATTTCGTTACCAGAATCGCTTCAGGGATTGGAAAGCTGGATGCGTAATTACGAAGATTCGGCAAAAGAGGTTGTAGATTTAATATTGGGAACCGGTTCTTTGGGTGTCTTGGCTTTAAATGTTTTCGTTGTTGCTTTGGTGCCAGGGGTAGGCGAGGAGTTGGTTTTTAGAGGAGTTGTTCAGCGTATCTTTGGGCAATGGACAGGCAAGGTACACTGGGCGGTTTGGATATCCGCAATTATTTTCAGCACCATTCACTTCCAGTTTTTGGGTTTTTTACCGAGGTTAATATTGGGGTTGGTATTGGGTTACCTGTTTGCATTTGGTCGAAATATTTGGCTTCCAATAGCTGCTCACTTCATTAACAACCTTTTGGTCGTGGTTGCATTCTACCTTGCGCACAACAAATTCGTTGAAGTTGATGTTGAAGCCGTTGAGTTGGGTTCCATTGGGCCAGCAGTTGCTGTTTTAAGCCTGGTATTTACTGTTTTGGTTTTTTATAATTTTCGGAAAATGAACCAGAACAGTTGCTAGCTGTTTTTTTTTGGCATGAAATATTTCGATAGTTTTCGCTGACTTAGTATTCGGGTTATTTGCAAAATTGACTTTTTGAGGTTTCTGAACAGCTTCATGCCCTACTTGCTTGAGATACTGGCTTTTTGTAACCATTTGTTTTTCTTCGCGAAAATGCCGATTTGCGAAATAAACCTTTGCTGACACATTTAGATAGAGCACAAAAAGCACCAAAGAATCACAAAAAATTCAAAAAAGTGTAGTTAACTTACCCCATTAAATCATAATGTCTTGAATTTTGTTGCTTTCAAGTTCAATTATTCAATACCAATACCATGCTTGATTTTTTTATTGAAATAGACAGGGAATTATTTCTTTTTCTGAACGGGCTTAATAATGGCCTTTTTGATTTCTTGATGTATTGGGTAAGCAACAGGTTTATTTGGATACCCCTTTATCTTTGGATTGCATACCTTGCTTACAGTCAAGGCGGATGGAGGGGACTTCTTACGGTTTTGATTCTTGTTGGAGTTTTGATAACCCTTAGCGATAGGGGCTCGGTTTTCATAAAGGACTTAACCACCCGTAGCCGTCCTTGCGTTGAATTGCCGGCATTGGGTTATAATGTTCACATTGTCCGAGATAAGTGCATCCAGCACTGGGGCTTTGTATCCTCGCATGCTACCAATACCTTTGCCCTTGCCACCTTAGTGGTAATGTTGTTAGGCAGGAAGAATAGATTTGTAGTGCCCGTAATGTTTGGGTATGCGGCCTTAAACTCTTACAGCCGTGTATATTTGGGCTTGCATTATCCGGGCGATATTTTTTTTGGGGCCTTGTTCGGGGTTGTACTGGGGTTGCTCGTGTTTTTTTTATGGCGCAAGCTCTCGCATTGTGTGGCAAGTTTTGCTAAAAACCAATAGTGATGGGAAAATAAGAAAAAGTTGTTTCATGTTGTGGTGATAAGGAGTTGATGAAACCTAACCGCTTAAAGTCGCGCCCTAACTATAACGGCAAGCCAACTTTTTTTGTACTTTTGCAAAAATTTTCACAACATGTTCGATAACCTAAGCGATAAGTTAGACAGGGCGTTCAAGCTCTTGAAGGGTCAAGGGCGGATTACCGAAATAAATGTTGCCGAAACCGTAAAGGACATTAGGCGGGCCCTTCTCGATGCCGATGTTAGCTTCAAAATTGCCAAAACTTTTACCGACACCGTAAAGGAAAAGGCAATAGGGCTGAACGTTCTCTCGGCTGTTTCCCCCGGGCAATTGATGGTCAAAATTGTTCACGACGAGCTTACCACCTTGATGGGGCGGTCGGCAGTGGAGATAAATACCAAGGGAAGTCCAGCAATAATCCTTATTGCGGGTTTGCAGGGTAGCGGCAAAACCACTTTCTCGGGCAAGCTTGCCAACTATCTAAAGTCGAAAAAGGGCAAGAAGGTGTTGCTTGTTGCCGGCGACGTTTACAGGCCGGCAGCGATTGACCAGTTGAAAATTCTTGGAGAGTCAATAAATATTGAGGTTTTTACGGTTGACGAGAGCAAGGATCCCTTGAGCATTGCCAAGAAAGCCGTGGTACACGCCAAAACCATGGGCCATCAGGTTGTTATAGTGGATACGGCCGGACGCTTGGCCATTGACCAAGAGATGATGAACGAAATTTCGGCCCTGAAGGAAAGTCTGAATCCGCAGGAGACCCTTTTCGTGGTAGATTCAATGACGGGCCAAGATGCAGTAAACACCGCCAAGGCATTTAACGACAGGCTTGATTTTGATGGCGTGGTGCTAACCAAGCTCGATGGCGATACTCGCGGGGGTGCCGCATTAACAATTCGATCGGTTGTTAACAAACCAATAAAGTTCGTGGGTATTGGCGAAAAAATGGATGCCATTGACATGTTTCACCCAAGCCGTATGGCCGACAGGATTTTAGGCATGGGCGACATTGTTTCGCTGGTCGAAAAGGCCCAAGAGCAATTTGACGAGGAAGAAGCCCGAAAGCTGCAGAAGAAACTTGCAAAGAACCAATTCAACTTTGACGATTTTCTTGCACAGCTGCAGCAAATAAAAAAGATGGGCAACGTTAAGGATCTCATGGGCATGCTCCCGGGTATGGGCAAGGCCATAAAGAACATGGATATTGACGATGATGCCTTCAAGGGTGTTGAGGCAATAATAAGGTCGATGACACCCGCCGAGCGTCAAGACCCATCGTTGATTAACGGAAGCCGCCGCAAGCGTTTGGCAGCGGGCAGCGGAACCAACATTCAGGAGGTAAACAAGCTAATGAAGCAGTTTGAGGACACCCGCAAAATGATGAAAATGGTTGCAACCGGCGGCTCTGCCAAATTAATGAACATTATGAAGGGTGCCGGCGGCAGGAGGTAATGCCCGCTTTTCTTTTCGCGGTTTATTGTTAGGACGCATGAGTTTTTTCGTCAGTTTCTGCCGCAAGGCACTGCAAAAACTCAAGGCCACCGAATCAACGGTTTTTATTGTTTCGTTTGAGTGGTGCCTTAAGCAATAATAAAAGTAACCATCATGCAATCTTATTTTACACCCCCACTGGCGGATGCAGATTTCCTTTATCCCTTATCGAGCAATTGCCGGTGGTATGCAATTCGAAAGATTGAGACCTCGCAACCAGGCCATTCCAAATAGCCCAATTCCGAAATGCCCCGGCCCGAGTATTTGGATTGCGGCTCTTTTATTTTGCCCTTCAGGTATTTCAGGGTGGCGGAAATATCACTGTTGGTCAAACCCATGAAATAGTTAAAAGAATAGGGTTTGTTTTTATTTGGGGTATTCAATAGACGCGGAATAGAGCCTTTACCCCTTCGGTTTAATGTTCATGGATTTTTTTTGCACGTATTGGCCTTGGCTGCAGGATGCAAAATTTAGGTTTCAAGTTTCTGCAAAAACTTTGACTATGTTGCCGATTAGGCTTTTGTCGAAATTGACCTACGACTGAATTCCAGTGTTCATCTCGTGCTGCTCTCACGAAAACAAGTAGGCCTGGTGCCCCAATAATGCAATTTGTTTAATAGGGTTGATTTTTGAAAAGCCTAAAAAACGTACTATTTAAAGTAGAAAAGCATCAGCCCATGAATTGCTGCAACAGCCTAAAGAAATATTTTTCTTGAATTTTTTGCCAGTCATCATACCTAACAAGGCTCGAAAGAGTTTGGCCAAATAATAGTTTCAAAGCATTTTGGTTTCGGAATACGGTCAAGGCTTCAAGTATTGCCACTTTCGCGAAAATATATTCGGAAAACCGTATCCATTGTAAACCTAAAACAACAAAAACAAGTAAAGAAATTGAATAATTCGAGGTGCCTATGTTAGAATTACAACCGAGGTTATCTTTGTTGTTCAATTTCGGAAACCCTCTCTTACGGGTAGGTTTTATTTTTTTGGGCCGGTTAAACCAAGCTTGTAAGCCATTCTGATTGGTAAACAACGTTGAGATGAATGCAAAGAACAGGTTTAACCTAAGAAACCTCACAATGGACAATTTTTACCAAGTTGTAACTCCCGTTAAGGCTCGGGCCTCAAAAGGTTTCTCGAAACAGGTCAAAACGAGTGTAATTCAAATGCAAAAGCAATTCCCAATCTGCAATAAAAATAACGATGGTAATTATTTAGTTTACAGTGTTATTCTTTTAAATTCAAAACTAAATGTTAATTGTCAAAACGGAAAATCCTCTAATTTTTTCTCTTTTGGTCCTTTATCGTTGGTAATTGGCAATGCTTCGAGATGAATGCTATTGCTTTCGACGTAAATTGCCTTGAAAGGCTCTGTTGGGCAGGCAAACTCGCACGCGCCGCAGCCTATGCACAATTCGTGGTTAACGTACGGTATCTTGAGATTGTCCCAGTCAATCATTTGTACGGCCTTGGTTGGGCAGTGCTCAGAGCAGGCACCGCAAGCCGTACGGTCAACCACCACAACGCAGCTTTCCAGTATAAAACGAGCCACTCCAATTTGAATAACCTGCTTTTGTTCGGGAGTTTGCTTTATAATTGCTCCTGTTGGACAGACCTCCGTGCACCTAACGCAGTCGAAATTGCAAAAACTTTTGTTGAAATCGAGTTTTGGTTGCATGAAACCTTCCAAGCCGTATTCGAAGAAGGAAGGGACCAAAACATTTTTTGGGCATACTCCGACGCAAAGGTAGCAGGCCACGCACTTTGACGTGAAATTCTTGAGGCTCACTGAGCCGGGAGGTGTAACCGGCAGTGCCGAGGCCGTTGGAATCATACCCGGTCGGTATCCCTTGGCGTTTCCCCTTTTTTTTAGCACGGGTATTGAAAGGGTCAACCCGGCAAGGGTGAGCAAGAACTTTCGCTTTCCAGGGTTGATTTCCGTGATATTTTTTGGTTTTTCACTACAAGTCGAAAAGGTGTATTTCATGGAATTATCGTTGCAGGCTTCAAAGCAATTGAAGCACCCAACGCATCGACTTTGATCAACAGTTTGGTTCCTGAAATCAATACATTGAGCCTTGCAAGAGTGTTCGCACTTTGCGCAAAGAGTGCAAGATGAGTTGTCAATTTTTACCTTGTACAACGATTTGTTTGAAATTAAACCCAAGAATGAGCCAACGGGGCAAATGGAGTTGCAGAAAAGCCTTCCGCGCCAAGCGCTCATTGCAACTATTGTAAGCATTATGCCCGAAGAAACCACCAACACATTGAGCGGAAAGGTTTTTTTAGCAATCGGGGCCACAGAATAAACGTCGAAATTTTGCAATAATGCCGAAAGTTGGTTGTTTGCGAAAATGTATGCGGGCTGAAAAAAACTTACCGATATCTTTCCAAAATTGGAGTAAGGGTCAAGCAGGTTGACAAAAAACAAGCTGCCCGAAAACCACAATATTATTGTTGCAATTAAGAGGCCATATTTTAAAATCCTGTTTTGGTTTGAAGAGTACTTGAACCTACGGTTTTTCTTTGCCCTAAACCGCCTTGAAATGTTGCTCACAATATCTTGAAAAGTTCCCAACGGGCAAATTGACGAGCAATATACCCTGCCAAAAAGGAATGTGAGCAAAATCACGATTAGAAATCCTAGGGTTGTAATGGAGAAGAATAATGCCAAGAACCGAAGAATCGAAGGGATGAATTGCAATCGCAGGGCAATTTCCGAACTGGTTGATATAAAACTATATTCGAAACCCAAGAAAAGCAAAAGCAAAACCACAAATATGAATAATGAAATGGCAATCCTGATTTTTTTAAGGTATTTGAGTTGCATAATTCAGGACTTAAAGAGCCACGCGCTTGATCTTTAGGCTATCGAGATTCATTGTTCCAATTTTCATGTCATGGGCAATTTTGATGTGGCCCACTTCTTCCGGCTTCTTGCCAAAGATTAGTGTGCTGGCAGCGTCAACCGCCACTACATCGGGCGAAATAAGAAGGCTTTTCATCAATGCAAGGTCGGAAGCAGAGGTGCCCCGGGGGCCGTTTCGTGTCATTACCAGGTAGGCGTCAACAATGTTAAGGTCGGGTTTACGGTAGAGGCAAAAATCGGCAATGCATTGGTGCAGGTCATTGCGATGCCAGAACCTTCTATCCCAAACAATGCCCATAAGGTTTTTCATTGCAATTGTTACTTCGGTAGATGCATGGTGCTTAAGCACGGGCACGTTGATGAAAACATCGGCCCGGATAATTTGCTCGTGAACCATTGCCGATGTTAACCTTTTTGCTCCGGGAATATTGACTGGGCGATAATCCCTTTCAACACTTGCTGGCACAACCGTGGCACCGGCAGCCTTGGCCGCGGCTTCAATTCCGCTGTTTTGATAGGCACGCTGCCAGTTGTCGCAAGTATTGTCGAAAACTATAACCTGCCCGGCTCCTGCATCAACGCAGTCCTTGACAATTGCTCCAACCAGTTCGGGATTGGTATTGGCGGCTCTTTCGGGCGGTACGTCCCAAGCAATGTTGGGTTTAACCACAACCCTCTGTCCGCGTTTTACAAACCTGCCCATACCACCCATTTCGCGAATGGCTCTTTGATACATTGCAACAGGTTCACCGTTTCGCACGGCAACCAAATCGTAATTTCCTCCTGCAGCACCCTGCTGGCGTTGCTTGCCAAGTGCAGTTAATTTGCCAATCGTGGAGTAAAAAAGGCCTGCAGCACCGGCGTATATTAAACCCTTTTTTAAAAAATTTCGACGATCCATCTTGGATAGAATTTTGTTATTTGCCACAAAAATATTAATTTTATGCCGATTTTTCGCGTTGGTGTTCCGATTGCAACCTAATTTATAATCGTTTTAATGTAGAAAAAATAGCACTTTTTAAAAATGACAAAAGCTACTGATTCAACCACGGCCATTTCTTGGAGATCGCACGTTAAACCTGCATTGCTTGATTTAACAGCCATAGCGTTTATTTACTTCGTACCTGCATTTTCGCACGTGCTTGGCATCAAACTTTACTTGATAGAGCCGATGCGCCTGATGCTAATCCTTGCAATGATTCATACCAACCGTAACAATGCTTTCTTGCTGGCAGTTACATTGCCCATGTTTTCGTTCTTGATTTCAACGCATCCGGTTTTCATCAAAACCTTGCTTATTTCCATCGAGTTGGTGGTAAATGTTGCGTTGTTTTTCTTCTTGGTGAAAAAAATGCACCGATTACCGGCAATATTCTTGAGTATATGGTTAAGCAAAATTTTCTATTACGGATTGAAGTTCATTGCACTGGAATCAATGTTACTTTCCGGAAGACTCATAGGTACGCCCCTGCTAATACAGCTGGCCACCTCGGCAGCATTTAGTATTTATTTGTTTGCATTCTTAAAGCAGTCGGAGAGGTAACCCATCTTATAAAAATTTGTCGTACACCAGCGGTTCAATGAAAGCACAACATTCGAGTTGGGTTTGTGGCTACCGCACCAACACTACCACACCGCGTCTTTCTATGGTTTCGCCGTCGAGGCCCGAGAACCTTATAAGGTAGGGGTATGTGTCAGGTTGGGCAATGGAGCCACTCATCGTTCCATCCCAACCAATATTCTTATCGTTGGATTCGAAAATTTTCAACCCCCACCTGTTGAAAACTATCAACTGGTACTCCACGGGGTTGTAGCCTGGAATAATTGGTTTGAAAACCGTGTTATCTGATGTTGCGCTTGTTGGCCGGAAAGCGTTTGGGATATATATTTGGGGCTCGACGCGAATAAATGCGTAATTTGAATGAATGATGGTACTTGCACCTACTGTTGTTGCCATTGTTCTTAGTGTCACGGTACCAGCAACCTGCCCCAAATCAATTTCGTAATAACCTTGATTTGTGGCTGTTTGAGTTAGCGAAACGTTTTGCCAGGTTCCGTTTTCCAACTGTTGCACCTGGTAGTTCCAACTTGTTGGACTCTCGTGTTGCCAGGCGGCATAAATCCTACTCTCTGATAGGTTAATGCTGGCGGTGAGGAAAATAGAGGAGTGATTGCCTTGCGATTCGAATGCTGGTATGGTGCATGCATTTTGCCTCAAGAAACAACTGACTTTGTAAAACCACGGCCCTCGTGCAATTTCGGGAGTGTCGGTGAATGGAGCCACGTTTGGCCGTGTTGTAACCTGCTCGAAAACACCCGATGGGCTACTATTCCTGAATAAATGGTAAATGAAGTCTCCAGTTTCGCCACTTGCATCCCAGTAAACCCTTATTTCCTGGTTTTCGAATACATCAATGTGGTTAATGGCCAAATTGTTAATCTGTGGAGGGTTGAAGGTTACCTGCCTGATATTTGAAGAAGAAGTAACCCGTGTATTAGAGTTGTAGGCTTGAATACGGAAATGGTAATTGCCTGGGCCGGGTAATTGAACGTCTTGGTTTTGGGAGGTTGTGCTAATTTGTGGGTGAGGAAGCGATGCGGCGGTTGTAAATGTCGCTCCTCCATCGGTAGAGTACTGCACTCTTAGGGAGTCGAAGGGAGCAGGAAGCGGATCAAAACCTGAGCCAGTGTGACTAAAAACCTTGTAATTCAACCAACTTAGCTGAACCCTTGAATTGCAATAGTCAGAAACAATGGCTGGCAAAAGAAAAGGTGCTGCATGGTATGCGCTGCTGGGGTCTAAGGTTTGCCCGGCTGACACATAAGAGGTTATGGAATACGAAATGAAATTTAAAGGTGGGTTTGTTTGAAAACTATTATCCTCATATTCGTATATCCCGCTGGCTACTTCGTAATTAGAAAATTCAGAGTTGTGGATTGTAAATATTGGTGCTGCAGTTGGCTGGGTGTCAAATCGTCGGAAAATGGATAGGCTGAGGGCTGGTGTGGAATTACTGCCTGGGCTCCAGTTAATTACCACATTATTTTGACTGTTGAATGAAACGTAGTTAATAAGATGGTTCTGAGCATTAGCCCCGATAAATGCAAGGCAAACTATTGTTGAAAACAATATCTTGCAAATGTGGGTTTTATTTTTCTTGAGATTTCCCATTGATGTTTTGAGACCGTTAAAACTATTGCCTTTCTTGCAATGGACTTTTCCCTGAAGGGCCTTCTTGATCTTGTTTTGTTTCGGATGGCTCATCCTCAACCGGAATTTCTAAGACCTTCCACACGAAAATATCCTCGATGGCTTTAGGCCTTAGCGCATCGTGCCACTGGAAATTTAGAAGCTTTCTTTCTGCTTCAGGCAAATCGTCGGGCGGAAAAAGAGTGGCTTCAGGTTTGTCATAAAATTTTATCCCGGTAATCTTTTTGTCTTCGGCAAAAATTACCAACCTTTGTGCCAAAGCCTTGTTTATACCAACCAAATCGCCCTTTGGCTTTTTCGAAGCTCCTGGGTCATCAGATCCTTGCACCTCGTTGTTTTCTTCATCATCACGAACAAAGTAGAGGGTTTCGCCGCTACCAGTAACAACGATTTTTCTGATTTCATCGTCTTCGAAATAGCAAACAATTTCCTTGCCCTTCATTTGGTTGAATCCCAATTCATCCTCCTTTGAAATGATGAAAGCCGCATCAATTAGGTGGGCCTGGCTGATCTTCTGGTTTGCGGTGCGAATTTCTATTTGCCTGGCGGTTAGTTGGTTGTCTTCCGACCATAGTATGGGGTTTTTGTAAAGGTAGAAAATAGAATCGCCAAAACTATAAACAAGTGAGTCTGACATTGCCTGAAAATCGTTCCTGAACATCTTTGCCTTATTGTATGCGAAAACAAACCGCGCCTCTGTTTCGTCTGGGAAAGCTAATTTGAGGGTGTCGGCGTGCAGGTACAGTGTATCACCCCTTAAAATGTGCTTCATCATTGCCCTGTTGGTCACAATCGAAAGCTTCTCGTTTTCGAAGTGCTCGGCATAATGCCCTGTTACTATTGAGTTTTGCACGGTGTCGGTTATCATTACGTTTCCCATTGCCTTGCCAAAGCCCAGATTGCGATCATAGAAAAGACTATCTGCCGTGAGCGTTTGCTCTTCTGTTTTGAAAATAACATCCTTGCTAAAGCTGGCCAGGTCGTTTTTGGTATCGTACCAGCCATTACGGCAGAATATTCGGTTTCTCAATCCTGCAATCTCGGTGGGTCCGAAGAAATATGCAACTTCTGTTTGCGTGTTGTATTTTAGAGTATCCGAACAGATGTCGTACTCCGGGTTGTTGAGCCAAACGTCGCCCTTAAACAAGAAAACCCTTTCGTTGACATGGTAAAAACCCCATTGGCTTAGCAATTTGTTCTCGGCGTCCACGATCTTACCCCCGGTTGAGTATTTAGCGGTATTTTTTCCCAAATCATAAATAAGGTGCGAGGTAGTGAGGGTCATTTTAGGATCTACAAGTGTAACCTTACCTCGCAATTCTGCCATGCGGTTGTTGCCGTCGTAGAGCAGATGCTCGCCCGAGATGCTAACCGTGTCGTTTACAATAATATACACGCGGCTAAAGGCTTCGAGTTTGTTTTGATCACGGAAGATGATAGCGCTGTCGCAAAACATAATTGAGCCTTCGTGCACGAACTGCACGGTTTCAACAAGCCTAAATGCATCGGGGCTAATGTGGCGCGCCGAGTACATTGTGTTAGCCGAAAAATCAATTGGGGTTTTGCCTCCCTGTTGAGGTGGTGTGGCTCCGACCAATGCGGCCAAAACAGTTGAAACCAAAAAGATGCGAGAAAAATTTTTCAATATCGAAGGATTTGCTAATCTTTACCTCAAAGTTAACGAAAAAAAACCCTTAAAATTTTTTGCAAACCCGAGGCAACTCCCAAAAGATTTTAGTGGAGGTACTTGCAAAAACAAGGCTGTTAATCCTCCACTTCTTCCATCTCGTAGCGTAGGTTTTCGATAATGAACGCCTGCCTCGAGGGTGTGTTTTTCCCCATGTAGAAATCGAGCATATCGGTGAGGTTTCCCAGGTCTTTTTTTAAAATTACGGGGTCAAGTCTTATGCTTTTTCCGATAAAGTTGAAAAACTCGTCGGGCGAAATCTCTCCTAGCCCCTTGAACCTTGTTATTTCTGGCTTGCCGCCCAGTTCTGTTATTGCATCTCTCCTTTCCTTTTCGCTGTAGCAGTAAAAGGTCTTATGTTTGTTGCGAACTCTGAATAGCGGTGTTTGAAGTATGTAAAGATGGCCGTTGCGCACCAAATCGGGAAAAAACTGCAAGAAAAAAGTAAGCAAGAGCAGCCTGATGTGCATTCCGTCAACATCGGCATCGGTGGCTATTACCACGTTGTTGTACCTGAGGTTCTCAATGCTTTCTTCAATGTCGAGGGCTGCTTGCAGCAGGTTAAACTCTTCGTTTTCGTAAACAATTTTCTTGCTCAATCCATGGCAGTTCAAAGGTTTGCCCTTTAGTGAAAAAACAGCCTGCGTATTAACATTGCGGGCCTTGGTTATGGAGCCCGATGCCGAATCGCCCTCGGTTATAAATAGGGTGGTATCTAGCCTCAACGGATTATTGTCGTTGTAGTGAATCCGGCAGTCGCGCAGTTTTTTGTTGTGCAGGTTGGCCTTTTTTACCCTTTCGCGGGCAAGCTTTTTTATGCTGGCCATATCCTTGCGCTCTCGTTCTGATTGCAATATTTTTTTGAGCAGTGCCTCAGCCACTTCGGGATGTATGTGAAGGAAGTTGTCAAGCTTCTTCTTCACTATTTCCGTAATGTAATTCCTGATGGTGGCTCCACCCGGCTCAATGTATTGGGAGCCAAGTTTCGTTTTAGTTTGCGACTCGAAAACTGGTTCTTGCACCTTTATGCTTACCGCAACAATTATGGACGTTTTAATGTCGTTGGCATCAAAGTCCTTGTTGTAAAACTCCCTGATGGTTTTTGTCAGTGCCTCGCGAAAAGCGGCCTGATGTGTTCCTCCCTGGGAGGTGTGCTGGCCGTTGACAAAAGAGTAATATTCCTCGCTATACTGGTAGTTGCTGTGGGTAAACGCAAACTCCAAATCGTCTTCCTTGATATGGATTATCGGGTAGCAGGTCGGGGTGTTAATCTTGCGAGTTAGTAGGTCTAGTAGCCCGTTTTGCGAGTAAAACCTTCGTCCGTTAAAGATAATTGTAAGCCCCTTGTTAAGGTAAACGTAGTTCCAGAGCAAGTTCTCGATGTAATCGTCTATGTAACGGTATTTGCCGAAAATGCTTTCGTCGGGGACAAACTTAACAATAGTTCCTGGCCTTTCGGTGGTGGACTCTTCGGCGCTTTCTTTCAAAAGTTGGCCTTTCTCAAATTCTGCAATCTTTAACCTGCCCTCTCGTACGGAGCCGATCGAGAAAAAGCTCGAAAGAGCATTAACCGCCTTTGTACCTACACCATTGAGCCCAACGGTTTTCTTGAAAACCTTGCTGTCGTATTTGGCCCCGGTATTAATCTTCGAAGCAACGTCGACCAGCTTTCCCATTGGAACCCCTCGTCCGTAATCGCGCACGGTAATTTGTTTTTCACCGAGGGTTATCTCAATGGTCTTGCCGAAACCCATAATATACTCGTCGATGGAGTTATCAATGACTTCTTTTAGCAAAACATAAACCCCATCGTCAGAAGAAGCACCATCGCCAAGCTTGCCAATATACATACCCGGCCTTAACCTGATGTGCTCTTTCCAGTCGAGGGTGCGTATGGTATCTTCGGTGTATGCTTGATTTACAGATGTCATCAATTGTTTTTTTTAACCTGCAAATATACGAAAATGCAGGTTAAAAAGTTGAAGAAGTTTAAAAAGTTGATAGGGCCTATTGGGCCAAAAGGGTTTGAAAAGCCGATATGTGGAGGAGTTGGTGGGGTTGGCTTAAACAGTTTAAAAAAAAGTTAATTGTTTTTGGCGTTTTTACCCGCGTTAAACGCGCATACGGGAGCGGGCAGACGGGTTTTGATGCAAAACTCCTTTCAGTTGGCCGTTAGATAGTGGTCATGGGCTTTTTACTTTGTGCATCCTGGAGTTTTAACCCATATCGACCAACTCGAAAAGTTAGTGCTACAACTTTTTGCTATTGCACGAGATTCGCCGATAAAACAAAAAGGAGGTGTTATCTTAACCGATGCAGTAGTGTTATTCCATTTTTTGAATTTGCGAGAGCTGAAATTTTTGAATTTACGAAAGCTGAAAGCTGGTGTTGCGCAACCTGCCAACCTGCCTGCCATCGTAACATCAAATTAAACCTGGCTTGTAACCAAAAAGCCCTTTGTTTTTTATAAACGTTGCCACGTATTTCGGAACCATTTCTTCCCAAGTTGGGTCGCCGGCATTCATTTTGTCAAGAACCATGTATGAGTAAATCGTGAGGTACTTTTCTTGGAAATCGGGGATGTCTATCAAGCAGTTGTTTTCAACCAAGTACTTGTAGAGGTGGTGGAGTTCTTTTTCGGGTAGCGGCATGTTTTTGGTTGTTACCACTTTTCCGTTTTCATCGTTAATACTTGGATAAATGTAAAGCTTAAGGTTATCCATGAACAATAGTCCAGTTCCTTCAAGAACGCCGCCTTTAAGGTCTTGATAGTAGTCTTTTTCGAGAATCTTTTGAAACGTGTACGCCCCTATTATCATTCTAATGCTCAGTAGCTTGAATCGCCTGAACCATTCGGCCAGCCTGTAAAATTGCTGGAAGTTGGAAATCATTACGTTCAATCCCATACTGCAAAGTATATCCACCCTTTCCAAAAAGTCTCGTTCGTCAAACTCGCCACCGCCCATCAGGTTATTTAGGGTTATTTCGCACATTACTGCCACGTTATCCTTTGTAAACCCAACCTCTTTCTTGAAAAGTGCGGCTCCCTTTTTTAGCATATCGTAGCCAGCGCGAGTTACGGGCCTGAAACTACCGCGCAATACCATGACGTTTTTCTTGTAAAGCAGGTCCGATGGCTGCAAAACCCTTCCGCGACGATCGAAGATTGTGGCATTGGTCATTCCGTTTTTCACCAATTGAACGGCAAGTAAACGGTTGTCAACGTAATCGAGCTCGGGGCCGCTCATTCGTATCATATCAATTTCAATCCTGTCGGCCGAGATTGACTCCAATAACGATTGCAAGAAACTATTGGGATACAAGTAGTTGTAATAACAGGCATAAACCAAGTTGACACCAAGTATGCCCAAGGTTTTTTGCTGCAGCAGGGCATCGTTTTCGAGCAGCCTGACATGAATTATTACATCGTTTGGTTTGCTGTTTGGCTTGAGCTGAAACCTAACACCAATCCACCCGTGGGGTTCGTTGGTTTTGCTGTAGTTGATGGTTGTAATGGTATCGGCAAAAGCGAAGAAACGTGTTATGGCGTTTCTTTTTCCGGCAAGGATGCTTTCGAGGCTTTTGTATTCCTCGTCAAGCATTTGTATTAATCGCCGTTCGCTAACATACCTGCTGCCCGGGCACTTACCGTAAAGCGAGTCGCTAAACTGCATATCGTAAGCCGATATGGTTCGGGCCACCGTGCCCGATGCACCTCCCGACTGGAAGAACCACCGGGCCACTTCCTGACCGGCACCAATTTCGGCAAACGAACCGTAAATGCTCTCGTCGAGGTTTATGAACAGTGCCTTGCGCGAAGTGTCAAGCACTTCTCTTTTTATGCTTGATGCGGCCATTTGTTGAGGAGTTTACGGGTTGTTTGGTTGATAAGTTCATGGATTATTAAGTTTAGGTGTTGAGAGGGTTAGGAGTTTAGGGTTATTTGTAATCATCTGGATTTGCCGTCATTTACCGGTCTTTTTATCTTTTGACTTTCAACTTTTCATTGTCCACTTCTTACTAATTCATTGGTGCAATTTCGTGTGGCCTCGCTTGGTGTCATTTGTGGTAAAAAAACGGGTTTGATTATAGATTGACGATTAACGATTTAAATTTTATTGCAGATTTTCGCTAATCACTGCCTACTGCTTGCCTAATAGTTAACCTCAATTTTCATGCGTGATTACTCCTTTTAGGAGTGAGGTCGCTTGGTCAAGTTTGTAATTTTTAATTGCCCCCACCAATCACTAATTAATGGTTACCATTTAAATAGCCCGTGCCTTGTAGCCTAAGCTTTTCAATACCTCCACCGACTTTTGCCTAACATCGCCTTGCAAAAGGATCTCTCCATCCTTTACGCTTCCACCAATCCCGCATTTAACCTTTAGTGTCTTGGCAAGGTTTTCAAGATCCTTCTCGCTTCCGCGGAAACCGAAAATTACCGTTGCAGTTTTGCCGGCCCTGCATTTCTTGCTAATCTGTGCTTTTAAGTCCTGCTGCGCTGGAGCAAGGGTTTCAACCTCTTCAACCGGGCTTTCGTAATCAAAATCGGGGTTGGTGGAGTACACCATGTTGCCCAAGTTCCGTTTTTTCGACGATGACATTAAAGTAGCTATTTGTGATTCAGGACAAAATTAAAACCTTTTCGTAAAAATTGGGCAAATAACTTTGGTTTAATGAATCGAGGCCATTTTTTATCGGAAAAACTCTGAGAAAAAGGTTACAAAACATGTATTAACCTTGATAGTTCATAAAACACATTAAAGGATTGATTTACTTGGTGTTACTTTGCGCTCCTATTTTCTTGTAGCACAAAGTTCCACAAAGGACTTCACAAAGTTTATGAATAATTCAGGTTTTGCAAGTTCATCAAAAAAATGTAAGGGATTGCGGGTCAAGCCCGCAATGACAAAACAGGTAAACCCCTGCCCTGCTTTATGCCCTGTCTCCATACCCCATGCTCCATGCCCTTTGCCAATTACCACATTCTCAAATCATCACAACCTCAAATCAGCGAATCATCTACTCCCCAAACATCATTTCATACGGTCTGGTTGTTTTGGAATGCAGCTCGGCAACGCTAATCATCCCGTTTGCCCTGAAATATTCCCTTCCATCGAAGTAAATGATATTTTCCGGTATGCTTAGCACTTACAGCTGGACGGCAAGTTCGCGGCTGTCGGGGGCAAAGACCTTCACAACTTTTTTTTGGGGAAACTCTTCTTCGAAAACTTGACTTACCTTGGGCCACAAAACATTGCAAACACCGCAAGTATCGTTGTAAAAGTATAGCATCAGGGCGGCCTCGGTGCTTTTCAGGTGTTCAAATTCGGCAGGTGTCATTGGTGGGTTTTGTTTACAAAGATAGTTTCAAAAGAATCCTTTTCAAGGCTCGAATTGAGATTTTTTGGATAAATTTGCCACAGATTTTCGTTTTCCACGAAAGTGGGCAAAGAATACAACTAATACCGATGCAATTTGTTTATCCCGGCGTTTTGTTTGGCCTCTTGGCCATTTCAATACCAATCATAATTCACCTTTTTCATTTCAGGCGTTTCAAGAAGATTTACTTTTCAGATGTGTCGTTGCTGCAGCAATTGAGCCACCAGTCGAAAAAACAATCGCGTCTGAAACACTTGCTGGTGCTTGCTGCCCGCATTCTTGCCATTGCTTTTCTGGTGATGGCTTTTGCCAGGCCGGTTATCCCTTCAGGTGATTCGGTGGTAAGCCTCGAGGGCAACTCGATTGCTGTTTTCGTTGATAACAGTTTTAGTATGGAGGGTGTTTCGCAGCGCGGCAGGCTTATTGACGAAGCGGTGGCTTCGGCACGCCAAATAGCGTCAATTTACGGAAGCACCGACAGGTTCTTGCTGCTTACCAACGATTTCGAGGGGAGGCACCAACGATTCGTTAGCCGCGACGAGTTCTTGGCAATGCTCAACGAGGTTGACCTGTCGCCAAGCGTTAGGACAATAAGCGAGGTGATGAAGCGCAAGAACGAACATTTTTCTTCTGCTCCTTTTGCCAATAAAAACGCCTATTACATTTCTGACTTCCAGAAGAATATGATGGTTGTTGAAGATGCACTGCCCGATTCGGCAATTGTGTCAATGCTTGTGCCACTTCAACACCAAATGTCGGGCAATCTTTTCATTGACAGTGTTTGGATTGAAACCCCCATAAGGCTTGTAAACCAGCCCATTGAACTCAAGGTGCTCGTAAGGAATTATGGCAACCAAGCTTTGGAAAAC
Source organism: uncultured Bacteroidales bacterium (assembly GCA_964349365.1). Classification (GTDB taxonomy): domain Bacteria; phylum Bacteroidota; class Bacteroidia; order Bacteroidales; family UBA7960; genus UBA7960. The sequence continues at coordinate 46,970 of CAYGFY010000007.1, read as the reverse complement.
CAACCTTTAAGATTGTTTGTAAACGGCCAGCAAAGAACCATTGCATCGTTCAACATTCTGGCCAATGGCGAGGTGGAAGAAACCCTTACCTGGAAACTTTTGGAGCCGGGCTTTCAAAACGGCAGGGTTGAAATTGTTGATTACCCGGTAACCTTTGACGATACCTTTTTCTTTAGCTTCGAGGTGGCTTCAACCATACCTGTATTATCCGTTGACGGACCTCAATCAGGCAATTACTTGCGGGCTTTGTTTGGACTTGATTCCTTGTTTTCGTTTTCGTCAACGCCGGCGTTTTCGGTTGATGCCAGTCGTTTTTCACAAAACAACCTTATTGTTCTAAACGGTTTGAACGAGGTCGGGCAAGGCCTTGCCTCCGAGCTGAAATCATTTGTCGAGCAGGGTGGGAACCTTGCCATTTTCCCGGGTTCGTCGGCCAACAGAAACTCTTTCAACTCCTTTCTTGGGTTGATGGATGTTGACTTAATGGGAGCAATTGATACCACTTCTTTCGTTGTTTCCACGTTAAATTCAAATCACCCCTTGTATGCAGGGGTTTTTGAAAGGATACCTGATAACCTCGACCTGCCTCAAGCCAGGAAGCACTACCAAATTGCTCGCACCCCTCGTTCGTTGGCAATGCCATTAATGGTCCTGCAAAACGGCAATCCGCTGATTTCGTCATACCGGGTTGGTCGGGGAAGCGTATTTTTGTCATCGGTGGGGCTCAATGATGGTTTCGGCAATTTCCATCGCCATCCTTTGTTCGTGCCCACCTTGGCTAATATGGCGTTGCAAGGTGCAGCCTTTCAGCCGCTGTTTCATACCATTGGCGACCAAAACCCCATAGTAATACCCGGGCAAACCCCGGGTCGCGATGAAATTCTTTTGCTCAAGGGGGAAAGCCTTGAGCTAATTCCCGAACAAAGGTTGGTGGGAAACAACCTACAATTGGTGGTTCACAACAACCTGAATCAATCAGGAAACTACAAACTTGTTAAGGGAGGCACAACAGTGGCAAGCCTTGCATTCAACTACGACCGGCGAGAGTCGGTACCGGAGTTTTACTCGGAAAACGAACTTGTAAAACTTCTCGAAAACCTTGAAATGGACAATGTTAAGGTTCTGAAACCTTCAGAAAGGGGTATCGAAAACCAAATTGTCCAAACCATTGCTGGCAGGCAGTTTTGGAAGCTTTTTCTCATACTTGCACTTGCGTTTTTGCTTGTGGAAGTTTTGTTGTTGAGGTTTTGGAAATAAGGATTAGCGATTGACGATTAATTATTTTTTTACGGATACAAGTGCTTATTTTCGCTGATTACGAAGCAAGAATCACGATTAAAGATGGAGCACTGGTGGTGAAGGATTTTGTTTGATATAGCAGCCCGGAGATATGTAAAAACAATTACAAATTTGAAGTTACTGATCACCAATCACTATCTTTGTGCTACAACCTTTTTCTTTCACCATAGCCATCAAGATGAAATTGCAAGTAGCTGTTTTACAATACAAATAAAATACCACAAATGACGCTAAAGAAGAATTTAGGCCTTTTTTTAATCCTTGTTTCGTGCCACCAGTTTCTGTTTGGGCAGCAAGATGTTATTCAAGAAATAATACGGATTGGCAAAACCGACAATAGAACAATGCAGTATCTTGACGTGCTCTCAAACCGATTCGGTGGGAGGCTCACGGGCTCTGCATCATACGAAAACGCTGCTCGTTGGTGCGCCTACATGTTCGAGAAGTGGGGTATGGAGGTTGATCTTGACCAAACCGGGGAACTTCAGGTGGGCTTTAACAGGGGCCCGTGGTTCGGCAGGATGCTAGGAACCAACGGCATGCACCTGCATTTTGTAACGCCTTCTTATACTTCTGGCACCAAGGGAGTTCAGCGCGGACACGTTGTTATTGAGCCAAAAACGCAAGCCGAATTCGACAGGATGAAAGGTAGGCTAAACGGTGCATGGGTTTTAATTTCGGGCACAAGTGATGGTTGGCCCATCGATTACACCGAAAACGGCGATAAGAAAAGGGAAGAAATAATTGCCAAGAACAACGAATTGCAATTAAAGAATAATGATATATCCCGTCGAAATTGGCAGAACCGAGATGGAGTGCAAGAGGAACTTCTGCCCTACATTGAAGAGCCGGCATTGTTTTACGGGCAAATGGTTGAGGCTGGTATTTTGGGAATTATCCAATCGGCACCAGTACCTCTCGTGGCTCTTTACGATAGGAAGAATGTACATAACATGACTTTTGCAACCCTTCCAGTAGTGCCAGACATAAAACTCAACGAGCACCAGTATGCAACTATTCTGCAGATGGCAAGGGAGCGTCAGTTTTTCTTGCTTGAGTTCGACATTAGAAACTACTTTGCCATGGGGCCCGTAAAGTATCACAATGTAATTGGAATAATTCCCGGCACTGAATTTCCCGATGAGTACGTAATTTTGAGCGCTCACTTGGATGCTTTTGACGTTGCATCTGGCGGGGTTGATAACGGGGCAGGGGTTACACCATTTATGGAAGCCGCTCGCTTGCTTATGGAAGCTGGTGCCAAGCCTCGGCGCACAATCTTGGTTTGCCTGTGGGCTGCCGAAGAGTTTGGCCTGTTAGGTTCTTTAAGCTGGGTGGAACGTAACCAAGACAAACTCGACAGAATAACCAACGTGATAAACCGCGATGGTGGCCCGCTCGTTCCCAGCAGTATGAGCGTAACAGATGCCATGAGGCCATATTTCGAAGAGATAATTGCGCAGGTAAACGAGATTAATCCCGAATTCCAGATGGAGCTGACAACTCGTAGGGCGTCACCAAGACCTACCGCACCACGAGGAACCGATGCCACATCATTTGCCATGCGAGGGGTACCTACAATCGCTTTCGGAACCGCCGACCCAAGGGGTTACGATTTCCAATATCGCGAAATATGGCACACCGAGCGCGATACGTACAACATGAGCATACCCGAATACCAACAACACACTGCTATTGTTACCGCCATAGCGGTGTTGGGATTGGCCAATCTTGACAGCCTGCTGCCAAGAGAAGGATATTACACTGATTGAGTTAAGAGCTAAGAGTGAAAAGTTAATACCAACGAAACGATTGACCGACGAACGACTTTCGTCTTAAATTTTATTTTGTGCATGCCTCGGTGTTCCCTGTGCCTCTGTGGCGAAAAAAATGTTTTCCTCATGGTGGGACGATTTAGGATTGGAACGCTGATCCTCGTTGATTTTTTTGAATTATTTAGAACCTTTTATGATTAAGGTTTTGTTTTTTATTCGCGCATTCGTGGCTAATTTATTTTTTTGATAAATATCAACCAAAAATCTTCTCGAGGGCTTTTTCTCGAAAATCAAAAATCTCGCTCAGCTTTCTCTTGATAATTAGAGCATTGGCTATGTTTCCAATAAAACCAAATGGGGGTTTGTAGGTCACTATATCCGTCATCAAAACGCCATTATTCTTCTCCTCCAAAATATGCTGGTGATGCCAAAAAGAGTAAGGCCCTGACTTTTGTTCGTCAACAAAAAATTTTCCTTCTTCTACCTGGGTAATTTCACTCAACCAAGTGAGGGGTATTCATGCCAAAGGCTTAACCCGACACTTTATTATCATTCCACGGTACATCTTTTCGGGCAAATGGCTCGAATTGATGTCAAATCCCATACTTGGTGGAGTAATTATTTTCAAGTTACGGGGCGAAGAAACAAAGTCCCAAACCTCTGATAGGTCTGCTTTAATTAATTGCTCTCTTCTGAATTGGTAAACTGCCATTTTCGTTGTAATTTCATGCCTGCATTTAACTTTTCCACACATTCAACCAAGGACTCACGAAAAACACAAAGAAAAATCCTCTTTACCGAATGGAATTGTTGCTTGCTCAAGATTTAAGCTAATAAACAAAAATTAAATTCTTTTTGTTTTATGAAAATTTTGACTTCAAGTCAGATACGTGAAATTGACACTTACACCATTGAAAACGAATCAATTGCCTCTATTGATTTGATGGAAAGGGCTGCAAGACAATGCTTCCTTCGCATAAAAAAACTGGCCAAGAATTACAAGCACGTTAAAGTTTTTTGCGGAATGGGCAACAACGGAGGCGACGGCCTTGCCATTGCACGAATGCTCGCATCAAGTGGTGTTAAGGTTTCCGTTTACAAGCTGGTGCACGCAGAAAAACCTTCTGATGATTTTGCCGAAAATGAAATGAGACTCCAGAAACTTCGCAAGTTTGATTACAAATCAATTCTTGATTCAAGTAATTTTCCTGAAATCAAAACCTCTGACCTGGTGATTGATGCCCTTTTTGGTAGCGGCCTAAATCGACCATTGGATGGCGTTGCAGCCCGGTTGGTTCAACATATAAATTCTTCGGGGGCCTCCGTGGTTTCGATTGACATTCCCAGCGGACTTTACCCGGATGACAATTCACAAAATGATTTCTCGGCAATCATCCATGCCAGCGTTACCTTGACCTTTCAATTTCCAAAATTGGCATTTTTGTTTGCCGAGAACCACCAATACGTTGGGCAATGTGAAGTGCTTGACATCGGCTTGCACCCAAAGGCCATTGAAGAAGCATCCACCAGTAATTTCATGCTTGAATCAAGTATTTTGAAGGCTTTTTACCAACCTCGAAAGCCTTTCATGCACAAAGGTCATTTTGGTCACGCTTTGCTAATTGCTGGTAGTGCTGGCAAGGGTGGGGCCGCAATACTCGCAGCCAGCGCGGCTCTACGGGCCGGAGCAGGGTTGCTCACCGCACGAATACCTTACTCAATAGCAACTGCAATGCACGTGGCACTTCCCGAAGCAATGGTTGATGCCGATGAAGATAACAACATAATTACCTCACCGGGTAGGGTAGGGCACTATAATGCAATTGGTATTGGTCCCGGTGTGGGCACCGATCCTAAAACTGCCAACGTCATGAAATTATTGTTGCAAGAGTTTTCCGGGCCATTAGTTATAGATGCCGATGCAATTAACATTCTTGCCGAAAATCCTACTTGGCTTTCGTTATTGCCGGCAGGTTCAATTCTAACACCCCACGCGCGGGAGTTTGAAAGGTTGACTCGAAAGCACCCAAATAGTCATAACAGGCTTGAAGCAGCCAAGCATTTGTGTGTGAAGCACAACATTTTCATTGTTTTGAAGGGTGCATACACTGCCGTGGTTTGTCCTGACAGGAAGGTATTTTTCAACCCAACAGGCAACCCTGGTATGGCAACGGCCGGCAGTGGCGATGCACTGACGGGTATAATACTTGGTTGGCTTGCCCAGGGCTATACCCCGCTGCAAGGTGCATTGGCAGCCGTTTACTTACACGGCCTGGCCGGCGATATTGCTGCAAAGAAACAAGGACAACAAGGGTTGATAGCTTCCGACATAATATTCAATTTGGGCAAGGCAGCCAAGAAGATTTTTGACTGACGATTAGCGCCGAGCAATTTTCGATTTTGTTTGCAAGGCAGGTGGCAATGATTGCAAACTCCTATTTTGGATAACAATTGTGTGCTCCGCTCCATGAAGGAAAATTTCTTTTAACATTCAGGTTTCGTGTTCCAATTAGCCCACGTTGGAGCGGCCAGCAGGGTTGGTGGGCTGTTTCAACTTCGAACTTTGGGAAACCCCTTGAAAAAAATCTTATCTTTGCAACCTTTTTGAGTTTGAAAGTACGAATTTTACGAAATCAATATATGAACGACAAAAGAATTTCTACCGACTATCTATTTGAGGTAAGTTGGGAGGTTTGCAACAAAATAGGAGGAATCCATACAGTAGCTAGCACCAAGGCTAAATCGTTGGTTGATAGGCTTTATGACAAGTACATTGCCATTGGTCCCGATGTTTGGAAAGAGACCCATGTCAACCCCGAATTCATTGAGGACAAGTACCTTTTCAGGGCTTGGCGCAAGCAAGCCAACAAGAATGGCCTCTATCTCAGGGTAGGGCGTTGGAATGTGCCCGGGCAGCCGGTCGTGGTTTTGGTTGACTTTACGCCGTTGTTTGCCGAGAAAAACAAAATTTTTGGCGACTTATGGGAAAAGTTTGAACTGAACTCTCTTGATGCCCAGTGGGACTTCACCGAGCCGGTAATGTTTGGATATGCTGCCGGTCAGGTTATTGAGAGTTTTTACAATTTTCACCTTTCGGAATACGATAGAATCGTAGCACATTTTCATGATTGGATGACTGCCTCCGGGATTCTTTACCTTTCGGAGAAGGTTCCTCAGGCCGGCACATTGTTTACAACCCACGGAACCACCATTGCGCGAGCAATGGCCAACAAGGGGATGCCTTTGAACCTTACCGACAAAGACCTTAATCCCGGTAGCATTGCCAACGATTTAGGTGTAGTTCCGAGGCACGAACTTGAAGCTTTGGGTGCCAAAAAAGCCGATGCCTTTACAACCGTAAGCCAACCAACGGCCAACGAGTGCAAGGTTTTTCTTGGCAAGGCGGTTGACCTGATTACTCCAAATGGTTTTGAAAGCACCTTTGTTCCCGAAGGGCCAGAGTTTGGCGCAAAGAGGGCAATTGCGCGCAATCAACTTATTAGGGTCGCCGAAGGCTTGCTTAATCAGCAAATACCCCAAAATTCCTTTTTGGTGGGAATTAGTGGCCGCTACGAGGTAAAAAACAAGGGAATTGACATTTTTATTGATGCTCTCGGCAAGCTAAACACCAGCGATAAGCTTAACAATACGGTTGTGGCGTTCATTACCGTTCCTGCTCCTCAAACAGGCGCCAGGCCAGAGGTTGCCAAGAGAATAGAAAATCCCGATTTTTCCAATCCAGTTTCAAGCGAGTTTGTTACCCACCTCTTGGTTGATGCTTCTTCCGATGAAATCCTTGAAAGAATTGCTATTGCCAAACTGTCAAATTCGCTTTCCGACAAGGTAAAAGTTGTTTTTGTTCCAACCTACCTTAATGGAAACGATGGCATTGTTAATCTGGCATACTTCGACGCATTGATTGGATTTGACCTAACGGCATATCCAAGTTATTACGAGCCGTGGGGATATACCCCGATGGAAAGCCTTGCATTTAGGGTTCCGACCATAACCACTTCGCTTACAGGTTTTGGCCACTGGGTTAAAACTAATTTTCCCGAGATTGGTAAGGCCGTGGGTATTATCGAACGCACAAATGGCAACAATCAAGAATATGTAAGCCAAATGGCAGAACTTATGCTTGAGGTATTTACCGGTAAGGATGCCGGTGTTTTAACTGACAAATCAAGTAATCACAATTCGCTGGTTCACAAGAACCAACTTGATGCCCGAAACGAGGCTTCCAAAATTGCAGTCAAGGCTTTGTGGGCAAACCAAATCACAAATTATTTCAGGGCTTTTGATATTATTTCCGAAAAGGTAAATGGCCGCTCAGAACAGTTCAAGGGTAAGAAACAACCCATTGCGGTTGCCAAGGCTGCCATCAAAGCCGACAAGCCAAAATGGAAGCAGCTTGTTGTTGAGGTTAAGGTACCTGACCAACTGAGGCACCTTCACAAAATTGCCAAGAACCTTTGGTGGACCTGGAATTACGATGCCGAAGAAATGTTTGCTTTCATTAACCCTGAACTTTGGCAAAAAAGCCAGAAAAACCCAAACTTATTACTCGACTTGCTTGCGGTTGAAGATTACGAAAGGGTTTTGGATGACAAGGAGTTTATGGCAAATTACAAAAAGGTGGTTGCAAACTTTGAAGCCTACATGAAAAAGGGTCAAAAGAAAACCAGCCCCAAGATTGCCTACTTCAGCATGGAATACGGCCTTCACACCTGTGTAAAGATTTACTCGGGCGGTCTGGGGGTGCTGGCTGGAGATTATCTCAAGCAAGCCAGCGACGACAATGTTGACATGACCGGAATAGGTCTCCTTTACCGATATGGATACTTCTCGCAGAGCCTTTCGCCCTCGGGCGAGCAATTGGCCGTTTATCACTCCCACGACTTTTCGCACATGGCTGCCGTGCCTGTTTTGGGCAAAGATGGGGAGCATTTGGAAATTACAATTGCATTTCCGGGAAGAAACCTTTACGCAAGGGTTTGGAAAATTGAAGTGGGCAGAGTGCCCCTTTACCTTTTCGATACCGACTTGAAGAAAAATGCATCTTACGATCGCTCGATAACACACCAACTTTACGGAGGTGACATTGAAAACAGGTTCAAGCAAGAGTCGTTGCTGGGAATTGGCGGTATAAGGCTTCTAAATGCCTTAGGCATTAAACCGGAAATTTACCACCTTAACGAAGGGCACGCAGCTTTTGCCGGCCTTGAAAGGCTGAGGGTACTTGTTCAAGACGAGAAAATTTCCTTCGGGGAAGCAGTTGAAGTTGTAAGGTCTAGCAGCTTGTTCACAACACACACGCCGGTTCCGGCTGGTCACGATAAGTTCTCAGAAGATACGCTGCGAACATACATGCCGCATTATGCCGAGCGATTGGGAATTTCTTGGGAAACATTCATAGCATTGGGTAGGATTGACCCTTCGCAAACCGACGAAAAATTTTCCATGAGCATTCTGGCAACCAAGCTTTCGCAGGAAGTAAACGGTGTTAGCAAATTGCACGGGGCCGTCTCGCGCGAGATGTTCAAAGAACTTTACCCCGGGTATTACGCCGAGGAATTGCACGTTGGCCACGTAACCAATGGCGTTCATTACGGTACTTGGACTTCAAAGGAATGGCAGCAGCTTTTTAACAAGACCTTTGGCGAAAGTTTTATTGATAACGTTTCGGATGAAAAAGTTTGGAAAAAGATTTATGATATTGATGATGAGCAAATTTGGAACTTGCGCAACAAGCATCGCTCCAACCTTGTTAAGTACCTCAAGAATAGAATTCTATCAAATCTTTCGGGCAGGGCGCAAAATCCACGAAAAATTTATCAAACAATAGAAGGCCTCGACGAAAATGCATTGATAATAGGTTTTGCGCGTCGCTTTGCCACCTATAAAAGGGCCAAACTGCTATTTAATGATGTTGAAAGGCTTGCCAGTATTGTAAACAAGGCCGGAATGCCAGTGCAGTTCATATATGCAGGGAAGGCCCACCCTGCCGACCGGCATGGTCAGGACCTAATCAAGGGTATTGTTGAGATTTCGAAGAGGCTCGAATTCAAGGGAAAACTATTCTTCATCGAGGATTACGACATGGAGTTGGGTGCCGAACTTACAAGGGGTGTTGACATTTGGTTGAACACTCCAACACGTCCTTTGGAAGCCTCCGGAACTAGCGGAATGAAGGCGGTACTTAACGGTGCCATGAACTTCAGTGTTCTTGACGGTTGGTGGCTCGAAGGTTTCAGACCTCAAGCGGGATGGGCTATTAAAGAAGAGGCAACCTACGAAAACGAAGAATTTCAGAACGAACTGGATGCCGAAACAATTTACAGTACTCTCGAGAACGAAATAATGCCGATGTTTTACGATCGTGATAAAAACGGCATTCCATCGCAGTGGGTAACCTGGATCAAGAACAACTTGGTCAAAATTGCCCCTCACTATACCAACAAGAGAATGTTAGATGATTACTTCGAGAAGTATTACAACAAGCTAACCAAAACCGCCAAAACCTACTCCGAGAACAATTACGAAAAGGCAATTGAAAAGAAACGTTGGAAAGATTACATTGCTCGCAACTGGGGAAAGGTCGAGGTTGAATCAGTAAAGCTAATTGGCATTGATGACAACTCTCTTGCGTTGGGCGAGGTTTTTACCGCCGAGGTTGTTCTTGATCCTGGTGCCATTGACCCCAAAGACATTGGCCTCGAAGTAGTGTTTGCAAGGCAATCATTTACCGAGGAAAGCAAGGAGGTAATCACGGTCTACGAAATGGATCAGGTTAAGGTTGACGAGGAAGAAATGTTGGTTACCTATCGCTGTGGGGTAAAAAGCAGGAATGCCGGTAGTTATAACTTTGCCTTCAGGGTTTTTCCCAAAAACGAGCATCTTGCTCACCGCCAAGACCTGCCACTTGTCAAGTGGGCCTAAAATAACCACTTTTTGTATTTAACCTGTCAGTTTTTTGAAACTTGACAGGTTTTTTTTAATCAAATTTTCACGTTTTCGAATCTTCAAATTACCCAATCCCCAATTCCCCAAATCAATCATTCTTTTTGCTATTTTTGACCCGAAATAACCTATCAAATTAAAAAAACTATGGCATTGATTGATACTGATGACCGCGATGGCTTTTCTGGCAAGTTTGGGATTGTTGCTGCCGCCGCCGGCTCGGCCATTGGCCTGGGCAACATTTGGCGTTTCCCTTACGTGGCAGGCGAAAACGGAGGTGGGGCGTTCTTGCTTTTTTACCTCCTTTTTGTACTGGCAATCGGTATTCCGGTAATTCTGTCTGAGTTCGTTATTGGACGAAAGGCAAGGAGCAATGCCTTGGGTTCGTTCAGAATATTATCGCCCGGCACTCCGTGGTGGATAATTGGTTTTATGGGCATTGTGGCGGCTTTCGCAATCCTTTCGTTTTACAGCACCGTGGCAGGATGGACGCTAGAATACTTGGTGCTGGCCATTTCTGGAAGTTTTGCCGGAAAAAGCCCCGAACAACTTGCAGAGGGTTTCGGAGAGTTTACCCAAAGTAGTTTCAGGCCCTTGCTTTGGCAGATGGTTTTCATGGGATTAACAGCACTGGTAGTGCTGGGTGGGGTGCGCAAGGGCATTGAAAAATACACCAAGGTTCTTATGCCCTTACTTGCAATACTTATTGTTGCAATTTGCGTAAGGAGTCTAACTTTGCCAGGTGCTGCGGCAGGTTTGGAATTCTTGTTTAAACCAAATTTTGAAAAGATTACACTTCAATCGGTCTTAATGGCATTAGGCCAGGCAGCCTTTTCGCTAAGTATAGGAATGGGTGCTCTGATTACCTATGGTTCATACATAAGAAAGGACACACCTTTGATGGGTACTGCCTTTCAAATTGCCTCTGCCGATACGATTATTGCCATTCTTAGTGGCGTGATGATTTTTCCTGCACTTTTTGCCTTGGGCGGCAGCCCGCAAGGAGGACCGGGGTTGGTATTCATAACACTTCCCCAAATTTTTCAAGCAATGCCAGGTGGATTCTACTTCTCAATTGCCTTTTTCTTCCTTCTGTCGGTGGCAGCACTTACCAGCACGATATCTTTACTCGAGGTTGTAGTGGCTTACCTCAAAGACGAAAAGAAAATGAGCAGGCCAAAAGCAACCTTGCTAGGTACCATTTCCATTTCTGCAATTGGTGTCTTTTGCACCTTGTCTTTTGGGCCGCTTAAGGGGTTCACAATTTTTGGAAAGACTATTTTTGATTTGATGGACTACGCCGCTGCAAACCTTTTCCTTACCTTCGGGGCATTGTTTATTGTTATATACACTGGCTGGAAACTTGGCAAGGCAAGATTTTTTGAAGAACTACAGCACGGTTCAAAAGTCAATCCACTGCTTCTAAATGTAATCGTTTTCATTATCAAGTACGTTGCACCCTTGGCAATTGGTGCGGTGGCAGTTGGTGCATTTTTCATGAAAGGATTAACATAGGTGAAGTGAAAAGTTTAAATTGAAGACTGGCTAATTTTCGAGCTGTTTAGTTGATTAATTTTTGAGGTGCATATTTGTTGAAAACGAGCCATTTGCCGCTTGCCGGCATGAGTGCTATAACAAGAACGATTTTCGATTTACCGTTTTAATTTTCAACTTTGTTGGTAATTTGGCCATGCCGCCGCTTGTAAGCATTAATTTTTATTAGAGGTCAAGCACTAACTGTTTACTTTTTTTCTCGTTTTTTGAATCTTTTTGCGTTTCTTTGCCCATAATTTTCACCCAAAATCTATCATCATGGATGCTGTTCTGGAAACTTTTAACAAGGCGATTAGCCTTTACAATAATTATGTTGGGGGTTATTTGATATTGATTATGCTGGTTCCGGTTGGAGTTTTCTTTGCATTCAAGTTCAGGTTCTTGCACGTGCGCAAGTTCTGGCACTCGTTTCAAATTCTGGCCGGAAGGTTTTCTAAAAAAGACGATTCGGGCGATGTAAACCATTTTAAAGCACTCACCACCGCCCTTTCTGCCACCGTGGGCACCGGAAACATTGTTGGAGTTGCGCTTGCCATATACCTTGGAGGACCGGGAGCAATTTTTTGGATGTGGGTTACCGGTTTCTTCGGAATGATGCTCAAGCTTGTTGAGTGTACTTTGGGCTTGAAATACCGCAAATTTAACCCCGATGGAACCGTTTCTGGTGGCCCCATGTACTATATGGAATACGGCCTGAAAGATAAACTTGGCAAGCACGCCAAGACCCTTGCCGTAATCTTTGCTGGTGCGGCCATGCTTTGCTCAATGGGTACTGGAAACATGGCTCAAAGCAATTCTATGACCGAGGTTATTTTCAATAGTTACGCTGTGCCACACTGGATTACCGGATTAATTATAGCCGGCCTTGTTTTGCTAATAGTAGTGGGCGGGCTCAAGCGGATAGCTGAGGTTACCTCCAAGTTGGTGCCATTCATGGCATTGTTTTACTTTGTCGCAGCAGTTCTTATTTTCGTTCTTCACGTTGACCGGTTTTTCCCGGCACTCGGATTGATTTTTGAAGATGCTTTTACTGGTACTGCTGCCACTGGTGGTTTTGTCGGGTCGGCATTCATTCTTACCCTTACAATGGGCGTCAGACGAGGCTTGTTTAGCAACGAGGCCGGACAAGGGTCGGCCGCCATGGCACACTCGGCGGCAAAAACACCCTACCCGATTCGCGAGGGTATGGTGGCCAGCCTCGAACCGTTTATCGATACTCTTTTTATTTGCACCCTTACCGCAATGGTGATAATAATGACAGGTGCATGGGAATCTGGAATTCAAGGAGTGGGAATGACCGTGTTGGCGTTCGAAACCGGTCTTTCTGCCATTAACTTGGGCCACATTGCCTCGCATTTCGTGGCAATAGGGTTGCTGCTTTTTGCATTCTCGACAATAATTGCCTGGTCGTATTACGGAACCAGGGCGGCTCAATACCTCTTTGGCGACAAGGCCATTAAGCCCTATTACTTCGTTTATGCATTGTTCGTTTTCTTTGGTGCAATATGGGGCATTGATCTGGTCTGGAACTTCGTTGATATGGTTATCACGTTCATGACCATACCAAACCTTATCGCAATTGTGCTGCTAACACCTGTAATCAAAAAGGAAATTGACGATTACTTCTCGAAGGATTATAAAAGACTGTGAGAATTGGATAATTTGCCGGGGTGCTGCAATTATTATTGAAAGTGTAAGTCTTTGATTTTTACAGTTTCACTCATCAGCCCCCCCCCAGTCCTGCCAAAACCTGAATTGTTTTCTAAAATCATCGATTTGGCAGCGAGGCAGGAGAACCGTTTCGGAGCTTTCGTGGTTTGGCATCAGTGCAGAAAGGCTTTCACCCGAAGGTGATAAAACTGCTGAGTCGCCCGAGTGTTCATTGCCGTTAGCATCAACTCCTACCCTGTTAACCGCCACCACGTATGATTGGTTTTCGATTGCTCGCCCCATCAACAACACCCGCCAGGCGTGGCTCCGAGAAGCCGGCCAGTTGGCAACCACAAGCAGACAATCGTAATCAAACCCCACACCTTCCTGGTAGTGGTTTCTGCACAATTCAGGAAATCGCAACTCGTAGCAAATTATGGGTTTAATGCGCCATCCCTTTAGCTCAACTATCAATGGTTTGGTTCCCGGAGTGTAAACATCGTGCTCGCCTGCAAAAGAAAAGAGCTTGTTTTTATCATAGTATTCATTGGAACCATCGGGTCTTACCCAGTAGAAACGGTTGAAGTAACTGCCCGAATCCTCAACCGCAATGCTTCCACATACTACCAAGTTACGCTTTGCCGCAACCTCCATCATCCATTCAAGTGCTCGATTTACATTAGTATCGGCAACCATTGAAGGTTTCATCGAAAACCCCGAAGTAAACATTTCGGGCAAAACGAGAAGGTCTGTTTCCGGGTCTAAGACTTTTATTTTTTCGGAAAACATTCCAAGGTTTAGCACGGGGTCTTCCCAATGCAGCGAGGACTGGATTATGGCTACTTTTAAATTTTGCATAATATGCTTGCGGCTTTTTCCAAGGTTTCCTCCGATTTGGCAAAACAGAAGCGCAACTTCTTGTTGTTAACACCGTGGCTGTAAAACGGGGCTATGGGTACTGAAGCTATTTTGTGTGTGCGAGTTAGCCGCTGGGCAAATTCCATTTCCGGTTCGTCAGAAATCTTTGAGTAATCGAGCAGTTGAAAATATGTTCCCGCTGCCGAAACAAACTCGAACCGCGAAGATTTTAAAGCCTTCAGAAAAAAATCGCGCTTTGATTGAAAAAGCCAATTGAGTCCAGTGTAATTGTCCGGATTCTCCAAAAAGTCGCAAATGGCCATTTGCACGGGTGTGTTGGTGCAAAATACCATGAACTGATGCACTTTCCTGAACTCCTTCATTAGGTAATCGGGGCCAATGCAGTAACCAGTTTTCCAACCCGTTGCGTGGAAGGTTTTTCCAAAGGAGCAAGTTACAAGGCTCCTTTCGGCCAATCCCGGGTACTTGCAAACACTCTCGTGTGATTTACCGTCAAAAACCAAATGCTCGTAAACCTCATCGCTTAGCACTATAATGCCGGTGTCGCGAGTAATGGATTCAAGAGTTTTCAAATCAGCGGCCGACAGGATACTCCCCGTAGGGTTGTGCGGGCTGTTTATAATTATCATCTTTGTGCGCGCACTAACCATTTTCTTTACCTCATCCCAGTCAATATGATATGTGGGTGCCTTTAATTTAATGGCAACCGTTGTGCCTCCGGCCAATTTTATGGCAGGCACGTAACTATCGTAGGCAGGTTCGAAAACAATAACCTCATCGCCGTCGCGAACAAAGGCAGTTATTGCGCCAAACAATGCTTGTGTTGCCCCCGCGGTAACCGTAACCTCCGTGTCGGGATTGTAAACCGCCCCGTACAAAAGATTTGTTTTGAAAGCAATCCGCTCTCTTAGTAGCAATACACCAGGCATCGGGGCGTATTGGTTGTGCCCGGCGCGCATGTGTTTTGCAACCAGGTTTATCAATTCCTTAGAAATGGCGAAGTCGGGAAATCCCTGCGATAGGTTAAGGGCATTGTGCTGGTTTGCCAACCGTGTCATGATTGCAAAAACCGATGTCCCGGTGTTTGGCAATTTCGATGAAATCGTATTTTGAATGTGATTCATTTCATTAATTTTTTCAAAAAAGAATGGCTAAATTTTGTAATTTTACACGCAATTTTCCTTAAACGAACAAAAAACAAAATTCGACAAATTTTCTCAAAAATTGCAGTAAAAATAGCAACAGGTAAAAGTATTTTTTTAAATAACATGTAAGAAAAAAATGAAAACCATTGACAGCATTAACTTCAAGGGCCGCAAAGCCATAATGAGGGTTGATTTCAACGTCCCGCTAAACGCCGATTTTCGGGTTGCCGACGATTCTCGCATAAGAGCAGCTTTACCAAGCATTCAGAAAATCCTAAACGATGGCGGCTCGGTAATTCTCATGTCACATCTTGGACGCCCCAAGGAAGGTCCGGAGCACAAGTTCTCGTTGGTCCACCTAAAGAATCACCTTGGCAAGCTTCTTGGCCTCGAAGTTAAGTTTGCCGACGACTGCATTGGCGAATCTGCCGTGAAATTGGCATCGGAACTCAAGGGCGGCGAAGTGCTTTTGTTAGAAAACTTGCGCTTTTACAAGCAAGAAACCAAGGGCGACGAAGAATTTGCTGGCAAGCTTGCCAAGCTGGCCGATGTTTACGTTAACGATGCCTTTGGAACCGCTCATCGCGCCCACGCATCAACAACAATAATTGCAAAGTTCTTTTCCAACGACAAGGTGTTCGGGTATCTGATGGCCAATGAACTTGAAAGCATTGATAAGGTTTTGAAAGATATCAAGAGGCCATATACCGCAGTTATTGGTGGTGCCAAGGTTAGTACCAAGATAGAAATACTCGAGAACTTGCTCGACAAGGTTGACGATATTGTTATTGGCGGCGGTATGATGTTTACCTTCATTAAGGCACTTGGCGGTAAAATTGGAAGCAGCTTGGTTGAAGACGATTTTCTTGACAAGGCTCTCGAAATAATCGAAAAGGCAAAAGCCAAAGGTGTTAACTTGCACATTCCGACAGATACCCTTGCCGCCGATGCTTTCGCAAACGATGCCAACGTGATTGAGTGTAAGGCTAACGAGATTCCTGATGGCTGGCTAGGGCTTGATACGGGTACTGCAACCAACAAGGTATTTGCATCAATTATTGAAAACTCCAACACCGTTTTGTGGAACGGCCCGATGGGAGTGTTTGAAATGGAAAAATTTGCACTCGGAACCAAAGCAGTAGTAGAAGCTTTGGTTGCTGCAACCCGAAAAGGAGCCTTTACACTTATTGGTGGTGGCGACTCCGTGTCGGCCATCAACCAACTAGGCCTTGCCGGTGAAGTTAGTTACGTTAGCACCGGTGGTGGGGCTTTGCTCGAGTACATGGAAGGCAAGATACTGCCAGGAGTGCAGGCTATAAACGAGTAAATAATTGAAGAGCCAAGAGGTTAGAGTGAAGACTTAGGGAGAAGTTGATGGATCGGAAGTTGAATGGTAATTTATGACTTCTTACAAATGATAATCGAACCCTCAATATGGGTCACGACAAGGTAATAATCGGCATAGACCCGGGTACAAACCACATGGGCTTGGGGGTTATTGGTATAAAAGGGCAACAAGTATCTGTTCTGGCAATGGATGTCCTTAACATTTCCGATCTTGGTAACCAGCCTTTAAAGTTAAAGAAAATCTTCGAAACGGTTTTGCGAAACATAGAGGCCTTCAAACCCGACGAACTGGCCGTGGAGAGTCAGTTTTTTGGAAAGAACGTGCAGTCGATGCTTAAATTGGGAAGGGCTCAAGGCGTTGCCATTGCTGCAGCGCTTTATAGAGACATACCAGTTTTCGAATACTCTCCGCGCAAGGTAAAGCAATCAATAACCGGCAAGGGCAATTCATCCAAAGAACAGGTTGCGGCCATGCTTCAAAATATTTTGAAAATAACTCAAATGCCAGTTGGCTTCGACGCCACCGATGCAATAGCGGTGGCTCTTTGCCATCATTTTCAAAACGGACGTGGCGAATCAGGAAATAAAAGTTTCACCGGATGGAAAGCTTTCGTGACGGATAACCCCAAAAGGGTTGTGAAGTAGGCTTATTGTAGAAACGAAGCTATTGATTCTGCAATAGTTTTAAACTGTTCGGGTTGCAGTTTCATTTTAGGTTTACTGAAATCAAGGTCGAGGGCACCATTTATCGGAACAAGGTGAATGTGTGCGTGGGGTACTTCCAAGCCAATTACGGCCATACCCACACGTTCGCACGAAATGCTTTGACCCAGGGCCTTGGCAACTTCCTTCGCAAACAAAAAGAGCTCCTTGAACTCTTTATCCTCAATGTCAAAAATGTAGTCGGTCTCTCGCTTGGGAATAACCAGGGTGTGCCCTGGAATAATGGGATTGATGTCAAGAAATGCCAAGAAATCAGAACTCTCGGCCACCTTGTAGCAAGGTATTTCTCCATTTACGATTCTTGAAAAGATGCTTGGCATTGTTGTAGGTTGTTTTACCTGATACTCTATCTTGATATTTCTATTATTTCGAATTCGAGAATACCTGCTGGCACCGATATTTTTACCAAATCCCCAACTCTCTTTCCGAGCAAGCCCCTTGCAACAGGCGAACCGACAGATATCTTGCCTTCTTTTATCTTGGCTTCGTTTTCGGGCACCAAGGTGTAAGTAACAAGGCCCTGTGTTTTTAGATTCTTCAACTTTACAACCGAAAGAATTGAAATTGTACTGTCATCAAGTTGCGACTCGTCAATTACCCTGGCGCTTGAAAGGGTTTCTTCAAGTTTTGAAATTCTTAGTTCGAGCAATCCCTGTGCATACTTGGCCGCATCGTACTCGGCATTTTCCGAAAGATCGCCCTTGTCGCGCGCTTCAGCTATTTGTTGCGAGATTGCCGGCCGCTCAACCGACCTTAAGGTGTCAAGCTCATTCCTAAGTTTTTTCAATCCCTCTTTTGTGAAATACTTAATCTCGCTCATATTATTAAAGTTTTAGGGTATTTGCTAATGCCAAGCCAACAACTGACAAATGGTTTTGATAAAAAATGGTGAAAAACTGCTGGTGTGAGCTCGGTTATTGGGTTATAACCGAATTTGAACGCTGCGAAAATTGATTGGTTTTTTTTCGGGTGGTTCCTTTTGGTTTAGATGCTTGCCCCCAAAGAGGCCGCATGGGCAAAAACCAACCGCTGCAACCAATTTTAGGAGGCTGCTTCTCAAAAGTACAGTGTTGGTTTTCAGTGCCATAATGAGCTCCGATTTTCCGGGTTGAAATAAAAAAAAATTGCTGTCAGCGCAAAAACTAACAACACTTAATTGAAAAAACTTTCCTGAACTAATGTAGGTGCCAATTTTTTGATGCAACCTACTTTATTCTTTACACAAAGGTAATAATTATTTTACTTGAAACACTCAGGTTAGTATTTTCGATTTATAATTTCCGAGTAAATTACCGCATCGCGTACCGAAAACTCTTCAAGCTCCTCAATTGTGCTCGAAATTTCACCTTGTTCGGTAACACCCAAAACCCTACCTTCTTCCAAGGTTTTTTGTAAAGGTTGATCGCCGGAAAAGGTGAAATTATCGCCACCAAACTGGTAATCGGGTCCAACACTGGTTTTGTTCACGTGATCCTGAAAAACATTTTCGTCAAAGGTTTCAGTTTCGTAAGAACCGAATTCGTAACCCTGTTCGTTGTATCCCTCCTTGTCAAATGCGGCTGGCTCACCCATTATAACTGGCTCGGTATCGAAGCTTTCGAGCAGGTCGCCCTCTTCATCGTATTGGGGTTGCTCTCCTTTTTTCCCGAAAAACTCTTCGAGAACGGTTTCAATATCAACAGGCCTCGGAACGGGCTTCTGGTTTGTGTTTGGATTACCCTGGGGCACGCCTTGCCCTGACTTTTTCTTGTTGAAAAGCGAAAGGATGATAAAAGCAACAAAAACCAAAAGGGGGGCTATGTTTTCCATGATTCTAATCGTGATTGCAAACTTTATTTCTTGGCGACCTTTTCCTGGAATTGTTCCATTTGTCGCTTTGTTTTTTTCCTTCCGTCATTTGTACCTTCGTTCGTTTGTCTTGATTCCTTCTGTGCCTTTTGAGACCTTTCTTGTATTCTTTCCGGGCCTGGCGCATTTCTTTATTTGCCAGTTTCTCGGCTTTCCTTTCCGCCTTGTCAGCCTGACCGAGGGTAGAACAACCCGATGCTGCCAAAACCAACAGTAGCCCCAAAAGAACGAATCTATGTCTCAACCTTACAAGCGAACTTTTCATTTAATGCAATGGTCGAACAAAAATAGTAAAAATTAGAATACGCTAGGTTAAATAATAACAAACTATTAAATTCTTCGTTTATTCATAAATGAAATTATAAATCTCAACCGACAAGGACAATCAAAGGAATCTCAAAATTAACAGATTAATAACGTGGTAAAACCGGGAATTATTCTCTTACTGACCATCTGGCTAGGAATTATGTTTTTTTCATCTTGCGGGAAAGAAAACTTCCACCCCGTGCCCAATGTAATGGTAGATATAAGAATTAACATTGAGAATCCCAGTTATGCTGCACTCAATACAGTTGGAAACTCGGTAAGTGTTTCGGGCGGGTATCGAGGAATTATTATCTATCGAGTAGGCCTCAATGAATTCACTGCATTTGATCGCTCTTGCCCGCATCACCCATGGGAGCAGTGTGCAGTGGTAAACGGCCAATTAGGACAACCTTTTGCCAAGTGCGACTGCTGCCAAACAACCTATCAGCTTTTGGATGGCTCAAAATTCAGTGGCCCGTCTTTGTTTCCGCTCCGGGCATACAGGGTAACTTTTTTGCACCCGTTTCTATCAATCAACAACTGAGGGTCGGTTGTAAGTTGAGGGCTTGGGTTGAAAGAGTTTTGTAAGTTAGTGGAGTTAAAACCTGCGTTCTCGCCAACTCTGCAGTGAAATATTGATTTTGATTGATAATTGACCTCGTCGCGAAATTGTTTCGGAAGATTGGCTATTAGCGATTAATGATTTTTTTCACCTTATACTTTCCGATTTTGATTTCAATTCCATCCGGCCAAGTTCCACTGTCAGCTTCTTAAACTCGCAAAAAAAAAATGCCCTTATAGAAATGGGCAAATTGTTGTAATTTTGGCAACCACCACAAAAATTTAATTTTGATGAGAATATTAGTAATTGGTTCGGGGGGAAGAGAACACGCAATTGCTTGGAAACTCAGTCAAAGCCAAAGATGCAAGAAGCTTTTTATTGCTCCGGGTAATAGTGGCACCGCCTTGTTGGGCGAGAACGTAAACATCAATGTTCTGGATTTCGAAACCGTGGGCAATTTTGTGCTCCAAAACAGCATAGAATTGGTTGTGGTTGGGCCCGAAGACCCGCTTGTAAAGGGTTTTACCGATTATTTTTCGAATACCGAACCCCTTAAAAACGTAATTGTCATTGGGCCAGGCAAAACAGGAGCCATGCTCGAAGGAAGCAAGGAATTTGCAAAAGAATTCATGCTAAGGCACCGAATACCAACTGCAAAATATAAATCCTTTACAAAGGAAACCATTGAGGATGCTCGTGTTTACCTTTCATCCGTGGCGCCTCCTTATGTTATAAAGGCCAATGGGTTGGCGGCAGGCAAAGGAGTGGTAATATGCCAAAGCCTTGGTGAAGCAAATATGGAGCTCAACTCCATGCTTCTCGGGGAGCGGTTTGGCATTTCTTCCAAAAAAGTTGTAATCGAGGATTTTCTTTCCGGCGTTGAAATCTCAGTTTTTGCCATAACCGACGGGAAATCATACCGCTTGTTGCCATCGGCCAAGGATTACAAAAGAATTGGAGAGGGCGATACCGGGCCCAATACAGGGGGTATGGGTGCCGTCTCGCCGGTTTGGTTTGCAGATCCTGAGTTTATGCGCAAGGTCGAATCCCAAATAGTTGTGCCAACGGTCAATGGTTTAGCCAAGGAGGGGATTGATTACAAGGGTTTTCTTTTCTTTGGCCTGATTAACGTTGGAGGCAACCCCCACGTAATTGAATACAATGTTAGGCTTGGCGACCCTGAGACCGAGGCAATTATTCCACTAATTGACTCTGACCTCGTTGACCTTTTTGAGGCAGCAGGAAAGGGAAATCTTGAATCAACCAATGTTTTACTTTCAACCTTGCATGCGGCAACAGTTGTGGTGGCCTCTGGCGGATACCCTGGCGGCTTTGAAAAAGGTATTGAAATTTCAGGTATCGAAAACGTTAAAGACAGTATAGTTTTTCACGCCGGTATGGCAAAAATTGGAGATAAGCTAGTTACAGACGGCGGAAGGGTTATGGCCATTACATCATTTGCACCTTCATTGAAGGAGGCTCTCGAAAAGTCGTTTGCAAGTGCCGAAATTGTTTCCTTTGAAAAAAAGTACTATCGTAGTGATATTGGAAGGGATTTGGCATGATTAGAACTTTAAGGGTAAAAAAATGATAATTTCCCTATTTAAGAAAAATGATCTATCGACGTTCATCTTAATGATTTTTATAGGGTTTTTACTCTGGATGAATGAATTTTTATTTTTAGGTTCGGCAGAATTTGAATCAGCAAGCAATAGCCCTTTTTACGATTTGCTGATGAATTTTATTCCTAAAAGTGCCATCTTCACCAAAATTCTTGCATTTATCCTTATAGTTTCGCAAGCCCTGATGATCAACCAAATTGGCCAAAAGAGCAAGATGTTGCGTAACAAGAAGATGCTGCCCGGAATGATATACATCATTCTAATGTCGCTGCAAAGCCAAGTTATCAACCTGCATCCGGCAATTTTCGCCAACTTTTTTTTGATAGGGTCAATTTCAATTTCGGTGATAGACACTGCAAGTAGGCGTGCTATTATAAGGGTTTTTAACCTTGGCCTTTTCATCTCATTGGCAGGTCTGTGTTTTTTCCCGGCATACAGCCTGTTCTTTGCCGTTTTTTTCTTGATGGATGTTTTTTCGATTGTCAAGATCAAGGGTTTATTCGCATACCTAATTGGCTTTGCCACCCCAATATTCATCGGGGCAAACTACCATTTTCATTTTGGAAACCTCGGCGACAGGATAACTGCATTTTTGGAAAACTTCAACAATTTTGGTCTCGTAATGCTGCCTTCAGAACCTCAAACAATTTTTTTAATTGCCTACACTGCACTGTTGTTTCTTATTTCTATAGTGCACCTTTCCATGGCTCAAACTTCGGCAACCACCGCCTCGTTGCGCTCAGGTATTGGAAATATTGGAATTTTCTTTGTCTTTCTTGCTGTGGTATTTGTGTTTTCTTACAAACAATGGATCTTGTCTTATTGCCTTCTATTTGTGCCAACGTCTTTGGCCTTGACGGTTTGGCTGGTTGATCAACGCAAAAAATGGGTAGCCGAGCTAGCAATGGCAATCCTGTTGGGATTAATTGTTTTGGAAAAATTGCTTTGAGGTTTTTTTGGTCAATTTTGGCATTGTAATTATCGTGGTTATTTCATTGGGCATTTATTGATTTCAAATTTGGCTTGCTGCATTGAATAGATTCCAATTAGCGGCTCTAAACATTGAAGGTTTATGCCAAATTTAAAAACACTGTTTTTAAGCGTTGACAAACATTGACGCTTTGATTGGCAAGCTTTTACATTGAGGTTTTTTTTGGAGGTAGCTCGGTGAGGTTGTCACGGCCATTGTTAGTTTTCGATTATTGGGAGTGTTTAGGCTGGCTTGGGGCATAACCTTCAACTCCCGTCAATTCATCAACTTCTTAAGCTTTTAAATTAAACCACTTCAATGCTTGACCCATAAACCGATCCATCCTGTTCGCAATTTATTTTTTATCTTTGCCCCAAAAATAACAATATGAAATTTGGAGTTGTTGTTTTTCCGGGGTCCAACTGCGACCATGATATGATTTACGTTTTAAAGAAGCTTTTGGGTCAGAAAGTGGTAGCACTTTGGCACAAGGATAGAGAATTGCTAGGCTGCGATTTCATTGTGTTGCCAGGCGGGTTTTCTTACGGCGACTACCTAAGAAGCGGGGCCATAGCAAGGTTTTCGCCCATTATGGAAGAGGTAATCAATTACGCCAACAAAGGTGGTTTCCTGCTTGGTATTTGCAACGGGTTTCAGATACTGTGCGAGGCGCACCTTTTGCCCGGAACCTTATTGCACAACACAAATCATCAATTCATTTGCCGCAACTCTTTTATAAGAACAGAAACGACCAACAGCCTTATAACGTCTCAAACCACCAAAAACCAGGTGTTAAAGGTACCTATTGCCCATGGCGAGGGTAGGTTCTTTGCCCCCGACGAAACACTGAAGGAAATTGAAGACAATGATATGGTTTTGTTTAGGTATTGCAACGAACAAGGTGAGGTAACTCCCCAATCGAACCCCAACGGAAGCCTCGCTAACATTGCCGGAATTTGCAACAAGCGGCGCAATGTTTTTGGCATGATGCCCCACCCCGAAAGGGCATCCGATCCCGAACTGGGAAATATTGACGGGAGAATCTTGTTTACCTCAATCATCAACACCCTATCATACGTTTAAAACCCTGTTGTTGAATGCCCAAGCCAAAAACGGCCAACGTACCTTTGCTGAAAAGTTACAACGATGGTTCGCAAACTCTTGAAGCAGGTTGCGATGAAGCCGGCAGGGGATGCCTTGCCGGGCCTGTTTTTGCAGCTGCAGTCATTTTGCCTTTGGTCATTCCTGATTTCCTGCTTGAAAACCTGAACGATTCCAAGAAGACCAGCAAACAACTGAGGGAAAGGTTAAGAATTGGTATTGAAAAAGCCGCCCTTTCTTTTGGCCTGGCAATCGTTGAACCTCACGAAATTGACGAGATAAACATCCTGAAGGCAAGCATTATGGCAATGCACGGGGCTTTGAATAAGCTGTCATTGGTTCCTGATTTCATAATTGTTGACGGAAACAAGTTCTTGCCTTTCGGCAACATAGAGCACAGATGTATCGTTGGGGGCGACTCAAAATACCTTTCAATTGCAGCGGCATCCATACTTTCCAAAACATACCGAGATGATTACATGCAGAAACTGCATCACGATTTTCCGGCATACGATTGGGCGAGCAACAAGGGTTACGCAACCCGACAACACTTGGAGGCGCTGGCAAAGTACGGCCCTTGTCTTCACCATCGCAGGTCATTTGTACCCGTGAGACAGGGTAGGTTTTTGTTTGCGAACCCCTCATTAGCTTGACACGCTTAGTGGCTTAAACAATTAAGTATGATTTCCGAAAAGTACATAAGTAAAATTTCTACTGAGCTTGGAATAAAACCCTGGCAGGTAATTAAAACCAAGGCCTTGCTGACAGAAGGAGCCACGGTGCCTTTCATAGCAAGGTACCGCAAAGAAATGACAGGCTCGCTTGATGAAATTCAGGTAAGCCAAATCAGGGATAGGCTAAAGCAACTGGAAGAACTTGACAAGCGGCGCGAGGCAATCCGGCAATCAATAGCCGAACAAGATAAGTTAACTCCCGAGTTGGAAAAATCAATTTCTGCTGCAAAAACGTTATCCGAACTTGAAGACCTTTACCTGCCCTACAAACCCAAGCGAAAGACGAGAGCAACCCTGGCAATTGCCAAGGGACTCGAGCCACTGGCAACCTTACTGTTTGCCCAAATGAACATTGATCCAGAAGAAAAGGCGTTGAAGTTTGTTGATGACGAAAAAGGGGTTGGTAGCGTTGAAGAGGCACTGTTTGGTGCGCGAGACATAATTGCCGAATGGATAAACGAAAATGCCAATGCAAGGGCGCGCCTGAGACAGCTATTCGAACGCGAGGCTACCATTACCAGCAAGGTTGCCAAAGGAAAGGAATCAGAGGGAGAAAAATACGAGTCGTACTTTGATTGGAGCGAGAAAATTGGAAAGGCACCATCACACAGGGTTTTGGCAATGTTCAGGGGCGAGAACGAAGGCTTTTTGAAGGTTACCGTGGCACCACCAACCGAAAAAGCCATCGAGCTGCTCAACAGAATGTTTGTCAAGTCGATTTTCAAAACTTCAATGCAAGTTGAAATTGCCGTTGAGGACTCTTACAAAAGGCTTCTCTTCCCATCAATGGAGACCGAGACCCGCAACGGTTTGAAAGGGGTTGCCGACAAGGAAGCAATTAAGGTTTTTGCCGAGAACTTGCGACAGTTATTGATGGCTCCACCACTTGGCCAAAAGAGGATACTTGCCATTGACCCCGGGTTTAAAACAGGCTGCAAGGTAGTGTGTCTCGATAGCCAAGGCAACCTTCTTCACAACGAGACAATTTACCCTCATCCACCTCAAAACCAAACAAGGCAAGCCGCCTCAAAGCTCCAAAACTTGGTAAATGCCTATCAAATGGAAGCAGTGGCTATTGGAAACGGCACCGCCGGACGCGAAACTGAAAGGCTGGTGCAAAACACAAGGTTCGACAGGCCAATAATTGCGGTTACGGTTAACGAGAGCGGGGCATCGGTCTATTCTGCCTCACCTGTTGCTCGCGAAGAATTTCCCGATTATGACGTCACGGTTAGGGGTGCCGTGAGCATTGGCCGCAGGCTGGCCGATCCGCTAGCCGAGCTTGTAAAGATTGATCCCAAAAGTATCGGTGTGGGCCAATACCAACACGATGTTGACCAAAAACTGCTCAAAAACAGCCTAGACCACGTTGTTGAGAGTGCTGTGAACGCAGTTGGCGTAGAGGTAAATACGGCGAGCAAGGAGCTCCTTTCGTACGTTTCGGGCGTTGGGCCTGCCCTGGCAAAAGCAATAGTTAAGCACAGGCAAGAAAACGGACCTTTTACTTCTCGAAATGCCATAAAAAAGGTTTCGCGATTTGGAGATATAGCTTTTGAACAAGCAGCAGGCTTCATTAGAGTAAACCAATCAGCCAATCCTCTCGACAGGAGCGCCGTGCACCCCGAAAGTTACCCGGTGGTGACACGTATGGCAAAAGATTTGGGAGTTGACGTTGCAACATTGATTTCGGATAAGGAATTGCAAAAAAAAGTGGTGCTGAGAAACTACATCACCCCTGCCATAGGGATGCCAACACTGCAAGATATAATAAATGAACTAGCTAGGCCCGGACGCGACCCGAGGCAAAAATTCGATGTCTTTGAATTTGACCCGAACATAAATAGCGTTAGCGACCTCCGCGTGGGTATGGTGCTCCCCGGAATAGTAACAAACATGACTGCCTTTGGAGCATTTGTTGATATTGGCGTGCACCAAGACGGACTTGTACACCTCAGCCACCTTGCAAATGCCTTCGTTAAAAACCCATCAGACGTGGTAAAACTAAACCAAAAGGTACAAGTAAAGGTGCTTCATGTTGACGAAACCAGAAAACGTATTTCGTTGTCGATAAAAGAAGCAGTGAAATAGTGATTGGTGTAGGGTAATGAATAACCGGGGGCAGATAAAAGCCAATGGCCAAGAGTTTAGAGTGATAGTAGCTTACATTGGGCGGCAGGCGGAAGTGGCAGAACAATCCAGTAAGCAAACGAGTTCAGTGTTTAGCAGCGGCGATTAATCTCAACCCGACTATTTGAAGGCTTTTACTCGGGGCTTTCAGTTTTTCACTTTTTCGTTGCTACCCCCCACTAATCAAGTGCATAACAATTACGGTGTCGCCTCCTTTTACAAGGGTTGTATCAAATTCGTCGGGTTTTATTGGCTTTCCATTAAGCCTTACTGCCAAGAACTTGAAGGTGAAGTTCTTCAATTTTATTAAATCGGCAATGCTTAGCGTGGCGAAATCTTCTAAAATTTCTTTTCTATTGTTAAGCGTGATCTCCATTTTTCTTTTGTTAATATAGTAATCTAACCTCGTCTTTGATGTAAGCCAAGGCCTTTGCGGTAACCATTTCTTCAAGGTTTGTTTCGAGAATTTTTTGCGATAAGTCCAAGGCTGTGGCATAGTCTCCCAAGGCTGCAAATGTAGAATTAACCTGAGTTATGGTTTTTTCCTTGGCAGATTTCACCAGCTCCCACGCCCCAGAACTTATGTAAAGTTGTTGGGAAATGTTGTGGTTAAACTCCTCGTTTATGGTCTTTACCAAAAGCCTATGAAATTCCCGGGCAGTCATATTATTGTCCAGCAACCTGGTAACAAGGTGATTGGGAGTGATTCTTTCGAGAAAGAGGACAATTCTTTCGTATGCCTGGAGCCTCAAAGGTAGTGTTATTTTAACACTTTCGTTGGTTGAAGAGCGTTCTCTTCGTTTGCTTTCTTGAAAAAAGAACTCTTTAAGCAAAAAATACACGATGGCAAAAATTATCAACGCAGGTGCCAGACCAAGTATAAGATTTATCAACTGATTCATTTCAAAAATTAGGGTTATTTAAAAATTCATTAAATGAGGGAGCAAATCCGTCCTTTTCCGAAACAATTGCTTCGGTTACACCCCAGTCAATGGCAAGATCTTTATCGTTCCACTTTATGGCCTTTTCATGAGCCTTACTGTAAGCCTTGGTGCACTTGTAAATTAATATGGTGTGGTGTTTCAAAGACCTGAAACCATGGGCAAATCCAGGAGGGATGAAGAGCATTGAATTGTCCGTCGAGTCAAGTACCATTTTGAAATGTTGGCCAAATGTTGGCTGATTCCATCTCAAGTCAACCGCAACATCCAAAACAGAGCCCATTGCCACCCTAACCAGTTTTCCCTGATCCATTGGGGCAACCTGAAAATGCAATCCTCTTATTACACCCTGGCAGGAAATGCTCTGGTTGTCTTGCACAAATTCTACATCCAGACCATTTTTCTTGAAAAGTTCTTCGTTCCATGACTCGAAAAAAGACCCTCGGCCATCAGAAAAGACACAAGGCCTAATTATAACCAAACCATCAAAAGGGGTTTTTTCGATTGTCATGAATAATTATTTCAGAAATTGTTGTTGGCAAAGTTAGTGCAGATTTCAAAATCTGCAAGTAAATAACCCGGCCTGGACCGGGTTAAAAAAAATCGAAAACAATTTAGTTTACCTGAAACGAAATCCAACGGTAACATTAACCATTCCGCCGTTGCTAATTAGGTGGCTGAATTGTTCAATGGCATTTTCGCCCCTTGGTATCAAATACCTGACATCTGCCGTAAGAAACCCAAGTACGTTTACCCCAACCCCGCCTTGCCACAAAAAGTTAATTTCGCTTTCTGACGTTAGTTGTTTCGAGAACTCCGCACCTCCCTTAACATTTAAGCTCAAGATACCGAGGTCAAGCAGTTGTATTCCCAAGGACACAGGGGCTTTTAATGCTGATATTGCATCTCCGGTCTCGGGTACGAACCTTGCATGGTAAAGCTCAGGCTGCAAGAAAATCTTCCTTCCGAATTGGATAAATGCTCCAACTTGGTAGTTGTTTTTGATTTCGCTTACGCTGACATCACTCAGGGAATTGGTGTTGATTTCGGTTCCAACCTTCAATCCATACCAAATGTTGGGTTTCCCTCCCCTTTGGGCCTGAATGGTTAAAGAAGAAAACAGTATTACAATCGCCATCGCGAGAACTGATTTAATGCTCTTTTTCATAGTGTTTTGATTAATTGGGTTGTGAAAAAAATGAAACACATGCACAAATTTTTTTTGTTAAACGTAACCTGTTGGTTTTTATTTTGGAAAGCTAAAATCATTCAAAGATTTGCTTGAATTTCGAAACAAAATGACCGATTTGATTTATTCAGGATACAAAAAACGTTCCGAAATTTGTTTCGCTTCTATTATCGCAATCAAGTTATCGGAATTTGTAAATGGAAAGGTTGCCATATTTTTGAAGAATTTCGAAGAAATACGCTGTTTACAGACAACTTCAAAAACCCTTGATTGCTCAATCGGTATTACCTTTCATGCAAGTAATTGAATTCTAATTAATTTCGTCAACCCAGAGGTTGACCAGGTCAGTTTTGCTCTATCCATCTCACTGCTAATAATTTAAAATCAAAAAACTAAAGTGAAAAATACCATAATCTCTTTCATCATGGCATTGTTGCCGCTACTTGCATTCGAGGCAGGGTGGTGGTTCAAGTTAGATTGAGTCCTTATTTCGGTTGTATTTCTCTGCAAACCCTCATGCTTAAACCAAGGCTTTAAGAACGAGGTTGGTGTTCTTGGCGTTCAAATTTATTTGTTAAAAGAAGACTATACCTCAGCTTTGCGCGTTCTCTTCCATGCAGAATACCCCGATGAAATAGTTAATGAGCCACTCGTGGTTGTTGACTAATATTACTTGTTGTATCAAGCTAAGGCGAGGTTTATCGGAGAAATTGTATTGGATGCGGAAATAGACGAACAGATAATGCCTAAAAGGCTTTATAGGTGGTTGGGTTCTTGAAACTATGAAAATGACTTGGGAAAATTACATCAGTCTTTTTTTCTTTGTTCATGCCAAAATTGCGCTAAATAATTCTAATACCAAGAGATAAATGAAGTTGGGAATTTTGTTTTTTACTATTTCGACAATATTTTTTTTTAACGGCTGTAAAAATGCCGAACAAGGGGAACCTCGGCTTTTTTCGCTCGAAAACTCCGAACAGCAGGCCTTTGTAAACTTCCTGTCTTCTTTTTGCGGCCAAGGCTTTCGTGGACGGCAAACCTACATTTCGCCAGGGCGTGAAAGTTGGGCAAACAAGGCAATGGTCATACGTTTTAGGGAGTGTAATGATGGTAAAATGGCAATTGCTTTCTTGCTTGGTGGAGATGAATCTCGAACCTGGTTGCTTTTGGACGAAGACGGCCGGTTAAGGTTTAGGCACGACCACCGCAACTGCGATGGAACCCCTGAAGAAGTAACACTTTACGGTGGATACGCAATTGAATTGGGCTCGAGAAAAAAACAAATCTTTCCGGCCGACGAATACACCTGCCAAATGCTGCCCAACGCTTGCAACGCAGAGTGGCAGCTTGAACTCACCGAAAACTCAACATTACTTTCATATAGCCTTTTCGGCCACGGCAAATTACTTTTCAAGGCAGAGTTTGACCTATCCAAACCCTTGAACCCATTGAAACAAGCCGCGAAATAGAAATCCAGTGATAATTGCTCGTTTTATCACCACCGCGCAAGAAAAAAAACTTTAAACATTTTGTGCAAACAAACTTTTGACTATCTTTGCAGCCTCAAAAAGGAAGCTCTTTTTTATATTGGAAAGACTATTATCATGACAATCAGATCTTTGACCGATTCTGCTTGCCAGCATAGTTTCCTTTTCGGTTACGGAGAGATGGGTGAGTGGCTGAAACCAACAGTTTGCTAAACTGTCGTACTCGTAAGGGTACCGGGGGTTCGAATCCCCCTCTCTCCGCCAACCAGAGTTTTTAAGTGGATATTATTCATGCCTTTTATTGGTAGTCATAAACCACAAAGAGTTCTTTATTATTATGAAATCGGGGTGTAGCGTAGTCCGGTCAGCGCGCCTGCTTTGGGAGCAGGAGGTCGCAGGTTCGAATCCTGCCACCCCGACTTTTTCTTGCTGATCGGAATTCCCCGTTTATCTATTCAGGTGGTCTTGAATCAAGAGGCAAAAAATTCAACTTTCATTCTTATTTAATTGCATACAAAATCTTCTAATTTTCACAGTTTCTAAACTGTATTATCGCAAGATTATTTACCAAAAACCTGAATTGCACTGATTTACCAACAATCCAGCACAATTCATCTCAAATACCGAAAAAGACAATTAAAATATTCGAACAACATGCACGATAAAGCATCACTAGACCAGCAATTACTTCCCGAATTGAGGGAAATTGCCAAATCTTTGAGAATTAAAAGGGTCGAATCTTTCAAGAAGCAGGAACTTATTTACATGATTCTTGACGCCCAAGCCATGAACCCTTCCAAAGACATTTTGGAGAGCGAAAGGAAGCACCGTACTGGGCCGCGAAAGAGAATCCACAGTCAGCACCGCGATCCGAAGGCGCAACCTAAGCAAGAATTTAAAACAGAACCTGCTCGGGCTCCCGAAACTGCAAAACCTCTGCAGCAGAGTCACCAAGTGCAACAGTTTCAAAAGGGCAACCAGCCCAAGGTAGGTTATACGAAGCAGGCCAATGAAGAGCAGCAAGAACAGCGGAAACCTGCTCAACAAGGCCAACCAGATGCCGCTTCAAAAAACGAATTTCAAAAAGGAAAATTTAACAAGCCAGTGCCCTTCTCAAATAAGAAGGCCGGGCGTCCACGGGTCGATACCGAAATTAACACCAAGGTACTTCTCGATGTTGATGATCCAGTGCTAGACGAAAAACTTGAGATTCAACAAACTATTGAAGACCCCACACCTACTGCACCGCAAGAGATTCAAATACCCGAGCCCCAGTCGATAGGTGAAGTGCCTGTCGATTCCATGCTCGAAAAGGAAATGGGAAAAGAGCAGTTAAGGCAAAAAGGTTTTGACAGGCGTGTGGGTGAGCAAGTGTACGAGTTTGACGGGATAATACAGTCGGAGGGAGTTTTGGAAATCATGACCGATGGCTACGGTTTTCTTAGATCATCAGATTACAACTACCTCAACTCACCCGACGATATTTACGTGTCGCAAAGTCAGATAAAACTCTTTGGCCTAAAAACAGGCGACACTGTTTTGGGAGGCATTAGACCCCCGAAAGAAAGCGAGAAATATTTCCCGCTTGTGAAAGTTGATAAAATCAACGGCAAACACCCTGCCGAGGTGCGCGACCGCGTTCCCTTCGATTTTCTAACCCCTTTGTTTCCTGACGAGAAGTTCAGGCTTACCGGGCACCAGGGCGAAAACATGTCCTGTCGCATTATCGACATGTTCTCTCCAATTGGTAAAGGTCAAAGGGGGCTTATTGTGGCGCAACCCAAAACCGGTAAAACAATCTTGCTTCAAGATGTTGCCAATGCCATAGCAGCCAATCATCCTGAAGTTTACTTGATCGTGCTCTTGGTTGACGAGCGGCCCGAAGAAGTTACCGAGATGGCGCGTAACGTTAAGGCAGAGGTTATTTCCTCAACCTTTGACGAGCCGGCAGAAAAGCACGTAAAAGTTGCAAGCATAGTGCTTGAAAAGGCCAAGAGAATGGTAGAGTGTGGCCACGACGTGGTAATACTGCTCGACAGTTTAACTCGCCTCGCGCGGGCTTTCAACACGGTGGCTCCCGCTTCGGGCAAGGTGCTGTCGGGCGGTGTCGATGCCAATGCCCTTCACAAACCGAAAAGGTTTTTCGGGGCGGCTCGTAACATTGAAAATGGAGGGTCGCTTTCAATTATTGCAACTGCAC
Source organism: uncultured Bacteroidales bacterium (assembly GCA_964349365.1). Classification (GTDB taxonomy): domain Bacteria; phylum Bacteroidota; class Bacteroidia; order Bacteroidales; family UBA7960; genus UBA7960. The sequence goes on along the minus strand of CAYGFY010000007.1, from coordinate 14,551 downwards.
TCATTGACACCGGATCCAAAATGGACGAGGTAATATTCGAGGAGTTCAAGGGCACTGGCAACATGGAGTTGCAGCTCGACCGCCGCTTGTCAAACAAAAGAATTTTCCCATCCATTGATATCGTTGCATCGGGAACACGCCGGGAAGACCTCCTCCTGGAAAAGGATATTATGAACCGCATTTGGGTGCTGCGCAAGTTTATCAACGATATGACGCCTGTTGAGGCAATGGAATTCTTACTCGAAAGGATAAGGCACACACGAAGCAACGAGGAGTTCTTACTTTCAATGAACGGATAAACTGGCACTTAAAATGGTACCAAAAAAAGGCTCCCGTGTTTTGGAGCTTTTTTTTATTGATAAAGCGTAAGAGTTAGCTTTCGAGGTCCACCATGATTTCGAAATTCGCAAAGATATATTCCTTGCCAAGTTCCAAGCTTCAGTTTTCCGTTGCTTATGGGTATTGAAACAGAAACCCCGACGAGTGCAGATTTTACGTGGGCGGGCATATCATCGAGCCCTTCCATGGTGTGCGTGTAAGACGATAAACCTTCTGGTGCAATTCTATTGAAACTGTTTTCGAGGTCAACCCTCACAGAAGGGTCGGCATTTTCGTTTATTGATAATCCAGCCGAGGTATGATGAATGAAAATGTTAAGCAACCCGGCTTCGGGCATTTGCGGCAAGGCATCATTGACATAACGAGTAATAAGGTGAAACCCCCTTGAAAAAGCGGGCAGTTTCAGTTCAACTTGTTTTATCATAATCTTGTGTTGTTTTGTTATTGCCCGGTCATACTTTTGTGGCTGTAAAAAGCTTAAACAATTTTCAAAAAGACAAACAAAAAAAAGGCTGCACCTGGGTTGAGCAGATGCAAGCCTAAATAAATTGTCGGGTTCGACTATAAAGAGAAATCAACTCCAAAACCAAATACGAAGGCACTCCTTTTGTAAGTGTCGGTAAAACCGGTAAAAGCCTTGGTGTCGGGCGAGTACCAAGTGTTCATGACACCTAAGTTTAGAGCGGTTTTGTTGGAGAAACTGTACCTGAAACCACCGGCAAGCGTGTTGGTATTTAGGCTGTGGCTCAAGTCGCTTTGATATTTTTCGTTTACGCCTGTTTGCGTACGCAAGTAACCCATGCTAATCATCAGTTCGCTGTTAAGTTGATACTCGAGACCAAATGCAGCCTCCCAGAAGTTCCTGTCAATGACTTCGGTGTTGGCAACAGCAACGTTGTTAATTTCTTTTCCGTAATTGGCACTCCTATCCAGGTAGTAATGGCCGGTTCCGCTAAGTTTTAGTTTTGGCGAAACCTGGTACCCTACACCAAGTGAGAACATTGAAGGCATGTCGTTGCTAACTTCCTTGCCATTAGGAAACATTCCTGTACCGTCAACAACCGTTGCAGTTTTCAAGGTAAGGGGGGTTTTGTGCTCGTACTTGAATCCAATAACCAAATCTTCGGATGGCTTAAAGGTGAAACCAAACAAAGGTGCAAAACCGCTTCCGGTCTGTTTGGCGTCAACCTCAATATCTTGCGACATGGCAGCGTTATTGGCCATCACGGCCGAAGTTACCGAAAAAACAGGAGCTGCCGCATTCAAAATACCTTGAGCCTGAGCAATTGTAACTCCTGCTGGGTTCTGGCCAGCAGCCTGAATCAGTCCTTGAATTTGTTGAACCTGTGCAGCAGTAAGGCCAACGGTGGTTCCGTTTGCCAAGAGAACCGACCCGCCCCCACCTGTAATAATAGGTTGAAGACCAGCAACATACTGGGTAGCGCCGGTGGCCCAACCAGCCAAGGTTTGCGATGCGGCAGTGAAAAATACCGGCGCTGCAACCATGTTGATGCCATTGAATTGAGCACCGAAAGCAGGTTGGTTGGGGTTTATCTTAATGTCTTTCAAGTAACCAACGTAGGTATTCTTTGCAGAAACATATCTAACTCCCGCACTCAACGACAGCATTTCGCTAACCTTGTAGGTTAAGGCACCCTGAAAACCCAAGAAGAGGGAGCTTCCTTCAAATTGAACATCGTGAGAATATCGGGTTGTTGGAATGTTGTTTGCAGTCAAAGCCCGGGCAATCCCCGCAATTTGCCTTTCAAAGGAGGGCAAACCTTCGTCGTATTTTGCACCACCACCTCCACCAATCGGGTTGAAACCAAAAGAAAAGGCAAGGTTGTCCATCTTGTAAACCGCATAAACGCTTGGGAAAATTGGAGCAGAAACTTTGCCGTTAAATTGGGTAACATTCAAACCAGGTGCGGTTGTTTCAATAACCCTGTTTTGAAAAATGGTTTGGTTGTTTAATGAGAGGTGAAACCCATTAGTGAGGAAACCAAGACCTGCAGGGTTGAAATAAACGGCATCCAAATCTAAAGATGCACCCCTTGAGGGATTGCGGTTAAATGACGCACTTTGGTTAGTGTTGGTCATCAAACCACCTGCAAAAATTTCGCCGCACATAAGGGCAGCAAAAGCAATGATAAATGTAGTTTTCTTCATTGTGAAAGTTTTAGTTTTTTAAACAGGCGACAAAATTAAACTTTTTTTTTCATTGAAGAGATTTTTTCTTTTTCGGCTATTGACTACCTACTTAAACGGCAAATTTGTAATTTTGCAAGTTAAATATCCAGAAGTGTTCTATCCCGATAGTTTTGAGATTAAAATAGGTTTCGACCGAATAAGGTTGATGCTCGCCGACAAATGCATTTGCTCGCTTGGCAATAAATGTGTTGAGGAGATGAAAATGCTTACTGACTATCATACCATAGAGACTCTTTTAAGTCAAACGGATGAATTAAGACAAATACTTTTAAGAGGGCTTCCGTTTCCGCAATCTAATTATTTTGACCCGACCGGGTTATTTAGACGTATCAAGCCCCAAGACACGTTCTTGGAACCCGATGAATTTCTCGAGGTGATGGCATCGTACAAGACCATTCTAAAGATAATCGAATTCCTTGGCAGAAAAAATAATGCAGGTGGTGTGGAGTTTGCTTACCTTAACGAAATATTTGCAAACCTCGACACCGACACCGACCTTCCAAAAAGAATAAACAAGATTATTGACGAACAGGCTTATGTTAGGGATAGTGCCTCGGATACATTGTCCGAAATAAGGAGCAAGAAGAAAAGGCTCGAGATTGAAAGTAACCGCAAGATCAACAAGCTTTTGCAACAAGCCAAATCTGAGGGATTGATAAACTCTGATGTGGAGTTGGCACTAAGAAACGGCCGTCAGGTAATTCCCATAAATGCAGCCTACAAGCGCAAAATTAAGGGTTTTGTTCATGACCAATCGGCAACAGGCCAAACTGTTTACCTGGAGCCAGAAGAGATATTCGAGATAAACAGCGAGTTGATAGAGCTCGAGCTCGAGGAAAGAAGAGAAATAATAAAGGTGCTAAAAGCCCTTACCGATACAATAAGACCCTGGCTGCCTACTCTCGAAGAATCTTACGAAAAGCTAGGCATCATTGACTTCACGAGGGCAAAAGCCTTGGTTGCTTTGCAAATGCTTGCTCAAAAACCAATATTGGTAAACGGGCCCAAACTCAAATGGGTAAAAGCCATACACCCCCTGCTTTACCTTTCGCACAAGCAGCAAGGCAGGACGGTTGAACCCTTATCGTTGGAACTTGACGAAAAAACTAAGGTGTTGGTAATCTCGGGACCAAACGCCGGGGGTAAATCCGTTGCCTTGAAAACCTGCGGGTTGCTTCAATACATGACCCAGTGCGGCCTTTTGGTTCCGATGGAAAGTTATTCCGAGCTTGGAGTTTTTGACAATATTTTCATTGACATTGGCGACCAGCAATCCATCGAAAATGATTTGAGCACCTACAGCTCGCATCTGCTAAACATGAAGTTTTTCGTGGAAAACTGCAACGAGAAGACCCTCTTTTTGGTTGACGAGCTAGGAGCCGGAACCGAACCGCGAATTGGTGGAGCCATTGCAGAAGCAATTTTGGGAGAAATATCAAACAAAAAAAGCTACGGGGTTGTTACAACTCACTACGCGAACCTAAAGTTGATGGCTGGAAGGTACGAAGGTGTGGTTAATGGTTCAATGCTCTTTGACACTGCCAAAATGCGACCCCTATACCGCCTGAAAATTGGCAACCCGGGCAGTTCATTTGCATTCGAAATTGCCAAATCAATTGGCCTACCCTCCACCTTGTTAGAAAGTGCCGAACAAAATGCTGGGAGTCAAGATATTGATTTTGACAGGCAACTGCACGACCTGGATCTAAAAAAAACCGAACTCGACGACAAGGAAAAACAACTTAAGGCAGCCGATAGCTTCCTTTCGGAAATTGTTGACAAGTACGAAAAACTAAACAGCGATCTCGAAAATCGAAAGGCCGAAATAATACAACTAGCCAGGGCCGAGGCAAAGAGACTTTTGGCTGATTCGAACCGAGTTATTGAAAACACCATAAGGCAGATAAAGGAGTCAAAGGCCGAAAGGGATATTACCAAGCAGGCCCGCGAAGAACTAGCAGCTTTCGCAAAAAGCCAAGAGGAAAAAAATCCCATATCAAGGGTAAAACCCCAAAACAAAAAGGAGGCAGTATTCCTTCCAGACGTTAATACTGGCCCATTGAATCCGGGAGACACGGTTCGGATAAAAGGTCAGCAAAACATTGGTGAGATTTTGGAAGTTAACGAAAAGGAGGCTGTTTTGATGTTTGGCAACATGAAAATGAAGGCAAAACTCTCTTCGATTGAAAGGGTGAAGAAAAGCATTGCCAACGATCAAAAGGGAAAAGTGAGAGTAAAGGCTCAATTTGACATCAACGAGAAGGCTTCTAATTTTAACCCACTGGTCGAAATTATCGGAATGCGAGCCGATGAAGCACTTTCCACATTGAGGGTTTACATTGACGATGCACTGCTTCTTGGGGCCAAACAGGTTAAAATAATGCATGGAAAGGGTAATGGAATATTGAGGGAAGCAACAAGAAATTGGCTGAAAACTTTGCCCGAGGTACACAGGTTTAGGGACGAGCACCCCGACCGGGGAGGGGCAGGGGCAACGGTGGTTGATTTCAGGTAATAAACTCAAAGCCCGAAAAAAAATAAAGGTGCTCTATTCGGGGAAAAGTTCCAATTGGTTTGGCGTAACGAAACTCTCTGCCGGCAAATCATTTTTAAATCTCTCAATTTGATGGTTTATCAAACGCTTGAGGTACCTAATCGGGGTAATTTTGTTTCGGCGGCAATAAATCTTCAATGCTTTGTACTGCTGTTCGGTCAGTTTAAAACTTAATTGCCTAAATCTCACCTTCTTGCGTTTTTTTCTCTTTGCTGAAGTCATATTGATTTGATTTGTCAGTTTTGATTTAAACTTGAAAAATTTCCCTACAACTCCCTAACCAGGTAGATATAGACAGGGAAATGGTCGCTGTACCCTCCCTGGTAAACACCACTTGAAAATGATCTAAAAGGGTAACCCTGAAATCTTCCGGTAGGCTGCCTCAAAAATGGAGGATTGAAAACATTTGCCCTGTAAAACTTCCATGAGCTTCTATCCTGTTTGACCAGAGAGGGGGTAAGTATGATCATGTCAAAAAGGTTCCAGGAATCTCTCCATGCCAAGGAGCCAATTCCCTTCCTATAAAGACTTTCATACGGGTTGAAAAGTTCATTATCCCTCAACCTTTCAAGGTTTCCGTGCGCCCTAAGGTGCCTTCTAATGCTTTTGCTCGTTGGGTCGTCGTTGTAGTCTCCCATCAAAAAAACCTTTGCCCCAGGCTCGGCTGCCTGGATTGAGTCAACTATTGCCCTGGCAATCTCGGCTGCCGCCATGCGCATCGGGCGGGTTCTTCTTTCGCTACCTACTCTACTTGGCCAGTGAGAAACAATGAAATGCATTCGCTCGCCAAGCAGCTCGCCTGTTACCAGCAATTGGTCGCGTGTTCGAAAATTTGGATCGCCGGCAAAAGTGGTGGCATATGGCTTGCTACTTAAGTAATTGAAGTACTTTGGATTGTACATTAAAGCAACGTCAATGCCCCTGCGGTCGGGGCCTGTATGGTGAACCACCTGGTAGTTTCGATCTCTGATGTAATGATTGTTGGCAAGGGCAACCAACACCTCCCTGTTTTCAATCTCGCACAGACCAAGGATTGCGGGGCCATCGGGGGTTCTGTTGCCCATCTTGCTAATAACCTCGCCCAACCTGTCAAGCTTTTCCAAATATTTTCGGGTATCCCATCTATTAAGTCCTCCGGGCGTGAAATCTATATCGTTAATTTCAGGCGAGTTAATTGTGTCGAAAAGGTTCTCCACGTTGTAAAAACCAATACAAACCAACAATCCCTTTCTCCCTGCATCCTTGTCTTGTTGCGAAAACCCGGCTGACCAAGCAAAAACGAAAATCGTGCAAACAACACTCAAAACAAATTTTTTTTTCATGACAAGCAAATTTTAATTTAAAAGCCTAATATTCATTTTTTTTTAAGGAATATGGACTAAAAATGAGAAAGGGTAATTTAATTTTCTTACTTTTGGGGCTCCAAAGATAAAGATTTTTTTATCCGGCAAAAATATTTTTTTTTTAAAACCAACCCCCAATCAAAATGAGGCGAATTTTGTTTTTATTACCAGTGCTTCTTTTGTCCTTTTCAATGTTTTCGCAAGAGAGCCCAGGCACGAGAACTGACACCTTGCCCCCCTCGCAACAAGTTTTCGACTTGCCCACAATCACCCTAAAAGACGATGAGGCCGAAGGAGCCTCCCCCTCGCTTGATATAAGCAGCTTGCTGCAAGGATCACGAGATATTTTCATCAATACGGCTGGATTTACCTTTGGTTCTGCTAGATTCAGAATCAGGGGCTATGATTCGGAAAATTTTTTGACAACAATAAATGGTGTTCCAATGAACGACCCAGAAACGGGAAGGGTCTTTTTTGGAACTTGGGGGGGGCTGAACAATGTAACCAGGTTTACCGACGGACACATTAACCTTGGTGTTTCACAATATGGATTTGGAGGGTTTGGCGGTGCCACAAACATTGAAATGAGGGCTTCGAGGTTTGGACCCAACATTCAAACTACCTACTCGCTCTCCAACAGGTCGTACGTTCATCGTGCAATGTTTACCTACAGCACAGGCTTGAAAGAAGGTAAGTGGGCTTTAGTTATGAGCGGCTCGAGAAGATACGCTGCCGAAGGTTACGTTAAGGGAACTTTTTATGATGCCTGGAGTTATTTCATTTCTGGTGAGAGAATCATTAATCCCAAGCACAGCATCGGAATAGTGGGATTTGCAGCACCCTCAACCTCGGGTAGGCCGGGAGTGTCTGTTCAAGAAGCATACGATTTGGTCGGCGACAATTTTTACAACCCAAACTGGGGGCTGCAAAACGGAGAGGTTCGAAACGCACGTGTAAACAGATTTCACAATCAAACAGTAATTCTATCGCATTACTGGAAGCCAGGATTCAACACTGAAATTAACACCAGCGGAGCATTTATGTACGGAAGGAGTGGTTCGTCGGCCCTAAATTGGTATCACAGCCAGGTAAACTTTGGCGATCTTTTCGAATCTTTCTATGCAGGCGATCCTAGACCCGATTACTACAGACGCCTTCCAAGTTTCTACGGGAATGATCCAAGCAGGCAAGCCATTCTTTCGGAAAGGTGGAAAAACGATCCTTCAATAAGCCAGCTCAATTGGGATTGGATGTATAATGCAAATAGTGGCAATTTGTTTGCCGTGAATAATGCCAACGGAACTAGTCAAACCATTATCGGCAACAGGTCGAAGTACATTGTTGAAGACCGCCGCAATGACAAAATGCACTTCGTCCTTGGCAGCACCTTCAATCACAGGCCTAATCCGCGCAACAAAATAACCGGAGGCTTCAACGTTTCCTTGGCCAACTTCAACCAATTCAAAACCATCGATGATTTACTTGGAGGCGACTTTTGGCTCGATATTGACCAGTTTGCCGAAAGGGATTTTGAAGATCCCGCAAGGTCGCAAAACGATCTTCGTACTTTCAACCGAATTGTAACCAAGGGCGATAAATTTGGGTACAACTTCACGGGACACGTCAATAAATATGATGCTTTCTTGCAAGGCGAATGGATTTTACCACGCTGGGATTTTTACGTCGGGGCAATGGCATCGCACACAACATTCTGGCGCACGGGGCACATGGAAAATGGACGTTTTCCGGGTAGTGAATCGCTGGGCCAAGGCCAGATGCACAACTTTACCGATTTTGGAGGAAAGGCCGGTTTAACGTGGAAAATAACCGGACGCCACTACCTTACTGCAAACGGTATGTATCAAACCAGGGCACCATTTTTCAGGGATGCATATATTTCGTCAAGAGTTAGAGACGAAGTTATCGATGGCCTGAAAAGCGAAACAATGTATTCTGGAGATTTTAGTTACATAATTCGTTCTCCCAACATCAAGTCAAGAATTACGGCTTTTTACACCGAATTCAAGGACCAAACCTGGTCGAGGAGTTATTATCATGACGGCTACCGCGCCTTTGTAAACTACATTATGACCGGTGTTGACACGAGGCACATGGGTATTGAGTTTGGCACGGATATAAACCTTTCTAGCACCTTGTCGGCCTACATTGCATTTGGTACCGGTGAGCATATTTACAATTCAAGGCCTGTGGTTACAATTGTTCGCGACAACGACAGGGAAACCATTGCCGATGGTGAAACCGTTTTCCTGCAAAATTACAAAATTGGCGGAATGACCCACACCGCGGGCTCGGTTGGCCTAAGGTACAATTCACCAAGATTTTGGTTCATTGGTGCAAACGCCAACTACTTTGCCGACATTTACGTTGACATTAACCCTGACAGGCGAACCCAAAAGGCTGTTGAAAACCTTGTTCCGTCCGACCCACAATGGAATCAAGTTCTCGGACAGGAAAAGTTGCCAAGTGGATTTAATTTCGACATTTTTGCTGGATATTCTTACAGAACCAGTAGCAGGCACTACATCGTGCTTAACATCAGTGTAAACAATATTTTCGACATCAAAGATTTCAGGATCGGAGGTTTCGAAAACTTGAGATTCGACTCGCATGACCCCAACAAGTTCGCAAACAGATACTTCTACATGTACGGACGAACATTTTTTCTCAACGTAGCCTATCGGATATAAATTTAAAAAACAGTTAATGTCATGATATCAAACAAAAGATTTTCAGCAATTTTTATCCTGGCGATTTTGTCTAGTTTCTTCGTTTCTTGCAAGAAAGAATTCGATGCCCCCAAGAAGTGGGATAGGCCAACAGGACAGGTTTACACCATTGCCCAGCTTCGAGCCTTGTTCGACAGTAACAGCGGGCCAGTTGTTTTCAACGACCATGCCTCGGTTTATGCCACGGTAACAATGGACGAAATGTCTGGAAACATATATCGCAGTGTTTACATTCAAGACGCAACCTCAGCCATACAGTTAAGGCTGCAAGCTCCCAGTGGCCTTTACCTTGGAGACTCAATCAGGGTTTACCTTAAGGGAACCACCGTGAATAGATACCTGGGAATGTACCAAATAGACAATGTAAACGGCGATTTTAACGTTGAGAAAATTGCCGTGCAAAAATTCATTCAGCCCAAAACCATTACACTTACCCAACTAAACACGGGACAATTCCAATCGCAATTAATACGCCTCGAAGAGGTGCAGTTCAGATCTGCCGAATTGGGCAAAACCTTTGCCGACAAGCCCAACCTGGTTTCGGAAGATCGGATACTTGAAAACTGCTCCGGACAGTCCGTGATAGTTAGAACCAGTGGCTATGCTAACTTTGCCGACAGGCAGGTACCCACCGGAAGGGGTAGTGTAATTGCAATTGCCTCCACGTTTATCACAACCACTCAACTTGTATTGCGAAACTTTCAGGAAGTAAACCTTACTGGCCCTCGATGCCCGGTTGCAGGCGATGCATTTCAACTGTTGACAATTAAAAGCCTTCGTGATCAATTTGTAAGTGGAAACACAACCATTGCAGCAAACACAAGAATAGAAGGTGTTGTAATTTCTGATAGGGTTGCTGGCAATATTACTAGCCGAAATTTGGTTATTGACGACGGTTCTGGTGCGGGAATCACGGTGAGGTTTTCGGCAACCCATAACTTTGACCTGGGCGACCGCATTAGGGTTTTAACCTCCAATCTGCCAATGACCACATTCCAGGGACTACTGCAAATTGAGCCCCCAATAGGAAACGGCATTTACCTGTCAGCCGGGGTTTTACCCCAGCCACTATCGGCCACAATTGCTCAAATCAACTCTAACTTCGCAAATTTCGAATCGCGTCTGGTAAGAATTTCGAACGTTAGCTTTAGTACCGCACCTACAACCTTCGGAGCCAACACCGGCAACCTTGACATAACCGATGGAACCGGAACCATGGTGCATCGCACTACAAGCTGGGCAACATTTGTCAACAATCAGGTTCCGACAACTCCAGTTACCATTACCGGAATAATTGGAATATTCGGTACAACACGACAGATTTCCATAAGGTTTCTTCAAGATATAACCAATCCTTAAAACTAATCGAAATGAAATCATTTATAAGATCCGCAAAAATAATTGCAGCACTATCGGTGGTTTTACTTGCCAGCTGTGCAAAGGAATTGGATAGCCCTGTTGCCAATATCCTTGACAGTGAAAAGCGATTAACCATTGCCCAACTGAGGCAGCTTTACCAAAGTTCTGCCATTGTATTCACCGGAGACGAGCATTTCTTTGGCGTTATTACCACTGACGAGCGTTCGGGCAATTTCTATCGCAGCCACTACATTCAAGACCACACCGGTGCAATAAATATTAGAGTTGACAATGGGATTGGTTTTTTGGAAGGTGACTCGGTGAGGGTATCCTTAAAAGGTGCAACCCTTAATGCATTCAATAACATGCTGCAAATTGCCGATTTGATTTTTGGAAAAAATGTTGTAAGGCAATCTCGAGGAAAATCGCCCGAACCCGTTCTGACAACCATTGCCCAAATCAGACAAGGAAACATGCAGGGACAATTGATAAAGCTTGAAGGGGTGCAGTTCCTTCCTGCCGAATTAACCAGAACCTATGCCGACCCGGTAAACCAAACGACCCAAAACAGGGAAATAACCGACTGCAACGGCGATAGAATAATAGTAAGAACCAGCGGTTTTGCCAATTTCGCCGGAACCACCGTGGCCCAAGGAAACGGAAGCTTAGCAGCCATAGTTTCAGTTTTTGGCACCACCTGGCAATTACTCCTTAGAAACCTTGAGGAGGTAAACATGGTCGGTCCTCGGTGTACCCCTGAAGGAACCCCGCTGGGAACCGGTTCTTTTGCCGATCCTTTTAACGTAGCCCGCGCAATAACTTCAAATACCGGAAACAATGTTTGGGTAAAAGGGCACATTGTCGGGGTTATGGAAACTGATGTAAACCCCTTCGTGGCAAATTTTTCTGGCCCCTCGTGGCGAACCAATTCAAACCTGATTATTGCCGACAAGGCCAATGAAACAAACATAAATAAGTGCCTTATAGTTCAACTAATGGCAGGTGATATCAGAAATGTTTTGAACCTGGTAAATAACCCGGCAAACAAGGGTAAGGAAGTTAGGGTAAGAGGTAACCTGTCAACATATTTCGGTGCGCCTGGAATGAGAGAAACATCAGGCTACTGGATGGATGGAGCAGGTATAATACCTCAAGTTACTTTCTTCGAACAGGCCTTTGCTAGCAGTTTGGGCAACTTCACCGCGTTCAACATACTTGGCCTACAAGAATGGAGGCACGCAACCTTCGATGGCGGTTGTGCATCAATGAGTGGTTTTTCGGGTAGTGCACTTGCCAACGAAGATTGGCTGGTATCACCAGCAATTAACCTTGCTGGCAAGGTTAATGTAAAACTCAGGCTAAGAGAGGCCATTAACTTCTTGACAAATTACAACCACCTTCAGGTTTTGATTTCTAATAACTATACGGGCGGCAACCCTACAGAAAATGGTACTTGGACAACCCTGACCTTCACCGGGAGACCACCCGGAAGCAATTGGGTATTTGTTGACCTTCCAGAAATAAACCTTTCGGCATACGATGGTCAAACAATCAGCATTGCATTTAGATACCTCAGCACCACTGCCGGTGCAGCAACCTGGCAAATTAGCAGGGTGTTATTGATGGCGGATTAAGAAAATATAAAACGGTGAAGACTTGACCATGGGTCAATCCTTCGTAAAAACTAAAATGTCGGGCCAACTTAAATCGCCCCGACATTTTTTGCTTTAACGCATGCTGCCAATACACAAAATCGAAGGATATCATTAGTGGTTTTTTTTAATAGAAAGTTGCATTGAAAGTGTTTGGCTTTGGTTGAGTCAACATGGTGTTGCAGGGGTTGGTTCGATTGATGTTAAGTGTGAGGTTTCGCAGGTGTATTTCGAGGGTTTTGGGTAGGGTTGACATGCAGGTATTTGTTTTGGTTTAACCTCACCATGTGTCTGATATGTACCTTGGTGATTAGTTGTTTGGTTTTTACCTTGCTTGTTTTTTGAGATACCGGCGGGCACCCACTTGCCCCCGGGTGTCAGCCCAAGCTTCGATACCCAATGGTTGCCGGTGCTGGTATGGGTTGGGTAACAGGAGCTCCGGAAGGAGGCTCGTAGCCCGTGCCGTCAATTATGGAGCAGCAAATATCAACCACCAACCCTGCCGTGATTCTTGGTTAGCAGGTAATCGTTTCTTGCAACGTGGCACTGGCTTTAGGGTTTCCAAAAAAGTGCGTTTCCCAATTGAGTGCATTGAAACTAGTGCGCTAAAAGGGGCGCAAGGCAAAAAACACCTTGTCAAGGGTTTTGTATTTGTGGTTGCACCGATGCATCAAGGTGGCTGGACTAACACCGATGATAGTAATGCCAACAGCAGGCTATTCAACCACTGAATTGAACCAAAACTAGTCGTTTTCAAGTTCGTCAAGGATACCCTTAACCTCATATTCTGTAACGTTAAGGGCTTTCTTGCATGTTGAAATCAACTCCGCCGCCCTTTTTACCTTTTCAGATATTTGGTCAATGGTTATTTCTTCGTTTTCAATTTCCTTTACAATTGATTCAAGCTCTTGAATTGCCTCTGAATATTTAATTTCTGTGCTCATATTATCCTGATTCTTTGTTTACGATGCTTTCAAATTCTCCCTCATACAACCGGGTTTTGACCACGTCCCCATCCTTGACTTCATTGAAATTTCTCAAACTCTTTCCGTTTAGAAAAGTGATTGAATAGCCCCTTTTCAAAATGTTCTCCGGATTCAAGTAATGGATGCTTCCTTGCCTGAATGACAGTGATTTTCGCTCCTTTTCGATGAAGTAAATTGCTTGTGACTTCAATTTCTGGCCGAGTAATTTCAATAATGATGTTGAATGATTTATGGACCTCAATGAAAAGGATTTTATTGTTTGAGCGGCCGATAGGAGTCTCTTTACTTGAACCTCGATGGTTTTGGCTGATAGAAATTCTAGTAAGTCTTTAGAGTTTTTCAATCGACTTTCAAAATCCACAAATTTATTCACCACGAAGTAAGCCAAATCGGTGGGTGTAGCCATATTTTGCCAGGCCACCATTTCGGCAATGGTTTCGTTGGTTGCATGTCCAATGCCGGTCAGCACTGGTATGGGAAATGTTGCAATTTCGCGGCAAAGAACGTAATTGTCGTAACAGGCAAGTCCAATATCGCCCCCACCTCCTCTGATAATGGCCACCATATTGAAAAGATGGGCGTTTTTTCGGATTACCCGCAACTGGGAAGTTAGGTTCTCAACTGCTTTGTCGCCCTGAAGCAACGATGGAAACAGATGATGCCAAACCTTGAACCTGTTTTCGTAACCAGCAAGAATCTTCAAGAAATCGTGATAACCCTTTGATGTTTCGACCGAAATGACTGCAATCTTGCGTGGCAGCACTGGCATTACACGAGTCTTGTTTTTGTCAAATATTTCTTCCTTGCGAAGCCTATCAATGGTTTTTTGCTTTTCCATTGCCATTTGCCCCAGCGTAAATGCTGGCTCTATATCGCTTATTTGCAATGAAAACCCATGCACAGGATGGTACCCAACAGTAGCCTGGAAAAGGATGAACATCCCCTCGGATATAGGCTGTCCGGTGGTTTCCATGAACCTATGGTTTATGTACTTGTAGTCGCTGGCCCAAATGGTGCTTCGCATTTGTGCAACCACTTGGTTGCCCACTTTCTCAACCAAATCAGGATAGCAATGACCGCTGCGAGGATAATGGTTTAACTTGGATATCTCAGCTTTTATCCAGTAAGAAGAAGAGTAATTGCGCTCAATCACCGAGCGAAGGCTTCGCGCCAAATCGGCCAGTGAATAAACCTTCTTTTCCGATTCCATTAAGTTGCTTTATGAGGTTGGTCGAAAGCCTAAATTCAAAACGACCTTGCAAACTTAAAAAAAGATTCTAAAGAAGATGGGAAAAAATTTACTCACAATTGATAATTTCGGCTTTATTCTAATAAAAATATGTATTAATTGCCATCCTTG
>CAYGFY010000006.1:0-115124 GCA_964349365.1 uncultured Bacteroidales bacterium | reverse complement strand
ATGGCGGCACTAGTTTCAACCCACGCCTGGAATGCATTCAAAAGTTTAAACGTAATTCATGTTTAATTTAGAATAAAGCGATAATTATCAATACCGTGCGCTGCCAAACGAGCCTCAAACTCCGCTAAAGCGGCTGGATGTTTAGTTTTAATACCAACCCATCACTGCTATTTCGCCCTTCTGTATCTCAAACATTTAAACAATTTAACCCTGCCCGACTTGTTTAAGCACTGCGAGGAGCGCGCAGGTATTAAACTTTCTCAACTTTTACCACCGAGTACTTAAATGGCGCGATCTTCGACAAAGGGTCAACTTCGCTGCGGGTTAGGATGTTTACCGGGGCTTCGCTGAAGTGCCAAGGCATGAAGGCTTCGCCCACCAGCACCTCTTCGTTAACCTTTGCGGTGGTTTCAAGCGAACCTCGGGGGGAGGTTACCTTTACCCTGTCTCCTTCTTTGATACCTAAACTGAGTGCATCGGCGGGGTTTATAATAATGTAGGCCTCGTTCACGAAGGCATTTAGCACGTCGCTTTTGCGCGACATCGTTGATGAATGGTAGTGATATAGCAGCCTTCCGGAGTTGAGCACCAGTGGGAAACGTTCGCAGGGCTCCTCGCTTTGCGGCTTGTGGTCAACGGCAAATATGCGAGCCTTTCCCGATGGGGTGTTAAACCTGTCGAGGAACAGGGTGGAGGTGCCAGGGTGGTTTACATCGGGGCAGGGCCATTGTATTCCGTGCTTTTCTATACGTTGGTAGTTGATGCCGCCAAAAATAGGTGCAGCCTTGGCTATTTCATCAAATATTTCCTTGGGCGAATCATACCGGCCGAGGTCAAAACCCATCCTGTTGGCGATTTCAATGACAATTTCCCAGTCTTGCCGCGCCTCGCCGGGTGCGTCAATTGCCCTGCGAAGGCGCAGAACTCGCCTGTCGCTGTTTACAACCGTGCCGTCTTTCTCGAAAAGCGATGCCGCTGGAAGGATAACGTCAGCATAAGGTGTGGTTTCGGTTTCGAAGATATCTTGCACCACCACGAATTCCATCTTTTGCAGTGCTTCTATTGTGTGGTGCTGGTTTGGATCGGTTACTACAGGATTCTCGCCCATTATGTACATTGCCTTGATTTGGCCATGGTGTGCGGCATCCATTATTTCAATGGTTGTAAGTCCAGGATTCGGGTCTAAGTCTTCGAAAGGCACGTTCCAGATTTCGGCAATCCTTTTTCGGTTTTCCCCGTTGATAACCGGTATGTATCCGGGGTAATTAACCGGGCTGGCACCCACGTCGGTTGCGCCCTGAACGTTGTTTTGCCCCCTAGGCGGGTTTATACCACATAGTTCCTTGCCAATCTTTCCGGTAATCAGGCACAAATTGATTAGCGAGAAAACATTGTTGGTACCAGTGGTTTGCTGGCTCATACCCATACCTGTTGCAATCATTGCGGTTGTGGCATTTGCATACATTTTGGCTGCTTCGTGGAGCTTGTGGGTGGGCACGCCAGTAATCTCGCAGGTTTTTTCGGGGGAATACTTGGCCACAAGCTGCTTGAGTTGCTCGAAGGCTTGCATTCCGTCTTCAACCCTTGTTTTTATGAATTCCTGGTCAATCCAGCCATTTTCAATTATTATGTTAATAATACCGTTGAGCAGCGCCACGTCGGTTGCCAGCTTGGGCTGCAACCAAATGTCGGCATACCTTGCCAAGGGTGTCCACTTTGGGTCTATCAGTATGATTTTCTGCCCTCTGGCCTTGCCACGTTTCACGTAGGTGGCCGTAATTGGGTGGGTGTCAATTATGTTGTTGCCAGTAACCAACAGGCAATCAGTTGTTTCGAAATCTTCGATTGAATTGCTTCCGGCGCCATCGCCAAATGATTTTAACATTGCCATTACGGTTGAGGCGTGGCAGAGACGGGTGCAGTAGTCAACGTTATTGTTGCCAAAGGCTATCCTGATGAATTTCTGGAAAATGTAGTTTTCCTCGTTGCTGCACTTTGCCGAGCTGTAGCCTGCCAGCGAATGCTTGCCGTATTTTTGCTTGATTTCAGCAAACCTGGTTGCCACCAAATCGAGGGCTTCATCCCAGCTAACTTGCTCGAATTTGCCGTTTTTCTTCACCAGTGGGTAGGTAAGTCTCTTCTTGCTGTTGGCATACTGGTAGCCGAAGCGCCCCTTAACACAAAGGCGGCCATCGTTGGGCAAAACCCCCTCAACACCGTCAGACCTTACAATAGTGTTGTCCTTTGCCAAAAGTTCTGTTTGGCATCCTACGCCGCAGTATGGACATGTTGTTATAACCTTTTTTTTTATTTCGGAAAGCTTAATTTCTGCACGGAAAGGCTTTTCCACTATTGCCCCCGTGGGGCAAAGTTGGATGCACTCTCCGCAGCCGTCGCACTCTGATTCGAACCAGTGTTTATGACCGGCAACAATGTATTTGTTTATTCCTCTGTCGGCGAAATTCAATACCCCCTTTCCTTGCACTTCCTCGCAGCCTTTTATGCACCTGAAACACCTGATGCATTTCGAGGAGTCGTAGGTCAATACTGGCGAGGTTTCGTCAACTACCCTCGGTATGCCCTGCCAAATACCTTTCAACGGCCTGTGCGAAACGTCCTGTAGGCCGTACCTTGCAACCAGTGGGCGCAGTTCGTCCTCGTAAGAGTCGTCAAACTCTTCGTTGTGTTCGGCCAGCAAATAAGCCAAGGTATGCTTGCGGTTTTGTTCCAGCTCGGGGTCAAAAGCCGTAACCTTCATACCATCCTTCACATCCACGGTGCATGACATTATCATTCCTGGTGTGTTTTCTATTTTTACGACACACAAACGACAGGCACCCGTGGGGGTAAGTTTCTTGTGGTAGCACAAGCCGGGAATGTCGAATCCGTTTTCGCGTGCAACCTGAAGCAAGTTAGAACCCTTGGTGGCGGTTATCTGCTTGTCGTCTATGAATAATTTGATATCCTTGGCCATTAAATATCGTTTTTAAAGTACCTGACAAAACTTTTAAGCGGTAAATCCGGACTTTGCCCGAGCGGACAGAGAGAGTTTTTCACCATGTATGTAGATTGTTCTATCATCCAATCAAAATCATCGGCACCAAATTCGGGTGCTTTTATCCTTTCAAGAAGCAATTTGGTGCCAACGCGGCACGGCACGCACTTTCCGCACGACTCGTGTTTGAAAAAATCGAGTATTGAAGCCAATAAATCTTTGAGGTTGGTCTGGTGGTCAATCACTATTACCGCGCCCGAACCCAAGGTTGCGCCTTTATCTTTGAGGGTCTCGTAGGCCATAGGAACGTCGAGCATTGAAGTATCAACAAATGTTCCGGCCGCCCCTCCCAAAAGGGCTCCCTTGAACTCCAAGGATTCTTTCATTCCCCCCGCAACACCAAATACAAGATCGCGCAGGGTGACGCCCATTGGTAGTTCGTAAACCCCTGGCTTGCATACCTTTCCGCTCACGCAGAATAGTTTGGTGCCCTTCGAACCCTCTGTGCCAATCTGGGCGTATCTCTCGGGACCATTATTTATTATGAAGGGGATGTGTGCGAAGGTTTCCACGTTGTTTACCAAAGTGGGAAGCCCCCACAACCCCTTTTCGGCCGGGAACGGTGGTTTTATGCGCGGGTTGCCCCGCTTGCCTTCTATCGACTCCAGGAGGGTGAGTTCCTCTCCGCAAAGATAGGAGCCGGCACCCAGGGCAATGTCGATGTGAAACGAAAAGTTTGACCCCAATATGCTGTTGCCTAGGAAGCCCAACCTGTAGCACTCTGCAATGGCGTTTTCTATCCTTTCGGTTGAAAGGTAGTATTCGGCCCGTATGTAAACGTAACCCTTGCTCGCACCTATCGCAATTGCCGAAATGATCATCCCTTCCAACAGCAAGAAGGGGTCGTTTTCCAAAATTGCCCTATCCTTGAAGGTTCCGGGTTCGCCCTCGTCGGCATTGCAAACCACGAATCTTTGCACGTTTTCCTTCGCGGAGTTAATAGTAAATCGTTGCTTCATTCCTGTGGGGAAGCCCGCACCACCGCGTCCGCGAAGGCCCGATTTTTCAATGCTCTCGAGTATTGATGCGGGTTCAAGTTCAAGTGCCTTTTTCAAGGCAGCGAAGCCTCCGGTGTTCAGGTAATCGTCAATACACAAGGGATTTACCTTACCAAGGCGTTCCAGTGCTATTAAAGGAAATACCTTCATCATTTCAGTTGTTTTTTCTTAAGTCGTTTATTACCTGATTTATCTTTTCGACGGTAAGATTGCACACCAAATCTCGATTAACCATCATCGCGGGGCCTTTATGGCACGCCCCAAGGCATTCGGAAAGCTCTAGAGTGTAAAGGCTGTCGGCCGAGGTTTGCCATGGCTTCAGGCCAATTTCTTTTTCAAGATATGACAGCAAGTTAGTTGAGCCCAGCATTTGACAAACCGGCGACTTGCAGAATCTTATCAGGTTCCTGCCACGGGGTTCGAGGCTAAACATGGTGTAGTACGAAACAATACCGAATATCTGCCCCTTTGTCAGTTTAAAGTGAGCCGAAATAGCATCCAAAACTTCAGGTGAAAGGTAGTTTTCGGGGTGATTGTCTTGCAGTTGATGCAAGCATTTGAGCAAGTTGTCCTTGGTGGGGGCAAACTTTTTCAGAATTGAATCAACGTTTTCGCGGTTTGGATTGGCTGGCATTTATTTGGGGTTTGTTTAATCGGGATTGTTATTAATTAAATTGCCACGGAAGCACTAAAACACAAAAGTTCCCTAAAAAATCTTGTTGCGTGGGGTTTGGTGCTTTTGCGCTTCGTGGCAATTTTTTTATCAAGGCTATTATGATGAATAATACTGACTTACAAAGTTTTAATCAATTCCGTAAAAATTAGCGTCATGTTTCTCTCGGCCACCTGCGCCACATTTTGAACTTCCTCGTGTGTTGTTGGCAAATTCGGGTCTTCGGGTTGCGCCAAGTTAGTAATCACCGAAATGCCAAAGCAATTCATGCCAGCGTGCTTTGCCACTATAACCTCTGGCACTGTTGACATACCGGTTGAATCGGCACCCAACAGCCTGAACATATTATACTCTGAAGGGGTTTCGAGTGTTGGCCCGGGACTTCCAATGTAAACTCCACTTTGGAATTTGATGTTGTTGTCACGCGCAATTTTCTTGGCCTTGGCAATCAGCAATTTATTATAGGCTTCGCTCATTTCCGGAAAGCGAGTACCCAGCTCGTCGATGTTTTTTCCTCTTAGGGGATTTTCGGGAAAAAAGTTTATATGGTCGCGAATTATCATCAGGTCGCCAACCTCGAATGCGGGGTTTAGCCCACCGGCAGCGTTTGAAAGCAATAGGGTTTTAACGCCCAAAAGTTTTAGTACCCTCACGGGAAAAGTAACCTCCTGCATTGGGTAGCCCTCGTAGTAGTGAAAGCGGCCTTGCATAGCCACAACATCTTTTCCTCCAAGAACGCCGAAGATCAACTTGCCGTGATGGCCTTCAACGGTTGAAATCGGGAAACTCGGAATGTCTTCGTAATCAAATGAATGCTTCACGTCAATTGATTTTACCAGTCCGCCCAATCCGGAACCAAGGATTATTCCTACACTCGGATTCAACCCGGTTTTGCCTTTAAGGTATTCTGCTGTTGATTTAATTTTTTCAATCATTGTAATTTGTGGTTATTGTTTTTGAAAGCTAAAGTAAGAAAAAACAAGAATATTGTTGGGGATTTTTCACTAATTTTGTCATTATTCATGTTCAATATTGATAAACCACGGCATATCTGGTGTTTTTGAAACCAATTCCGGTGGTTTTCGTGAAAAATAAAAAGGAAGGAAAAATGTCAAAACTACAAAAACCAAAAATTAAGACTGCTTATCGCGAAATTCTTGCCGACTACCTCATAATCAATGGTTTGGTGGTTACCATGGACGAGCAGTTCAGGATAATTGAAGGCGGAGCCCTTGCCATAAAGGAAGGAGAAATTATTGACGTAAACTATACTCCCGACTTGTTAGATGCCTACAAGGCCAAGCACCTTATTGACGCCAAGGGAAAACTGGTTTTGCCAGGGTTGATAAATACCCACACCCACTCGCCAATGACCATCCTGCGAGGTTATGCCGATGATTTGCAGCTGAAAGAGTGGTTGTACGATCATATTTTCCCGGTTGAGGCAAAGTTCATTAATCCCGAAAATGTCAGAACAGGAACCAGGCTGGCAATAGCCGAGATGTTGCTCAACGGAACAACCACTTTCTGCGACATGTACTTTTATGTTGATGAGATTGCACGGGTTGTCAATCAAGTGGGAATAAGAGCAATTTTATCCGAAAGCCTGATTGACTTTCCGGCTCCCAACAACCCATCGCCACAACACACATTACAACTTAACGATTACCTAATTAACAAGTGGGCAGGGCACCCTCATATCAATATTGGTATTTCGGCTCACGCACCCTATTCAACTTCGGCAGGGGTTATTCAGAAAGGTAAGGAGCAGTCTGAAAAGCACGGCGTGCTGTTTTCGATTCACGTGGCCGAAACCCGCGGCGAGGTACTTGCCATTCAAAAAGAGCACGGAATGACCCCTGTTCAATATCTTGACAGCATTGGCGCGCTGGGGTCAAATGTGGTGGCAGCTCATAGCGTTCACCTAACCCCCGAAGACATAGAGATTTTTGCCAAGCGTGGAGTAGGGGTGGCCCATAACCCTCAGTGCAACATGAAGTTGGCAAGCGGCGTGGCTCCCATAGTCGAATTGTTGAGAGCAGGAATCAAGGTGGGGATTGGCACCGATGGCACTGCCAGCAACAACGACCTCGATGTACTTGAAGAAATCAGAACCGCTGCGTTCCTTCAAAAACTGAGTACCGGAGATCCAACATCGCTCAATGCCCAACAAGCTCTAGAAATGGCAACCATAGGTGCAGCAAGGGTATTGGGTATGGATGATATAATTGGCTCCCTTGAGGTAGGCAAGCGTGCCGACGTGATAATCCTCGATATGGACCAGCCACACGCACACCCAATGTATAACATTTACTCGCTAATTGTTTATGCTCTAAGGGGATCAGACGTTGAAACCGTGCTGGTTGATGGCCGGTTGATGGTGCACAATGGCCAATTGGTTACACTCGACCTGGATAGGCTCTACGCCAAAGTTGACAAACTCGCAAAGGTAATCTTCGATACTAGCCAGAAATTGGCCTTTACTAACAACAGGATTAAGAAATTGTAAAAATGGTCTACATGCAATTGGGCATTGGCTTTTGACTGTAGGTTTTCATTAATAATTAACATTTTATTCTTAACCATTTAAAAATCGAAAATTGTCATTAGCCAATCTTAATCGTTAATCCACCAGTCGTTAAGTCTTTCCATCTCTCCCTATTTCACGCCTCCAGCCTTCGCGAAATCACCGTTTCTATTGCCTTGAAAATCCTTGCCGGACCTTGCGGTCGCCAGTTTACGTCATCGAAGGGATAACCGAAAGCGATGTAGTGATCTATTCGGGTGCTCTCGAACTCTTTAACGACATGCGGCCTGAAGTTGATTGCAACTATCCAGCCATCCTCATTATCCTCGAACCATTCCTCGTAATAGCAATCGTCCGACGAATGGAAGTTAAGCACGTTTTCGCCAATCAATATAAACCGATTTACTCCATTTTCCACCAGTGGCTCAATAACATTGCGCTTCAGGTGCATGATATCGTTGTAAAGGCAATCGTTCCATTCGCCGAAAAACTCAATCACGCAATACTTTTCAGAATAATCAACGAAAAGTATTTTCAGATACAATGTTTCAGACCCGAAGCTATCCCACCGAGGATGAATCAAATGATTATATATGGCGTGGGTGAATTCGAACTCGGAGTACTCCCTGCGGTAAAAGGGCGACAATTCGTCCTCGGAGGCAACGTATATGCCTCGCCACGAGTAGAATGGCTCAATGTAGTGCATTACTGGATCTCTGCTAGTACTCTGTTTTTTGCTCGTGCTCGAGCCAGGTTGCAAAGGGTTTGAAAAAGCTTTCCACCTTCAGATTGCGCGAGTATAATGCCCTGTCTTCGGGCTTCAACTCAAACTCCTTGTAAATGAACGAGTCATCGAAGCCCGCCCTGGCAGCATCAGTCTGGGTGGCTGCAAAAAAAAGTTTGTCAAGCCTTGCCCAGTAGATCGCTCCCAAACACATGGGGCATGGCTCGCAACTCGAATATATCGTGCAGCCTTCTAACTTAAAGGTTTGCAAGTTTTTGCAAGCATCTCTAATTGCCACTACCTCGGCGTGGGCCGATGGGTCATTGGTGCGGGTAACCTGGTTTGCACCGCGCCCCACAACTTTTCCATCGCGAACAATTAATGCACCAAATGGGCCTCCGCCATCATTAACATTGGAGGCGGCAATCTCTATGGCTTCATTTATAAATGAATTTTCTTTAAGGTCGCACATAAATTACCTGTTTGATGGTATTTTAAAAAATTATGCATAACAAATGTATGAATTTATTAAAACCACTCGATTTTTTTTTCAATTTGATAATTCGCGAAAATTAAATATTTCTGATGATAGGGTGGGACAGGCGAAAATATTCAATTCTCAAGGAGATATAAATTTTATAAATAACTAAAAGTTTTGGGACCGAAACCGGTTTCGAAATGCATCAAGAACACTCTGGTAAATAATTTCACATGAAATTCACAAAAAGAAAACCACTTGGTAATTCACAAACACAAACAACATCATTTACAAAGGTAAACAACCAAACAATTCAACAATGTAAAACTATTGTCTAAAATCCACTATTACAGTTAATTAAACATTTGTAATTTTGTTTAGTTAAGTTAACAGTATTTGAAAAATCTGTTTAACAATGGAAAACACAAGCCCAATTTTCAAAAAAAATGAAAAAATATACTTATATTATTGATATTCAGAATTTAAGAAGGTTTAAACAAAGTATTGCATTAATAAAAAATGATTGTTAACAATTGCTGTTGGAGAAAAAGCAAAAAATGATATAATAAACTGAAAAATAATATTTTATAAAATCAAAATGAAGCATGTATTTAAATATGTTTATAGTTTACAAATGGCAATTAGTATTTATTTTACATTTTTCATTGTTGGGTTAATAAATTTGTATAATTTTACAACTATGTAAATTCTCAAAAAAAACCCTTTAACAATGGTAAACAGGATACAAAGAGTCATAGATTACCACAAAATGACTTCCTCGGCATTTGCCGACAGCATAGGAGTTCCTCGGTCAACTATTTCTCACATCCTTTCCGGACGAAATAATCCGAGTTTGGATTTCGTGATGAAAATCCTTGCCAGGTTCCCTCATGTTAGTACAGACTGGCTAGTAAATGGGACTGGGCCATTGCTTAAGGTTACCAATAGCCTTTTTCCCGATGAAGATTTGGACCATATTGATAATGAAAGTGCTCGATCGACTGAGCCTTTTGAACCAATGCAGGCACGAGTAAATTCACCTGGTTTGAAAAATGCGGCTGAAGTATCCCCAAGCCCGGATTACAAGCAGACAGAGCCACTCAAGGCAGCCGAGAGTGATAATTATTTTTCGAATATTGTTAGAAGCGAAGACCCACCCGAGTATAATGCCGGTAGGAAATGGAAGAACAAGGCATCAAAGGTTATTATCCTGTATGAAGATGATACCTTTGCCGAGTTTATACCCAGGTAAAGAATTGTTGATTACGTGCTTTCCTATTTTTCGTTGCCAAAATCGGTCACCAGTAAACACTCAATAATATCTTTCTCAGGTTTCTGCTTTGTGTAACAATAACCAATGGAGAGAATTGCAGTTAGATTACGTTGAACGTAAAGCCGTTAAATTATTTCCATCTGGCTGAAGAAGAAACTGCTTTCGAGCAATGCATTTTCGTCGGAATCAGACCCGTGAACAGCATTTTCGGGCTGTCCCAACCCAAATTTGTTTCTTATTGTGTCAGGTTCGGCTTTAGTCGGGTCGGTCGGGCCCACCAGGGTTCTGAAATCCATTACAGCATTACTTTTGCCAAGTATGGCAACCACAACTGGTCCTTGAGTCATGCAATTAATAAGTCTTTCAAAAAATACTTGCCCCAAGTGAATTTCGTAAAATTGCTCTGCCTTTTCCCTTGTTAGTTTGGCAAGCTTCATTGCTTTTAGCTCGAACCCTGCATTGCAGATCATCGTTAATATTTCGCCGGTGTGGCCTGCCAAAACAGCATGAGGTTTGATTATCGTAAGGGTAATGTTACCTGGTTTCATTAAGTTATTGTTTGATTATTATTATAATCGACCTAATTTCTTACCTTTGCCTGTTAATTCGACTCAAAGGTATAAATATTTTAGTTGCTACCGTTGAAACCTGAGTTTTTGCAAGGTATAAGCGACCTTTTATCCGACAAGGATGCTAAGGTGTGTGTGCTTTCGCATACCAACCCCGACGGTGATGCCCTAGGGTCGGCACTAGCCTTGGGTGGGATTTTGAGAAACTTCGGGTTTGCAAAAGTTAGCGTTGTGATGCCAAACAATTTTCCCGACTTCTTGTCGTGGATGCCATGGAGTAAAGATGTCATAATTGGCACCAAAAACCCAAAGGCGGCAATGCTTGCCATTACGGAGGCCAGCGTGATTTTCTGTGTTGATTTTAATGCCCTTGAGCGTACCGAAAATCTCCAGGGTTATTTGGCCAAATCAAAGGCCAAGAGGGTTCTGATAGATCACCACCCGCAGCCAGGCGATAGTTTTGATCTTTATTTTTCGGAAGTTGGTGCAAGTAGCACTGCCGAACTTGTTTACGAACTTGCCTGCCTTCTTACGCTTGAATCCTTCATTTCACTCGAGGTTGCAGAGTGCCTTTATGCCGGAATTATCACAGATACCGGTTCGCTAAGCTACTCTTGCAACAATCCGCGCACCTACCAGATCGTGGCAAACCTAGTTTCGATTGGTGTTGATGCTGCATACCTTCAAAGGTTAATCTACAATACTTTTTCGGAAAACAGGCTTCGATTGCTTGGGTTTAGTTTAAGCGAGAGGCTCGTTGTTATGCATTCTTGCCGCACGGCTTACATACGCCTTGGCAAGCAAGATTTGCAAAAGTATTCCTTCGCAATTGGCGACACCGAAGGGATAGTAAACTACGCCATGAGCATCAAGGATGTTGATTTGGCCGCCATATTCTTGCAGTACAATGATTATGTGAAAATTTCGTTCAGGTCATCGGGCCCTATTGACGTGAATGAATTTGCTCGAAATCACTTCAATGGCGGTGGTCACAGCAATGCCTCCGGGGGCAAGAGCCCGGAAAGCTTGGATGAAACCGTGAGTAGGTTCGAAAGGCTGGTTTTGGAAGCCAGGAAGCCGGGAGTATAAAACGATAAAAAAGATGTTTTAATTAAGAAGTTTGTCTTTCGATCATGAATGTATCGGCAATTTTCTTTGGTTTTGTGGTGTTTTTAGTTTTGTCATCGTGCGGCGGCAAGGATGAAGGCAAACGTGCGCCAGACGGCAAAGAATTGTGGAATAAACTTGAAAAAACCAACATGATACTGGCCGCTTACGAAAGGGAGGAAATTTTGGACTTCGTTTCCAGGAGAGGCTGGGAAATGAAAGAAACTGGTTCTGGACTTTGGATTGATATTTACGAAAAGGGAGATGGCCCCAAAGCGTCTTTCGGAAAAAAGGTCGTTGTGAGCTATACAATAATGTTGCTTAACGGAGAGGTGGTTTATTCGTCTGCTTCTCTTGGCAATAAGGTGTTTGTAGTTGGCAGGGGCGGGGTGGAGGCTGGCCTGGAGGAAGGCATTCTGTTGTTAGGTGCCGGTGACAAGGCCCGATTGATCATGCCACCACATCTGGCACACGGGTTTCACGGCGATGGCGAGCGCATACCACGCAGGGCATCAATCGTTTACGATATGGAAGTTTTGAGCATCGAATAATTTTTTTTACTAATTACCAAAAACAATTTCTAATGACAAGAATTAAATGGTTACTAATGGCCGCGTTGACAATTTTCGTGGCTTGCAAGAAGAGCCCATATCCCGGGTTCAAACAAACAGAGGATGGTCTTTATTATCAGTTTCATGTTTTCAACGATGGTGCCAAGCCCGAGGTTGGTGACTTTACTAAGATAATGATCAAGTATAGCAACGGGGCCGGAGAGGTTTTCTTTGAAAATACCGGTCAACCACCAATTTTTTTCCCGATCTCCCAAACCACCTACCCAGGCGACATTTACGATGCCCTTAAAATGATGTCAGTTGGCGATAGTGCCACTTTTTTGATCAAGGCAAAAGATTTTTTCGAAATCACCACTAAAATGGGGCTTCCACCAAATGTTGACGGGGAAAGCAAATTGACTTTCGAGATTAAAATGGTTGACTTTAAATCGGAACAACAACTCATGGATGCCGAAGCAAGTAATATAGCAGCCTTTCTTTCGAAAAACAACATTACAACCCCCGCCACGGAGAGTGGGTTAATTTACATTGAGACCGTATCGGGAAGCGGGCCGCTTGCTACGGATGGCAATTCGGTTAAAGTTCATTACTTGGGAACATTTCTCGATGGAACCGTTTTTGATTCTAGTTACGAACGTAACGAACCCATAGAATTCGAACTTGGAAAGGGTATGGTAATAAGGGGCTGGGACGAAGGAATCAAGTTGATGAAAAAGGGCGGTAAGGCCAGGTTTGTTGTACCATCAAATCTTGCCTACGGGAATATGGGTAAAGGCCCCGTTGAACCTTTCTCAACACTGGTTTTCGATGTTGAGTTGATTGATTTCAAGTAAAACCAAACATACCTTTTATAGGCCATGAAATCGAAATATATTCTTGCAATATTTTTTGCCGTGTATGCATTTTCTTCGTTGGGGTGTAAGAGCACCTTGAAAGTCTCGGAAAAGTTAGTTAAAGAAAAACAAGAAGAAAAACCGATGATGACACTAACGGCTTCGGGTCTTGAGTATAGAATAACCAAAGAAGGAACTGGTGAATACGCCGCTAATGGCGACATTGTTTCGGTTCACTATACGGGCACTTTTGAAAATGGAGAGGTTTTCGACAGTTCCGTTGAGCGTGGTCAGCCCATAGAGTTCAAGTTGGGCGAAGGCAGGGTAATTCAAGGATGGGAAGAAGGCATCAAGTTCCTCAACAAAGGATCACGGGCCATTTTTCGCATTCCATCGGGCCTGGCTTACGGCGATACCGGTGCAGGCCCAATACCTCCCGGTGCCACGTTAATCTTCGAGGTTGAATTGGTTGACCTGAAAAAAGCTCCAAAACCGATTGTTATTGCTGGATTGGAAACAAAACAAACTCAATCCGGATTGAAATACACGGTTGTGTCTTCCCTTACTGGCAGCAAGAAAATAGAGGCCGGTATGAGGGTAAAGGTTCATTACAATGGTTTCTTCGAGGATGGAAAATTGTTTGACTCCTCTTACCAGCGCGGAAACCCAATTGAAATAATGGTTGGCAAGGGTATGATTATACAAGGCTTGGAACAAGGCCTCCAACTTTTAAGCATTGGCGACAGGGCCCAACTTTTCATTCCTTACAATCTTGGATACGGCGAGCAAGGCAGGGGCCCAATACCCGGAAGTGCAAACCTTATTTTTGACGTGGAGATTGTTGACGCGGTTGAGGTGGAAAAACCCAAACCATTCGCGGTTGAGGGCCTCCCCGTTATGCAAATAGATACTGGATTGAAATACATTGTGGTTGAGGAAGGTAAAGGCGCGGTGGCACAACCGGGTAATTTAGTGGTAGTACACTATACAGGGTACCTTGAAGATGGCACTATTTTCGACTCTTCGGTGGAGCGTGGCGATCCTTTTAGGTTTAGATTGGGACAAGGTAACGTTATTGCCGGCTGGGATCAAGGCTTTGCTGTTCTATCGAAAGGCAGCAAGGCACGATTGATAATTCCTGCCAACCTTGGCTACGGTAGCCGTCCAATGGGTCCAATACCGCCCAATTCTACTTTGATATTTGATGTTCAATTGATCGATATTCAACCTTAAATTGCAATAAATGAATCTCCTGCAAGTGACATGGAACGCCAGCCCCGAAATTTTTGAAATCGGGTCACTTTCGGTAAGGTGGTACGGCGTGTTTTGGGCCTTATCGTTTTACCTGGGTTACGAAATAATGATTAGGATTTTCAAGCGCGACTCCGTTGATGTAAAACATGCCGACAAGTTGTTGATTTACATTGCCGTGGGTGCCGTTGTAGGGGCGAGGATAGGGCACTGTTTTTTCTACGATTTCGGGTACTACTCCAAGAACCTTATTGATGTTTTCGAGGTATGGGAGGGAGGCCTTTCCAGTCACGGGGGAGCCATGGGCATTTTGCTGGCCCTGTTTTTCTACCAGAAGAAAGTAGGCACAAAATCTTACGGATGGTTGTTAGACAGACTGGTTATTCCTATTTCGCTGGGGGCTTTCTTCATCCGAATGGGCAACTTGATGAACTCCGAAATTTACGGCCACCAAACCGACCTTCCTTGGGGGTTTATTTTTGCCAGAGCCGGTGAGGTTGTTCCCAAACATCCCACCCAGTTTTACGAAGGGATTCCATATCTTGTCTTGTTTTTGATTCTTGGGTGGCTTTACCTGAAGAAAATCAAGAAGTTACCAACGGGATTCTTGCTGTCGTTCTTTGCAATATTCATGTTCATCGTGAGGTTCCTGGTCGAATTCGTTAAGGAAAACCAGTCGCCATTCGAGGCCAACATGCCTTTAAACATGGGTCAATTACTTAGTTTGCCCTTAATCATTGCCGGGGTAATTGTAATGGTTATTATTGTCAATAAGCACAAGGCAAGGATGGCTCAAGGATACCATCCCGAAACTGAAATTGAATCCGTTTCGGCACGGCAAAGCGAATCAAAAACGAGCCCTTCCAAGCCTAAAAACAGGGCGGCAAAATACAAGTAGGAACAATTTACCTGGTGTGCAACAAGAAAATGCTCGGCCTCTTGTTTAGGTCGGGCATTTGTTTTTTCCACTGGGTCACCGAAAGTGTTTTAATGAATTGGCTGGGCAAGGTAATGTCGCAGGCCACGCAAAGTTTGGTTTCAGGATTAAGATTATTGACAAGCGCCTCTATCAGTTGATTGTTTCTGAAAGGGGTTTCCATGAAAACCTGTGTTTGATTGTTGCTCGTTGCGTTACTTTCTAAAAGTTTAATCTTCTTTACCCTTTCTGCCTTGTCAATTGGCAAGTAGCCAACGAATGAAAAATTCTGGCCGTTAAAACCCGAACCCATCAAAGCGAGTATTATAGATGAAGGCCCTACAAGCGGCATTACCCTTATTCCACTTTCGTGTGCCTTTTTCACCACCACTTGACCAGGATCGGCAATACAAGGACACCCCGCTTCTGATAACAACCCCGTGTTGGTGCCTTCGAGGCACAACTGTAAGAATGTTTCAACGTCAAGGGGGTTCGAGTGCTTGTTGAGCAAGAAAAACCTGACATCGTCAAATGATTTGGAGTACCCTACCGTTTTAAGAAACCTTCGTGCCGTGCGAATGTTTTCTACAATGAAAGCATTCAATGAATTTATGAAATCGGTATTTTTTGATGGCCAAAATAAACCAAGATCCTCCGACCCTAAAGACGTTGGTATCAAGTACAGGGTGCCGGTGTATTTTTTATCGGCCAACATTTTTACCGCTTGTTAAATGATTGACAATCAATCCATGGCAAGGCCGAAAGGTCAACATTACCGCCCGAAAGGATCAAACCCAGTTTCTTGCCCCTGAAAATGTTTGGATTTTCTAATATTACAGCCAATGGTAAAACTGCACTGGGTTCCACTACAATTTTCACTCGCTCCCAAAGCAAAATCATGGCTTTCACAATGGTTTCTTCGCGAGCCGTTAGAATATCGTGTGCACCTTCCAGAATTATTGGAAACGTGAGGCTGCCAAGCGAAGTCTTAAGCCCATCGGCAATGGTGTTTGGGTTTATCGATGCCACAAAGGTTTTGCTGACGAATGACTTCCAGGCATCGTTAGCCTGCAAGGGTTCGGCTCCAATTACCTTAACTTTTTTCGAACCATATTTGGCCGCAAGGATGGTGCCGCCAAGCAATCCACCACCGCCCACGGGGCAGACCACGTAATCGAGGGTTTGGTTGTACTCCAAAAGTTCGGCACAGGCAGTTGCCTGTCCGGCAATTATTCGATAGTCGTTGTATGGATGAATTTGGTGGGCTCCTGTCTGTTGCATTAGCCTTTCGAGGGTGGCTTCTCTTTCGCTCAAGGTTGGCATGCAAAAAGTAATTTTGGCACCGTATTCCTTAACGGCATCAATCTTAACCTTTGGAGAGTTTTGGGGCATTACCACGTGGGCTTCTATTCCCCTCATCCTTGCTGCAAGTGCCAGTGCCTGTGCATGATTGCCCGACGAGTGGGTGCACACCCCGTATTGGGCCAAGCTTACAGGTAGCGTGAAAATGGCATTGCAAGCACCCCTAAACTTGAAAGCACCTCCTTTTTGGAAGTTCTCGCATTTGAAATACAACTTGGCTCCCGTAATAGTGTCAAGGAAATTACTGGTAATAACCGGGGTTACGTGTGCCTTGCCCGAAATGACTTTTCGGGCATTGCGAATGTCTTCCAAACTTGGTATCGAGCCAATCATTTTACTCTAAGCGAATTACTTGCAATTTCACTCGCAATCTTTTCACAGGCCTCGTCGAGCATGTCAAAAACCTTTTCGAATCCATCCCTGCCTCCATAATACGGGTCAGGAACATCTAAAACTCCCCCTGGTCGGGTGTCTTGGAGCACCAATCTAACTTTTGACCGGTGTTCGGCCGAACGAGCCAACCTGAGTATATCGTTGTAATTGTTCTTATCCATTGCAAAAATCAAATCGAACTTGTCGAAATCGGAAGTTAAAAAAGGTCGAGCTCGCTGATCGGTAATATCCATGCCTTTCTTGAATGCGATTTCTTCTGACCTCGGGTCTGGCCTCTCTCCGTGGTGGTATGATGCCGTTCCTGCCGAATCGACATACCCTTTTATACCATGATTTTTTAATTTCTCTTTCATTATGCCCTCGGCAAGTGGCGAACGACAAATATTGCCAAGGCAAACCATCAAGATTCTCATTTTTCGTTTACGAAGTTTTTTGGAGTTTACGGGGTTTATTGGGTTTTGGGCTGATATGTTGACGGGAAATTGACAGGTAAAAATTACAAACTTAGGCGAGTAATCTAACGACCGGGGCAAGTTGCACGAATTAAAAAAGGCCAAGGGGCCGAATGGTTTAAAGGTTTAAACAATTTAACTTCTTAAAATCGCTAATCATTAATCTTTAATCGCCAATCATCACGATTTTTCTCTTATCGAACTTTCTATATCGTGGACGTATTGCTTGAAGTTTCGGTCGGTATCGGTTAAGTTTTTAACCGTTTTGCAAGCATATAGCACCGTGGCGTGGTCCTTGTTGCCGCATTTGCTCCCTATTACCGAAAGGGAATGTTTGGTAAAAACCTTGGCAAAATACATGGCCAACTGCCTGGCTTGGACTATTTCGCGTTTTCTCGTGTTCGAAAATAACTTGTCATAAGAAATGCAGAAGTAGTCGCAAACAGTTTTTTGGATAAAATCTATGGAAATAGTTTGCTTGGTGTTTTTTACAAACCTTTGAATAACTGATTGGGCAAGTTCTTTGGTAATTGTTTTCTTGGTCATGGAGGAGTGGGCCAAGATTGAAATCAAGGCTCCTTCCATTTCTCTAATGTTGTTGGTGATGCCAAGTGCAATTATTTCAATCACTTCTTTTGGCATCTCTACACCTTCGTTGTAAAGTTTCTTTTGCAAAATTCCAACCCGGGTTTCGAAGTCGGGTATTTGCAAGTCGGCTGATAGTCCCCACTTGAATCTTGACAGCAACCGAGGTGTGATACCTTTCATTTCAACGGGTGGCAGGTCACTTGTCAGCACGATTTGCTTTCCGTTTTGGTGAAGGTGGTTGAAAATGTGGAAAAAGAAATCCTGGGTTTTTTCTTTGCCAGCAAAACAGTAAATATCATCAACTATCAACACATCAATCATTTGATAGAAGTGTATGAAATCGTTTTGGTTGCCGTTTCTGACAGCTTCAATGAATTGGCTTGTAAATTGCTCGGCCGAAACGTAAAGCACCGTTTTGTCGGAAAAGTTGTTTTTGACTTCGATGCCAATGGCTTGGGCAAGGTGAGTTTTGCCTAAACCGCTGGCACTGTATATTAGCAACGGATTGAAACTTGTCTTGCCGGGATTCTGGCCTACGGCTAATCCTGCGCTTCTTGCAAGCTGGTTGCAATCGCCCTGCACGAAACTATCAAAGTTGTATGATTCAACAAGTTGAGAGTTAATATTGAGTTTTTTCAGTCCAGGTATGACGAACGGGTTTGGTAGTGGGTTTCCGTTTTCCCTGCCAAGGCTTACCGGTATTGTAACCGGTGGGTTTTTCAAAGCCGTTTTGTTAAAGGCCGGAGCCTGAACAGTAACCGGTGCCGAGTTGCCTTCCGGATTCTTGTCCATGATGATGCTGTACTCGAGACGACCGCTTGGCCCCAGCTCCCTTTTTATGCTCTTCTTTAGAAGGTCGATGTAGTGTTCTTCAAGCCACTCGTAATAAAACTGACTTGGCACCATTATGGTGAGAATGTTGTTTAAAACCTTAACGGGTTTAATGGGAGCAAACCAGGTATTGAAACTACTTGGCGAAACATTGTCGCGAATGATGTTCAAACAACGTGACCAAATTTTTTCGTGCAACTGCTCCATTATACCTATTTAAAAAAGACAAATTTTATTTTTTGTTTACCCTGGAATCCAGAACTATACGATTTTCAAAATTCCCTGAAAAGTTTTCAACAAATTTTTATTAAAAAAAGTTAATAAAAAAATCTAAAACCACTTGTTTTTAAAGAATTTTTGTCGTATATGCGCCTACATTATTTTGTTTATCTTTTGGCCCGAACGAAACTTTCATTACCCCCATGTAAACGCCATTTGAACCAGCTTGCCCAATTGTAACTGGTTTACCTGCAGCATTTTGCTCCACGTGGGCAGGGTCAAGGATTGTATGTGAGTGCCCCCCGATGATTATGTCGGTATGGTGCGTTTTACGGGCTATTTCCAGGTCGTTCAAAGAGTTATCGCCATTATCAAACCCGAGGTGCGACAGGCATATAACCAATTGGCATTTAAGCTTGTCCTTGAGTATAATTTCTGTTTCCCTTGCAACCTTCACGGGGTCAACGAACTTTGTATTTCCGTAATAGTTTGCCCCAACAAGCCCTTTGAGTTCTATCCCCAATCCGTAAATACCTATCTTTTTTTCACCTCTTTCGAGTACGATGTAGGGTTTAATTTTTCCTTTTAAAACGGTTTCTGAGAAATCGTAGTTTGCCGAAAGAAAAGGAAAGGTTGCGTATTTCAAAACCCTGTCAAAGGTTTCTAGGCCCTTGTCGAATTCGTGGTTTCCTATATTGACGGCATCGTACCCCATTTTGCTCATTAATTTCAGTTCGGGTTCACCATCAAACATGTTGTAAAAGGGTGTTCCTTGAAAAACATCACCGGCATCTAAAAGCAAAAGGGCGGGGTCTTCTTCTCTAAACTTCTTGATGATGGCCGCTCTTTTGGCATAGCCTCCCATTTTGGGAAAGGTTGCATGGTTTGCCGGGTAGGGGTCGAGCCTGCTATGTGTATCGTTGGTGTGAAGAATTGTGAGGCCTTGGGCTGTCGGCTTGCGCCCTCCGAAGGCCGAAATACCTCCAAGGGTTGCAGCACCTGCCAATCCTGCCAAAGTAATGAATTTGCGACGCGATATATTTTGCATAATGTTGGTAAGGTCGAAATGTTACGGATTAATTTTTTAAGTACAACCTCCCGTCAAGTTTTGAAAAAATCTCCTTGCCCTGCAATGTTTGTTTCTTCATGTGTAAGAGTATGGCATCACGAATTTGCATTCCGAGCAACTCGTAACTAACTGGCTCTAGAAAGAATGTCATTCTGTCTCCTCCGAGGGAGAGGTAATCGGATGTTACAACCTTGTAATTCCTATTTGGGTCGAAGGGCTGGCCGTTTATTTCGATATTAACCGGACTTTTCTCTTGAATGCCCATTCTGAGACCCGAAATGGGCATTCCATTGGTTTCGGATGCTAGGTATTTAAATAATTCCTGGGTTTTTTTTCCAGTTAGCGTTATAACCACAATTGTATTATCAAAAGGCATTAGCTCGAAAACATTGCCAACCGTTATGTCGCCGGCAGGAAGGCTGCTGCGTAGGCCACCATAATTCAACAGGCAGAAATCAAGGGGTTGTCCATCATGGTATTTGTTCTCTGACTTGGCATACTCAAATACCACGTCTGCCACGAAATTGTTGAGCAAACCCTCTGGACTGGCCCTGTGCATGGCAAAAGGGGAGCGAGCAATTACCTGGTTCATTTGCACCATTAACTTTTCACGGTAAATGGATATTATCGAATCAATTGCAGGGTCGGGAATTGGGGCGCTGGCAGAATCAACGCGAATTAAATCACCTGCAACCCTACGCTCCAAGTAACCATGATTGCATCCAATGGTTAGTAGTAACAAAGTCAGAACAAGGGTAAAGCTAGCCTTAAGGCGGTTAACCTTGGTAAAAACTTTCATGGAAATTTTCTTGTTATTTGCAGCTACAATGATAAATTAAATATTTCAAACGTGCAAGAAAAAAAGAAAAAATTAGCCACTTTTTTTTGGTTCTTTTTAGCCCTTGCAAATCTTTGATACAACAACAGATTTGATTTTTTCTAACTGGCCGATAACCTTTTCGGAATTTGATTTCCTTACACTTGAAAGCACCACGCACTCATTGTCAAACTGATGCCCGAATTGAGGTAAGTCATTGTCTTTTAGAACTTTCATTACCTCGTTCATTGCAAGGTAGTTGAAGGAGATCTGCAGTGTGAATTCAATAATCCTGGTATTGATTATTGAATTTTCAAATGCATCAGACGTTGCGCCCTTGTAGGCATTAATAAGCCCCCTGGTGCCCAATTTGGTACCTCCAAAATACCTTACAACCACAACCAATAAATTTGTTAGGTCTTTTGAAAGTATTTGGCCGTAAATTGGTTTACCAGCGGTACCTGAAGGCTCCCCGTCATCGTTAAGCCTGAATGACTCGCGTCCTTGCCCCAAGACATAAGCAAAACAATGGTGGTGGGCATCGTAATATTCTTTCCTTGCATTTTCCAAATTTCTGAAAACATCTTCCTCGGTTTCAACGGGATAAGCAAGAGCTATGAACTTGCTTCCCTTGTCCTTGAAAAGACCCCGCGAAGGCGATTCGATGGTTTTGAAGGAGTCTGGATGCATTATTCGAGCAAGATGTAATTGAATAGCAAGATTGTTTTATCGATCATAAATCGTCAGCCGGCAATTAATAACCGCTAATCCTTCGTCTGCCTAACTACCCAAGGCAACTAGGATGATTGCACAAACTGCCAGGAATATACCCAACCAGTTTATAAGCCTGAGTTTTTCCTTGAAGAGTAAAAACCCTGCCAAGGCCGAAAGTCCCACGATGCTAACGTTGAATATTGGAAAGAAAACCGAGCTGTCGAAATATCCCAAAGCTACCACGAAGAAGTAACTCGACCCGAAGTTAAGAAGTCCAAGCCAAGTGCCGGCCAACAAACTGTGTATTGAAAAAAATGGTGCGGTATTCCTTGATTTCGCACGTGAGCAAACCCAAATAATGGCTCCTATCAAGAAACCAACGAAGAAAACCACTCCCAAGAATAGCATGAAATCGTTGCCAAAACCGGGCAGTTGGGTGGTTGCGTGCTTGGTCAGTGAATCGTTCGACCCGTTGCCCAGAAACAAGAAAATGGGAAGAATCATCAAACGGTAATCTATCTTCGCGTTGCTTTCCTTCTTGAAGGTAAGGTAAAAGGCAAGAAGGGCGGTAATAACACCAATGACCTTCAAGGCTGTAACGGGTTCGGAATACAAAAATATTCCGATTGAAACCGGTATTACTACCGACATTTTGCTGGTAACCGAGGTTATGGCCACGCCCACCTTTTGGGCAGACAAGGCAAACAAAAAGAATGTGGTAATGAAAGTAAGCCCAATTATGCAGGCAAAAATGAACCAATTTTTTCCCGGAAGCTGGTAAAAGGAGTAAGCCTCTGGGTGTAGAACAAAACTAAGAATTGCTGCCACAAGGTAATTGGTAGTAATGGCCTGGGTATTGTCAATTTTAAATCGAGGAAAAATCCGAAAGGTAATTACTATGCTCGTCGAAACCAGTATTGCCAATATCAAGTAAGTCATTTTTTTTCGTTTTTTATTGGTTAATAATGCAAGATAGTTTTTCAGTTAGGAATTGCTTGATCAGGTGGGGTTGGATGTCAATTTTGGGTGCCTTTATTCCCGACTTAAGGTATTGATTTCCCTCAAACACCCTTGCCTCGTCCCATACCCCTTTGCAAATAAACGATTGGAGGAGTTTTTGACCACCTTCCACTAATACTGATTGAACTTGTTTTTGATACAAGTAATTCATTAATTCTCTTAAATTCAGTTGGTTATTTGTAAAAGGCAGGATAATGTAATGAGTTTTGTTATTGGACTTTTCCAACTTTTCATTAATCACCAGTGTTTCCAAGCTGTTGTCAAGGAGATTGCTCGTTTCGGGCAATTTCAACTGCCGGTCAATCACTATTCTTAACGGTTGGCTTCCGCTCCAATCCCTAACGTCAAGCCTTGGATTATCGTTAAGGGCAGTTTTGGTGCCAACCATGATTGCCTGTTCCTGGCTACGCCATTTGTGTACCAGAGTCCTGAGTTTTTCGCTGGTAATCATTGCGGGTTTACCGGTCACCGGCCGCTCGAAATCAATGTACCCATCGGCCGATTGCGCCCATTTCAGTATAATGTAAGGTCTTTTGTTATTATGAAAGGTGAAAAATCTTTTGTTTGTTTCGATGCAATCGGATTCCAAAATTCCTACCTCTACCAAACACCCACCATTGCGAAGCCTCGCAATTCCACTGCCCGAAACCTGGGGGTTTGGGTCTAACGATCCAACTACCACCTTATTAATGCCAACTTCAATTAAAAGGTTGGTGCAGGGCGGAGTTTTTCCGTGATGGTTGCAAGGTTCTAAATTCACGTAAATTGTGGAGCGGGGTAGTAGAGATTTGTCTTTAACCGAATTAATGGCAGAAACTTCGGCGTGTGGGCCTCCGTAAAACGAGTGGTGGCCCTCGCCAATTATTTTATTTTCACAAACTATTACACAGCCCACCAATGGGTTTGGCGCAACCTTTCCCAAGCCTTGCCTGGAAAGCTCAAGGCACCGTTGCATGTATATATCGTGTGAATCCATAAATTTTCGCACCGCAAAGTTACTTAAATGATACTAACTTGGGCAAAGGTTTTAAGAGTTATCCAATATTGGAAATGATTAAATAAATACTGCTGGCAGAAATATCATCAGGTAATTGAAAGGCGTTAACCTTGAAACAAATTAATATTCAGTTCTTTCAATAAAAACATGTAGTATGAAACCCACAAATGATTGTTGAAACTTATTTTAACTTTTATCTCGAACCAAAGATCAGCTTTTACTTGCTTTTCATGCTTCGAGGTGCAAGCCGACGTGGTAATTTTTTCTCGTCTTTGGTAGATGTCAGGTTTTTGTGGTTTAAACCACGGAAACAGATCATATCCGAGAGTTTTTTTAGCGAATGGTTTGAATTTGGTTTGGCTGGAACCCCGGCATTTTCAAATTGGCGTTGTGATATGATTACCTATTAACTTGTTGAACAGCAAGATAGAGTTGCGCAAGGTCAACTTCGAGCTACTAATTATCGCTGTTTTGCGAAATGAGGTAGTGGTATGGAGCGCCGGTGCAATGTCTTCAATGGCTCCTTCTGCTTCACCGCCCACAGGTGCCATTTTGTTTAACTCCATAAAATGCCCGGAAGGTTGATCTTCGCAATTTATTCTGACTTCTTTGGTGTATTGATTTGCATGAAGAAAATTGCCTCACTCGGTATGGTTGAATACTTTTTGCAATTCACGGGCTCCCATCACCCCACTCCTTCCCAACGTGGCGCGCGTTTTTGAAACGGGCTACAAGCCTTTGTATCTGTTCTGTCGTGTTTGTCAAAACGGATAATTTTCTCAAAACATTTCAGGTTCTTCAACGGTAGGCTTGGGCATTAAATCATCTTGAATAATATTGCAAGTGCCTTGCCTTTTTGTTTCTTTCCAAAACGCCCAGGATCTCTTGCGCCATGGGCTTGGCTACGCGCCAGCAGCTAAATAAAATTCACCTTGACCTCTTTCAAAAGTTTGGTTTCTAATATGTTGGCGATCTTTTTAATCACGCTTCGCCTTATTTCCAATTCAACCGGCAAGTTTGGATCTTGGTGAGCAACGTTAATGGCCGTGCCTATCCAGAAAATTATTTCATCGCTTTCCAGGAAAAACTTCACAATCCTGTCGGCGGGGCCGTTTTCAAGGTCCACCCGGTTGGTGTAACTTTCAAGAATAGCCGAAACCTTGCTAAGGGTGAGGATTCCCTCGGTAACCAGGTCAATGCCATCCATGTACGAGATGGGAGGCAGGTCGGGGTCGTCGAATTCCAGGTTGTCATTTATTTTCAATTCGAGTTCTCGAGAAATAATGTCGGCGGTACTTCCACCACATATAATCTTCTTACCTTCAAAGTTTTTCATTATAGATGCAAGCTCTGGGTCTTTTCCCTTGTCGAAAGGAGGCCCAGAACATACTAGCAATTGGCGTGGATGCCTGAAATAAATCACCGCCGCGCTGGTATCGTCCTTGGCCTGGTAGCCATCGTTTGCAAATGCACGGTTCACGAGTTTTTCCGAAAGTTTCGATGCCGAAATGGCAGGGTTGTCGGCAATATTATCGAGCACCAGTTTTTGCACGTTTTCAATTCCAAACCCCAACAGGTACTTACCCTTTCCAAGGCCCGATTGTGCTACTCCATCGCTCATCAGAACCACTCTGTCCTCCTTTTTTGCCGGAAAGGTGCAAGCCTCAATCTCGTTGGCGTTGGGATTGTTTGTTTCTATTTTCAACCTAATCCATTTGGGTTCGAAGGGCTCGCATTCACGTGTAATGATTGGCCGAGGGTTGTCATAGTTAAGAATGGTTGTTTGGCCTTGGTCATCAACGTCAACAATTGAAAAGGTTGCATAACTAATTTTCCGTTCGCTACAAATGGGCAGGGTTTTGAGGATTATTTCGGCAATCTTTCGGGCGTCCTTGTGTTCCTTGGTGAAGTTTAGTGCCATGGTGGCAGTAAGGGTTGCGAGTAAGTTGGCCTTTACCCCGTGGCCCATTCCATCAGACAGAACCACCACCGTTCTGTTTTCTTCCTTAACGCGCTGCGAAACGAACACGTCGCCACAAATGCGCTCGCCCACGTGGCTTTTCTGGAATGATCCTACCTCAATGTAAAATGGTACGGTCATTGGCGGGTTAGGGCTTTTGGGTTTTCTGGTAGGTTTCCACAATGGAGTTAAGCATTTTTTCAGTGGTGCTTGCACCTTCGCCAAGCAAAAACGCAATGTTTTGCACCATCTTGAGGTTTTGGTCAACGACCTCCGTAACCCTGTTAACTATCTCTTCCTGACGCACTTCGGCCAGAGTCATATCCCTAAATACCCCACCTGCTATTTTTTTGTGTTTAAGCGAGTAAATGCTAATATTTAGCAATCCGCCTTCTCCGTAATTAACATCCTTACCTACAACGTTTTCGCCAGTTTCCAAAACATAAGAGAAAAGGTTGTAGATGTTGTGCGGGAGCAGGGTTTTAAGGTCGGCACCGGCAAGGCCGGGTATGACCTCGTTAATTAGTTCGGCTTCCTCGCCCAGAATTTTGATGAAACTAGGGTTCGATTGTATCACGTTTAACTTTTCGTCAACAATGACCGCCGCCGACGGTAGGTTTTGCATCAATCCGGAAATTGTATCTACTTCGAGCTTAATCCTTTGGTTTTCCGTTTTGAGATTTTTTTCTGTTGCAACCAGCTCCTCGTTGGTTTTCTTTAGTTTATCGTTGTTGTTTTGCAATACCTTTATGTAGTTGTTTTTGCTCTTTATGCTGTATTCCATGCACATTTCGGGTTTGCTGATGCCTTGACCTATTGACACCGCGAAATCGCGGCACGACTTGAACCCGCAGGCATTGCACGATGGCTTTTCCTCGAGGCTCTTGCCAAGGCTTTTAAGGATCTCCTCAACGCGGTCGGCTGCAGGTTCGGGCAACCTTTGGTCATTTGTCTTGAAGGTTCGCGAAAGGTCTAATTGCATGTATTCCTTGATGTTGTCCTCCCACACCTTTTTGTCTATCTCGGTAATCCTCTTTTGCGAGTAAGCCACTACCATGGATCTTCGCAAGAACTTGTTTTGATGATCTGTTGTTCCGGGCCCCATGAGGCAGCCTTGGTCATAAAACAGGCTGAAGTGCTTTTTCAATACATCGGTGTTTTCAGAAAACTCCCTGATTGCCTGCAACGAATTTTCCTTTCCGCTGGCCGAGATTATGCTGCCCTTGAGCAAGTCGCCGCTGATGCCAGATGCATAAGCAAATCCATTGGGAAGGGGATAAAGCGAGCCGAGGTTACCGAGGGGTGGATCGAAATCGGAAAATTCAACCTTGGCTTCCTTGATGTTGAACTTGACAAACAACTGGCGGAGCTCCTTGAAGGTAATAACGGCATCCACCATTCCATCGCCTTCAAAAATCCTTGCCTCGCGAATTGCCGAAAGGCAAGGCCCAAGGCAAACAACCTTTAGACCTTGGCCGTAAGCCTTCCTCATAACCTTGGCCATGGCAGTCATTGGAGTAACTATGGGAGCGAGGTTTTCAACCAACTCTGGATGATATTTCTCAACGTGCATTACCACCGTGGGGCAATTGGCAGCAAGGTAATACTTACCTTTGAAGTTTGACAAAAGCTCGTTGTACTTCATTGCCACTAGGTCGACCCCGAAGGAGATTTCGCTCACATAGTCGAAACCCAGCCTGCGAATCATCTCAACAAACTTGCGATAATCCTTAATGTCAGGAAATTCTCCGCTTATGGTAGGGTCAACTATGGCGGCAACCTTTTGTTCGGATTCTAACAAACCAATGGTCTTTTCAAC
Source organism: uncultured Bacteroidales bacterium (assembly GCA_964349365.1). Lineage (GTDB taxonomy): Bacteria > Bacteroidota > Bacteroidia > Bacteroidales > UBA7960 > UBA7960. The sequence goes on along the minus strand of CAYGFY010000006.1, from coordinate 87,907 downwards.
CTGGCTAATATGCACTACCGCCTCGGAGCTGCACACAGAAAGGCAACTACCACAACCTATGCACCGAGCGTGGTTAACCTCGGGATAGCCTTCGTTGTTGGCATGAATGGCCTTTACGGGGCAAACCCTTATGCAGGCATAAGACCTTGCACACTTTTTGTAGTTTATTTCTATCAGTTGCATGGCATTTCTACTTGCGTGATTCAAAGAAATTGTCGAGGATGCCGTTCACGTTTTCGAGGGTAACTTTCTTGAAAACATTGTTATTTATCTTCAAAATGGGGCCATTGTCGCAGTTACCGAAGCAGTGTGCCCCTTTGAATGTTACCATATCGGTTATTTGGTTTTCGTGTAAGTATTCCTTAATGGTATTAAGTGCCCTTTTGTTTCCCCTCGAAAAACAACTGCTGCCCATGCAAATGGTTATTTCAATCCCGTTTTCTTCCATTAATTCGTATCAAAAAATTGTAAACAAGGCAAAATTAAGGAAAATTTGTTGTAACTTTTTTAACAAGAGGAAAAATTGTTAATCCTGAATGGTTTAAGTTAGGCTGCAAGGCTTCGGTGCCGAGCATTTTAAAAATTCAAAAATTAAAACCCATTTTTTTTCTCGGTTTGAAAAAAAATATTAATATTGTGAAAAAAATTACAACTCGATGGAGTTTCAAGTGCAAGCCTTGTTCCAAATGTTTCCGAATCGTAATCGCGACGATTTGATACCAATGCTTCAGGCTATTCAAAACAAGGTAGGTTATCTATCTCCCGAAGCCGTAAGCCTGGTTGGTGATTATCTTTCAATTTCCGAAAACAAGGTTTACGGGGTTGCTACTTTTTACGATAGTTTTCGTTTCTCGCCCAGGGGTTACTATCACTTTAAAATCTGCAACGGAACGGCCTGTCACGTTTGTGGGGTCAACTCCTTGCTGGGAGAACTTTCGAAACATCTTGAAATTGAACCAGGCCAAGCCACCAAGGATGGTTTTTTTAGCCTGGAGGTGGTTTCGTGTATGGGTGGATGCGCCCAGTCGCCGGTTTTGGAGGTCAATGGCGAATATCACGGCCACCTAACCAAGGATAAGCTGTTGGAATTGGTAAGAATATTTAGGGATAAGGGCATTGATGAATCCCGATAAAAGCAATATAACAAAAGATTTTCTCCTAAGTGCAATTTTGGGGGCAAACCAAGAGCCGATTGATAATAAAAAGGCCAAGGAAATCCTTTACCTTGCTCGCGAGAGGGTTTCGAAACCCCTTATTTACGTTGGTATGGGAACCTGCGGAATTATTGCAGGTGCTCGAAAAACTTTCGATTTAATTAGAGATTACGTGGAAGACCACCAAATCGACGCGGAGATAGTTCAAGGAGGCTGCGTGGGTTTGTGCTCGGCCGAGCCTATCGTTGACATTCAACTGCCAGGCAGGGCAAGGGTTTCGTTTGCCAATGTTACTCACGAGCTAACCCAACCTTTGCTCGACGATTTCTTGAATCACCGCCTGCCAGACATTAAAGTACTTGGGCAATACATTAACAAAATAAACCAACCGTGGGACAACCTGCCCTCTATCGCCGAGCATCCGTTTTTCAGGCACCAGAAAAGAGTACTTCTTAAAAACTGTGGAAAGATTGACCCGTTTTCAATCGATCAATATGTGGCCCTTGAAGGTTACAAAACCTTTTGCAAAACAATTTCAACAAAAACCCCCCTTGAGGTATGCGAAATAGTTGAGAATAGTATGCTCCTTGGCCGCGGCGGCGGTGGTTTTCCGGTTGGCAGGAAGTGGAAGACCACCCTAAGAACCCCCGCCGACCAAAAATACCTGGTTTGCAATGCAATAGACAGCGACCCTGGCAGTTACATGAACAGGGTTATAATCGAAGGAAACCCCCACGGCCTGCTTGAGGGGTTGTTGTTGGCAGCTTACGCCGTTGGTGCATCCAAAGCTTACATATTTATTAGGCAGGAATTTGATGAGTGCATTAACCGACTTCGAAAAGCAATTAAGGATGTATATGACTATGGCCTCGCAGGTCACAATATCTTTGATTCAGGAATAAACATTGACATAATTCTTAGGCCAGCGGCTAGAGCCTACATAAGCGGCGAGGAAACAGCTCTGGTAAAGAGTTTGGAAGGTAAAAGGGCCATGCCCGAATCGAAACCGCCATACCCTTCAGAAAAAGGATTATGGAATAATCCAACGTGCATCAACAATGCCGAAACTCTTTTTAACGTCCCACCAATAATAAGTTATGGCTCAGATTGGTTCAAGCAAATAGGGACCCAAACCAGCAAGGGAACCAAAATTTTTACACTTTCGGGTAAATTGAGAAACTGCGGCACGGTGGAGGTTGCAATGGGAACCACCTTTCGCGACATCGTTTGGAAAATGGGAAATGGAATTTCCTCAAATCAAAAGTTCAAGGCAATTTTGCTTGGCATTAACTCCAATAGTTACATTACGGAAGAAACCCTCGATGCAAGGGTGGATTTTGCCGAACTTAAGAATATAGGTACCGTTTTGGGAAGCGGAGGTTTCGTGGTAGTTGACCAAAACACCTGCATGGTTGACCTTGCCAAGTACTACACCAGATTTTTTGAAAGGGAAAGTTGCGGAAAATGTATTCCTTGTCGCGACGGGACAACCCAGTTATTGCAGATAATGGAGTCTTCAACCAAAAGGCCAGATAGAGGCACAAGCATTCAAACGCTCGAAAGGTTCAAGGGAATTATTCAACTTGGCCGTTTGGCAAACGTAATGAAAGATACTTCTCTTTGCGGTTTGGGAAAATCAGCACCTAATTCGATCCAAAACATGCTCAAGACATTTAGAACCGAATTTGATGCACACGTGTTCGAGCGAAAGTGTCCGGCTGGTGTTTGCAACGACCTAAGGGTGTATTTCATTGACGTGGAGAAGTGCATCGGGTGCTGTGCCTGCCAGAAAAAATGTCCGATGGATGCCATAATTGGATCCCCGAGGCAGCCCCATTTCATTGTTGAGGAAAAATGCCACGGTTGCGGAAGCTGCTACGTGGCTTGTAAGTTCAATGCCATTGAAATATTGTAGGCAAAAACCTAAATGTCATGTATGTCGAAATAGAAGTTAACGGGTTACCAATCAGGGCAAGAAAGGGTGAGACGGCTTTATCGGCCTTGCGCGAAAATGGCATTGTAATACCTACACTGTGCCACATGAATCGGTTCTCGCCAACGGGAGCCTGCAGGCTTTGCGTTGTAGAGGTGGAGGGAAACAAAGACTTGATGACTTCTTGCAGCCTGCCGGTTGAAACCGGCATGAAGGTTTTTACCAACACTCCAAGGGTGTTGAGTGCTCGAAAGCTCATCGTTGAAGTGTTGCTGGCCAACCATCCAGACGATTGCCTTTACTGCGAACGCAACAAGAACTGCGAGTTGCAGAATTTGGCCGACGAACTAAACATAAAGGAAAGGGTTTTTTTTGGTGACAAGAGAAAGCAATTCCCGGATAGGCGCAGCAGTAGCGTTATGCGCGATCAAGCAAAGTGTATATTATGCAGCAGGTGTGTAAGAGTTTGCGAGGAAGTGCAATATGTCAACGCCCTTGATTTCATTGGCAAGGGAAAAAACACAGTGGTTGGCCCGGCCTTTCACAAGCCATTAAATGGTTCTACTTGCATCAATTGTGGCCATTGCATAATAACCTGCCCAACGGGGGCTTTGGGCGATATTTCGCACATCGAAAGGGTGCAGGCGGCCATCGAAAACCCACGAAAAGAGGTTGTTTTCGTTGTTTCGCCTTCGGTTGTCGCATCGCTGGTACAATATTTTGACCTGAAAGAAAGCCAGGCATCAAGAGGAATAGTTTGCTCAGCATTGAAGAGGCTCGGGGCAAACAAGGTTTTCGATATGTCGGCCGCAATTTACTGGAACATTGTCAAAGAAACCGAATCGTTGCAACAAAACCTTTCGGCAAAGAGTTCCGCACCTTTGTTTTCATCGTGTTGCCCATCATGGGTAAAGTTTGCCACCGATAATTTACCCCACCTTGCATCAAATATTTCGCAGGTTAAATCGCCCCAACAAGCAATGGGCCGGTACCTCAAAACAACCTATTGCCTTGATAGAAACTTTTCGGAAGAAAACCTTGTGGTTGTTGCAATAATGCCCTGCATTGCCAGCAAGTACCAAGCCACCTTAAAGGCCAACACCATAAACGGTTTTTCCGAAATTGATGCAGTTTTAACCATAAGGGAGGTTACTAGGTTCATGCGTACCAGCGGCATTGACGTGAATAGCCTGCCTCCATCTGATTTTGACGAGCCTTTCGCCGATACCAATTCACTTGGGTGGAAAACCGGGTATTCGGGAGGCAAAGCCGAGGCCATGGCAAAGGTTCTTTTTAAAAAAGAGAAAGGGTCGAAGGAAGAATTCAAATTTTACATACCCAAAAACCAGAGCTATTGCAAGGAAACCAAACTTGAATTAAAAAACAAAGCCATTTCGTTTGCTTGGATAAGTGGCATTAAAAATGCCAAGGATTTCATTGACAGGATGATAGAAGAAAACCGTAACGATCTTGACTTCATTGAGGTAATGGCCTGCCCCGGGGGTTGTGCCGGGGGCGGTGGGCAGCAAGTATCAAGAGGTAACGAGAAGGTAGTTGCACGTAAAAAAACCTGTCAGGCCTTTGAAAAGATTTACGAAAGCGAAAATGAGCATGATTTGCGAGATTGGCAAATTTGAATATTTGCCGATAAAAGGATTTACCATTAATCAAAATTCGTGATGTTGAAACCTGAGATTGTAAAAAAGGTGTTGATGTAAAAAAAACGGCCGAGACGTTGTTTTGGCATTATAGTAATGGCCAAAAGGAGTGCAGCAAAAACAAACAATAAAATGCTTTTGAAAGAAAAGAAAACAATATTGATAGTTGACGATGATGTTGATTATCTTTTCCAAATGAAAACCGTATTGCATGGAATGGGCTACGAGGTTATTTCGGCTTATTCGCGCAAGGAAACCGAAGCCATCATTAACCAAAAGAAACCAGACATCGTCTTGCTCGACCTCATGATGGAAAGTCATGACACTGGTTTTGTATTGTGCTATTTAATTAAGAACAGGTATCCCGATGTGCCCATTATCATTACCTCGGCCGTAACCGCCGAAACCGGTATGATGTTCGACCTCAACAACCAGCACGATAGAGAGTGGATCAAGGCGGATGCCTTTTTAGACAAGGGTGTGCCGCACGATCAATTGCAAAAAGAGATTGAAAAACTATTAAGGGATTAGGCAATGGGGAAAAAACAAATTGGCAACCTGCCGGGAAAGACCATAGAAAGGCTAAGCCAGTACCGCCGACTTTTACTCAACAGGCTGGCAAGCGGCAAGCCAAACGTTTACTCGCACGAACTTGCCACTTGGCTTAACCTTACCAGCGTGCAGGTAAGACGCGACTTGATGCTGATTGGTTGCAGCGGAAGCCAGAGCAAGGGTTATGGCATTGGCGACCTGGTAAACAGGATTGCAGGAATAATTGACCACGAAGGTGCCCAAAGGATTGCCGTGATTGGTATGGGAAATCTTGGAAGGGCAATTACATCTTACTTTTCGGGAAAACGTGACAAACTTTCAATAGTTGGCGTCTTTGACAACGACCCGCAAAAAACCGACCGGATCATTTCGGGGATACCGTGCCATCATATCAACACCATTAAAGAAAAAATTAAAACCCAAGGCATTAGCATAGCTATCTTGACTGTTACCCCATCAGCAACCCAAGAGGTGGCAAAACTGCTTGTAGAGTCTGGAATTAAGGGAATTTTGAACTACACCTCGGTGCCAATATCGGTTCCTCCAGGAGTATTCTTGGAAGAATACGACATGGTTACCTCGCTCGAAAAGCTTGCCTATTTTGCAAACACCTAAACTCCCGGTTTAGGATTACCTTTGCAAAAATTTTAGCTGATGAAAGTTTTTAATAGTTTCGCCGAGGCCGAAGGAATAGTCAAGGGGGCAGTGGTGGCCATTGGTATGTTTGATGGCGTGCACAAAGGGCATAAAACCATTATTAGTCACCTAAGGCAGACTGCAAACAAAGTAGGAGGGGAGTCAACATTGATTACCTTCTGGCCGCACCCGCGCCAAGTTCTGTCAAATAATCAGGCAAATCTGAAATTGATTAATACCCTCGAAGAGAAAATAGGATTATTGAGCCAAACCGGAGTGCAAAATCTTATTGTTCATCCATTTACAATTGAGTTTTCCAAAACCTCCGGCTACGATTTCCTGCAAAATTATCTAGCCAAAACATTAAATGCCAAGGCAGTAGTGGTGGGAAAAAACCATTTCTTCGGGCACAACCGTGAAGGAAACTTTAAACAAATTGCAGAATTTGCCGAAAGTTTTTCCATTATTGCAAAACAGATTCCACTCAAATTGATTGATAAAGAAGCAATAAGTTCGGCGAGTATAAGGGAAGCTCTTTCGTTGGGAAATACAAGCAAGGCCAATCAATTGCTTGGTTATAAATATTTCGTTACGGGAAACATATCTGGGTCAACTCAATCACGCAGGTTTCTTTTTATTACAGATCAACAAATAAAGCTCCTGCCCACCCGAGGGGTTTACATTTGCTCGTTAAAAAATCGAGATGAGGAAATCAATTGCACTGCTGAAATAAGTGCACAATCTAACGGTGCCGATGAAATTGTGGTAATGTTTGAACATAAACGCAAATTAAATCCATCGGTTCAACAAACCTTAACATTTTTTTAGTGTTGCCCTTTTTGAGGCGTTAGCATTTGATTCGAAAAAAATCAACACGAAAATCAAATTAGTTCATAACTTTGTCAGGATTATTTCTGGGCTTTTTTAGGTTTAATCATAAGAGAAAGAAAATTAAAGAAAATCAGTAATTATCATTTTGGCAAGCCCAGAAAATAACCATCACAAAAATGGCAAAAATAATTCACCTTTCCGAAGCTGCCTCCCTTGGCATTCATGCAATGGTTTTGATTGCCCAGCAAGATACCCAGGTAAAAGTTAATGATTTGGCAGAGCAAATTGGCGCATCACGCAATCACCTTGCCAAGGTTTTGCAGCAAGTTGTGAAGTTTGGCTACCTGAGATCAGTTAGGGGTCCCGGAGGTGGATTTAGGCTTAACAAGCCGGTTTCGCAAATATCCATCTTAGACATTTACGAGGCCATAGAGGGAAAGATAGAAATGCCCGATTGCCCTCTTGACAGACCGTTGTGTCCCTTTAACATGTGCCTTATGAGCAATCTTCTTACCGATGTTACCACAACCGTAAGGGAGTATTTCAAGAATTCGACCCTTGAAGGATTTACAAGTAAAGAATACAAGAAATAGGTTTCTTTGGAGTTTTTTCATTTATGAAATACCCCATTCTCAATACCATATCTTCACCTGTTGATCTTAGAACACTGAACGGGGATCAATTGGTAACACTGTGTGGTGAATTACGAGCCTTTCTCATTGACTCCCTGTGTAGTAATCCTGGTCATTTTGCCTCAAGCCTTGGTGTGGTAGAACTAACCGTGGCACTTCATTACGTTTTCAACACTCCTTACGACAAGCTAATATGGGATGTTGGCCACCAGGCATACCCGCACAAGATCCTTACCGGAAGGCGCGATGTTTTTCATACCAACCGCAAGTACAAGGGAATAAGCGGTTTTCCAAAAATGTCAGAAAGTCAGTACGATGCCTTTGGCACGGGCCACTCCAGCACCAGTATTTCCGCGGCATTGGGAATGGCGGTTGCTTCTCATTTGCAGAAGGAAGAAGATAGGCATCATATTGCCGTGATAGGTGATGGGAGCCTCACTGCAGGTTTGGCGTTCGAGGCCATGAATCATGCCGGGGTAGCAAATAGCAACATTTTGGTTATTGTAAATGACAACGGAATCTCAATCGACCCCAGCGTGGGGGCCCTCAAGGAGTACCTAACTGATATTACCACTTCAAAGACTTACAACAAACTGAAAGATGAAGTTTGGATAAATTTAGGCAAGATGGGCATTGTGGGAAGGAAGACCCGCTCGGTGTTCCAAAAGTTCGAAACGGCCCTAAAGGCAAGCATTTTAAAACAAAGCAACCTTTTCGAATCGCTCAATTTTAGATATTTCGGCCCCATTGATGGCCACGACTTGAATTATCTTACCAAAGTATTGGATGACATTAAGCGGTTAAAGGGTCCAAAGCTGCTTCATGTTGTGACGGTTAAGGGCAAGGGATACGAATTTGCAGAGAAGGATAGGACCAGATTTCATGCACCGGGATGTTTCGACAAGCATACCGGAAAAAGCACGGAAGAAAAGAAAACTGTCGAAATACCACCCAAGTATCAGATTGTTTTCGGGAAGACAATACTTGAACTGGCACGTAATAACCCAAAGGTGGTTGGTATCACACCGGCAATGCCAACTGGTTGTTCGTTAAACATTTTGATGAATGAAATGCCCGAGCGTGGTATTGATGTTGGAATTGCCGAACAACACGCAGTAACCTTTTCGGCCGGTTTGGCGGCCCAGGGACTCATCCCGTTTTGCAACATCTATTCGTCTTTCATCCAAAGAGCATACGATCAGGTAATTCATGACGTGGCCCTCCAGAAATTACCGGTAATTTTCTGCCTTGACAGGGCAGGCCTGGTGGGCGAAGATGGCCCCACGCACCACGGCTCGTTTGATATTTCTTTTTTGCGCTGCATCCCAAACCTAATTATTGCCGCGCCAATAAACGAGATTGAGCTTCGCAACCTAATGTACACGGCTCAACGCAAAATTCAAGGCCCATTTGTAATAAGGTATCCGAGGGGCGAGGGAGTTTACAAGGATTGGGAAAAACCATTCTTGGAAATTGAAATAGGGAAGGGGCAGATGATCAAGAATGGCAATGATCTGGCAGTCCTGTCAATAGGAACCGTGGGAAATGCTGCCCTCGAAGCTGCTGCCGATCTCGAGAAGGAAAATGGCCTGTCAGTTGCAGTTTACAACCTTCGGTTCATAAAGCCCCTCGACGAGAACTTGTTGAAGGATGTTTTTGGCAGGTTCGACAAGGTAATTACCGTTGAGGACAATTCTCTTGCAGGTGGGATGGGTAGTCAGGTTCTGGAATTTATGGTTGATCATGGATTAAACGCAAAAGTCAAACGTCTCGGTATTCCCGACTATTTCGTTGGCCACGGCTTACTCAACGAACTACACGCCGAATGCGGAATTGATTCGGCAGGTATAAAGCTTACCGTGTTGGAAATGCTTGGGCCGCCAACGAAATCCAAAAATAAATCAGAATCCTCGAGAATTAGCAATTAGGTTCGAACGCGTAAATAAACAACCACATGTTTGATAATTTTCAGTTGATTGCAATAGCCTTTGGCCTGACGCTTTTTGCGGGTCTTTCAACAGGTATTGGCAGTGCAATAGCCTTTTTTGCAAAAAAGACCAACACCAAATTTTTATCTGTTTCGCTGGGTTTTTCGGCAGGGGTAATGATTTACGTGTCGTTTGTTGAAATTTTTTTTAAGGCAAAGGAAATGCTCATGGTCGAACTAGGGACAGGCCCCGGCTACGCCATAACCTTAGTTGGTTTTTTTGCCGGAATGCTATTGATTGCAATAATTGACAAGATGGTACCATCGCTCGAAAATCCTCACGAACTTAAGATGGTGGAAGATATTGGCAACGGTGCCGCCGAGGCAAGACAAAAATCAAAACTATACCGAATGGGGGTAATGTCGGCAGTAGCAATAGCGCTTCATAATTTCCCCGAAGGATTGGCAACATTTGTTGCGGCAATGCAAGACCTTTCGTTAGGAATTCCGATTGCCGTTGCCATAGCCATTCACAACATTCCCGAAGGTATTGCTATCTCGGTTCCGATTTACCATGCCACTGGCAGCAAAACAAAAGCGTTCAAGTTTTCATTTCTTTCGGGGCTTGCCGAACCAATAGGAGCACTGGTAGGGTTCTTCCTGTTGATACCATTCATGACACCCGCGTTATTTGGATTCGTGTTTGCATCGGTGGCCGGAATAATGGTTTTCATTTCAATTGACAACCTATTGCCGGCAGCTCGCGAGTACGGCCAACCACACCTTTCTATTTATGGATTGATAGCAGGTATGGCGATTATGGCGATCAGCCTAATGCTTTTTACAGTTTAAGAAAAGGGTTGTCGCTAATTATGAGATTATCAATGGCAAACTACAAAAGGAAATCAAAAAACATCTGGATAAACCTCCAATCCAAAACCGCCACGAAGGCAACGCCATAAAGCGCACCCCAGGCATGCACATCGTGGGCAATGTTATCAGAGGCCCTCTTGGCCATGTATGTTGAATAGGCAAGGTACAGGATACCGAAAACCGCAGCCGGTATTGGAATTGGTATGAACAAAAAACTCACGCTACCTTGGGGGTACATTATTATGTATGCAAAAAGTATGGAAGATACCGCACCGCTTGCACCTATTGCATTGTAATAATAGTTTCTACGGTGCTTGAAGAACACAGGAACAACACTGAAAAACAGTGCCGTAACATACAAGATAATGAAGTACAATGGTCCTTTTGCTTTATAATAAACCTCCAATAAATCTTCGACGAATGACCCGAAACTAAACAAAACGAACATGTTTACTAGAAGATGCATCCAATCTGCGTGGAGCAATCCGTAGGTCAAAAACTTGAAGTAATTGCGTTGACTAGCAATTTCGTAGGCATTGAATTTAAGTCTCTCGAACAGAAGCCTGTTGCCGAAAGCTGAATACGAAACGAAAACCGTAATGGCTATTATGAAAAAGGTTATGCTCAGGTTCATTGTTTCGACAAAAATATGGTAAAAATAAAACCAGGTATCAAAGGTTTCGGTTACTTGTTAAAAAAAAACAAAAAATTATTTTATTTTTTGTTTTTTGTTTGAATATTCGAAAGTTGTATTACTTTTGCGCCAAGTTTCGTTTTCTAACTTTAAAACCAAAACAAAATGAAAAAATTATTTGCATTGTTGACCGTTCTTGGAATGGTATTTTTCGCATCTTGTGGCCAAACCCCAAAAGAAGCCGAAGAAGTAGTTGAACCTGTTGTAGAAGAAGTAGTTGAGCCTGTAGAGGAAGTTGTTGAAGAAGTACCTGCTGAACAAAAAGTACAAGAGTAACATCAACTCATCCAAAAAAGAAGTTGGCTGCCCCTAACCAGGGCAGCTTTTTTTTACATTAAAATGTAGTAATCCTTTGTTAAATCAATATATTCGCGGGTAAACGAATACCTCTGGTCTTTTTCAATAATCAAGTTTTCGACTTTTGTCTCGGCTGCATTTCGCGAAATCTCCAAGATAGACCTTTGTGGTTTGTCACGTGCCTTGGGCAAAATTCGCAAGACCTGCAGTAAATGCATTCCAACCCGTGCTGCCTCACTTTCCCACAAATGTTCTTGATCAAAAGGAATGATAACAAGTAGCTTGCCTTCGTCGGAAAGAATTCTTGAAACTCCGTAGAGCAATTCGGCAGGGCTGAGTGTATCTGAATGACGAGCTAGGTTTCGTTTGGAATCCGGGGTCAAGTGGCTTTTGTGAAAAAAGGGAGGGTTGCAAGCAATCAGGTCAAAGATTTGAGTGGTTTGCAGGTAGAAGTCCAGAAAAGACTTGTTCACCACGTCAATACGCGATGCCCACGGACTGTTTCTTACGTTCAACATGGCTGTTTCGGAGGCTTGCTTGTCAATTTCGAGTGCAGTTATTTGAGCAAGCGATTTTTGTGCAATCATCAGGGCAATTAGGCCGCAGCCAGTGCCCACATCAAGTGTTTTTCGGGATTCGTACCTTGAGGCAATGCTTCCTAGAAGCACACCATCGGTGCCGATTTTCATGCCGCATCCCATGTCGGTAAGCGAAAATTGCTTAAACCTGAACAACCTGCCATCGGAAGGTTCATGGCTACTCATCAAGGTAGATTTCTATAAGTCCTTCTGGGGCAGTTATGTGGATTGCCTTACCAATCCTGTCAATTTTGTTTATAATACCTCTACTGGCCGGAATCAGAACCTCTTTTTTGTCCTTGAAGATTTGAAAGACAGGATTTTCAGGGTATTCAATAACTTGACTAATTTTGCCTATACTACCCTTGTTACTGTCAATAACTTCGAAATCAACGACCTCGTGAAAGTAAAATGCCTTGCCCCTTAGGGCTGGAAGGTGGGAGAGGGGCAAGTAGAGTTCGGCGCCGGCAAGGCGCAAGGCATCGTCATGGCTGCTTACACCACTGAATTTTGTGACCGCCTCCTGCCCGTTGGGTTTCATTTTAATCTTTTCAACGAAAAATGGAACCAGTTTTTTGTTGAAAAGCAAAAAAACCGATTCCATCTTGCTATATGCAGTCGGATTGTCAGCATCGAGATAAATTATTACCTCGCCATTATAACCGAAGCATTTTGTAATTTTTCCCAGGTAAAAGCAGTCATCAACGTTCATACTCGAAAATCCTGGTAAAAGGTTTCTTTCAATTGCAATAGCCTTAATCCTTTAAAGGGGTTGATTCAACTCCTTATTCTTGGGCGACCCCTTCTTCTGTTTCTTCAGCAATTTCAGCTTCAGAAACCTTAAGGTTAGCGGCAGCCCTCTTCTTGGCCACAGCTTTCTCTCGTTCATCGTTAATTTTCCTTTCGCGCTCCAGGCTCTCCTTGCTCTTGTCTTTCTTAGAAAGAGCCTTGTCCTTGGCCATTTGCTCTAACTTGGCGTTTTTCTCGTCAAACCAAGCCTTGAAGCGTTCTTCAACCTGATTCTCGGTTAGGGCACCCTTTGCAATACCTTTAATGAGGTGGTGTTTAAACATAACCCCCTGATTGCGCAAAATACTTGCGGCAGTATCGCTCGGTTGAGCTCCCACCTGAACCCAATAAAGGGAACGATCAAAGTTAATTTCAATGGTAGCAGGGTTGGTCATGGGGTTGTACGTGCCAAGTTTTTCAATAAACTTTCCATCACGTGGTGCACGACCATCCGCAACTACAAGGTGATAAAAGGGTTGACCTTTCTTACCTTTTCTCTGTAGTCTGATTCTTGTTGGCATTTCAAAAAAAATAATTTTGTTAAAAAATTCTGATTTTCAGGGCTGCAAAGGTCGCAAATTTTTTTGAATTGACAAGGGATTAGGAAAAAAGTTTTTCAATTTTGTACTAAACCCGACATATTTCTGAAACCTTCTTCGCTGCCTTTCAAACCTGTCATGTTTCCCGTGCCGTCTAGTTTCAATTCCAATATGGTCTGATTGATAGTACAACTAACAGCATATAAGGCAAAAAAAAAACAGATTTCAATTCCAATATGGTCTGATTGATAGTTGCGCGACACTCTTTACTTGACAAGCCTAAACCCGCATTTCAATTCCAATATGGTCTGATTGATAGGGCAAAAGAGGGCAAGGCTAACTTGATAAAAAAAAATTTCAATTCCAATATGGTCTGATTGATAGCGCTCGCTTTTCATAAGTCTGCCGCGAGCTATGCTATTTCAATTCCAATATGGTCTGATTGATAGAACGGCGACTTGCTAAAAACACACTACGTAATGCAATTTCAATTCCAATATGGTCTGATTGATAGAAGACAGGCGAGACGACAGTTATAAAAATAATCGAATTTCAATTCCAATATGGTCTGATTGATAGGTGGTTTCGGGGCGCACCGACCGCGCGGATAAGGTATTTCAATTCCAATATGGTCTGATTGATAGTGTTGACGATTTCAAGGCAGCGGTTCCCTTACACGATTTCAATTCCAATATGGTCTGATTGATAGTAAAGGGGCTTGACTTTGTCGTTTTGCCCAAACAATATTTCAATTCCAATATGGTCTGATTGATAGATATTAATGTTGATGATGGGGGTTGCCCATACATTTATTTCAATTCCAATATGGTCTGATTGATAGCACTCGCGTTTCATAAGTCTGCCGCGAGCTATGCTATTTCAATTCCAATATGGTCTGATTGATAGAAAAGCAGCCTCATAGGATTGGCTTTGTTGGTCGTATTTCAATTCCAATATGGTCTGATTGATAGAATCTCCCAAGCAGAAAAAGCAATGACAGTATTTGATTTCAATTCCAATATGGTCTGATTGATAGCTATTTTCATTCATATAGACAGACGGGTTGACGTATTTCAATTCCAATATGGTCTGATTGATAGGCACGAGGAAAAATTGCACGGCTTTGACAATAGGGATTTCAATTCCAATATGGTCTGATTGATAGACATAAAGGATGACATAAAACGTAATTGGTCGTCTATTTCAATTCCAATATGGTCTGATTGATAGAATCAAACGCAGAACCAATAGCGAAACACAGTAACCATTTCAATTCCAATATGGTCTGATTGATAGGCAGAAGCCAAAAAATCACTACTTAAAAAAATACAATTTCAATTCCAATATGGTCTGATTGATAGCAACCCCCGTGTTCGCCGACACGGCGGCAACGTAATTTCAATTCCAATATGGTCTGATTGATAGAGTTCTTGTAAAGCAACAAGTGTACTCAAAATTTCATTTCAATTCCAATATGGTCTGATTGATAGAAAGAAGCAGGGACGCGTCTTTTTATAGCGATGTTATTTCAATTCCAATATGGTCTGATTGATAGGTAACAACCATTATAGCCTTGTAACTACCTGTAACATTTCAATTCCAATATGGTCTGATTGATAGAAAATTTTGAGGTAACAGGCTAACACCCTCTCCAATTTCAATTCCAATATGGTCTGATTGATAGGAAAAGAGGGCGAACAGGATTAGAGAGATAGACGATTTCAATTCCAATATGGTCTGATTGATAGCACGCCCGGGGCGGCACCAAGTTTTGGGGCGAGGAATTTCAATTCCAATATGGTCTGATTGATAGGCAGAAGCCAAAAAATCACTACTTAAAAAAATACAATTTCAATTCCAATATGGTCTGATTGATAGCAACCCCCGTGTTCGCCGACACGGCGGCAACGTAATTTCAATTCCAATATGGTCTGATTGATAGAGTTCTTGTAAAGCAACAAGTGTACTCAAAATTTCATTTCAATTCCAATATGGTCTGATTGATAGAAAGAAGCAGGGACGCGTCTTTTTATAGCGATGTTATTTCAATTCCAATATGGTCTGATTGATAGGTAACAACCATTATAGCCTTGTAACTACCTGTAACATTTCAATTCCAATATGGTCTGATTGATAGTAAGGCTCGTTTTGGAGAGATTGGAGCGCGAAAGGTATTTCAATTCCAATATGGTCTGATTGATAGTTTTGCCGACGCGTTTGTTACGTTGCGAGAAACCTATTTCAATTCCAATATGGTCTGATTGATAGACCTGCTTCTGTTTTGCCACATTTGGCTTTTTGCTATTTCAATTCCAATATGGTCTGATTGATAGTCGGGAGTAATACCAATTTTTCGGTGTCGGTCAAGGGTATTTCAATTCCAATATGGTCTGATTGATAGGGCTGCAAGGAAAAGTTAAATTTCGTCTTATACTTATTTCAATTCCAATATGGTCTGATTGATAGGGAAACAGGTTATCATTTGCAACGAGGGGGGGAGTATTTCAATTCCAATATGGTCTGATTGATAGACTTATTGACTACATTTATTTTATAATCTCTTATATTTCAATTCCAATATGGTCTGATTGATAGGCCGACTGCATCCCTGTTGGCAACAAGGATGATTATTTCAATTCCAATATGGTCTGATTGATAGAGCACGACAATGACAAAGAGAAAACGCCCGAAAGTATTTCAATTCCAATATGGTCTGATTGATAGAACGTGCCGCCCGTGGCGTTGGAGATTAGTCTGCAATTTCAATTCCAATATGGTCTGATTGATAGGCTGCAAAGCTGGCGGCGGTGGGGGCGGCAATCTTATTTCAATTCCAATATGGTCTGATTGATAGAATGAAAGGCAGGAGGCTGGTGTAAACGACCAGGTTATTTCAATTCCAATATGGTCTGATTGATAGCTGCTTTGATTCTCAAACTTGACACCCACCTCCTCATTTCAATTCCAATATGGTCTGATTGATAGTATAGCGAATACAACCTGCTTCTGTTTTGCCAAATTATTTCAATTCCAATATGGTCTGATTGATAGGCGCCCTATCCCTTAACATCTTCGAGGCAATCAATCATTTCAATTCCAATATGGTCTGATTGATAGCCGTAAAGTTAGACAAAAAAAATTAATGATTTTCAGGTAATTGCGTTTTTATTTTTTTGGTTTTTTGAGGTAAAAAGTTGTCGATAGCCAATAAAAGAATTACCCTAGGGGTTCGACAACTTATTTAAAATATTGATAACCAGTATGTCAAGGAACCATAGTTGAATACCAAACAGCGATAAATCATTATTTGTATTCCAAAATGTTAGACCGACAACCCACCTTGAGCCTAAAGTATTGTGTCTATTGAACTTCTTTCATTTCCCATTACTTCCTTTTCGAGCCATTTGCTATTTCGGCTTTTGAACACTATAAGGCTGTCAGATTCCTTTTGCATTATCAGGCTGGCCCTAAAATAAAGTTCCTTTAGTTTTACCTCAGTTATTTCGCCCTCAAAAACGGAATTCTGAATCCAATTTAGGTACTTGCGACAAAGCTTGAGCATTTTTGCCACCCGCTTTTGATTCACGTCGTAAACCAATATTACATACATCCTTTCTTTGTTTTAAACCTGACAGGTTTTGAAAACCTGACAGGTTAAAGGGTTAAAACTACCACCACATCTTGAATGGCTTGTATTCTTCAATACCCAGCAAATGCTTGCTTAACTTGTAGCATTCGAGTTTAACGAGGTGCTTGTAACTAATGTTTCTCTTCAACGTGCGATGCTGAATGGTTTCGCCGAGCCTGTCTTCAAACGCCTTGACGAAGATTTTTTTGCCGCTTTCGTTGAGAAGGCATTTATTCAGATGTTGGTTAAAATGGTAATCTTGCAGTTCGCGCTTGTTTATCACCTTGAATATTACCCTGTCAACCAGCAGGGGCTTGAAAATCTCGGCCAAATCGAGAGCCAGCGAGTAACGCCTCTCGCCAGGACTATGGAGGTACGAGATGGTTGGGTTTAATTGCGTTTGGTGAATCGCTCTAAGACTTTGGCTGTAGCACATCATGTTGCCAAACGAGATTAGAGCGTTCACCGGGTTTTGAGGGGGTTGCTTGGTGCGCGAGCCCATTTCAAAGTTGGTTAGAATCTGGCTAAAACCGCTATAGTAGCTTTGCCTTATGTTTCCCTCTATCCCCATTAGTTCATCGACCTTGGTTGATTCTTCTATTGCAAACTGATACTCTTCTATTTGGCCAATCTCTCTCGCCAAATCCTTTCCTCGTGTATCGTAATACCTCAGGTTCTTGAGCATGTTGTGCGAAGCCCCCTCCACGAGCTTGCGGGCAATTGCCATTCGTTTTGGCTTGCTTGTAAAGTGCTCTACCTGCGCAACTATCATTTTTCCGGCCAGTAATCCATCCTTGGCCATGAAAGAGCCCGTGTAATTTTCGTGGTAGTCGAAAAAATGAACGCATACCCCATTCTTACCCAAAAAGTTGTAAAGGGCACTATTGGCATCAAGCGAACCCAGAACATACAAATCGTCAACCCCTTCTACCGGTATGTAACGTGGCTGACCCTCTGCACCATCTTCGTCAACGGGGGTAAACTTCAAGGTGTTGTCCCGACGGCTTAGTCGCCCGGGATTGAAAAGGTAGTAAGATTTTTTCATACCATCCGATTTAAACCTGGCAGGTTTTCAAAACCTTTCAGGTTTGATTAGTTAAGTTACTCCTCGCCGCTCCAGCAAAAATCGAAATAGGAGCAGTTTTTGCAAATCCCTTTTTTCTCCTTGGGCGGACATTCCTCTTTATCAACCAAGGTTTCAATCTCGGATACAACATCTACTATTTTAGTTCTATCGCCATCGGTTAGTTCAACGGTTTCGGTGTGGCGCATTGTGGGATAGTCGAGCTGCCCGGTCACGCCCTCGATGCCTCGCTGCTCCAGCTTCCAGATGTAGTACTTCACTTGCCATTGATGCGCCACCTCCAGCTTGTCCGATTTTTTGGTTTCGTGAATTACCTTCCCGAACGGGTCGTAGAAATCAATCTTCACGCCGTCAACCTCAATCTCGGTAAATTTACTTGCCCTCTGCTGGTAGGCGGTCTCGTGTATCATCTTGCCCTCATAAACCAAGTCGGATGCATGCTCCATCGTTATGCCATTGGCAAAAAGCCATAGCTTGCGGTGGCATATCCAGTAGTAGGCAAAGTGGGTGCCGGTGATGGTCATTTTTTATTAATTAATTGTCTATACCTGACAGGTTTTCAAAACCTGTCAGGGCTTAAAACCCTATAATTGATTCACGTAATCAAACGCCATCATCAGGTCAACAAGGCGTTTTTCGGCCTTTTCGAGGGCATCGGCACTGCCGATTGAACCAACAATATAACTTGATGCTACTGGAGTAATAAAGAGTTCTGCTTTTGCTGTCTCGTCAATCTTTGGAACGGCCTGCAACCTCTCAGTATCTTCTCGTAAATCGCCCCTAATGGCGTATGCAATCTGGTTTGCATTATCGCTTATTGCAAGGGCTACGGTTTCCATAAGACTAAATGTTCGAGCCTGGTTTGATGTAATGCGCCAGTTAACTATTGCTTTAGCCAAGGAGCGTATTATAGTTTCTCTTTGCTCCCTTGGGCAAATAAGGCAATTGCCAAAAATGTTGCGACCTTCAATCCAACCTGCACTTCTTAACTTTTCTTCAATTTCAGGAAATAGTTCTGGCTCAAGCTTATTAGTTGAAACACAGAAAAGTGTTCTAAGGTCAATAGCTACATCGAAAACGAATAGACCAGAAGCACGAGTTTGGTCTTGAATAAAAGCTCTGTTTGGCAAACTTCTTCTGTTGCTTGTTAACCATTCCTCGAGTTCTTCTTTACTTAACTCAGCACCTCTTTTCTTGTTATCCAGCCAGTAAACCTTCACCTCATGATGTTCGGGATGTGAAGTTCTATCGAAGGTTAAGTTCTCGGTTGGACTCTCAATACCGCCCAACAGTGGATGCAATGGACGCATAGCAGAAAAGGATAGCGGACTCCTTCTCTTTACGGTCATAGTACCACTTTCGGCTTTCATATAACCACCAATTAGCTGGTCGGGATATGTAGGGTCACATGGTGAGTGCGGTTCTTTCTGACTAGCCTTATTATTCTCCTTTTTGTCTATCTCCCAATTGAAAGTAATTGCAGCAAATGGCAGGTTCAACGCCTCAATAATTGACCTTTTTACCTGTTGTCCGCTTGAATAGGCCATTCGGCGTCCAAATTGAGGGTCGTAGTAAAATTTTTGGCCATCGTTTACACTAAAAACAGTATGCTGCGCGTGGCGAAGACCACGTAAGTAGATAAATGGTAAGTTGTTCATGGTTTTAAGGTTTTACGGGTTAGATTTTGATTTAATGAAAGAGTATTCAAAACGAATTAGGGTAATAAAAAGAGGAAAAATATCGGAAGGCATTTTTATTACCTGCTCAACAACTTCCTTAAAGGAATCGGCAGGAGCAGAAGTATGTCCTAATACTTGCGCTAGCTTGTCGATAAAAACCTTTAAATTGTTAGATTCAAGAATTTCTTGGGTTAAGGTCGAATAAACCTTTTTCCCTCTCTCATCCATTTTCTCAAAATCGATGAGTGCATTAGCCACATTTGTGGCTAAACCTAGTAGTTCAGTTTTGTTTAGCATAGCGATTATCCATATTTTAAAAAGTTGATAATTTGAGAATGATTCATTGTTGTTAAACTTGTAGTCTTTGCCCTGTGCGTAAAGAATTGAGCCTTTGGGCATATACTCGCGTAGTTTGGCCGGCTCCAGAGCTTTTAAACCAATGGTGCCTAGTTTGCAGGCCTGCTTGAAATTGTAGAAGGTAGAAAGGGTTTCGAGTTCTTCCTCTTGAAGCACGGTGTCCTCGCCGGCAAAAAGTTTGTCGCGTAAGTCGAAAATCTTTTTCACCTGAGGTAGGTAAAGATTAATAAACCCTAGTGTTGTATTGGTTTGCGACAAGTTGTAAGCGTAGGCCGTAATCTTTTTGTTTTGGTACTTTTTTGCCAAAGCGAATACAACTTTCGACCATTTCTGCGTAGGAATTGCGATATTCCCTTGAACATCTGTTGTTTCTATGGTTAGATTATCATCAGGATAGCTGGAGTTATAGTAAGGCCTAACCCAATGCCAAAGCCACTGTCCGTTCCAGGTTTCAATTTGTTTATCCTTAACATTTGGCGTTTGTTGTAGGTACTTGCGATAGTATTGCCAGCCATTGTATAGTGCCCAAAGAACTTCTTCTTCATCAATTAGCATTACATATCCACCACTAACTCCAATGCCTAATGCCTCGCCTATCCAAGATGCATACATTTCATCTTGATTTATAGTAACAGCGATGTCACTTACCTGCCCTGAGGTTGTACCCCCAACATCCTTTGCTTGCGAACCCACGAAAATTGCCATGTTGGGTACATCTGTCTCGATGCACTTTGTTAGATTTTTGTACTGAGCCATGGGTATGCTACCGTGCAATTTAACATCATCTTCCTTCGGTTTCTGAAAAAATGGAGAATTACCCACATGCATCAAGTGTTGCTCATTGTTAAAAAACAATTCGAAGAAAACGGAGTCAAAAAACTCTTTCGCTGAAAGATTTGTACCTTCCTTTCGATTGTATTGACCGAGGAATTTCTTTCCTATATAACTTGTGTACATAGCTATAGTATATTATTGGGTTCAACTAATTGTAAGCCATAAATTTTATACTCCTCAATGTTTTGGGGTACAACAAATGGATTTGAGCCAACATCGAGTTGGTCGTATTGCGTTCTGTATCGGGCTATGGTTTTCCAGTTTATTGGGATATCCATTAGCTGGCGCTCCTCCCAAGTTGCGGTTAAATATTTCTTCCGGTCGACTTCAAGTATGCACGATGCGCTTTCAATCTCGAGGGCGTCAACAAGTACTGCACTTTTTCTGTTTGTAAGTTCGAGAATTGAGAATCTGTTGTTTTTGAAAATCAAGTGGATATCAATCTCCTTTGTGTCTAATTGCGGATAAACCGCATCAATTTTTTCCTGCAATAGTTTCTCTTGTAAAACTTCTCCATTAAAGGGGAGTTGAGTAAAACTTTTCTCTAAAACATCCATCTTGTAGGGTAGAACATTACCCGAAGGGGCAATTACATGAACAGGCTTATATTTTCCAATTGTGTTTTGGTCTCGCTTCCTGTTCACACGCCCAAAACGTTGTATAAGGCTATCCAATGGAGCGCACTGGGTAATCATCCTATCGAAGCTAATATCGAGGCTTACCTCAACAACCTGTGTTGAAACAACTAAGCAAGGTGTAAGTCCGTTTCCAAAGTCTTTGCCATCTCCATTAAACTCAGTTTTAAGCCTTTTCTCCAATTCAACCCTATCGCCTCGCCTATATCTGCTATGGATTAACATTTTTGGGATATGGGGGTAATTAGATTCAAGTATTTGGAAAGACTCCTGAGCCTTTTTTATTGTATTATAGATTACCAGGACTTTTTCTTTATTCGCAAACGCTTCTGACAAGATATCCTCTGTCGCCTCCTCGTTTTCAACTTTGTAGATTTTATGCCTATTGAAAGTTTCTAAAATATGTTCGGGGAGTTTAACTTCATAAACCTCATCCTTTCCTCCAAGTATATCCAGAAGCTGTTTGTAAAGTTCAGTTGGCATTGTAGCCGTTCCGATATGTACCCTACAGTTCAGAAATAGAAGCATCTTAACAATTTCAAGCACCATCGACTTTGAAAAATCGGAATAGGTATGAATTTCGTCAAGAATGATATCGCACCCCTTGAGGTCGAGCATAACCGTTTCAAAGCCAGGAGTGCCAAAAATAATTGCAGCAATTTGGTGAGGGGTGAGCACTTTAACCGATGAACCTACAAGGCTTTGAAGTAGTTGCTCCTCCAGATTATGGCCTACAACAATTTTCGAGGTAGCATGCTGCAATCGAATATCTTTATTCGGGATTGTGGCTTTCATACGCTCCCACATTGCATTTATTGATGCTTGAAAAGGTAGAGTGTAGAATATTCTGCCCTTACAGCGTTTTAAAAGAAAATCGGTTTTGCCGGCACCAGTTGGAGCAACAACAATTGTATGATTTCTGCTATCATCAGTATTTATGTTTGATAATGGATAAATTTCGCTAGCTCGTTCTGAGTTAAAGTAAAAACTCAAATCGGGGATTTCAAAAAGATGTTTTAACTCTTGCTCAGTGGTATCTGAAAATGCAGATGCAAAGTGGTCGGCTGCCATAAGTAACCCTCTTGGAGGCGACCAACCTACCTGTTTGGTTTCGCAGTATGATGCTGCATAGGAAAGCGCATCCACAGCCTCGTTTTTTGATATATTTGCCTCATAGCCAAAATGGTCTAATATCTTAAAACCATATAGACTCCACTCTTCCCAATCTTTAAGATGATTATCGATCCATTTCCGGTAATTGTTATCAATATCAATTATCCCCCTCTCACGGCTATCGTTAACAATCGATTTATGGTGCGCTACTACCATATCAATTAAAGTGTTCCACTCATTTCTTGGGAATGCAGGAAGAAAAGCAAGAGAGGATAGCTCATGCCTATGAATGTAATTATCATCTCGTTCTTCTACCAATGACTTGGCTGAAATGCTTTTAATTCGATTCTGGAAGTATGGATGTGCTTTGCCCAAATCATGGAGTATGGCTCCCTTTATGGCCAGGTTTGTATCAAACTCTTTATCCCAAGCCTTTGAAAAACTTTTGATTGCCGACACCACATGCCCAGTATGCTTGAGCAAAGTAGTCCCGCCATAATTTATACTTTTTGCAAGAATACTATTAAGCGAATCCATTACCTTCCCTTATAGGGTTTCCATACACTAACAAATCACCGTACATTTCATTTGCATTGTCAAAGCGGTTGTGACCAACTTTAAAGCCGTATTGTTCATCAGAGAAGAGTAACTCAAAGCCATTAATGCTGTTAAAATCCTCTTCGCTCATTTCGGTCAAGGTCTCGGGGTGCAGTAAATCCTCGTTTCGGCACAAGCAAATGGTTTGCTCAAAGGCCCTTTCAGCATCTTCTTTTGAACTGAAAGCAAGATAAACATTAGGCTCTAGAAGTACTCCACGATTAATTATGCCTAAATTTTTGGCTTTAAAGTACTCTCTGCCATCTGAATCCTTCTTTTTCTCTTTTTGAAAACCTCCCTTCGACCAAGTTTTTTCTTGCTGCACATCTATTCCACAATAATTTATCCGATGTCGGATTACCTTTTTTATTGCTCCTTTCTCTACCAGCAATTCTGGGAAAAGTTTTTTCTCTATTCCTTCAACTATTGATGGGGTAAGAAACTGTTGACTAAAGGTTTCGCTATCCCTCACCGCTGTCCATGGTTTAATAAAACCAAAAGGGCCTGAATATTTTACTACATACATAGCGCTATTTTTTATAAACCTGTCAGGTTTAGTTAATTCGTTATCTTATTGCTCCTAATCCTATACCTGTAGAATTGCCAAGCCCCACATTCCAAGCAAATAGTTTCGTTTCGGGTTTTGCATTTATAACCACAGGACACCAACTGCAAATGTTATTAACGTTGTTGTAAACCAAATTTTTTCGTTTGGCAAAGGGTGAATTGGTGTCAAACTGAATCACAAGACTCTCGTCAACAAGCCCTGCCTCTTTCATTCTGGTTTGCAGAGTTTCTGTTAAGTATTGCCCGGCCTTTAAGTCATCATACAAAATGTGTTCAATCCTATCGTCAATCTTTCGCTTTATGAGAATTGGACTTGCAACCTCAAATTTATTAATCATCGTTAAATCAGGATCTTCTTGTATGACCAGCTCGACTACCGATAAACCATCAAACATGGTGGCGTCTTTCTGAATCCCCAAAATCAAGGTTTTGATAGTTTTCTCATCAAATGAGCTGAAAAACATTGAACTGCCATTTTCAAAATGTAGCGCATCCCTTTCCTTTTTCCCTGCAGTTAGCCACGAAAAAGAGAAAAGCGATACTTTACCATGAATATCATTCCAACCTAACCATTTATGGATTGTTCCAACAAGTTTATGTTGGTGTTGGAAGGGGATAGGTACTTTGTCTGCTTTAATTCGTAAATAGACTCTCATGTGATATTGATTAAATTTTACAATCATACCCTCCAAAACCTGGCAGGTTTCAACTACCTCCAACTGTTGGTCGGTTTTTTTTATCGTGCAACAAATATAACAAAACACATCAACTATTCAAAAAATTTTTTTATCAGGATTCCCAGTGTAATTCTCTTGTAATTAGTGGTTGAAAAAAATTTCAAAAAAAAAATTAAAAAAAACTTGACTTTGCATGAAAAATGTGTTTACCTTTGCAGTGCACTACTTAAGTAGTACACTAAAACAATAAAATTATGACACAACTTGAGAACATCAATTTTGCATACAAGCGCCGTGTTCCTGTGTTTGAAGGCTTAACCCTAAACCTTGAGTCGGGCAACATTTACGGCTTGCTTGGCCGCAACGGGGTTGGAAAGACTACCTTGCTTAAAATAATAGCCGGGTTGGTATTTCCAAAAAAGGGTGTATGCAGGGTTAATGGGCACGATGCCACGCTCAGAATTCCCGAAGCCTTGGAAGATATTTTTTTCTTACCCGAGGAATTTGAACTTCCGCCCATTAAAATAAAAAGGTATATTTATTTGAACGCCCCATTTTATTCTTGTTTCGACCATGCAATGTTTAAAAACCTTGTAGAGGAATTCGAACTCGATACTAACAAGAAACTTGGTCAGTTTTCGTACGGGCAAAAGAAAAAGTTTTTGATTGCTTTTGGTCTTTCCACAAGGGCAAGGCTAATGCTGATGGACGAACCTACCAATGGTCTTGATATACCATCAAAGAGCCAGTTTAGAAAGATAATTGCCTCATCAATGCAAGACGACCAGATAATAATCATTTCTACCCACCAGGTTCGCGACTTGCAGAGTTTGATTGACCCAATTATAATAATGGATAATGGCAAGATTATATTTAACCAAACAACCGAGTCAATCACTTCAGGGCTGGTTTTCGAAATCTTGTCAAAAATCCCTGACGAGCCTAAATTGGTTTACTCTGAAGACGTGATAGGGGGATTTGCAACCATCTCTCCCAACACTTCAGGAAGGGAAACCAGGATTGACATTGAACTGCTTTTTAATGCAGTAGTGAGCAACCCGCAAGCATTCAGCGAAATTTTTAATTCCATCTAAGCCATGAAAAACAATATTTTTTCGTTAATAAGATTTTACTACCTTTTGCGCAGGCAAATTTTTAGTAACTTCAAAAAAAACGCCCTGGGTTTTGGTTCCATTGTAGGGGTGTTGCTTGCAATAACACTATTAACAGGAATGGGGAACCCGGTGTACCATATTTCTGCCTTGTTTCCTCTTTACGTTGTAATATTTCTTATCGGGGGGTATATTTATACTTCGAGCATTTTTGCCGAGCTTAGTTCGGTTCAGCGTGGCGTTACTGCCCTAACATTGCCTGTATCGAAACTCGAAAGGTTGGCCGCTGCCTGGGTTTTGACAGCATTGCTTTATCCGATTATGGCAATGCTAGGGGTGCTTTTAATTTCATTGCTAACTGGCCTTGCCCACGGCTTTGAAACCACGAGCAATATTGCATCAGTGCTCTTTTCCAAAAGCACATTTAACCTTATTGTGATTTACATAATTACCAAGTCAATATTCTTGTTTGGGGCAATTTACTTCCGCAAGAACAACTTCTTCAAAACCATCGGTAGCGTTATTCTTATACAGCTGGTTTTGCTGATAATTGTATTAGTTGCGGCAATCTTGATGTTTGGCGGCATGGGTGCAAACATTGTCGTTGATAACATGTCAATTTCTTCTAGTACAGACAAGTTCCTGCCAACCACCATCATAGAAATTATCGGGTATGGTTTACGCTTCCTCTTTGCCCCGTTTTTCTGGTTATTGACTTGGTTCGGGATTAAAGAAAGAGAGGTATAGCCATGGACTTCGACGAAAATCAAGCAATTTACCTGCAAATAGCCGATTTCTTATGCGAGAACATTCTGCAAAAGAAGTGGCTGCCCCACGAGAAGATTCCTTCGATAAGGGATATTGCGGTGCAGGTTGAGGTTAACCCCAATACCGCGATGCGCACCTTCAATTACTTGCAGGATAGGGGAATAATTTACAACAAAAGAGGAATTGGGTACTTCGTTTCGGACGATGGGTACGAGAAAACACTTGAACTCAAGCGAGAAGAATTTATCAAACATGACTTACCTCAAGTTTTCAGAACCATGGAGCTTGTGCTTGTGGACTTCGATGAGTTGAAGAGTCTTTTTCAAGCCTACAAGGCAAAAACAAAAAATTAACAACCACCTACCTAATAACTTTTACAAATGAAAACAACAAACAAAATTTTGATTATCGCTTTAAGTTTATTGCTTGGGCTCACAATTATGTTAATGATTCTGGTCAGAATCACAACAATTATTGAGCCACCTGTTGAAGGAAGCGGAACAATTGTAACCATCGAAAAGAACCTTGAACCTTTTAACAACATCAAGGTTGGAGGAAACATAAACCTTATACTTTATCAAGCCGACTCAGTGCACCTGACAATTAAAGGCCACGATAACCTGATTGATTTACTTGAAATTTCTCGGGAAAATGAAAAAATCGAATTTTCGCTGCAAAGAAAGATTGACCGAAAATCTAAATTAGAGTTACACCTGAGTTTCCGCCAAATGGAAAGCGTAACCCTAAGTAGTGGTGCGCAGGTTTCAAGTAAAAGTAATTTGAACCTTGATTCAGTTTCAATACACGCATCATCGGGTGCTAATGCCAGGCTTATTATTCGTGGCAATCATGCTTCAATTAACACCAGTTCTGGGAGCCAAGTCGAAATGATTGGAATCACCAATTCTGTAGATATTAAAAGCAGTAGCGGTGCATCGGTAATATGCCGGGAGTTTGAGGCTCAAAATGTTTCGGTTGCTACTTCATCAGGGGCCAGCAACGACGTAAACGTGACCAATAACTTGAATGTTACTGCCAGTAGTGGTGCTTCGGTTACTTACATCGGAAACCCGGCAACCAAAATTGAAAGGCTATCGTCAGGTGCAAGTTTAAAATCAAAAAACTAAAATTTTTTGCACCCCCAAAAAATTCAAAAAGTCATGAAAACAAAAAATGTCGTTTTTTCTGGAATGTTTGCAATTATTTTTGCCACCAGCACCTTGTGGGCCACTGACAGTAAATTAAGCCCCACTATCGAACCAAATTGTAAAGCTCGTGAAAAAGAAACCGAATTGACACACTCAAATATGGCGAAACATACGCTTGAGGTACCCTATAATTTGGTTCATGATTATTTCTTGATAGTGAAAGTAACAATTAATGGCGAAAACCTGGATTTCTTGTTTGACGAGAGTTCCCTTTTTACAGTATTGAATAAGGAAAAAGCAGAATTGCTCGGAGTAAATGAGGCAACCCGGGTTTACATTGGCAATCAGCCTTTCGGGAGAAACATCCAGGTATCAGATTTCACTCACCTTAAGGCATCAGGTTTAAATGTTGACGGTATAATTGGTTCAGCAATAGTAGATTATTACGATATAATTTACGATTTTGATCACACCAGGTTAATTATCACCAATTATTAATCATGAATCAAGCAAAAATCCATTCATGACAAAAATTGAAGCATTCAAAACATTTTTTTTGTCAAATAAAACAAGTAAGTCTAATTCAGCACCGAAAAATGAAAAACACAAATTTTAAATCCCAAATCAAACCCCACCTCGCAAACATGAAAACTATTCTTCTTGCAATGTTAGTTTCCATTTTAAGTATTTCTCAATCAATTGGACGCGATAAAACCCCAAGGCAATATCGTGCCACAAGGATAACGGGGATTGCCCCAACCATCGATGGTAACCTGGATGATCCTGGCTGGCAATTGGTAAAGTGGGAGGGTGGCTTCGTGCAATACGAACCCCGCAATGGAGCAGAACCCTCCCATCAAACCAAGTTTAAGGTTGCATTCGACGATAACAACCTGTACGTTGCGGTAAGGGCTTTTGATTCTAGCCCCGACAGTATAGTCTCGCGTTTAACCCGCCGCGACACCCAGGATGGAGATGTTCTGCAGGTTGGCCTCGATAGTTATCATGACAAAAGGACAGCTTTCGTTTTTGGGGTTACGGCAGGAGGGGTAAAGATTGACAAAATTATTACCGACGATGGGAATGGTGAAGATAATTCCTGGGATCCCAACTGGTGGGTAAGCACGGGTATTGACGGAGAAGGGTGGATTGCCGAAATGCGTATTCCGTTAAGCCAACTTAGGTTTGACAAGCGGAGTGAAGGAATTTGGGGTTTCCAAATTTTGAGAACCCTGTACAGAACGGGAGAGTCTAGCCTTTGGAACCACATGCCCATGGGCGAACCAGGCCTTGTTAGGCATTTTGGGACTATTACCGGGCTTGATGGCCTTGAACCGCGGACGGTTTTTGATGTAACTCCCTATGCCGTAACTTCCTTCTCAAGCTACCCGGCACAAAGTGGCAATCCCTTCCTCACCGGGAGCGACATTTCGACAAAATTTGGGGTGGATGCAAAGATTGGCATTACCAATAACATTACTCTTGACCTGACGGTGTTGCCCGACTTCGGTCAGGTTGAGACTGATCCATCAGAGGTTAACTTATCGGCTTACGAAACGTTTTTAAATGAACGGCGACCATTTTTTACCGAGGGCCGCAATATATCAAGCTTTTCAATAGGAATTGGCGACGGGGGTCTTGGCAACGATAACTTGTTTTACTCCCGAAGGATAGGAAGAAGGCCGGCAGGCTCAATTCCGAATCAACTCAATTCATTTACCGACACCCCGAAGTTTACCAGAATTGTCGGTGCTGCCAAGGTAACGGGTCGCAATGACAAGGGATTGTCTTTATCAGTGATTGAATCGGTAACAGCGGAGGAAAAGGCAGAAATAGACATTAACGGCCAACGCTCCTTTGAAACAGTTGAACCGTTAACAAACTTCTTGGTGGGAAGGGTCACCCAAGAGCTGGGCGGAGGAAATACAATTATTGGCGCCATGTTTACCAGCGTAAACCGGAAATTGAACGATAACCTTGAAAAACAGATGCACAGGGCTGCATATTCGGGTGGGATAGACCTTACTCAATATTTCAAGAATCGTTCGTGGCAATTAAACATTAACGCAGCAATGAGCCACGTGCAAGGAACCGAAGCGGCAATTCAACGCACGCAGAGGTCTTCGGCCAGGTTTTTTCAAAGACCTGATGCCGAACACGTTGAGTTCGATCCAACCAGAACCTCACTTTCCGGAACCGGCGGTAGGCTACAAATTGGCAATTTCGGCAGTGGACATTGGAACTTCTTGGCTGCCATTGCTTGGAAATCTCCTGGTTTTGAAATCAATGATATAGGTTACATGCGCGAAGCCGACCAATTAATTTCAGTATTATGGGCCGGCTACAGGCAGTGGAAACCTAAAGGTATTTACCGAAGCTTCAATTTTGGTGGCAACATGTATCAAGCAAGAGCTTTTTCGGGAAAATTAATCGCAAATGGTGCAAACTTGAACGGAAGCATGCAATTTTCAAATTTCTGGAGTGCTTGGGCAGGTTTTGAATCAAACTTCAACATTACCTCAATGACACACCTTAGGGGAGGCCCGTCAATTAAGCTTCCACCTGTTGTTAGTGGTTGGAGTGGATTTAGCACCAACCGTCGCAAAAAGTTATTCGGACAGTTGTCTTCCAATTTTAACTTTGGTGCCGATAACCACCAGGGTTTATTTACCATATCTCCCGGCATTACTTACAAGCCTGCCGACAACATCAATTTTTCATTTACCCCGTCATACATGAAGCGGTTTGAGCAATTGCAATGGGTTAGACAGGCAAATTTCAATGGTAATCCGCGATATATCATGGGTACTATTGATCAAGAGGTTGTAAGGTTTTCTTTAAGGATGAACTACACCGTGCTTCCCGATCTTACAATACAGCTTTGGGCACAACCCTTCGTGGCTTCGGGTCAGTACAAGGATTTCAAGTACATAACAAATTTACGGGCGCAAAATTTCCACGATCGATTTGCAACATACCAACCCGGTCAAATATCGCTGGATAATGGAACTTATCGCATTGACGAAGACCAAAACGGCACGACCGATTATTCTTTTGGCAACCCAAATTTCAGACTCAAGGAGTTCTTGTCGAACGTGGTAATACGCTGGGAATTTAGACCCGGTTCTTCGTTGTTTCTGGTTTGGAGCCAAAATCGGGGCGATTTCGAGCAAAATGGTTCAATTAGATTTTTCGATGATATAGGCGGCCTATTCCAGAATAAGGGAAATGATATTTTCTTGGTGAAGCTAACCTACAGAATAGGAGTGAGGTGATAACCGTGAATAGTGAATAGTGAATAGTGAAAAACAATTGGATGATTTTTGAATTCTAATTTATGATTGATATTCACCGTTCACTTTTAAGCGGCTCTATCCTTTTGCCCCGTATCTTTTCCTTCGCCACCAAAATCGAATCAGGCCAAATACCAGTATTGCGAAAATTGGAACCATGGTATTGCTAAGTTGTATGGCCGTTTTGCCTTGGTTGGCTCGCGCCCTGTCGAGGAGCCTTATGCGCCAATCTTTGGCTCTGGTTTGAAGTATTCCCGAATCATCGGTCAAATAGTTCAGTGAGTTTATTATGAAGTCAAGATTACCGTACGTGGTTCGGGTATTTGGGTCGAACCCGAGGGGGAGTGGTACCCCCCTTGAATCAACCCCGTTTTTGATAAGATCTCCATCCGCAACAACAATCATGGCGGTCTCGACACTTCTGTTAAGTTTTTCAAAATTTGCGGGCAATTGAACCCCGGGATTTTGCCTGGAGCGAAATACCGATTCAAAATTTCCTTTCAGCAAGTAAGCAACAACCTGTTCGCCGTTATTATAAAGCCTCTCATTTATCGGTTCCTTCAAAAAATCAAAAGAAATGGCAGTTGGTGTGGGTAAAAGCCTCGTGTAGGGCGAGGTTTCGAGTAACGGAATTTTGACAACCCCATCTGCCAATACGGTATCAATTGTACTTGTAAACTCACCTGCTGTTAGGTTAATGTTTTTTACAATTTCGTGTTCCGATGCTGCATCGAGCAACGGAAAGAAGGGCCAAGGTACCAACGAGTAATTTGGTTTGTCGCCAATCATACCGGTTATCATGGGTATGGCCACCGATCTCATATCCTTTACAAGAATACTGTTTAACCTTACACCATACCTGAAAAGCATGTCGTCGAGGTTTACAAGATTGGGCATTCCGAGGGTTTGTGTCGCAGGAGGCCTCAAACTATCCATGCTTGCAAAAACCGGATCCACGAGCCAAAGGAGCTTTCCTCCACTCATTATGAACTGATCGATAATAAACTTTTGTCTTTCGCTGAACGGACTGTTGGGTTTTGCAATTACCAGTGTTTGAAATTTTAGAACCTCCTCAATGTTGTTATCAATTACAACTCTTGAAATATCGTAAAACTTGCTAATGTTATCAGCTATGCCAGCCATTTGCAAGTTGCTCAATTCTCCCTGGCCTTCAACAAATCCAATGGCTTTTCTTTTTTCTTCAGTTAGCTGTCTTATGGTGGTTGCAAGATTATATTCGAGGGCTTGAACCGAATTGTTGAGCACATCTTCATGGTGTTGCATGACACCTTGCGAAACCAGTAGGTTGACCCCCACCTCCATGTTTCGGTACGTTACCAGTGCCCCCGGGAAAACAACCTGCCGCGAGGTGGCATCACTGGCCTTACGTTGTACCTGGGTAGGTTGAATGCCACTCTTGGCAAGCATATCCATCAGTCCATCCCGGTCGGGTGCTTGCAATGGGTTTATAAAGTCGTAAACAATATTTTTTGAATGCGCTGCAAACTCATCGAGCATTTCCCTTATCTGATTGCGGAATCTTTTCAGACCCGGGGGTAAGTTGCCATCGAGGTAAACCTTGAAGTAAACGAAGTCATCCAAATTTTCAATCATCCTTAACGTGGCCGGGCCGAGCGTGTACCTTTTTTCGGCCGTTAAGTCAAAACGATGAAAATTATTTTTGGAAATCGCATTGATGGCAAAAATTATTACAATGGTAACCAGAATCCTAATCAGGCTATTTTTCATCTTGGTAGATAAAATACCGGGCTTGTATCTTGAAAAAATTGCCATAATTTAACCCTTATGATTCATTTAGTTTGAAAAACGAAAGAATCGCTACCATTTTCTGCTTTCGAGCTTGGTTTTTGCAAGAATTATGAAAGTGGCTATTGTGCCAAGGAAGTATAAAACGTCCCTTGTATCAATAACGCCCCTGCTCAGTGACGAATAATGAGAGTACATACCCAAGCTTCGGATAAAAAGATCGGCTTGCCCAAAAAGATCCAACGTGTGGATGAGTTCAAACCCGAAAAAAATAAACGAACTGGCAAAAACGGCCAAAACAAAAGAAACAACCTGATTGTCAGTAAGGGTTGAACAAAAGAGCCCGATTGCCACAAGTGTAACACCAACCAACAGCAAACCAACATAAGAACCCCAAGTGGCACCCAAATCAAGATTTCCTGCAGGCAGTCCTAGCCTGTAAACCGTAACCACGTAAATTAATGTGGGCAAAATAGACATAACAACCAGAATACAGCCAGCCAGAAATTTCGAAAAAATTACTTGCAGGTCAGACACCGGCTTGGTGAATAGAACCTCAATTGTACCCGATTTCAGCTCATCGGCAAAGAATCTCATTGTAATTGCCGGAACCAAGAAAAGCAAAACGAAAGGGCCGAAAACAAACAACCCGTCGAGGTTTGCGTGGCCCGACTGGATGATATTGAAATCGGTGGGGAAAACCCACAAGAACAAACCAATCACAAGCAAGAATACCGAGATTACAACGTAGGCCAGTATATTGTTAAAGAAGGAATTAATCTCCTTTTTCAGAAGTGCAAGCATGTGGCAATTTATTTCGCATCCATGAAATTAATTGTTACTAGATCGTTTACCTTAAACCCGAGCAACCCTGATGCCTTTCCCTTGTTTATTGCTATTTCGAGGTAGCCGGTTGCGCTAAACAGTGCCAAAACCTCTCCCTCTACCACATCGCCGTATGATTCTTGAAACCTATCAATTTTCAGCCCCTGAGAGCGAAGGTCAATGTTAAACTTACGACCCTTGGCTGAACTTTTGAATGTTTCTTGGTCAATGTTAATAAAGAAATTATGGTAATTGTCAACAAAAATAACCCTCCCAATTATTCTGTCATCGTAAACAACAGGTTTTAACAAGTAGGTTTCCTTCAACGATTTGTATGGTTGGCCAATTTCTTCCAGTTTCTCGCCCCTTGCAATTCTCGCGGCAATTTTTACAAACAAGTCTCTGGTGGGAAACGTAAAATAGTTACTATCCTGGTAGGTATCAATCTCCACGGCTTCCGAAGGTTTTTCATCGAACATTATTGCAAATATACCATTATCGGCCCCGATGAAGTAATGTCCGTCATGCTTTACCACAACGTGTGGGGTATCAGAGCCGGCCTCAGTATTAAGTGCAACGAGATGTATGGTACCCTCCGGAAAATGTTGGTAGGCGTTGCGCAAAATGAAGCAGCCTTTTTCCAGGTCAAAGCAAGGCACTTCATGACTGATGTCAACAATCGTAACGTTAGGAATTTGCTTCAACAGGGTGCCTTTGACCGTGGCAACATAGTGGTTGCACAATCCCCAATCACTGATTAGTGTTACAATTGCCATATTGCGAAAAGCATATAAGAAGGTTGCTCGTGCAAAATTAATGGTAAATTTCTTTCTTGGGGACCAATCATTCATTAATTGTCAAAAAAAGATGATTCATCTCAAATGCTTTAGAGCCTCCCTCTTGCTTAGAGGCTTGAGCTGGTTTTGATTTACAAATTCAATCACTTCATTTGGGGCAACACGTGCATATTGACGCAATGACCAGCCAATTGGTTTCTGGATGAAAAACTCGGTACTGCCTGCGTGTGGCAAAATGAAATTGAACAATAAATCTCTATTGGTTTTTTCCTTGTAATTGAGCTGAAACAAAATGCTCGACCTTACAAGCCAAATATTGGCCGAAGCATTCCATTTGCCCGTATAGTTTTGTATTTGAGAAGGAAACTTCTCGAAGAATTTTCCGGCAAGCTTCGCGGCAAGCAAATCAACGGTTTCCCACCATGACTTGGTTATAATCAACTCTTCCAAAACATCAGCGGTTTTCTCGTTCCAGTTTCTTTCCGACTTACCCAGAAGGTCTATGGCAAAATACTGGTATTCCCTTTGTTTCATCATAAATAAATCTTTGCAAACCAAAGGAAGGTCGTCCGAAGTAGGGAGCCTTTCTGTGGAAAAGAATTTTTTTTGCAAAACAGTTCTTTCAGGTTTTTTAATACCAAAGAACTCAAACCTTTCTTTCATGTATTTCTTCATCCAACGGGCGTTTTCGGGATTGGCGTTTGCCACGAACGATTCAATTATGGGAATTAGGTAAGGGTTCATCGTGAATGTTTCTTGATTTTTTGGCGAAACCGGCGTGCCCGAGGTTAAACTATCTTTAGCCTTGCAAACTTCAGTAATAATTGTTTCTTTCCAAGCCCGTCGAAAACTACTGTTGCCTTGGCATCGGCACCAGCTCCATCGACCTCTACCACGTTTCCATTGCCAAATTTCTCGTGCTTAACCTTTATCCCCGGACTAATTTGAGCACCTGTGAAAATTGAAAACCCTTCTTCGTTTACCGGAGTTGAAACCGGGTGCTGGCTTTTTGGTTGGCTTTCTTTCTTGAAATTCTGTAAACCATCGGCGAACTTCTCCATTGGCCGGTTAAAGGAATTTTTTTGCTTTCCGCCTGCAATAAAATGGATGTGGTTTTCATCAAGTTCATCAATAAACCTGCTCATTTCGCAAAAATTGAACTTCCCGTACCTAAACCTGGTTTCAGCCCAGCATAGGGTTACTTTTTTCATGGCACGCGTTATGGCAACGTAAAAAAGTCGGCGTTCCTCTTCCAATTCTGCCCTGCTTCCTATGGCCATTTGTGACGGAAAAAGGTTTTCTTCAACCCCGGCAACGAAAACATAAGGAAATTCAAGGCCCTTGGCTGCGTGAATGGTCATCAACGACACGGTGTTTTTAAGATTCAGGTCATGGGCCTTATTGTCGGCATCGGTCATTAGCGAAATGTTTTGCATGAACGCCTCAAGAGAAGGCATATTGTCCGTGTCGTCGCTATCGGACGGCTCCAATACGAAATCCTTGAGACCCGATAGCAATTCTTCGATGTTTTCTTTTCGGTTGATGCTTTCGGGCGAGTGGTCTTCGAAGTAGAATTTTCTTATTCCGGCTTTGTTCAGGACCAACTCACCCATTTCGAAGGCATTTTTCTTTAAAGGCTGGGTCGAGAAACTCTTGATCATCGTGGTGAATTCGTTTAGCCTGTTTAAAACTCCATGGTTAAGGCCAGCATTTAATCTTGTTGCACTGCAGGCTGCATCCCATAGCGAAATCTTGTTTTCGCTTGCCGCTACCACCAGCTTGTTAATAGAAACATCCCCGATTCCTCTTTGAGGGAAGTTTACCGCGCGCATGAAAGCATCCTCGTCGTTGGGATTTATTATAAGCCTGAAGTAGGCAAGCACGTCTTTGATTTCCTTTCGCTGGTAAAACGAAATGCTTCCAAAAATTCGGTAAGGTATGTTCATCTTTCGAAGCGATTCCTCAACTGCTCTCGATTGAGCATTGGTGCGGTAAAGAATTGCAAAATCGCTGTTGAGGAGTTGGTAATGCATGCGCAATTCAAAAATTCGGGAAGCAATCCAAGAAGCCTCATCAGACTCGGAGGAGGCACGGTAAACGTTTACCTTTTCGCCCACAGGGTTTGAGGTCCATATCTCCTTGAATATCTGTTCCTTGTTGTGCTTGATCACGCTGTTGGCAGCCCTCACTATATTTTGCGATGACCTGTAGTTTTGCTCTAGCTTGAAATATTTGCAATCCGGGTAGTCGCTCCTGAAATTCAGTATGTTGGCAATGTTTGCACCCCTAAATGCGTAAATGCTTTGAGCATCGTCGCCAACCACGCAGATATTTTCGTTGTTGGCAGCCAATTTCTTAACAATTAAATATTGTGAGAAATTTGTATCCTGGTATTCGTCAACAAGGATGTATTTAAACTTTTGCTGGTACTTGTAAAGTACGTCCGGAAAATCTCTTAGGAGCACGTTGGTGTTGAACAACAAATCGTCAAAATCCATTGCGTGTGCCCTTTTGAGGCGCTGTTGGTAAAGGCTGTAAAGCATTCCGAGTTTGGGCTTGCGAGCTTGAAGGTCGGCATTTTGTATTTCGAAGTCTTCATTGTAATCGACGGGGCTTATTAGATTGTTTTTGGCACCAGAAATCCGGCCGAGAACTAAACCGGGATTGTATGTTTTGTCATCGAGGTTTTGTTCTGTAATAATTTTTTTTAAGAGTCTTTTGCTATCGTCGGTATCGTAAATGGTGAAGTTTCTCGGAAATCCGAATTTTTCAGATTCAATTCTCAATAACCTGGCAAAAATACTGTGGAAAGTCCCCATCCAAAGACCTTTTCCCTTCGACTCGCCAACAAGCTTACCAATCCGCTCTTTCATTTCGCGAGCAGCTTTGTTTGTAAATGTAAGTGCCAATATGTTGTATGGCTCAGTGCCAATATCAAGCAAGAATGCAATGCGGTAAGTCAGCACCCGGGTTTTGCCGCTTCCAGCCCCTGCAATAACCATAACCGGGCCTTCAACGGCTTGCACGGCCAATTGTTGGGGTTCGTTTAAATCATTAATAAAATCAGCCATCAAACTAAAAGATTTTCTAAAATTTCAAGGACAAAGTTACTATTATGGCTGCATAATTCTAACTTTGTGGAAAACTTATTGAGCCGAAAGAGGATGGCGATAATTGATGGATTATTTACGATTTGCCATTTTTTTGATTGTTTGATCGCCTTGTACCCATTGCTAATAATTATCAGTAAACCGGAAAAAAGCCGGAATCAAACCAATTCATCAGCTCGTTAGGTTATAGCTAAATCAATTACCACTTTTTACTTTTCGTTTCACTTAAATTGAGCCTCCTAGAAGTCAAAAACATAAAAAAATCCTACGGCCAAAAGGTTCTTTTCGAAGATATTTCTTTTGCTATTGCCGAGGGTCAAAAAGTTGGTCTGGTTGCCAGAAATGGCGCCGGAAAAACATCGCTTTTGGATATCATTGCGGGTATTGATGCTCCCGATTCGGGCACTGTTCTCGTTCATAAAGGATTCAAGGTTACATACTTGAGGCAACACCACCACTTCAAGGAAGGTTTTTCAGTTTTGGACACCCTGTTAACTGGCCAATCTGAGGTTTTCGAGCTTGTAAGGCAATATGAAAACCTGCTTTTGCTTGTTGAAAATGATCCATCGCCGCAGAATATCAAGAAACTAAACGACGCCACTGTCATGATGGATTCTCTTCAGGCCTGGGATCACGAAACACGACTGAAACAACTGGTTACTTTCCTGCAGGTTGGTTCGCTCGATGCCAAGGTTGAAACTCTTTCGGGAGGCCAACAAAAAAGGTTGGCACTTGCAGCGGTACTTTTTGAAGAGCCCGATTTACTTTTATTAGACGAGCCTACCAACCACCTTGATCTTCAAATGGTTGAGTGGTTGGAAGGCTATCTTTCCAAGTTCAAGATTACCATGGTTATCGTAACTCACGACAGGTATTTGTTGGATGCGGTTTGCAACGAAATAATTGAACTTGAAATGGGTGAAGTATTTTCATACAAAGGCAATTACTCTTATTACATAACCAAAAAGCATGAACGGCTGGAGCTCGAGGCAAGAATGACCGAGCGGGCAAGGAATCTGCTACGCAAGGAAACCGAATGGATGCGAAGGACGCCGCAGGCTCGAACAACAAAGTCAAAGGCAAGGATTGATTCTTTTTACCAACTCGAGGAGCGGGCCAAAATTAGTCGAGAAGCTACTGCCGGAAAGATTTCGATGGAAATGACCCACCTCGGAAGAAAAATTCTAGAAGTGGATAATATTACGAAAAGCTTTGATGGCAAGCCAGTGGTCAATAACTTCTCCTATGTGTTCAAAAGGGGAGAAAGAGTGGGTATAATCGGCCCTAACGGAAGTGGAAAAAGCACCTTTTTGAACATAATAACGAACCAAATTAGGCCCGATGCCGGAAAAGTTACGGCCGGCGAAACCCTTAATTTTGGCTATTTCAAGCAGGATGGCATCAAGGTTGAAGATTCAAAAAAGGTTATCGAGGCTATCACCGACATTGCCGAATCGATAAAACTGGGCAACGACAGATGTTTTTCGGCATCGCAATTCTTGCATTATTTCGGGTTTGAAAGGCACGCGCAGCGCGATTTGGTGGCCAAGTTGAGCGGCGGGGAGAAACGCCGCCTTTACCTTATGACCATTTTGATGCGCAACCCCAATTTCTTGATTCTTGACGAGCCCACCAACGATCTTGACATTCATACTCTAAACTTGCTAGAAGAATTCCTCGAAGGCTTTGATGGCTGCCTTATAATAGTTTCGCATGATAGGTACTTTGTTGATAGGTTGGTGGACCACCTTTTCGTTTTTGGCCCAATCGGACAAATCAAGGATTACCCCGGCAATTACACCCAGTACAGGTTGAGCCAGCCGAAAAAAAGTTCTATCACGCAAAACCACGATGTGGTTGACCCCTTGAAGGATACCCGGGTGGCGCGCCAAAAGTCGGGTCTTACCTTCAAGGAGCAAAAGGAATTGGCCCAACTTGAAGCTGAAATAGAAAAGTTAGAACTGAAAAAATCTGAATTAATGGAAAAAATGAATTCGGGAACCCTGCAAGGAAACGAAATTGTAAACGCCTCGCTTGGTTTTGAGGAATTGGAAAAGGAATTAGAAATTAAAACGGACAGGTGGTTGGAGTTATCAGAAAAAGCCTGATAAAAAAAATTCGACCCATTGTGTGGGTCGAATCATATTCATTATAAATGAAAATCTAATAATTCAACATGACGGGCATTACCAGCATCAGGATATTTTCCTCTTCAATGGTGCTCTCAACAGGAGTAATCAATCCGGCTCTATTGGGCTCTGACATTTCGAGGCGGATTTGGTCAGTTTCGAGGTTTTGGAGCATCTCCACCAAGAACTTACTGTTAAATCCTATAATCATATCCTCTCCCGCGTAATCGCACTCGAGCCTTTCCTTGGCCTCGTTGTTGTATTCCAGGTCTTCCGCTGAAAGGGTAAGTTCACGACCTGCTATTTCGAGCTTAACCTCGTATGTTGTTTTGTTCGAGAAAATTGAAACCCTCCTTAGGCTGTTTAAAAATTGCAGCCTGTCAACAACCATTTTGTTAGGATTGTCCAGCGGAATTACTGCAGAGTAGTTTGGAAACTTGCCTTCAACCATCCTGCAAATCAAAACCAGGTTTTGAAAGCTCACTCTTGCATTCTTGTCGCCAAACTCAATGGTAACGGTTTCATCGGCCAAGCCGAGAACGTGTTTAAGAAGGTTTAGTGGTTTTTTGGGCAATATGAATCCCGCCTCGGTTTCAATCGTAACATCGCTTCGCTGATACCTGACAAGTTTATGGGCATCGGTGGCAACAAATGTTACACCATCGGGGGTAATGTTGCAGAAAACACCCGTCATTACCGGACGCATATCATCATTGCTGGTGGCAAAAAGGGTTTTGTTTATCGCCCTGTATAAAACATCGGATTCAATTTTGAACCTGGAGGTAATTTCCAACTCTGCCGGTCTTGGAAAATCTTCTCCATCCTGACCTGCAAGTTTGTACTTCCCTTCCCCTGCAGTAAGTTTTATTCCGAATGTGTTTTCGTCAACATCAATGGTTACCGGCACGTCTGATAGAGTCTTGAGGGTGTCAAGTAGAATCTTGGCTGGTATTGCAATGCTGCCTTCACCTTCGGCCAAATCTACGCTTATCCTCGTGGTCATCGTGGTTTCGAGATCAGAGGCCGAAATCCTTATCTGAGAGTTGGTTAACTCAAACAAAAAATTATCGAGAATTGGCAGTGTGCTATTGGTACTCAAAGCCCCGCTTATGGCTTGCAACTGCTTTAATAGCAACGAACTGGAAACTATGAATCTCATTTCGATTTGATTTAAATTTTATTAGAGCAAATTTCTTGTATTTCTAGTCCGTAAAAGTAATAAACTTTTTTAAATGCTTTATGTAACAGTTTTACAAACCAAGATTTTTTTTGTTTCTCACGTGGCTAAATATTACTTTTAGGTGCTTTGGCAAACAATGCCATGGATGAATCAAGTTAAAAAATGCCCTTTTATTCTTAATTGAAAAGATGAAACTAAACAACCAATTAAGCAAAAGATGTCAGAGCTACGCTCCTCATTTTGCCGCCCTAAATTAACAACCTACTAAGTTTTCAGCGCCACGCCCCTAATTTTGTTTTTAAAGCAGCGTACCTTTACCATCTTGGTAAAAAGCATCCAAGATTTTCAAGCAAATGGGGCGTTAGCCCCGACATCTTAAAAATATCATTACCACTCTGGCCCTTTTTGTTTAATGTAATGGAGTTGCAAAAAAGGCAAAATCTGGTACCTTGCCAAACTCTTATTGGAACTATTCTAAATTTTTAATTTTTTCAGGAAAAGGCATTTGTGAAACTAATTACCTATATATTTGTCACGAAATCCTAGAAAAAATGGCAGAATTTATCTATCTATCTATCAGCAGATAGGCCAAGGCCTTTGTTCCAAAATATCATTATTGCATTTTTCCTAATTTGTACCAAACGTTTCATTTTTTGGATGGGCAAGAACAAGTTCGACCTACCTTGGCCATCGCAAAGTGCTTTTTAAGACAGGCATTCGCGGTGGCTAAATAAACCAGAACTTATTTTTTTTTAACAAAAAATACCAGAAAACAATGAAATTAATAATATCATATTTAAAAACCATAACAATTTTTGTTATTTTTCTGGCTACTTTTACATCGAGCCGTTCAAAAACAGAATTCGAGCCACAGCAAACCGAGCTTGAAGAAAAAGTACAGTTATTAAAGGAGGTTTCACTACTTACCGGAAAAGTTTCTGCCCAGGGCGATGTTCGAGCCAACGTTTTTGAAGCCATCGAAGAGGTTGGATTTGGAAACACCATTACCTTTGCCTTTTTTTTGGTGTTGATGACTTAATAAAGCAAAACGAGCGAACCTATCTTAAGCAAAAGAACCAGTTTGACAGGAAACGCCTTTCGGGGTTAGCCGATGCTTTTGCCAATGAGTTTGCGAATAACCAAAAGGATTATGAGGTTATTAAAGGGAAGGCCTGAAAGAGAAAATCTTCTACAAAAAAACCTACTGGTTGACTTTAATGGACTCGCCGCACTTTTGGCTCAAGAAGGGTTAACGGGTTACTTTCCTCATACTTACAGCCAAGGGTCAGTGCCTTCCAATAAATCTGGAACAAACAACAAATTTTACATGGTTCACGACCCGTTAATTGATGTGGATACACATCATGGCTGCGAATTTGAGGTTGGCAGTGAAGGCTACCAGTTTGTGGAAAGGATCGATGAAGAATTCATCGAAAATTATCCAACCTACCTATAGGTGCAATGGCACCTTGGGAATTTGAAGATTCAGGCTGTACTGTAACGTATCTTTCACCATCAGACATTAACCTCGAGACAGGGGAATTACTAATTTTATCTGGTTTTGAAAACAATAACAATAATCTAAATGGAAACCCTTGCCCACAGGTATTCCCGTACGTGCAAGTTACAAATATGCATTGTAACGTTAATCATCATTTCTTACCCATAAATGACATAATAAATGCAAGGTTGTTTCTGGTAAGGGTAAATACTGGGAAGTGGATGTGGTGGCTGGCGGGCGATCAAACATTTTCATTTCATAGAGCATCAACAGACGGTGCAATAACTTACGTTAATAATAAACCTGCACCCTCGCCTAACTCGTATCCTGTTTTGGTCAAGTATAAAATACAGAAAAAAGACGTGGGGACTGGTGTTTATTTAACTGGAAAACAAGGAAGGTGGTTTTTTGCGAATGCTGAATTTGACCCTAATTGGAAGTTCAATGAACATACTCGGGCAATGGCTGTTTTTGCGCACCATACTTTTAATCTTTCCGCTTCGATAGTGTTAGAACCAAAAGTCGGAATTAGAACTCATGGTCCTAATCAGCCTTGGTTTTATGCAGGAATAGAATTAAAAATGCCCATAACACTTACAATTGGTGCTGCTATTTACAGGTCAAAAATAGAAGTACCAAGAAGTTCTTACCTTGCTAACATAACCTGGGCAGGGTTTACACTTAGGGAGGTATTTTTTAACGGTATCTCTTACAATGTTAAACAGATAGATAATGGTACCATGGAATTTTGTATGTCATACCAATACCAAAGCTTAACCCCTTGAAAAAGCTAATCGGTTCGCCTGCCACAGTAAAAGCTGTGGCAGGTTCTTTTAATAATATCAATTTAACCAATGTTTAAATATTCCGATTATGACTAGGTTTAAAATCTTAAGCTCAGTTTTTCTTCTTGTTTTGCCCCTTTTTATGTTTGCTCAGCCAGACAAAAAGCACGCTATTATACTAACCACAGGGTTGGTGGATTACTTTTACGAGGAAAATAAAAACAATTTCTCGGCAGGATTAACCTACCAGTACCGGCCATTCAAGGCTTTTGCCTTTGATGGGTTTTACCCTTACAGCCAGTCAAATAGTAATCCCGGCTTTTTTTACGACAAGAATAAGCTTCACGATTACATCTTGAGTCAGAATGTAAACAATTTTACTCCGATATGGTCT
Source organism: uncultured Bacteroidales bacterium (assembly GCA_964349365.1). Lineage (GTDB taxonomy): Bacteria > Bacteroidota > Bacteroidia > Bacteroidales > UBA7960 > UBA7960. Next base: position 44,834 of record CAYGFY010000006.1, on the reverse strand, counting down.
GAGGTCTATACCCATTTATTGGGTCTGAGAGTACACTATTCCATTATCAATACAAATAAATGGCATCTATCATTGAACTTCGCCCACGGAGTTTCTTTTTCAAAATCTTCCTATCAGGGTTATAAGTACTGGTCGTGGCATCCAACAACCGGTCAAATCATTGATTATGAATTGGCTGATGGGAGAATTGGATCCATTTGGGGTGATTTTACCTCCCCAGGTTTGCAGCTACTTATAAATGTTTTCAAGGATTTTATTTTTGGAATTAGTCGCAGTTTGGTATATTTTAAGACAAACAAAACTACCGAAATCCTTAACTCTGTGCCCGTTTGGCCGGACTTCATTAACTTCTCAATTATGGTTGGGAAAATATTTTGACAATGTACTTTTCCTCTTTGAAGAAATTGCTTTTTAATCTAAACACCTTTGAAATATGAAAAAGTCTCTTATTGTAGCGTTTTCTGCAATAATCCTTTCCGGCAATTTATTAGCCAACGAAACATTTGAAAGCGAACCAACGGCTAAAAAAGGCAGGTTTGATACATCCTTTTCGCAAGGTTTTGCCTGGGGCAGGGAAGAAACATTTGAACCAATATATTAGTCAAACTTTCCAAATGTTGTTTTTACCGTTAAGGGCTTTGGGCCTTCCTCCAATGTGGATATTCGCTTACGACTTACAGATACCCGGTATTTGAACCTTGGCCTCGCAAGGCAAACCAATTCCACTTTGATAAACAGGGAAATATGGCTTCCGAACATTAACACGCGATTGATGTTTTCGGATTATAGGTTTAGCATAAGGCGCAACTTTTTGAGCCTCACCTATGATACAAGACTTACTCATAATTTAGAGTTTGGAGCCGGCCTTTCTTATATGTTTTGGGCTGCAAACTATGTTGGTGTTGATTTAAGGTCTAATCAGGATGGTATCGGTTGGCATGGTGTTATTTATGCCTCAAACGGGTTTTATACTCTTCGCTCCGACGACGCGCTACACCTAACAGCTTTTGCCAGGGTTTCGCTGCCAATAAACGAGTATTTCGAACTCGGGTTCAGGGCGGGTTTGCAACTAAGTAGTATCGGAATCGAGTCGGTAATGGTTTTGCTTGGGTTGCGGGTTAGGCTTTAGATTTAAGATTTATTTTTTTCTTTGGCTTACCTCAAAAAGTAACTATTTGACTTCATTATCCTATTGAAAACGAAATACCTTGCGGTTGCAAGTGTTTTGTTGTTCACCACAATGAAAAATAGATCGGGGTCAGTTTGGCTTTCTTCCGTTTTCTTTTGGAAGAAATCCATTGTGGTTATCTTTCCCGATTTATCTACAACATTTATTTGCATGAATTTTGTGTTCGCCATCATTTCGCCATAATTAATCGAATCTTCTCCAACCAAAAGCTTTTCGAAGTACAATTCTTCAAAAGAATTCAGGAACCTATTTAGGCTGAATGATGATATCCTCTCAGAATTGACAATTTGCCGATTTGCTGTTAATACCCATTTTTCGCCTTGGTTGTCGATTATCAATGATTCTCTTTCGGGAAAATACTTTTCAATCTCTACCCTTTTTATCTCCGCTGCCTTTAAATCAACCACAACCGGATCGAACCAGTAAGCAAATTCGTTGATGAAGAAACCACTCAAAGGCACTTCGGTTCCGGGCAAATGAATCAAATAGGGTTCTTTTGAGCCTGCCTTTCTCGCGTAAACTCCTTGGCCTTGTGAGGCATCTTGCCCAATTTCAAACTTTATGGCTGTCCTTCGCATGGGCAAAATTCTAACGGTACCGAAAAGGTTTATTAACGGTTTTTTTTCAACAACTGTTACCATGATTCCTTCTTCATCAAGGTTTTGGTTAACCTCGTCAACAATTGTACGTGAAACAGGCTGGCGGGCGGTTAGCAGGTCGAGGGTTTGTAATAAATCTCGAAGCGAAATCTCATTTACCCCGTGTTGCCCGTTTAAGGTCCACAACCCGCTTTTTTTTCGCTCTAGTTCAACGGTTTGAAAACCAGGTTTTGACAAGTAAACCTTTACTATTTCTCTATCAGAAGAAACCCTAAAATCGTTTGGTTGACGCGCATTGTGGTGCCTAGTGAAAATTAAAACAACGATAAGAAATAGAATAACCAATCCCGACACTATAATTTTTCTTGATGATTTCATGCGGTCGGTCGAAAACATGGTTTTATGGAAGTATTGCTGCAAGATGTAGCTTAACTACTCCTTTTTACCCCTGAATTGAAAGTTTTTTCCCTGACTGCTCTTAGGTTGGAACTTGCGTTTTTTTGGTCTTTGGGGGTTGGTTTTTACCTCGTGGTGCAAAAGTTTAAAACCTTCTTCGAGATTTAGCTTTCCGTTTGACAACTTCATTAGATGCGAGGCAATTTCTTCGTCGGTTACCGAATCGCGGCTCCAAGTCAAGTATGATTTTTTTAAATGGTTGGCTATCAGTTTAACCAAGTACGACTTTTCTTCTCCATCTTTCATTTGGCAGGCTTCTTCGATTATTTTTTCAATATTCCTGCCATAATGCTTAAACATGATGTGGTTCTCGGCGTAACCCAGTTTTTCGGGTTTGCGCTCCAAGGTTTCTGCCGAAGGAATTGGATATGGCGAGTCAACATCGAGTTTAAAGTCAGACATGATGAAAAGGTGATCCCATAGCTTGTGCTTGAAGTCGTTGACATCACGCAGGTGCGGGTTCAATTGACCCATAACCTGAATTATTGCCCGGGCCTGTTGATTTCTCTTCTCACGATCTTCAATGACCAAAAGGCTTTCAATCATTTTTTGGATGTTTCTGCCGTATTCTGAAATGCTCATCTTGGAGCGTTGGGTGTTGTACTCCATATAATTTTTTGGTGTTTAACAAAAAGGGGTAATGCCTTCAAATTGAGGTGGCAAATAAAAAAATATTTCAAAAAACCCGAAAATCGTAAAAATGTTGCAACTTGGGCAAATTAGTGTGGCTGCTCAGAGCAAGTGGAAGTTAACCGCTTTTTTTTCAGTGCAAAAGTAGTCATTTTTTTCGAAACATTTACTTACAGAACAAATTAAGAGCAAATTTTGAAAACGGGGAGTAATAGTTAGTTTTTTGCCAACAGGAAAAATTATCAATGACCCGAAATTAGGGCCTTAGAAAGGCCGTGGCCTTTTATTTTCACCATCAATTATTCTTGTACCTCGTGTACGGGGTTATGTTTTGTTTTGCAAAATTTTGCCGTTGGTACTTGAAATAACCTGTAATAGCGATCATGGCTGCATTATCGGTACAGTACTCGAACTTGGGAATGTACACGCTCCAGCCCCTTTCTTTTTCTTGACCCAGCAAGGCTCTTCGTAAACCTGAGTTTGCCGACACCCCGCCGGCCATGGCCACATCCTTTATGCCAGTTTCATTAACGGCCAATTGTAGTTTTTTCATTAATATTTCAATAATGGCATTTTGAATCGAGGCACAGATATCAGCTTTGTTCTGTTCGATGAATCGGGGATTATCCTTGAGTTTATCTCGCAAGAAATAAAGAATAGAGGTTTTTAGGCCACTGAAACTAAAATCTAGTGCCGGGATTCTGGGCTTGGAAAAAATAAATTTCGCGGGGTCTCCTGCTACTGCAAATTTATCAATAAGTGGTCCGCCTGGATAGGGGAGCCCCATAATTTTCGCAGCCTTGTCAAAGGCTTCTCCAGCTGCATCATCAATGGTTTGGCCAATTATGGTGAAATCAAAATAATCCTTTACCAACATTATCTGAGTATGCCCCCCCGATACCACCAGGCACAAGAAAGGAAACTTAGGGAACTTCTCGTGCTTCTCATCCTCGATAAATAGGGCCAAAACATGGGCGTGCATGTGGTTTACCTCTATAAGTGGTATCCCCAAAGAAAGGGCAAATGCCTTGGCAAAACTCGTGCCGACCAAAAGTGACCCTAGCAACCCCGGTCCATTTGCAAAAGCAACCGCACTTAGTTGATTTTTGCTTATATTTGCAGCGCGCAAAACCTCCGAAACCACTGGCACGATATTTTGTTGGTGTGCCCTTGATGCCAATTCTGGCACAACTCCACCAAAATTTTCATGTACCAGCTGATTTGCTATATAATTGGCAAGGATTTTGCGTTCTTTGATTATTGCAGCCGAAGTATCATCGCACGACGACTCGATGCCAAGTATGTAGGTGCTCATGTATTAGCCGAAAATAGTTTTTATTTGCAAAATGGAGGACAAAGGTATCAAAAAAAAGAGAAGGAAATGGCCAATAGTTTTGGTGGTTTTGCTAATTATACCTTTCTTGTTACTTTTTGCACTCAGCCTACCTCCCGTACAAACTTTAATTGCCAAGCGGGTTGCGGCACATCTAACCGAAGAGCTCAAAGCCGAGGTAACAATTGAGAGGGTAAGGATTACCTTTGCGCTCAATGCCATGGTAAAGGGTCTAAAAATAAAGGATCAAACCGGGCAAGATCTTTTTCGGGCTCCGGTGGTTTTGGTAGATGTCAAGAAGCTTCGACTCGGAAAAAGAAAGTTGGAAATTAGGAAGGTATTTCTGGAAGGGTTGGAATTGAATGCAAAAAAGTACGAGGGTCAAGATTATCACAATTTTCAGTTTTTGATTGATTACTTCAAGTCGGAAGAAAAAGAAGAACCCGACCCGAAAAGGTGGACTTTTAGAATCGATGCAGTCGAAATTGCCAATTCTGGGTTTTCATACAATGTTTTCAATAATAACCTTGCCAATAACGGATTTAACCCACTAAATTTTTCGGTTGCCAACTTAAGTTTCCTGGCGAGTAACTTGCAGAGTGTTAATGACACGGTTTCTTTTGACCTCCAGATGCTTTCATTTGTTTTGAGCGATGAATTGGAAGTAAGGAATTTTAATGTCGGCATTTTTATTTCTGACTCCTCTGCAAAGATCTCTAAACTCTCTTTGAAAACCGCACAAAGCCAGGTTGAGCTTAATGCCATTTTTGCTTTCGACAGGACAAAAGAGAAGTTTGATATTTTTGAACACCTGAAGCTTGATGTTACCCTTAATAGCTCCATGATCGACCTTGGTGAACTCGGGTATGTCGTTAGTTCGTTACACGGTATTGAAGGCCCAATTACTCTTGAAGGAAACTTTAAGGGTACCCTGTCAAATCTTAGGGGCAATGACCTATTTGTATCAAATTCCAACGGTTCGCACTTTAAGGGGAAATTTCATGTTACAGGGCTACCCGATATTGGTGAGGCTTTTTTCTTGGTGAAGGCAGAGGAGCTTAAAACTTCCATTCGCGATATATCCTCGTTCAAATTGCCAAATTCCGGTTCCTCTAGATTTTTATCTGTTCCAAACGAATTACGACCCTTCAATCAAATCAATTTTGGCGGAAATCTTACAGGTTTTCTGAACGATTTCGTGGCCTTTGGCAATTTCAGGACTTCAATAGGGCAGTTTTCGACCGACTTGCTTTTAAAACAAGGCAAAGGCAAAGAACTGCTTTCGTATAGTGGCAGGCTTGTTACCAACAACCTCGATATTGGCAAGATTGCAAGTTTCGACAGGCTGGGAAAAGTTTCGATGGATGCAAGGCTTTTGGGTAGTGGAGCCACTCTTGAAACTGCCCAAATTGAAATGAAAGGGTTGATCAAACACTTAGACCTGTTTGATTACCATTATGAAAATATAGCCGTTAGTGGGGATTTTTCAAACCGACGGTTCAACGGAGCCCTTAATATTGACGACCCAAATATAGTGCTCGACTTTAATGGAATTGTCAACTTCGAAGGCGACGTACCCAATTTCAACTTCAATGCCAGCTTGGAAAACGCAAACCTTACCCTCCTGAATTTGTTCCAACGTGAAGAAAATTATGAGTCAGTAATTTCAGGTTTGATTGTAATTGATGCAAGCGCGGCTAGTTTTGACAACTGGTTCGGTAAGGTTACCGTGAGCGATTTAATTTATGAAGAAGTTTTGCCTGACGTAGGAGTAATCTCAAAATTTGAATCGAAATCATTGCAAATTGAAAATAAGGCGTTTGATGGTGACAAGAAAGAGATTTCGTTGAAGTCGGACTTTCTGGATGCTTCAATGAACGGTACTTTTCGTTTCGATCGTGCAGGAAAAACTATCAAAAGCATTGCCAATAAGTTCGTTCCGGCCATTTTCAAAGTTCCTGCAAGCGAATTCAGAGATAATTACTTTGCCGGCAGCACATTTGAAATTAACTTGAGGGACATAAGTGGTATTACAGAAATTTTCTTGCCTTTCATGAAAGTTGCCAGCGGAACCACTATCAGAGGCCGTTTTGGTCAAGAAATCGGCGACTTGACCCTTGAAGTGAATTTCCCGGAACTATCAATTGCCGGGAACATTTTCACCAAAGGAAGATTGACCGCGGGTCAGGATAATCAGAGCTATCTGGTTACTTCAGAATTCGAAAGGGTAGTACGCTCTAAAAACCTTTTCATGGAAAACTTCCGCTTCGCCGGAAACATTAAGGAAAACACCATTACCACGGATATTAAATGGAACAATACTTCAACCCCAAGGGCTAATTTCGGTAATATCGTAAACCAATTAAAAGTTATTGATAATCAACATTTTGATGCTCAGATTTTGCCATCATACCTGGTAATCAACGATGGAAATTGGTTTATCAACACCGAAAACCAAATAAAGGTTGCCCCCGGTAAAATTGAAGTTTCATGCATCGAATTGCAAGGAGATTCTTATAGTTTGGTGATTGACGGAATTATTGGCCCCGACCCTGACGACCAACTGGTTTTAAGCCTCGATGATATTGATGTAAAGTCGATGTGGAGCCTTCTTGAAGAAGAGAGTTTTGAATTTGACGGAACCATTTCGGGTATCGTTTCCTTAAATGGGTTAAAGAAGTCAGCAGGGGTAAGCGCTGACATAAAAATAGGCGGATTTGAGGTTAATAATACACTTTTGGGTAATTTGGCCCTGCACAGTTTCCTCGACAAATCAATTGATGCATATAGGATTGAGATGGAGGTAACCAATGCACTTGGCAATAATGTATTTAAACCCCTTGAAGTAAATGGGAGTATTTTTACCAAACCCGGTGGCAATAATTTCGATCTTTCAATCATTGCCAATAATTTAGAACTTGCCATTTGGCAACCTTTCCTCGATGGGGCAGCGAGTAATCTTACCGGGAAAAGTACCGGACGCATAAGGCTGATCGGACCTTTTGATCACCCCGTATTGCTTGGTAGGGCCTGGCTAACCAATGGTTCAATAGAATTGCCATATCTCAACACCACCTATAGTTTTGCAAATGAAATGGTTTTTAATAAAGAGGGTTTCACTTTCAACAATATCAGGATTGAGGATAAATATGGCAACCGCGGAACTCTTAACGGAATAATAAGTAACACGGCTTTTGCAAACTGGGGGTTAAGTCTTAACGTGAGTGCCAACAACCTACTTGTGATGAACCTTAATCAGGACTGGAACAGCCTTTTCTTTGGAACCGCCTTTGCCACCGGTAACGCCCGGATTTTCAGCTCTGACGATGGAATAACCGTTGATGTAAAAGCAAGGTCAAATAGAGGAACCCAAGTGTTTTTTCCGATGCAACAGGGTGAACTGCTTCAAGAACGAAACTTCATATCTTTTATCAACCATAACCCGAAAGAATCGCAAGAGGACGAAATTGAGCAGGAAGAATCATTTTTGACTATAAAACTCGACCTTGAAATTACACCAGATGCAGAGCTGCAACTGGTGCTAAATCCCCGCACCGGTGAAGTGATTCGCGGCAGTGGAGAGGGAAACATAAAAATTGACATGGAACCCAACGGAGATTTTTCCATGTTTGGTGATTTGTTAATTCAGGAAGGCGAATATATCTTTAAGTTTCAGGGTTTTACATGGAGGTTTATTGTCGAACAGGGAGGAACAATTACCTGGTTGGGGCATCCGCTCAATGCAGAGGTTGACATTAAAGGAAAGTACCAGTTGAAGGCCTCGCTTTACGAGCTTTTTTCTGACTTTGGCGATTTAAGTGATGCATACAAGAGAAGGGTTCCTGTTGAGGTAGATCTTTTCCTTACTGAGAAACTTTTCCCTTCCACCCTTAGTTTCGGTATTACAATTCCGGGAGCGGGTGAGGAGATAAATAACCGGCTGGAAGAAATCATCTCCACCGACCAAGAACTGACAACTCAAGTGTTTTCGCTGCTTATTCTACAACGATTTTTGCCAGCAGGAACAAATTTGGTCGATGCCACGTTGATAGCTTCGGGTTCTGGCTTGGTTGGTACAACCGCCGACCTCTTTACAAACCAAATAAATAACTGGTTGTCGCAATTGAGCAGAAGCTTTGATATTGGAATAAAATACCGACCCGGCGACAATGTTTCGGGGCAAGAGATTGAACTTGTTGGAGCTACCCGTTTGCTTGACGATAGGTTGGCAATTGACCTAAGTTTGGGTTATGCCGAGAGCAACACTTTTCTCAGGCGTACGAGCAATATTATTGGCGATGTAAACGTGGAATACAAGCTTACGCCGAGGGGAAATTGGCGGCTAAAGGCATTCAACAGAACCAACACCTTCGATATTGAAAGATTCAACACCCCCTACACCCAAGGGGTTGGTATTTTCTTCCGAAAGGAGTTTGATCACCTCTCAGAACTTTTTAGGCCACGAACCCCCGAAATTCCTCCAGCAAACCCCGAAACTACCGGTTCAGGGCAATGAAATGAAGAAGGTTACAAGGGTAAGGAAAAGATTTTGATTTGTGTCGTTCACAGAATGCTTAGACGCGATTTTTAGCGTTTGCAACCAATTCCACATTTCGGGTTGATCTAGTTCCGGCTTTCTGATACCCGGCAAACTGCCAATCTTTGCCTTACAACTTGGCCTTGCAACCGCAGGCTAAAACTAGAACATCAACCTTTCGGAAAAAGCAGTAAGAAGTTAATGGTATAGAGTGCTTTGCCACTTACCACAACAATTGATAATTTAACGTTGATGACTAAACGCCGCCCACTCTATTTGCCACCAACTGCCCCATTTACACGCTATTGTCATTGTCAATTGGCACGCGTATTGCAAAAATTAATCCCCGTAAGCGCCTCATTAATTCCCTACAACACGTGTCCTAACTTGTTTCGCTTGGTATGCATGTACTTTAAGCGTTGGGGAGTAGAAGGAATTATAAGGGGCACAATTTGGCTTATTTCTATTCCGTAGCCGGCCAGGCCGGTTTTCTTGCTCGGGTTGTTGGTAATCAGTTTGATCTTGTTGGCACCAAGGTTGCGGAGAATTTGGGCGCCAATTCCGTAGTCTCTTTCATCGGGTTTGAAACCAAGTTTCAGGTTTGCCTCCACTGTGTCGAATCCCTGCTCCTGAAGTTGGTATGCCTTGAGTTTGTTGAGCAGTCCAATTCCCCTTCCTTCTTGCAGCAGGTAAAGAATTACTCCCTTGCCCTCTTGCTCCACCATACTCATTGCCTGATGCAATTGCCCACCACAATCGCACTTGCACGATCCGAAAATATCGCCGGTAACACATGATGAATGAACTCTCACTAGGATTTCTTCGCCAGGTTCCCAAGTGCCTTTGGTAAGTGCGAGATGAAGTTTTTTCTCGTTGGTGGTTTGCCTGTAGGCGGTTAAATGAAAATCGCCCCGTTCGGTGGGCAGACTAATTGATAACTCTTTGATTATCAATGTTTCGTTTTTGATACGATGGGCTATGAGGTCTTCGATTGAAATTATTTTGAGGCCGAATCTTTTGGCTATTTCAAAAAGTTCGGGAAGTCGTGCCATAGAACCATCCTCGTTCATTATTTCTACCAGTGCGCCCGCCGGTTCGAGACCTGCCATACGGGCAAGGTCAACGGCTGCTTCGGTGTGTCCGGCCCTTCTAATAACTCCACCCTCACGGGCCCTCAAAGGAAATATGTGCCCTGGTCTTCCTAAATCTTGAATTTTCGTGGCCTTGTCGGCAAGGGCCTTGACAGTCTTGGCTCTATCCGTTGCCGAAACACCGGTGGTACAGCCATGTCCACGCAGATCCACCGAAACTGTAAATGGGGTCTCGTGTATGGAAGTGTTTTGTGGCACCATGAGGTCGAGGTCAAGTTCCTTGCACCGGCCGCTGGTGATGGGCGCGCAAATGACTCCCCGTCCATGGGTGGCCATGAAGTTGATTATTTCAGGGGTAATGGTTTGGGCGGCAGCAATAAAATCGCCTTCATTCTCGCGATCTTCGTCGTCAACCACAATTATGACCTTTCCTGACTTAATGTCGTCAATGGCTTCGTCAATGGTGTTAAACTTGAATTCAGGTGGGTTATGCATTTCGTTTGGTTGGTTGCCAAGCATTTGTTTTTATTCCTTTAACGTATTTTAAAAATCCCACAAAAAGGGCCGCATTCATACTTATAAAATGGGTTACAAACCGCAAGATTACCACATGTTTGCCAAGTTTCTTCATGAAATAGTCAGCTATTGGCATAAGTAAAACAATACCCGCGACTAAGGCAGCGATTTTATACAAAGTCATGTGAACCAAGAATGGCAAGGAGATCAAGAAGGCTAAAATGAAAAACGGCCCAAGCCACCTGAGCACCTTGTGCGACCAAAAACAAAACGATACCGGCAGGGTAGGGCCCAGCAACAATGAAGAAAAGGCGGAAAGGTTTTGAAAATTTCCGGCCGCTATGCGCGTTTTCCTCCTAAACTCTTCCTTGAGCAACTTTGGAACTGCAAGATGGCACCTCGAGTCAAGCTCGTAAATGACCTTCTTCCTTGCTTTCAAAACCTTCATTGTAACGAAAAAATCATCAACCAGGTAATTTGAAGGCACTGGTGAATAATCAACCCTTCTGATGGCAAAACAAGCACCGTAGGCTCCAATAACTGCCCCCCAAGCCAAACCCTCGTAATACTTTATCCTGAGCTCTTTGGCCATGAATGAGGATTCCTGGTAACCAATGCCAGCGCCAATTGTTTGGTCGCTAACAAGGTTTGCACCAACCACCGATATTTCGGAATTTTTAAAGTGTTTTACCATTTGAAAAATTGTGTCCCTTTCGAAAATTCCACTGGCATCTGTTAAAATGACCAATTCGGTCGAAGCCTTTTGCACAAGCTGGTTTATCACGTTTGGCTTACCACCACGGTCGGTAAATAAATGCAATTTCAGGTTGAAATACTTGGCCGATAACTCCTTCAATATGGTGTTGGTGCCGTCTGTTGACGCGTCAGAGCCAATAATAACCTGAAGATTTTCCCGCGGAAATGTTGTGTTAAAAACGCTCTCGATCTTTTGCCTTATAATCGCTTCTTCGTTAAATACAGAAATTATTACCGAAACATCGGGCAGGTTTACATCAGTTTCTGAAAACACAACTCCATTAGGTTTCTTTCTACTTGCAATTATCCTAACTAAAGCCGGAAACACAACATACGAGTGAAACATTGCCAGAACTGCAATCCAAAAAATAATTTGAAAAATGATTTCTAACATCCCACTTTATTTTCCTGCCGGTTTTTATGCCACGAAATTACGATATTGTTTCCAATTATTGGGCAGTGTTTTTGGCATTTGTATCGCAAACCTATTTTTTCAAGCATTCATTGTAAAACTCGAAGAGCTTAATGGTAATTGAGTTGTTGTCAAGGTTTTTTATCACAAATTGGTATCCTGCATTAACCATTTGATTAAATTTGGCTTTATCGGTAATTAAATTAATTACTTTTTCTGCAAACTGACTTGATTGGTCGGCAATTGCCACTTCTTTTCCATCAGTTAAATCGAGTCCTTCAACGCCTATTGAAGTTGTAACAATGGCCCTTTGGCGCGCCAAACCTTCTACAATCTTAACACGCATTCCGCTTCCTGACAGCAGGGGAACGACCATGACTGCCTTTGACTTCATGAAGTCATTGGAATCAGCAACCTCCCCGCAAAAAACAACGTTTTCGAATTTGGAAACTAATTTGATGAATGACTTTGGCGCATTTCTACCGGCAATGTAAAACTTAACCCCGGGCATATTATTTTGAATCAGTGGCCAGCAGTGGTTCAGGAACCAGGCAATTCCCTGGCGATTTGGCAACCAATCAAGGCCTCCGATATGAAAAATTGAGGGGTATTCCATTTCCGAATCACCAACATTTGGAGATGTTTCGACAAAACCAGTTTGTACAACAAAAGATTTGCCCTGAAACCCTAATTTCCTAAGCATGAACTCGTCGCGGCTGCTAATAGGAATAAGAATGTCAACCGATTTTAACAATCTTGCCTCAAACTTCCTTAGGCGCTTGGTTATAAGGTTAAAATAGATCTTTTTTGCCGGATTAGGTTGTAATGCCGAATTTCTTTTCCAAATCTCCCATTCCACGTTGTGTGCCCTGAAACTTATTAGTCCACCATGGAGCCGCTTTATTGTTTCGATGTAAGGGAGTAAATAAGGCCCTTCGAGTTGAACCACGTCAAATTCTTCGGAAAGCGTTTCGGAAAGCTTCATTCGAAATTCTTCAGAGATAAACCTTTCGGCATTGTATGGTAAATCACTGGTTATTAAATTTTTGGCAGCTTTTACTAAACTAATGCTTGTATCAACGAAAACGTCTTTTACTTCAATTAAATCAAGAATTGAATTCGGGATATCTTTGGCCCGGGTATTGTGTTTTGGGGTTGACATTGCCAAAATGGTTACTTTCGCCCCTGCCTTGGCAATTCCGGTGGCCATGTTCAAGGTTGCAATTGCCCCGCCATCTTTTGGTGGGTAAGGGATTTTGTTTGTCAATATTAGTAGCCGCACTTATTGTTGCTTTTTGGGCATAAAAACGAAACTCGCAATTTTTTCGAAAAAACCGGTGTACCTTTCGACATTGAAAAGAGAAGAGTCGGCAATTGCCTTGTGGGTAAGCAAAATACCGACCTGTAAAAAAAATAGCGGTGCAAGCCACATCCCGGCAGCGGCACTAAGTGCCCCTTCGCGTGCAAACTTCTCGCCCGAGTATGACGAAACGTGAAAAATAACAAAGAAAAGGACCGAAATTACCACGGGCATCCCGAATCCACCCTTGCGGATTATGGCACCAAGAGGCGCACCTATCAAGAATAGCAGAAGGCAAGAGAATGAAAGGGTGAATTTTCTGTGAAATTCAATTTCGTAAAATGCCAACCTTCGTGCGCGTTCTTTTAAATCAACGTTCGAAAAGAATGAATTATCCTTGTTGCTCCTGGCAATTCCGGAAGCTAAATCAAGTGTCCTGTCAAGGTTTTTTAATGTGTTTGACCGTATGAAAAAAGCACTTCTCCCTCCAACCGCAGCTATTGAATCCAACCGATGCGGGCAAACACTGTTGAAATTTGTTAACCTGCTGAAGTAATCGGCATTGTAAGACACTTTCAAGGCGTGCAGTTCACTCGAAAGAGAGTCTTTAAAAACCTTCAATTGCCCGATGTTAAGCATTCTTTGGTCGTTTCTAAAGAGATGCTTTTCTGTTCTGAATAATTGAAAACTACTTAAGTCGAACCTAACCACTTGTTCGTCGAAGCTTGTTCTCTGAAACTCTCTCGTTGGATTACCCTGATCCCTCTCGGCCTTTTCTTCGTATTTTGTTCCGTTAAAAAGCGAGAAAACCAAGGTCTTGTTGTCGGGTGTTACCACCATTTTTCCCATTTGCGCCACGGTCAGGCTTACGTTGCCCCGTCGGTCAGAATGGTCGTAAATGGTCACGTCGCGGATTGTTTGCCCGTCACGGTCTCGTTTTCCAATCCTTATAACATAATTGTCCAAGCCATCGTAAAACACTCCCTCTTCAATATTTAGGGCTGGTTTCTTTTGTCTCAAATCGTAAAGCAGCGACAACTGCTTTAAAGTAGTGTGCGGCAATACATTGTTTGAAAAGAAGAATGCAACCACTGCAAGTAAAATTGAAACCACAATTAAGGGTGTCAGTATCTTTCGTAACGAAATACCTGCAGATTTGAAAGCAATAAGCTCGTAATGCTCACCCATGCCGCCCATTGTCATGAGCGATGAAAGTAAAATGGCCAGTGGAAGAGCAACCGGTGTGAAGCTAACCGAGGTGTAGAATAAAAGTTCGAGTATAATATACCAATCAAACCCCTTTCCTACCAGATCATCTATGTACTTCCAAAAAAACTGAAGTATGAATGCAAACAAAACAATGAAAAACGTGAGGAGAAAAGGCCCCAAGAAAGTTTTAAGAACCAACACGTGCAGTTTTTTCATCGCAAGTTTTCAGATAGCCAAGTAACGGCATTTTTTACATGCAAAGTTAAGGTTTTTTGGTGATTTGTAATTGTTGACTTCTGCCTTGGTTTCGGGCTTGTTTCTAAAGCACGAATGAAGGCTGAAAACACCGGCGAATTAATTCAGGCTCGATGAATTGTGCCCCTACCAACAAAAAAAATGCCATACAATCCCTTCCTTTTATTCTTCAAGCTCACATTTCTCTATTAATTATCGTCGAGCTTGCCTGTGCCGCAGGTACTACTACAATTTCGTTTATGTTAACGTGTCGGGGAAGCGTGGCCACGAAACCCACCACGTTGGCAACATCCCCGGCCGAGAGGGGTTCGAAGCCAACATAGACATTATCTGCTGCCTGCCGGTCGCCGTGGAATCGCACGATCGAAAACTCGGTGTTTGCCGCCCCTGGGCTTACTTCGGTTACTTTTATCCCGTGTTGCACGAGGTCAACCCGCATTCCTTGCGAAATAGCCCTGACGGCATGTTTTGTGGCGCAGTAAACGTTGCCCTTTGGATAAACCTCTCTGCCTGCAATCGAACCGATATTAATAACGTGACCCGACCTCCTCTGAATCATTATAGGTATAACTGCCTTAGAAACATACAACAAACCCTTAAGGTTGGTATCTATCATTTGCTCCCAGTCTTCGAGCAGGCCCTGGTCTATTGTGCTCAAACCCAAAGCCAAGCCGGCATTGTTGACCAAAATATCTATTTGCTTCCAATTTTCGTCGAGCCCGCCAATTGATTTTTCAACTTCCTTTTGGTTTCTTACGTCAAAACTAAGGGATAGCACCTTAATTTGGAACGTGTTCATCAGGTATTTTTCAAAATCCTTTAACCGTTCAATCCTCCGGCCGGTGATAATAAGGTCATAACCCAAGGAAGCGAACTTTTCCGAGCATGCTCTACCGATTCCGCTGGTTGCTCCAGTAACAAGAGTTATTTTTGACATGTATTAGTGTTTTTTACAATCCGGTAAAATTAATTAATTATTTTTCCGCAAGGCTTTTTCTTTGCCATAGTTTCATAAATTTGTCGCTCGAAAAATAACTTGCCCATGACCAATATTTCGCATGAAGATTTTCCAAGCTTTGAAGTAGCATCAGGGCTCGGTTTGCTGCCCGAGGAATATGACAAGATTTGCCACTACCTTGGTCGAAAGCCTAACTACACGGAGCTAAGCATTTACTCGGTTATGTGGTCGGAGCACTGCTCATACAAGAACTCCATAAAATGGCTAAAAAAGCTTCCGCGCAAAGGACCGCATCTCCTTGTCGAAGCCGGTGAGGAGAATGCCGGGCTTGTTGACCTTGGCGATGGATTGGCCTGCGCCTTTAAGATCGAATCGCACAACCATCCTTCGGCTTTGGAGCCCTACCAGGGTGCCGCCACGGGGGTTGGTGGAATTAACCGCGATATTTTTACAATGGGGGCAAGGCCGGTGGCTCAACTTAATTCTTTGAGATTCGGTAATCTAGCCCTCGAGCGCACCAAATGGCTGCTAAAAGGCGTGGTGAAGGGAATCGGTGATTATGGAAATGCATTCGGCGTACCGGTTGTGGGCGGCGAAGTATTTTTTGACGATTGCTATAACACAAATCCTTTGGTTAATGCAATGTCGGTGGGTATAGTAAAAACCGGCAATACCATGTCGGCAATTTCCGAAGGTGTAGGTAACCCTGTTTTTATCGTGGGCTCTTCAACAGGTAAGGATGGCATACACGGTGCCACGTTTGCGTCGGAGGATATTACCGAATCATCGGCAGACAAAATACCCTCGGTGCAAGTTGGAGATCCTTTTCAAGAGAAACTTTTGCTTGAAGCCACACTTGAACTTCAAAAAACCGGCGCGGTGGTTGGCATGCAAGATATGGGTGCCGCCGGAATAACCTGTTCAACCAGCGAGATGTCGGCTAAGGGCAAGCACGGAATGGTTGTTTATCTGGACAAGGTACCTACCCGACAAACAAACATGCAACCTTTTGAAATACTCCTGAGTGAGTCGCAAGAAAGAATGCTCGTGGTGGTTCATAAGGGTAGGGAAGAGGATGTAAAGAAAGTTTTCGAAAAGTGGGACTTGAACTGCGTACAAATTGGCGAGGTAACCAGAGGAGAATTTCTCGAGTACTATATGCATGGCGAGCTCGTGGCCAAGGTGCCTGCCGATTCGCTGGTCCTTGGAGGCGGAGCCCCTGTTTACGAACGGGAATACAGCGAACCTGCATATTTCAAAAAAAAGGATAAGTTCGAGATTTCGACAGTAAATCAGCCAAAAGATTACTCGGAGGTTGCATGGTTTTTATTGTCGCATCCAAATATAGCATCGAAAAAATGGGTAATCGACCAATACGATACCATGGTTGGAACCAAGAACATTAGCACCAACAACCCCGCGGATGCAGGCATTGTTAACCTAAAGGGCACCAACAAGGCGTTGGCTCTTTCGGTTGATTGTAATTCGAGGTACGTGTATGCCGACCCAGAGCAAGGTTGTGCGATTGCAGTTTCCGAAGCCGCCCGAAACATTGTTTGCAGTGGAGGTGTCCCCTCTGCAATTACCAACTGCCTCAACTTCGGCAATCCATACAATCCAGAAGTTTACTGGCAGTTTGTTGGTGCAATAAAGGGGATGAGCAAGGCCTGCTCAAAGCTTGAAACTCCGGTTACCGGTGGAAACGTGAGTTTTTACAATCAGGTAACGATTGATGGCTCCACAATTCCTGTATTTCCAACACCAACGATTGGTATGCTCGGGGTTATCGAGGATAAGGCTAACATTACGGGTTTGGGGTTTAGGCAGGAGGGAGATTTGATTTTCTTGATAGGAAGCCCGCGCGATTGCATCAACAGTTCTGAATATCTTTACAGTTATCACAACGTCAAACTCTCTCCCGCACCGTATTTTAATCTTGACGAGGAATATAAGTTGCAAAAAGCCTTGACCAAGGCCATAAAGGCCAGAATTATTGAATCGGCTCACGATGTAGCCGACGGCGGCCTTTTCGTAACACTGTTCGAATCGTCAAGAGTTAATGGGCTCGGGTTCGAAATAGAATGCGACCCTGGATTTCGCAAGGATGCATTCCTGTTTGGCGAAGCCCAGAGTAGAGTAGTGGTATCAATCAAGCCCGAGAACCAGGGAGAACTCGCGGCACTTTTCTCAATAAGTGCCGTGGATTTTTCGCTCCTTGGCAAGGTTGGGGGAAATCAAGCTGTTGTTGACGGTCAATCATTCGGCACCGTAAAAGAACTTGATGAACTCTTCGAAAGCGTTATTCCGAAGATGATGGAGTGAAAGAGTTTAGTGCGGGGAATCAACGTTGAGGAATTTACCCTTAAAGGCGAATGCCGGGGCGACTTAAAGCCAATCCGGCACTCGCATTCTAGCAGGAAATATTGTTGTTATGGCAGAGGGAAAAATTAATTTTCACTTTCTGCTTTTAGCCAGCCCCCGGTTTTTAAGGCCTTTTTCCCTTTTTAAAGGCCTCAATGTCTCTCAAAGTTTCTTCGTATTTTTCGGCGGTAAAGAACTTCTCCATTAGCCTGTCGCTCATCCCCATTGCAGAATATCCTCCATCGTGGAAGATGTTTTGCATTGTAACCTTACGGGTAAGATCAGAAAACATCACAACGCAAAAGTCGGCGCAGTCATCGCTGGTTGCATTGCCAAGAGGCGACATATTTTCGGAAATGGTGTAAAAACTCTTGAAACTACCAACTCCAGTTCCAGCAGTGGTAATTGTTGGCGATTGCGAAATGGTGTTTACCCTAACCTTGCGCTTTAGGCCGTAATCGTAACCGAAGCTCCTGGCAATTGACTCGAGCATTGCCTTGGCCTGGGCCATATCGCTATACGATGAATAAGTACGCTGAGCTGCATTGTAACTAAGAGCAACAACGCTTCCCCATTCGTTTATGGCATCTTGCCTGAATGCAACTTGCAAAACCTTGTGTAGTGACAATGCCGAAACATCGAGGGTTTTTATAAAATAGTTGTAATCGGCCTCGGGATAAGGGATGTTTTTCCTAACGTTGGGCGACATGCCAACAGAGTGAAGAATGAAGTCTATCTTGCCGCCAAGAAGCTTAACTGCTTCTTGGAAAAGAATCTCCAGTTCGTCAACCTGTGTAATATCGGCCGAAACAACCTCGGCTCCGATTTTTTCGCCAAGTTTGAAAATTTCACCCTTGCGAAGAGCGATTGGTGCGTTTGATAAAACCATCTTGGCGCCGTTTGCATGGGCTTTCTCGGCAACCTTCCAGGCAATTGATTGCTCGTCGAGAGCACCAAAAATTACCCCTCTTTTTCCGCTAAGTAGTTGTAATGACATAATGTTCAAAATTTATTGTTTAATTAACTCGCGGGCGGTCGTTATCATGGCTTGCGTGGGGTTGTTACCCCCAAGCATTTGTGCAATTTCGGCAACACGTCCGTTTTCTTTTACTTCAACTATTGTAGATGTTGTTTTGTTATTGTCAGTTGTTTTGCGTACCACCAGGTGCTGCTTTCCCCTTGAAGCAATTTGCGGAAGGTGGGTTATTACAATTACCTGCATGGTGCGCGAAATGGAGTCTAAAATGTCTGCAACCCTATTCGCGGTTTCGCCCGAGACTCCACTGTCAATTTCGTCGAAAATGATTGTTGGTAGTAGGTTTCGTTGCGAAATAAGTGATTTTACGGCAAGCATTAACCTGGAAATTTCGCCTCCTGATGCAATTTTTGATACCTGGCGGGGCTCTCCATCAGGATTGGCCGAAAAAAGAAATTCTATGCTATCAAAGCCGTTGTGGGTCAATTGAATACCCCTTTCAATACCGATACTGAACTTGGCACCTGGCATGGCCAATCTTTGTAATAATCCGGCGACACTTTCTTCAATCGGGCCGCAACAAGCAAACCTTGCCTTGCTTATTTCGTCTGCAGCCTCACTAAGTCCTTTCTCATTTTCTTCTATTACTTTTTTGAGTTTTGCAATTTTGATTTCAAACGAGTCGATTCCTGAAATACGGTCGTTAAGGGCGTCACGCAATTCTTCCAGTTCGCTAACCTCCTTTAGGCCATGCTTAAGGAGAAGTTTGTTGACCAGGTCAACCTTTCCTTGCAGCTCGGCCATTATTGCCGGATCGGCAACAACCCTTTCAGAGTTTCGTTGGATATCTCCACCAAGGTCCTTGGTTTCAATAAAAATGCTTTCTAGCCTTGAAAATAGTATTTTGTATTCATCAGAATACCCGGTCAATTGCTTCAAAAGGCTCGATACTTCTTTTAGGCTCGATAAAATGCTCGATTCCGAATTTGAAAGCAGGTAGGCCGATTTTTCGAGGGCAAGTTTTATTTCTTCTGCGTTTTGGAGTATTTCCAACTCGTTTTCAATAAGCCCGAAAGTCCGGCTGTCGAGCCTTGCTTTTTCAAGTTCGTTGTGCTGAAACAGGTAGTAATCCAACTCTGACTTCATTTTCCTTTCTTCAACCTCAAGGATTTCCAACTCCTTCTCAAGCAAAGCGTTTTGCCTGAATGATTCGCGATAAGCATTCACCCTTTGGATATTACCCGAAAAACCATCAACTACATCAAATTGAAATGATGAAGTGCCAATCGTAAGGTTGTTGTGCTGTGAATGGATGTTTATGAATCTGCTTGCAATCTCCTTCATTACTTCAAGAGAGACAGGCGTGTCGTTTATGAAAGCCCTGGACCTTCCGTTGGGCGATATTTCGCGCCTAAACGTTGCTAAATCGGAATAGTCGAGAAGGTGCTTTTCGAAAAGAATTGCAATATCTTGATTTTCAATGGTAAAATGGCCTTCAACGATGCATTTTCTTTCAACATCGAGCAGCACCCCTGTATCGGCCCTGTTGCCCAAAATAAGCCCGAGGGCTCCAAGTATTATCGATTTACCCGCGCCTGTTTCACCGGTAATTACCGTGAAACCTTTCTCGAACCAAATGTCGAGTTTATCAATAAGGGCATAATTTTCTACCAGCAGGTACTTGATCATTGGGTTTTTTCTTCAAGATTAAAACCTTCAATTAAATTTTAACAAGTTTGGTTATCAAAAGTTCAAGAAAACTGCAATGATTTGAAAAGAAAGGAATTAAAAAATGATAAGCCAATATTTGAGGTAAAACTATTGTGATAGTTGGCGATACCTTGAAATGTTGGCGGGATCTATCTCTGAGAGCATGTTTACAACCCTTGCCTTGTCGGATGGCGATGCCTGGGAGAGCAGGTTAACAATTTCATCGCTTTTGGTGCTCATCAAAAGTTGCAGCAAGAATGAGCCGGGTCTGTTTCGCTGGGCTCTGTGAAGGAGTTCAATAGCATTAATTACCTCATTCCTGCCTGCTTCGAGATTATCAACCAGCCTGTCGAAACCCAACCGATGGTAGGTGTATAATGCCTGTCTTATCGGCCTGTAAGAAGGGTTGAAAATGTTTTCGATAAGCCAATATCTGTTTCTTTGACCCTCGTGTGAGCGCCAGCCAGGATCGGGGGCGGCCTGAGCAAGATTAACAATGTTTTGTGCCCTTTCAAAAAATGGCGTTCCTCCAAAAGGTGCAAAAGAATCAAAATCCAATCCCAGAATTAAGTAAACGTAAAATGCCACGTGCGAGGCCAGATTCCCGGAATAAGTGTTGTCGGTGTAGTCAATCGGCTGGTTCTGAATGTACCTGAACTTTACATCGCGGTCTTGGTGGTTGAGCAATGGAGTATGGTACGATGCATTAAAGACCGGTCGGCGAGATTGAACCTGCAAAGTACCGGTAAATTCATCGCCATTTCTTGCGGATACCGTTATCGAGATGGTTGCTTCGATGCGTTCCTGTTGTTGAAACTCGTAATCAGTCCAATTGCGCTGGTTTACAAATTCGCGAAGTTGGTCAGCAAGGGTTTCCAAAACCGCCCTGTCAACTTCCGATAGCGCGGGTGCATTAATCGAAATTTGGCAATTAAGTTCCTGGGCTTCAACTACCGACAACCTGAAAACCAGCAAGGTGGCAATGGCAACTAAAGGAAATTTTTTCATCTTCTTGGTTTGTTACATATTTCCATTAAAGGTAAATCACCACGGAGGTGAAATGTTTTAAAGGTCTTGGTAAATATTGAACGATAACCGAAGGTCGAAAGTATTGCAACCCCAAAAAACAGGGCGGACAGTGAAAATAAAAATGCTACTTGCCTTCAATCTCTGGAATTCGGTAGTAAACCTTATCATCCGAATACTCCTTGATTGCAATTAGGGTGGGTTTGGGCAGTTGCTCGTAAAACTTTGCTATTTCGATCTGCTCGCGGTTTTCGAATATTTCTTCAAGATTGTCGGTGGATGAAGAAAACTCTTCGAGTTTTTCGTTCAATTCTTCCTTAAGATCTATGGCAATTTGGTTGGCCCTTTTAGAAATGATTGCAACCGACTGGTAGATGTTTTTGGTTTCAACGTCAAATTTTCTCAAATCGCGGGTAACCGTGGTTGGATCGGCGTTAAGCTTCTTGTAATCCATATTATTGACTAATTAATTTAAAATCTCCAATTGACTTTTGGCGTTGGCATAAAGACGCTCTGACCTTGCCCTATACTTGGTTTCCGGAAAATTTCTCAAAAGGTCGCGGTGAGCGTTAATTACATTCCTGAATCTTTCGGGTTGCCTTTCTCTTATGCTTTGACTGGCAAACAGGAAACTGGCGTTAACTATGTTATAGTAGGCATCTTCTAAAAAAACCGAATCAGGATAATCAGTAATGAGGTTGTTAAAGGTGGTAATTGCTCCCTGAAAATCTTCTATTCTAAGGTAAAGCATGGCCTGCTCGAAAACCTTTTTTTCGAGTTTAAACCTGAGTTCGTCAATAAGTCGGTTCGCTTCGGCAACCCTGTTGCTACCCGGGTGGCGATTTATGAAAACCTGAAACTCCCTAATAGCATCGCGTGTGGTTTGCTGATCAAGCGATGTGCGTGGCGAATCGAGGTACTTGGTATAAGCGGTAAGGAACAAAAACTCTTCGGCATGTTGGCTTAGCGGAAAGGCGTTGGCAAAGGATTTGAAGTAGTGATTTGCCATAACGTTGTCGCCAATCTTGTAGTGAGCCATGGCGTAATAATAATTGATCAACTCGGCTTGCCGGGTTCCCCTAAACGAAGGAATAATGTCGGTAAGCAATGTAATTGCCCTAGAATACCTGCCTGCCTCGTAAAATTCAATGGCCTTTTGCAACTTGAAATTTGGGTCAGGGTTTTTAAGAATCCTTTGGTACTCGCCGCAAGAAGCAAAAACAAAAGAAACTGCCAAAATTGCAAATATGATAGGGTGCTTTTTTCCGGTTTTTATCATGGGTTTTGCCTGCATTGTTCTATTTTAGGGGGCAAAGAACGGCATTTTGCTAAAATAACTTGCAAAAGTAACAAAATTTAACGTTCGCGAGGCAATTGTCCATTAAAATATTCAGAAAAAAAACGAAATAACTTGTGATGAAAATTTTTGTCGAAAAAAAAACCTAAAAATTAATGCGTTATGCCTTAAATTGGGTTAAAAAGCCTATTTTAGCAGCAAGAATAAAAGACAAAATAAAAAGGCAACTTGCGCCGCCTTTAATGTTTTCACAACGGAAATGAATGGTTGTGTTCAATATGTCAAAGATACAATTTGAAAGCAATTCACAACGTGTTGATCAATAGCAAAGAGGTTTGCGGTTTTATCAATCGCTTGTTTTACTTAAACATATTTTCGCTGCCTTTTCTATTTTTTACTGCTATTTGAAGGATTTAGTCCCGCAATCGTTTAGTGCATCTGCCATTGCTTTCACCGCACCTGTTGCGCGTGTGGTGGGTTATTTGTGTATTCTTTCGCGTGCTTTATCTTGCTTTCGGCGCTTTCATGGTTAAACTGGTAAGTTACTCGATTTTGTTTTCTGGGATATTCAAGGCTTGATCCCGGGTAAAACCTCGAGTTAAAATTCCTACTCGTTCAGCCTCTTCATCAAGGCGGAATATCCTGCCTTGCTTACGGCGGCTTTTCTTTTGTTTTTGAGAATCGCCACGTACGAATCTTTGGTGTAGGGTTCAATGTTTACCAGGGCATCGAGCCTTATCATGTGTGCGCGGTGAATCCTAACGAAATTGGCGGGGTCAAGGTTGTCTTCGTAGTATTTTAGGGTTTTCTTTTTCAAGAAGTCATTTTGCACTGTCGAAACAATCACGTAATCGTTTCGAGCTTCGATGCTTACGATATCTTCTTGATGTATTATACTTATACCTTGGCCCGAGCGCAGTACAATCCTGTCGAGATACTTGCCTGCTCCGAAACCTTTTTCGAGCAAATGATTTAAACCCGGTTGGTTGTTTTGGCCAGTCTTTAGCATTCTCAATGCCTTGTCAATGGCTTTTTTAAGCCTATCCTTGTCAATGGGTTTTAGTATGTAATCAACGGCCCCATGATCAAAGGCCTTTAGGGCAAAGGCATCGTAAGCCGTGGCGAAAATAATCAGCGGAAGGGTTTCTCTTTCAATCAATTCTAGCATTTCAAAGCCATTAATGCGCGGCATTTGTATGTCGAGAAAAACAATGTGTGGGTGGTGTTTGCCTATGGCCTTGGCACCCTCGAATCCATCGAAGCATTCTGCCACAACCTCCAATTCGCCAAAATCCTTCAAGAAATGCAATAGCAGGTCTCTTGCAGGTTTTTCGTCCTCAACTATTATGACTTTGTATTTAGACATTTTACGTGAAAATTTCTTTTTTAAAGTTCACACACAAAGATCTCACAAGCACCCATTTGCCTAAGATTCAACAGATTCTTTAAAGGGTAGCCTAATACTTGCCTCAAACACATCGCCTTCAACCCTTACAGTAAGAAGATTTCCGTTTCCGTAAATCAACCTTAACCTGTTCCTGACGTTTTCCAGACCCACTCCTTCGCTTTTTAGCCTGGCAAATTCCTTGTCGAAGTTGTTATTCACCACGAGAATTATTTCCATTTCCGAGAGTTGAGTGCTGAAGTTTATTTCTACCGGGAGGTTGCTTTTTTGGGCACCGTGTTTAACCGCATTTTCAAAAAGTGGCTGTAATATCATTACCGGAAGTTGCAGGTTAGCAGCTTCAGGGTGAACATTGAAATAATACTTTAACCTTTCGCCAAATCTTACAACCTCGATGCTAAGGTACGACTCTATATACTTGAGTTCGTTTTCCAGCGAGGTCATTTGCAGGGCGTCCTTGCTTAGTGCGTACCGTAGAAAGTCGGAAAGACGACCCACCATTTCCCTTGCCTTTTCGGGCGATGTTATGGTAAGGCTATTTATTGAGTTCAAACTATTGTAAATAAAGTGAGGGTTTAGTTGGTTCTTGAGTGCCTGCAATTCGGTTTTTTGCAGTAGGTCAACAAGATAATTTTCCCTTTCGGCGGCCTCCAATCTCTTGCTGGCAAGATAAAACGTTTGAAGCATGAAAATAACAGAAAGTGCCAAAAAGAAACCCGCCGCCGCCCTCAAAGCCCAGTTAGTTTTGTAAAACTCAACATAATCGCGTGAGAAAATGGGTATGGCTTCCACCAACACCCCAACCAGGGGAACCCACAATAACACCAATAATAACGATGCCAAAATCGGGGTTACGATTTGCATTGGGTTTTCCATCGGGTTGTCGCCCGAAAACTGCACTATATAACCAATGGGCAAAAGGAAAACGAAAAGAATGGTTAATGATCCCAAAGTATCGGCAACCACCATGGCAGGACTCCACCCTGCAGAAAAAATCTTCAGCAAAATTATCACGGCGGCTGGGATGAACCAAAGAATAATATAGTATGGAACAAGCTTTCTTTTTAAGAAAAATAAATTTTTCACCGTTTGGAGGGTAGAAATTAGAAGTTAGAAATTAGAAGTCGTTGCATTGGTTAGTCGCTATTTCGTTCTTCACTCTTAACTTTTCACCATGGGCTGTTTTCATGCTGTTTTAACCTCGCCGCCACCAAATATAACCACGCCTTCAATTATTAGCACCTTGTTGGGGTCGCTAACCAGGTATGGATTTCTTTTAACGCGTTCGTCGGAGAATCCTCCAAATATGGCTGTTGGTTTGAATTTCACCGTCCAGTCTTCGGGCACGAAAATCGTGCAACCTCCAAAAATGCAAGTTACCTCAAGAACGTTTTCGCCCTCCGAAAGCACCGCATCCCTGAAGTTTAACTCTGTTCCTCCAAAAATGCAGGTTATTTCACCACCATTGAAGTTCTTGGAGCTAACACTTTTTTTTTGCCCTGAAAAGATGTTGAACTCGTCAAGTTTATCGGCCTCCAAATTTGATTCGGGAAAACGGCTCCACTCTTTTTTTCTGCCACCGCGTATGTTTTTTGGTAGAAGCATTGATAAACCAATGATGATTATTACGGCCGGAATTACGAACCTAACCAAGTCTCTAAACCTCCAGCCAAATACGTCGCCGGTTAGGAATGCCGCGCCAACTAGAAAAATTATCAAACCGGTTGATTTGTCGCGCGATGACAACATCAAAACCACCCCAAGCACCATAAGAATCGTTTTCCAGGAAAAAAGGTAACCAGGAACGAAAAATGGAATAAGGTCGAAGAACCTCAAGAACAAAAAGGTTCCTATCAAAACGAAAACCAAACCAAGCAAGCTTCTGTTGCTATTTCTTGCACTCATTGTAGCATGTTTTTTATTTGTTACACTTAATTGTCGATGCAAAAATAAGATTATCGAGTCTAAGATTTCAAAGTAATGTCGGCAAGTGGCAATTTTTGACAGACGAACAGCAAAAATTTTGGTTCGAGCAAAAAAAAACGACCAAACCCGTGCACTGGATTTGGCCATTTATTGATCGTGTAGAATTGATATACCTACTTTTTGCTCAAGAAAGATTTAACTTGATCGGAGGCCATTATGGTCTCGCTGAAGGTATATGCACCGCTCTTGCTGGATTTGCTCATTTTAATAATCTTGGCCAGTCCTTTACCGGTGTCTGTTTTGAGTGTTGCAACAACTTTCTTTGCCATGGTATGAAGGTTTTACTTGATTTCTCTGTGAACAGTTTTCTTTCGAAGAATTGGGTTATATTTCAATAACTCCAAACGCTCGGGGGTGTTCTTCTTGTTCTTTTTGGTTACATATCTTGAAGTACCCGGAAGGCCGCTTTCCTTGTGTTCGGTGCACTCCATTATTACCTGCACCCTCGCTTCTTTAGTTTTCTTTGCCATTATCGAAAATCTTATTGGTTTTTTTGGGAGTGCAAAAGTAACAATAATTTCTTAATAAACAACCTATTTTCACTAATTTTTTCTTTTTTCACCGTTTGAAAAAAAATAAATAATAGCTTTGCCGACCACAAATGCTGTTTGCCCAATGAATTTGGCAAAAATTTGCCGAATTTTCCAAAGCATTGTAAAATATTAGTTAATAATAAGTTACAAATGATAAACGAACAATTTAGGGAGGAAACATTTTACCTTGAAAACAACAACGGTTTCAGATTCCATGTAAGGAGTTTTTTGCCTCACGCCAATAACCCTATCGGGGTGCTTCAGATTTTTCACGGGATGGCAGAACATGGCGGGCGTTACTCGGAGTTTGCCAAACACTTGGCCCAGAATGGTTTTGCCACATACATCGCCGATCATCCTGGTCACGGGCTAACGGCAAGAAACAAGAAAGACCTTGGTGTTGTTGAGGGAAAGAAGGGTTGGAACCTAATGTTAAAGAATCAACTTAAACTTTTGACGCACATTAGAACCAAGCACACCAATACGCACGTTTTCTTGGTGGGGCACAGCATGGGCTCTATCTTGGCAAGGCACTTTACAAGTATTTACCCGCTTTATTTCAAGGGTTTGATACTTTCGGGGCCAACCGAAACCTCAAAATTTCAATTGAAACTCGGACAAACCCTGACATTTGTGCAATCATTGTTCTTTCCTGACAATACAAAAGTAAAATGGTTCAACAGGC
Organism: uncultured Bacteroidales bacterium; assembly: GCA_964349365.1. Taxonomy (GTDB): domain Bacteria; phylum Bacteroidota; class Bacteroidia; order Bacteroidales; family UBA7960; genus UBA7960. The sequence continues at coordinate 17,614 of CAYGFY010000006.1, read as the reverse complement.
AATTTTACAACAATTTTAACAAACATTTCAAGTCGCCACCCACGTTGTTCGAGTGGATCTCGTCAAAAAGGGAAGAGGTGAACGAATACGTGAGCGACCCCTTTTGTGGTTTTGATTGCTCGGTGGGTTTTTACCGGAATCTTTTTTGGGGAATCAAGGAAATGCAAAAAAACGGTCGTCACCTTACTTTCAGGAAATCATTGCCAATACTAATATTTTCAGGCGACCAAGACCCTGTTGGTAATTTTGGCAAGGATGCCATAAAGATTCATGCAAATTATTACGTTCAGGGTTTTCACAAATTAGCAATAAAAGTTTTTGGCGGTCGCCATGAAATGCTCCGCGAAGAAAACAAACAAGAGGTGTTCGATTATGTTTTGAAGTGGCTGCAAGAAAAGGTTTAGGGCAGGGAAAAGCGAACAGGTATCCGCTTAGAGGTAAAGGCCAAGACTGGCATGGTTGGTTTACGGCTCAAGTCTCGAAAATACGACAAAAGAAATATAAAACCTACTCAACTATGCGCTCCATCAGTCTTTGCATGAATAATAGACTTTTGGCCAATTACTTGTTAACTCGAAATGCCTAATACTAGGGTAGGTGACGTGCAAGCACTTTTGCCTTTCTTTCTTTCTTTTTTTCTTCCACCCTGATAACCTCAATTTAAATTCATTTTAAGGTCGTGGTTTTGAAACAATGCTTAATTTTGCGTTCAATTTAATTTTTCGTTTTAAAAACACCATTCTTCTACCATGAACCTTTTAGTATGTATTAGCAATGTGCCCGACACCACAACAAAGGTAAAGTTTGCCGACAACAACACGCGACTCGAAACCACGGGTATTCAGTGGGTAATTAACCCTTGGGACGAGCTATCCTTAACTCGTGCCCTTGAGCTAAAGGATGATGCATCAACAGGTGTAAGGCAAGTAACAGTTGCACACGTTGGCCTGGCTGGCGCAGAACCCACAATTCGAAAGGCCCTGGCAATGGGTGCCGACAATGCCTACAGGGTTAACATTGACCCCGCCGACGCATTCCAGGTTGCACTGGGATTGGCTCAAGTTTTCAAGGCAGCGAAATTTGACGTGGTCATGTGCGGTATCGAATCATCTGATTTCAATGGCTCGAATGTTGGCAGCATGTTGGCCGAAATCCTTGACATCGCCTCTGTTTCTGGCATTTCCAGCCTTAAGATTGAAAACGGAGCTGCAATCATTACCCGAGAAATTGATAGTGGACAGGAGGTTCTTGAAGCAAAGTCTCCATTTGTGGCAATCGTTCAAAAAGGTATTGCAAAAGAACCAAGAATTGCAGCTATGCGCGGAATAATGATGGCCCGAAGCAAACCAATTACGGTTGTTGATGCCCCTGAGGCAAAACCACTTGGCACGGTGATCGGTTACGAGCTTCCGCAAGCCAGAGTTGCTTGCAAGTTTGTGGAACCCGAAAATGCAGGTCAGCTTATAGAGCTTCTTCAAAACGAAGCAAAGGTAATTTAGCCCTGGTTGTTGATGTACTTTGCGAGGCTTTGTGATACAAAAAAAATTGAGTGCAAATTGGCACAAGGCTCGAGCTCAAGATAACACAAAGAGAATCAGGCAAAAATGTGTTTTGTGAATTAATTAAGGTAACGTTTTAAGTTTAACAAAAAATAGATAAAGAAATGTCAGTATTAATATACGCCGAAAACTGGGACGGCAAATTCAAGAAACTAACTTTCGAACTGGCGTCTTACGGGGCGGCAATAGCTAAAATGGCTGGTGGACAATTGTTTGCAGTGTCTCTGGGTGACGTAAGCCACGACGAACTCAAAAAACTTGGAAAATACGGAGTCACGAGAGTTTTGTCAGATAATAATTCCATTTTTAAAACTCTAGACAGCAAGGTCTTTTCCAGTGCAATAGCCCAGGCTGCTGTAAAAGTAGGTGCAAAAATTGTAATCATTGCCTCTAACAACGCTGGAAAATCGCTTGCCCCAAGGGTATCGGTTAAGTTGTCGGCGGCTTTGGCCTCCGGAATTAACCAAATGCCCGTAACATTAGAACCTTTTGTAATTAGCAAGAGAGTTTATTCGGGTGGTGCGTTTGCAAAAATGTCCTTGAATACCGAAGTTAAGGTACTTACACTTGCTCAAAACTCCTTTGATATTATTGAAAACTTGGAAGACCTTACTGTTGAAGATTTTGCAGCAAGCATTGACCCTGCAACTGTTACCACAAGGGTAAAGGATGCTCAGAAGCATGAAGGAAAACTTATGCTTACCGATGCCGAAATAGTTATTGCCGGGGGCCGTGGAATGAAATCGCCAGATAATTGGAAACCCCTTGAAGAACTTGCCCAATTGCTTGGAGGAGCAACCGCATGCTCAAGACCCGTTTCTGACGAAGGATGGCGGCCTCACTCGGAGCACACCGGCCAAACAGGTAAGATCGTTTCGCCAAACCTCTACATGGCAATTGGTATATCGGGTGCAACACAGCACTTGGCCGGGGTTAGTGCATCGAAGTGCATCGTGGCAATCAACTCCGATAAATCTGCTCCAATCTTCGAAGCCGCAAGCTATGGAATTGTAGGCGATGCTGCTAAAGTTTTGCCAAAGTTGGTCGAAAAGGTTAAGGAGATAAAGGATAAAACATGATTAAACAAGTTATCTTCGCTCTCGCGTTGTTGGTTACTATGGGCATTTTTGCCTACACCGCATTGAGGTATGTTAAACTATTCAAAATAACCAGACCGGCATTTTCGCTCGGCAATTGGGCCAAGAGATTTTCATTAACGATTGAGGTGGCAATTGCCCAAAGCAAGATGTTCAGGAAACCTTTTACCGGAATACTACACGCATTGGTTTTTTGGGGTTTCATGGTTATACTGGTAGGAAGCATCGAAATGGTTCTCGACGGATTACTAAACACTGAAAGGTCGCTGGGCATGTTGGGAGTGGTTCATGATGTTTTCATGGCTTCGGGCGACATTTTTGCATTAATCATAATACTTGCACTTGTGGTTTTCATATCTCGAAGGGTGTTCCTCAGGGTAAAACGTTTCGAAGGGGAGGAAATGACCCAAGGTTCGCATATCGATGCAAAGATTGCCCTTGCTCTTATTTTGATTCTGATGCTTACCCTGCTTGGGCTTAACTCTAGCTACGTTGCCCATCAAAATGCAACCGGACAAACCATCGTTGGTAGTTACCCGGTATCAAGCATCATGGCAAGTCTTTACGCGGGCATGTCGGCCAAGGCCATTCACGTGCATCACGAGTTTCATTGGTGGGCTCACATCTTGTTGATTTTCTTTTTTGCAAACTACCTGCCCTACAGCAAGCACTTCCACGTTTTCATGTCGGTGCCAAACGTTTTCCTTTCAAGGTTGGATCCGTTGGGAAAACTCCCAAACATGGATAACATTACCCGTGAGGTAAAACTTATGATGAACCCCGAAACAGCCTTTTCGGCTCCAGAAGCGGAAATGATTCCCGAACGGTTTGGAGTCAAGGACGCTGAGGATTCAAGCTGGAAGAACTTTCTCGATTCGCTGGCTTGTACCCAGTGTGGAAGGTGTACTTCGGTTTGCCCGGCTTCGATAACCGGCAAGAAGCTATCGCCACGCAAAATAATCATGGACTTGCGCACACGCATGAACCACAAGGCAGAAGGGCTAATAAAAACCGGAAGGCATTACGATGACGGCAAGTCGCTTATTAGAGACTACATTGCCGAAGAAGAACTTTGGGCCTGCACAACCTGTAACGCATGCGCCATAGAATGCCCCATTAACATAAACCATCCGACATTGATTGTTGACATGCGTCGCTACCTGGTTATGGAAGAAGGCTCTGCACCCGGAGAGTTGAAGGCCGTATTCAGCAACATGGAAAATAATGGCGCCCCATGGCAATATTCGAGCGAGGACAGACTAAACTGGGCCAGCAACATTGAAATCAACAACATCAAAAATTAAACATCCTGCTTGATTGAATATATGGAAACCAAGAAATTAGAAGTTCCTGTAATGGCCGATTTGGCAGCAAGTGGCAAGAGACCAGAATACTTGTTCTGGGTGGGCTGTGCAGGTGCATACGATGATAGATACAAGAAAGTTGCCGCCGCTTTTGCAAAAATTTTGAACCACCTTGATGTTAAATACGCCGTGCTTGGCAAGGAAGAATCCTGCACGGGCGATCCAGCCAGACGCGCCGGAAACGAAATGCTCTACCAAATGCAGGCCTTGCAAAACATAGAAATTTTCAACACCTACGGGGTCAAGAAAATCATAACCATTTGCCCGCACTGCTACAACATTTTCAAAAACGAATATCCCGATTTGGGAGGGGCTTACGAGGTTATTAGCTACGTTGACCTTGTGGATGGATTCATTGCAGATGGCACCCTTAAACTGGATGGCAAAGCACTTAAAAATGTGAAAGTAACATTCCATGACCCTTGCTATTTGGGTAGGGCAAACAATATTTACGAATCGCCGCGCCGGGTTCTGAAAGCCCTTTCGGGAAATGTGGTTGAAATGCACCGTAACAAAAGCTTCGCCCTGTGCTGTGGGGCTGGGGGTGGGCAAATGTTCAAGGAGGCCGAAAAGGGCAACAAGGAGGTATTTATCGAACGCATTGAGGACGTTTTGAAAACCGATGCAAAGGTCATTGCAACGTCATGCCCCTTTTGCATGACAATGATGACCGACGGCCTCAAGTATAAGAACAGGGAGGAGAATGTCAAGAATTTGGACATTGCAGAATTGATTGTTGAATCGTTGGGAATATAGTATCTCCCGAAGATCCGCCAGTTGCCGGACAAGGTCTCGCTAATGAACGCAGAAAAGGTTTTTAAATAATCAGCGAAAATCTGCGCAACCTGCGAGAAATTGAATTTTGAAATAAACTATTTTATTGACTTTGTGAAACTTTGTGAAATATCTTGGTGAAACTTTGTGTAACAGAAAAGAATAGTAGCACAAAGAAACACAAAGTGTGAGCGCAAAGTCGCTCAAAGTAAAATTGCAAAGATTTTTTTCAAACCTAAATTAAAAATATGGAAAAAGCAAACAAATTGAAAAGCGGCGAATTCCTCGTGAGAGAAATTGATGCCAATGATGTTTTCATACCCGAAGAGTTTAACGAAGAGCAATTGATGATTGCCCAAACCTGCAAGGACTTCCTTGAGGCCGAGGTGTACCCGAAACTTGACCAACTGGATAAGGGCGACCGAGAATTGATGAAAGAAATCCTTAAAAAGTCAGGCGAACTTGGCATCATGGGCATTTCGATTCCCGAAGAATACGGTGGCTTCGGGCAGTCGTTCGTAACCCAGATGCTTGCCGCCGAAACCACCGGTGCAGGGTATTCGTTTTCAGTTGCCTATATGGCGCACTGCGGCATTGGTACACTGCCAATAATGTACTACGGCAACGAAGAACAAAGGCGACGGTACATTCCGGCCCTCGCAATGGGTGAGCTGCTTGGTGCTTACTGCCTCACGGAGCCCGGTGCCGGTAGCGATGCCAACTCGGGCACTTCAACCGCAATGCCCACCGAAGACGGCCGGCATTACATGCTCAACGGACAGAAAATGTGGATAACCAACGCCGGTTTCTGCGACACCCAAGTGGTTTTTGCAAAAGTTGAGAAGGACAGGATTTTAAGTGCTTTCATAGTTGAATCGAACATGCCTGGTGTGGTAATAGGTCCCGACGAACACAAGATGGGTATCAAGGGTTCGTCAACCGCTCAGATTTATTACACCGACGTGAAGGTTCCGGTCGAAAACATGCTGGGAAAAAGAGGTGAGGGATTCCGAATAGCCTTGAGTATATTGCACATGGGTAGGATGAAACTCGGCGCCAACGTGATTGGTGCTGCCAAAAAGGCAATACTTGATTCAGTTAAATACGCCAACGAGCGCAAGCAGTTTTGCGTGCTTATCTCTACTTTCGGGGCCATTCAGCAGAAACTTGCCCAAATGGTAATTAAAGTCTTTGCACATGAATCGGCCACCTACAGGGTAAGCCAGGACATTGACGATTTGCATGAGGTGATGAAGCTAGAAGAGCCAGATTATGGTAGGGCAATGATAGAGGCAATAAGCCATTATGCCGTTGAAGATGCCATTTTAAAGGTTTATGGTTCTGAAATGCTTGATTACGTGGTTGATGAGGGCGTTCAAATTCATGGCGGAATGGGCTACTCCGCCGAGATGAACATCGAAAGAAGCTACCGCGATTCGAGAATTAACCGCATTTTCGAGGGAACCAACGAAATAAACAGGCTACTTGTTGGCGATACTGCCATGAAGCGCGCAATGAAAGGCGATTTCGACCTTTTTGGCCCTGCTCAAGAACTATATAACAGCCTTGAAACCATAACCGATGGCAAGAAACAAGACGAAGGCTACTTCGAAGAAAAACTACGATATGTGGTCAACTTCAAGAAATTAGCATTAATTTGTATTCATGCCGCACAAACTCAATTTGGCAGAAAACTTGGAAAGGAACAAGAGGTAATGATTAATATTGCCGACATAACCAGCGAGCTTTATATTGCCGAATCACTAGTATTGAGGGTAAAGAAAATCGAAGCAATGAAGGGGGAGGGGGCAGCCCTTTACAAGGACATACTTGATGTTTTCGTTTTCGATGCTGCCACCAAAGTGCGCAAAAACGCAATTGATTTGATTTACGCCCTGCCCGAAGACGCAGACAAATTCAGCCTCGAAAGCGCAATAAACCGCCTAACCACCGTGGCCGGCGTAAATGTAAAAGACGCCCGTCGCAGGATTGCAGCAAAACTTATAGAGGATAACGATTACAGGTTTTAATAGGTTTTGTAAAAGCTAAAAAGGGGGTACTTTGCGAAGTGCCCCCTTTTTTTTCGTTTACTTGGTCGTTGCTAAACTCTCGGGTGGGTCAGGTTATGCTGTTCGCGAGAATTTCCTGTTACCAGCCGTAATGTTCATTTTTACTTTGTAGAGTAAGTGTATTGCCATTGTAAGGTTACGTGTTTGCAAAAACATTGATTTTGGTAATATTCCGGGAAAAATGAACCACATACAGCATAAGAAACACTGCACCAAACCTTTTAGCGTGAGGCAAAAGCTAACAAACAAGCTGGTTAGCAAAACAAGATACGTGGCAGAGCGTACATTTGGTGGCATGCAAAGATAATTTGGTTCGGGCAGAACCCGATGCAGGGGTTTGGCAAAGAACCATACCTAACACGGCTTGGAAGTAACTCGCTGCAAACTAACTAAAACGAACCCCGCGATTGCTCTGCCAGTATGCCAAACAAAAGCAATAATGATCCAAAAGGAACCCAAAGTAGGGTTGAAAAAAAGCAATATCGAAAAAACCAGAAAAAGTAATGAAAGTCAAAAAAAAGAAGCCTGGCTCCAAAAGAATAAACAAACCAAGACAAGCAGCATTGGCCTAACGGCAATTATAAAAAGCTGGTCGTGAATTAATTAACTATCACCAATTCTCCCTTTTCTGCATCGAGGCCTACCTTGATGGTTTGGCCTTCCTTTAGTTTGCCTTTGATAAGTTCTTCGGCGAGAGGGTCTTCGAGGTATTTTTGTATTGCCCTTTTTAACGGCCTTGCGCCAAATGCAGGATCCCAACCTTTCTCGGCAATGAAATCCTTGGCCTCAACCGACAGCTCAATCTTGTAACCAAGATCCTTGATACGCTTGTATAGTTTTTCAAGTTCAATGTCAATGATCTTGAAAATATCTTCCTTTTGAAGGGATTCGAAAATCACAACATCATCAACACGGTTTAAGAACTCGGGCGAGAAGGTCTTTTTTAATGCACTTTCAATCACTCCCTGGGTATATTCGACCGAAGAAGCCTGCTTGGCAGAAGTGCTGAAGCCCACTCCCATACCAAAGTCCTTCAGTTGGCGCGAGCCGATGTTTGAGGTCATTATTATAATGGTATTCTTGAAGTCAACCTTGCGCCCCAAACTGTCGGTAAGCTGCCCATCGTCGAGCACCTGCAACAGCAGGTGGAAAACATCGGGGTGGGCTTTTTCAATTTCGTCAAGAAGAACGATGGAGTATGGCTTGCGCCTGATTTTTTCGGTAAGTTGCCCACCTTCCTCGTATCCAACATATCCCGGAGGTGCTCCAATAAGCCTGCTTACTGCAAACTTTTCCATGTACTCGCTCATGTCAATTCGAACCAGTGCGTCATCGGTGTCAAAAAGGTGGCGCGACAAGACCTTGGCAAGGTGGGTCTTTCCAACACCAGTTGCACCCAAGAAAATGAAAGTGCCTATTGGTTTGTTGGGATCTTTTAGGCCAGCCCTGTTGCGCCTAATGCTCTTCACAACCTTCTTAACGGCGGCATTTTGGCCAATAACACTTTTTTGAAGGTCATCTTCCATACCGATGAGCCTTTCGCTTTCGTTCATTGCTATTCGCTGCACTGGCACACCGGTCATCATCGAAACCACCTCCGAAACGTTGTTCTCCGTAACTATTTCCCTGTTCAATTGCGATTCCTCCTCCCAGAGTTTCTTTTCTTTTTCTAGCAATTCGTTAAGTTCACGCTCCTTGTCCCTCAAATTGGCCGCCTGCTCGTATTTTTGCGATTTTATTGCCTGTGTCTTTTGTTCGTGCACGGCATCAATCTCCTCTTCGATCTTCAAAATATTGTCGGGCACTTTGATGTTTGCAATGTGTACCCTTGAGCCAGATTCATCTAATGCATCAATGGCCTTGTCGGGAAGACATCTATCGCTCATGTACCTGTTGGTAAGATTTACGCAAGCCCTGATTGCTTCGTCAGAATAGGTAACAAGATGGTGGTCCTCGTACTTTTGTTTTATGTTGTTAAGTATTTCCACCGTTTCTTCTGGCGAGGTTGGGTCAACCAAGATTTTTTGAAACCTTCTCTCAAGGGCACCATCCTTTTCTATGTGTTGGCGGTACTCGTCGAGGGTTGTTGCCCCTATGCACTGCAACTCGCCGCGGGCCAAAGCTGGCTTGAACATGTTGCTGGCATCCAGTGAACCGGAAGCTCCTCCGGCACCAACTATTGTATGAAGTTCGTCGATGAATAGTATAACCTCATCGTTCTTCTCAAGTTCGTTAAGCAGTGCCTTCATGCGTTCTTCGAACTGTCCGCGATATTTCGTTCCTGCCACAAGAGAGGCAATATCGAGAGCCACAAGGCGCTTGTTGAATAATGCCCTCGAAACCTTTCGCTGAACTATGCGCAAAGCAAGGCCTTCGGCAATTGCCGACTTGCCCACACCCGGCTCGCCAATCAAGATTGGATTGTTCTTCTTGCGCCTTGAAAGTATTTGAGCAATTCTCTCGAGTTCTTTTTCTCGCCCCACAACTGGATCCAGGCGGTTTTCCTCGGCAAGTTTGGTCAAATCTCGTCCAAAGTTGTCGAGTACAGGAGTTTTCGATTTATCTGAGGTTTTCCTCGGGGTGCTACCACCAAAACCACCACCTTCTTGCTGATCATCGTCATCGCCACTTCCGGTGGGAAGGCTGCCCTTTGGCGATTCCTTGGTAGAGTCTGATTGCGGCTCGTTAGTAAAGTTCTTGAGTTCTGACTTTACGTTGTCGTAATTGGCTCCATTATTGTTGAGAGTGCGGGTGGCAATGTTATCCGAATCCTTCAAAATGCAAAGCAGAAGGTGCTCGGTGCCAATTAGTTCACTGTTAAAAAGCTTGGCTTCCAAAAAAGTAAGTTTCAAAACCCTCTCCGCCTGCCTAACCAGCGGAATATTATCAATGGCAATATTACTTGGTGCCGAACTCTTTATGGTACTTTCAATAATCCTCTTAACCTTGTGCAGGTCAACTCCAAGGGCATCGAGAACCCTTACGGCAAGACCATCTCCATCCCTAATCAAACCGAGCATCAAGTGCTCAATTCCAATATAATTGTTTCCCATCCGCATGGCTTCCTCCCGACTAAATGTCAATACATCTTTTACTCTTTGCGAAAATTGCGCTTCCATCAGTATTTATAATAGATTTTTCATGTCAAAATTACACACAAAATTTGTTTTCGGGTGTACAGATTTACTATTAATAACAAATCTTTGATTCAAATGTTGTATTTGGCTTTATTTGGATAATTACTTAAGCCGGGCTCTTAATTTTAGTAGATAAATGGCCCCCCAATTTGTCAATCCCCTCAAGATTATCAACCTACCAACCTTTTTAGACTATTTAGCATTATTTTAGAAATAAAGTGGTAACGCTTTCGAAAAAAATTAGTACATTCGCAGATTAAAAAAAGAGAAGTAATAAAGTTTAAAGATATTAAATTTCAGGATGTTGCAAGAAAAGGTAATAAAAGTTGACATTGAGGAGCAGATGAAAACGGCATACATTGACTATGCCATGTCGGTAATTGTTTCGCGAGCGCTACCCGATGTTAGGGACGGTTTCAAGCCCGTGCACAGGAGGGTTTTGTTTGGGATGCATGAATTGGGAAATTTTAGCAACCGTCCTCATAAGAAATCAGCAAGGATAGTGGGTGAAGTTCTGGGTAAATACCACCCTCACGGCGATTCTTCAGTTTACGACTCGATGGTTCGCATGGCGCAGGAATGGTCTTTGCGCTATCCACTAATAGATGGCCAGGGAAACTACGGTAGCATTGACGGCGATCCCCCGGCAGCCATGCGTTATACCGAAGCGCGGCTAAGAAAGATTGCCGAAGAAATGCTGATTGACATCGACAAGGAAACCGTTGATTTTCAGAATAATTTTGACGATACCCTGCAAGAGCCTCAAGTTTTACCAAGCCGTATTCCAAACCTTTTGGTTAACGGGTCTTCGGGAATTGCGGTTGGAATGGCCACCAACATGGCCCCTCATAACCTAACCGAGGTTATTGATGGAACCATCGCATACATTGACAACAATGACATTACCATTGAAGAACTCATGAAGTTCATCAAGGGCCCCGATTTTCCCACAGGCGGTATTATTTACGGCTACGAGGGTGTAAAAGATGCCTTTCTCACTGGCAGGGGAAGGGTTGTAATGAGGGGTGAGGCCACCACCGAAACCTCCGAAAACGGTCGGGAATCCATTGTGGTTACCTCGATACCCTACCAGGTTAACAAGGCAGAAATGATTAAGAAAACTGCCGACCTGGTAAACGAGAAAAAAATTGACGGAATTACCGATATTAGGGATGAATCAGACAGGAACGGAATGCGTATCGTTTACGAACTACGAAGGGATGCCATTCCCAATATAGTGTTAAACCAATTGTACCAGCAAACCGGCCTTCAGACTGTTTTCAGTGTAAACAACATTGCATTGGTAAACGGACGCCCAAAGGTATTGAATCTTAAAGACCTCGTTTCACTTTACGTTGACCACCGCCACGAGGTGGTTTCGCGCAGGACTCGGTTCGAACTTCGCGAGGCAGAAAAAAGAGCCCACATTCTCGAAGGTTTGCTTATTGCACTTGACAATCTGGATGCAGTAATTTCGCTTATTAGGGCCTCGCAAACACCTGAAGAAGCAAGAATTGGACTTATGGAAAAGTTCAACCTTAGCGAGTTGCAGACTAGAGCAATACTTGATATGCGCCTCCAAAGGCTAGTTGGCCTCGAGAGGAAAAAACTTAAGGAAGAATACGAAGAAATTTTAACTAAAATTAACTACCTGAAATCTCTGCTGGCAGACATCAACCTCCGTATGGCCATTGTCAAGTCAGAACTTCTGGAAATAAAAGAAAAATATGGCGACAAGGCGCGCACCGAAATAGAATACACTGCAAGCGATTTCAGAATTGAAGATACCATTGCCGACGAGGAGGTTGTGATCACTATCTCTCACTTGGGATACATAAAGCGAACCCCTCTCAGCGAGTACCGCACGCAGAGTAGGGGAGGGCGTGGTAGCAAAGGAAGCACAACCCGCGAGGAAGATTTCGTGGAAAAACTATTCGTGGCAACAAACCATAATTACCTGCTTTTCTTTACCGAAAAGGGTAAATGCTTCTGGATGAGGGTTTTCGAGATTCCAGAAGGCGCCAAGGCAACCAAGGGAAGAGCGATTCAGAACCTAATTAGCATTGCCAACGATGACAAGATAAAGGCCGTGGTTAATATTAAGGACCTTCATGACAAAGAGTACATTGACAATAATTACATAATTCTCTGCACCAAGAAAGGTATTATCAAGAAAACCTCCGTAGAGTCATATAGCCGTCCACGCGCCAATGGAATCAACGCAATAAGCATTAGAGAAGGAGACGAATTGCTTCAAGCAAGGTTGACCAACGGAAGCAACGAGGTTCTGTTAGGCTTGAGAAGTGGTAAAGCAATTAGATTCAACGAAAGTTTGGTGCGCCCAATGGGTAGAAACGCCTCGGGAGTAAAAGGAATTACCCTATCATCGGGCAAAGATGAAGTAATTGGCATGGTTTGTGTTGAGGAGGACGAGAGCAGCATCCTTGTTGTTTCGGAAAAAGGATTTGGAAAGCGTTCTCCCCTTAGCGAGTACCGGATAACCAACAGGGGAGGAAAGGGGGTAAAATCAATCAACATCACGGATAAAACCGGAGAAATGATTTCCATCGAAAACGTTACCGACACTGACGACTTGATGATTATCAACAAATCGGGAATAACCATAAGATTGTCAGTAAGTACTTTAAGAAACATTGGAAGGGCTACACAAGGTGTAAAGCTAATTAATCTTAAAGGCGACGACGAAATTGCAGCAGTTACAAAGGTTCATGATGCCGCCATTAACGGAGTCGAAAATGAAGAAACAGTAGAAGAAATTATGCACCTTGATCAAGAACAAAATGAAACCTCGGAATAAAATTTGGAGCATTGTAATTAACTTCCTAATTTTGAAAAAGTTTTTTTAACCTAAATCAATTTGACCAATGAAAAAGAATTTTGTATTTTTAATTGTTGCGCTGTTCATAGCAACAGCCTGTCTATCTCAGCCCAGACCGGTAAAAAATGCCGAAAGGGAGTTGGAAAAGAATAACATAACTCTTGCCAAGCAATTAATTGACGAAGCAATCAAGGACCCTAAGGCCCAAGCAGATGCCCGTTCGTTTTTTGTCAAGAGTAAAATTTACGCTGAAATTTTCGCCAGCCAAGACCCAAGTGTTAAGGCCTTGCACGAAGATCCGCTTAGTGTTGCCTGGGAGGCTGTTATGAAGGCAAGGGCAACACCCAAAGTTAATCAAGCAATTTTGTTGGGAGAAATGATGCAACTGAGTGGCCAATTCTTCAATAGTGGTGTAATAAACTTCGACAGTAGAAACTATGAAAGGGCAAGTCGAGATCTTGAAAAATCCTTTAACATAAACAAAGATTATGTAAAAAGTGGAATAGATACATTGACTCTTTTTTACGCTGGAATTGCCGCCCAGTTGGCAAATCAGTATGATAGGGCGGAAGATTTTTACAACCAACTTTTGGAAATGAACTACAACCAGGCGGATCTTTACTCGCAACTGTCATCATTGTTTTTGGTTCAAGACGAGATTGAAGAAGCAAAAAAGTACATTAAATTGGGACGCGAAAAGTTTCCCGACAACATACAGTTGATTTTCAACGAGATAAATGTTTACTTGGCTGCAAATGATAACGAAAACGCCCAAAAAGCCCTTGAGTTGGCCATATCTCGCGATCCTGAAAACCCAAACCTCTATTTCGTGATGGGAAGCAATTTCAACGCAATGATTGATAAGGCAAAAACAGAAGAAGAAAGGATATTTGCATACAACGAAGCAATCAAAGGTTACACGGGTGCCATCGAACTTGACCCAGATTATTTCGATGCCGTATTCAACCTTGGCGTACTTTACTTCAACGAAGGTTCAAGGTTATTTGTTTTGGCAGATGAGCTCTTCAGAAATTATTCTCGCGAGAATGAAAGATTGGCAATGGCCAAAGAAAAAGAAGCGAGGGAGTTTTGGAACAAATCTGAACCATTTTTCTTGCGCGCCAAAAGTTTGCTTAAACCCAACGATCCAAATACAAGCTACGTGACAAGATCATTAAGGGAACTTTACCTTAGAACCCGCCAAAACGAGAAACTACAGAAAATTATAGATGAATTCGGTGAATAACACGTTTCTGGTTAAGTTGCAAAATAGGGGGTTGCAATTTGCAACCCCCTTATTTATTTATAATTCTATTTAACATAATATAAATTATAGGACATAAATATCGATAATTCCCTGCCGTGATTACTTGATGATTTGGTTCTGAAAAATCGACCAATTGACAAGTTGAAACCTGAGCTATTCAATGGTAAATTATAAAATCAATTCATTCTTCATTTTTAAATCTTGACTTTCGTCTGCAACTAAATTTTTAACTGTTAGTTTCCAATTAACAATTATCTAAACCCACTTGTATGCAATCGCATTTATGTTCATACCGGCACCCACGGAAGCGAACACGATATAATCACCCACATTTATTGAATGGTTTTCCATTTGGCCTCGTAATATCATATCCAATAAAATAGGTACAGTTGCCACTGAATTGTTTCCAATCTTGGAAATGTTCATTGGAAGGATTTCTGGGGGCACCGGGCTGGTTATTCCGTATTGCTTAAGTGTGCGTTCTGCAATTACGTAGTCCATCTTGCCATTTGCCTGATGAATCAAGAACTTGCTAATGTCCTTGATATCGATATTTGCAGCTTCAAGAGTTAGTTTAACCAATTGGGGAACTTTGGTTATGGCGTACTCGTAAACCCTTCTTCCAAGCATTTTCAAGTAAAGGTTTTTGTCGTTCAAGTCTGGGTTGTTAGATTTGTCAATCCAAAGCAAGTTGAAATGCTCCTCGGTGTCGCTTCGCGTTTTATGCGCGATTATTCCGATTGGTGTTTCACTATCAACACCTTTAAGCACCACGGCTCCGGCTCCATCCGAGTAAATCATACTGTCAATATCATGTGGATCGGCTACTCTCGACAAGGTTTCGGTTCCAATTACAAGAGCAAACTTTGAATCGCCCGATTTGATAAAGTAATCGGCCTGAATTATTCCTTGAACCCAACCAGGACAACCAAACGGCAAGTCGTAGGCAACGGTGAAAGGATTTTTGATGCCCAACTTGTGCTTTACTTTTGCCGCAAGCGTTGGAACAATATCTACAGCGGTTGACCCACTACATACATCCCCGAAGTTATGCGCCACTATGATGTAATCAAGCAGTTCAGGATCCAGGCTTGAGCTTTTTATAGCTTCAACAGCAGCAAAATAGGCCAGATCTGAAGCCTTGTGCTCGGGATTGGCATACCTTCTTTCCTCTATTTCTGTTATTTCCAAAAATTTCTCAATTACTTCCAAGTTTTCTTTTTTGACCCTCTCCCCTGATTTCTCGAAAAACTCACTTGAAAGGAAACTATTATTCATAATGACGTTATCTGGTACGTAACTTCCAGAACCAATTATTGTTGTGTAGGTTTTTGTACTCACCATAAAAACTAAAATTTAATTTAGTGCAAAGGTAACAAAAATGGTTGCCAAAAAAAACAAAGTTTAAAACTTTTTAAACATTGCTTTAAATATTGAAGGGTTTCTTGCAATAAGGAAACATTTTTGCGAAAAATTAAACAAAATCCATAAATTTGAAAAAAATAAACTAACTATATGAACAAGTTTGAATCAATCGAAGAAATCTTGAATTTTGCAATAAATTCGGAGCAGGAGGCCGTTGATTTTTATAAGAGTTTGGCCGACAGACAAAACAACTCTCACATTCGTGCCATGTTTCTCGAATTTGCAGGCGAAGAAGTTAAGCACAAGGCAAGACTAATGCAGATAAAACAAGACGGCGTTTTCGATATGGAAACATCTGAAAATGTGCCAGACCTTAAAATATCTGATTATGTTGTTGGGGTAAAGCCAAGTGCAGCCATGAATTACTCAGACGCCCTGGTTTTGGCCATGAATAAAGAAAAGGCAGCGTTTAAGTTGTACATGGCTCTTTCTGAAAGGACATCAAATCTCCAACTCAAAGAAGCTTTCAAGGTGCTTGCAATCGAAGAATCGAAGCATAAGTTAAGGTTCGAGATCGAATACGATGAACATGTAATGCGTGAGAACTAGTTTAAATAACCGCTCCTACCCTATTGATTATTAACACAAAAAGGGTTGTCATTTGTTTGACAACCCTTTTTGTTATTTTTCAATGTAAAAGCTGTTTACTGCTTTACCTTAATCGTGCATCCTATGGCCCTTGTTGTATCGGGATTAGGTTTTTCTCCTTTTTCCAAGGCATATATTGCATTTGCCAAGAAGTGTTCTTCTACCTCGGATGCGTTCCTGTGATTATCGTCAATTGCCCCGGTGTAAACCAGCCTAAAGCCTTCGGCAACCCTTTGAAGCAAGAAAACCTCGGGTGTTCGTTTGGCACCAAACTTTGGAAATACCCTCTGGCCTTCGTCAAACACGTATGCAAAGGGAAATCCTTTTTCTTTAGCCCTAACTTGCATCATTTCGTATGAATCGAGTGGTTGAACCTCTGGGTCATTGGGATTTATTGCAATGATAGGGTATCCAAGAGGAGCAAATTTCTTGTGAAGTTCAATCATCCTATCTTCGTAGGCAACCACAAAAGGGCAATGATTGCAAGAGAAAATTACGATAATCCCTTTTGCATCTGGATAGGAGGACAGAGAAATGTAATTTCCGTCCACGTTTTTGAGCTTGAA
Source organism: uncultured Bacteroidales bacterium (assembly GCA_964349365.1). Classification (GTDB taxonomy): domain Bacteria; phylum Bacteroidota; class Bacteroidia; order Bacteroidales; family UBA7960; genus UBA7960. The sequence continues at coordinate 929 of CAYGFY010000006.1, read as the reverse complement.
ATCATCGACCAGATCTCCGATTTTGTACCCTTGTGAAAATCCAATAGCCGAAAAGAGCAAGGCGGCAATTAACATGTTGATTCTTTTCATTTTGATTTAAAATTTAGTTTAACATTAGTGAAATTATTTGATCCAGCTCTTCAAAGTGAAGTTCTTTCTCCAAAAAAGTTCTTGATTCTTGATTGTAAATCAGTGTTGCTGGTAAGGCTCCCGACCAAGACCCGTCAACAATGGGTATCCACTTGTTGGCTCTCGGGGCGTCGAGCAGAATTACCTGATTCTTCATCTCCATCCTTTGTACGAAAGGTATAAGCCTAGATTCCAATTGATTGGGAAAATCTAAACTGACCAAAATTATTCTTAGCTTCTGTTCAGAATATTCATTACGTAACCTTTCGAAAACAGGGATTTCTCTTACACAAGGTGCGCACCAGGTGGCCCAGAAATTTATGACGTAAACGGTATCAGATGAGTTTTGTAACAAGGGGCTAAACTCTTCGAAGTTCATTACCTCGACTGGTTTGGGTGTATTAGAAAAACCGCTTAAAGGTATGAAAAACAACAATAACAACAAGGCAATTACTAGATTTCTCATTAGATTAGTGTCAAAATTCGTAAATTTCAAGGATGAAACAAATTTTTCAAAGTTTTGTTTGATCGCGCGTAAAAACATTTTCGTGAAAAGCCTCCGCCATGATAATAAATGCCTCCAGTACCATTATTTCATTACCTGTTGAACGGCAGAAGCAAATGTCATGGCAGCAAGCGAGATTATTCTTGGCCGTATTAACCCCAAAATTCGCATTAGGGAAAAAAGTATATTTTTACGCTTTAAAATCCCAATGCTTAGCGTTAGAAAAATATTTCAATGAAATTCGAGCTATCCCATACCAGTAAAGAGATTACGCCTCGGGGTGGAATGGTTTTTT
>CAYGFY010000005.1:0-119652 GCA_964349365.1 uncultured Bacteroidales bacterium | reverse complement strand
ACTCATATGCCCAAAATAGACGTCAACCAAGTTTAGAGGACTTATACAAGATTGCAGAAATCCTTGGTGTTGAAGTCAAAGAATTACTAATCGAAAGAAAAGCACAATAAAATATGGACGGAACAAGTCTGACACCGGAACAAGAAAAACTCAACGCATTGCGACAGGTTTTACCTGAAGCTTTCAGCGAAGGAAAAATAGATTGGGAAAAGCTGAAAGCTACGCTTGGAGAAGATATAAACTTTGCCAACGAACGCTATGTTCTCAATTGGGCAGGAAAAAGTGATGCTTTTAAAGTATTACAAATGCCAACAACCAAAACATTAGTCCCTGCTAAAGAGGAAAGTGTAAGCTTTGACGACACCGAAAACATTTTTATTGAAGGCGAAAACTTGGAAGTGCTGAAAGTGCTGCAAAAAAGCTACTTCGGCAAAGTGAAAATGATTTACATTGACCCGCCTTACAACACAGGCAACGACTCTTTTATTTACCCTGACAAGTTTAGCGAAAGCAAAGCTGACTATGAAAAACGGGTAGGCGACAAAGACGAAGAAGGTTATATGACTAAAGACGGTATGTTCAAAAAGAACAGCAAAGAAAACGGGCAATACCACAGCAATTGGCTCAATATGATGATGCCAAGACTTTATTTAGCCAAAAACCTACTTCGACAAGATGGAGTTATATTTGTCCATATTGATAATAATGAAGTTCATAACCTTAGAATGCTATTGAATGAGATTTTAGGGGAAGAAAATTTTATCGAATGTATCAATTGGAATAAGAGAGTTCCAAAAAATGATAAAGGAATTGGTAGCATCCACGAGTATGTTCTAATTTATGTAAAAGACAGTTCTTTAAAACACGAATTTTTAATGGCAAAAGAAGGGTTACAAGAAATTGAAGACCTGCTTTCAAAAATTAAAAAGAAAAAAATGGCTTTAAATGAGGGCGAAGATTTAATCAGAAAACTCTATAATAAAAGAGGTTACGATAGAGGGATTACACTTTATAATTCTCTAAATAGTGAATATCGGCTTTGGGGCAAAATAAATATGAGTTGGCCAAATGCAAATACATTTGGGCCTAGATATGAAGTGAAACACCCAAAAACAGGAAAACCTGTAAAGATTCCAGATAGAGGTTGGCGTTGGAAAGAAGATTCATTTAATGATGCTGCACAAATTGTTGATGGTAAATTTACAAACGTGTTAGAACTACACGATGGGTCATTTTTATGTGGTAAAATTTGGTTTGACATAGACGAGAACACACAGCCAAGCTCAATTAACTATTTAGATGAACTCGATAATTTATTGCTCCGGTCAATAATTTCATTAAAGAGTGACGGTGGAATTGAAGTTGAAAAACTATTTGAAGGTAAAAGCTATTTTTCATACCCAAAACCAACTTCTTTGGCTAAACTTTTAATCAAATCTGTCAAGAATGGACAAGATGATATAATTCTCGATTTTTTTGCAGGTAGCGGAACAACTGCCCACGCAGTTATGGATTTGAACAAAGAAGATGGGGGTAATAGAAAATATATTTGTGTTCAATTACCCGAACTTTTGGAGGAAAATAGTGAGGCTTTAAAAGCAGGATTTAAAAATATTGCTGAAGTCTCAAAAGAAAGAATTAGAAGAGCAGCAAAGGCAATCGAACAAGAATTAGAGGTTGAGAAAGAAAAAAAGAAAAGTCAAATTCAGTTTGAAACGAATGTTGAAACAGAGATTGATTTAGGCTTCAAATCGTTAATTCTATCGGATAGCAACTTCAAACAATGGCAACAAATTGAAGGCAAGGATGCAAAAGCACTTGCCGTGCAAATGAAATTGTTTGTTGACCCCGTTTCAGAATCTGCCACCATTGAAAATATGGTGTATGAACTTTTATTAAAAAGTGGCAAAGACCTGAACAGCACAATTACTCCCCTCTTGAGAGGGGTTGGGGGTGTGTTTTCAATCAACAACACCGAATTGATTTTGCTTTTAGAAAAAGCAACGCAAGAAATTATCGATGCTGTAATTGTCGAAAAGCCTATAAAAGTTATTGCATTAGACAAACTTTTTAAAGGCAACGACCAATTAAAAACCAATACCGTACTGCAAATGAAAGATGCAGGAATTGAATTTAAAACGATATAAGGACAAGCAAAATGGAAAACGAAAACAAAAATATTTTTGAAAATGGAGCGACCTGGCTTCGGGGCGATTTCCATTTGCACACTAAAGCAGACAAAGAATTTTCATACACTGGTAATGAAAATGACTTTTGCCGTCTTTATGTAGAGAAACTTAAAGAGCAAAATATTAATGTTGGAGTAATTACCAATCATAATAAGTTCGACAAATCCGAGTTTATAGCCCTAAGAAAAAAGGCCTTAAAAGAAGGTATTGGGTTATTTGCAGGAGTTGAACTTTCAGTAAATGATGGAGCAAATGGGATTCATTGCTTACTTGTTTTCGATTTTGAAAAATGGTGTGTTAATGGTGAAGATTTCATTAATCAATTTCTTACAGCCGCATTTGAAGGGATAGCGAATAGAGAAAATGAAAATACAAGGTGCAGATATAACTTTGAAACCGTATTACAGAAATTAAACGACCATGAAAACAATGGAAGAGATTCTTTTATCATTCTTGCTCATGTGGAACAGAACAGCGGTTTTTTTAACGAATTAGACGGAGGGCGAATTCAACAGCTTATATCAAATGACCTGTTCAGACATTTTGTTTTAGGCTTCCAGAAAGTAAGAACTTATGATAAAGTCGCTACATGGAAAAACTGGTTTAACGATAAATTACCTGCATTTATTGAAGGTTCAGACTGTAAATCATTGGATGATATAGGAAGACCACATCAACAGAAAAATGAGGAAAAAAGAACATATATAAAAATTGGAGATTTCAATTTCGAGGCATTGAAATATGCCCTTACTGACTTTAATTATAGAATTTTGCTAAATACCAAGCCTGAAATTAAAAACTCCTACATTAAATCAATTTCTTTTGAAGGAGGATTACTAGAAGGGACTAAAATTGATTTTTCCCCCGAGTTAAACAACCTTATCGGAATTAGGGGAAGCGGAAAATCGTCCTTATTGGAAGTTTTACGCTATGTTCTTGGAATTTCTCTTCCATTTAACGCTGCTGACCCAGATTATAAGAATTCATTAGTGACACGCTCAATGGGTAGCGGAGGAAAAGCCATAGTGACAATAGTCAACAAACAAAATGAAGAATACAGGATAGAAAAACTATATGGTCAAAAGGAGGATATTTACAAAAACAACTTGCTACAACCAGGAATTTCTATAGATGCTACAGGTTTTCATTCCCCCATTTATTTTGGACAAAAAGACCTTTCGAATAAAGGAAAAGATTTTGAAGGAGATTTGATTCAACGATTAATTGGAACACGATTGAAAGCAGTTCAAGCTAAAATCGAGCAAAAGAAAAGAGAAGTTGAAAATATTATATCGGAATTAAAAAAGCTTCAAAATTTAAAAGATTTAAAGAAAGATACAGAGGCTCAAATACAAAACTCAAAACATCAGCTTAATTTTTTTAAGGAAAAAGGTGTTGAAGACAAATTAAAGCAACAAACACTTTTTGATTCTGATATATCTAAACTGATTCAAATTGAATCAACGGTCAGAAGTTATCTAAGTGAACTGACGTCCTTAATTTCTAATCATGATTATTTCTTTCAACAAGAAATTAGTGGTTCAGAAATCAATAAAGAACTATTTGAAGAAGCAAAGACAATCATTCTGGAATTAAAAATTGAGTTTGAAAAACTTAAAGCAATTCAAAAGAATTCTGTCTTGAGTCAACAAAAATTGAAAGACGTTATAGCAAAAATTAATACCAAGAAAGAAGGTTTAAAAGAAGAGTTTGCCAAGATTAAACGGGAAATAAATACAGACACCATAAACCCCGATAATTTTCTAAACCTGAACAGGCAAATTGAAACTGCCCTATTGAAGTTAAAGGAAATCGAAAAATCTGAAAGGAGAAGAAGCGATTTGCAGACCAATTTATTGGAACGACTTACTGAATTAGATAATCTTTGGCTTGAAGAATATAATGTTCTAAACAAGGAGGTTAAAAGGATTAATGAAGCTGAAAGTAAAATTTCAATTGAAGTTGATTTCAAAGGCAGGAGAGATAAACTAACCGATAAGATGATGCAGGTTTTCAGAGGGTCAGGCATTCGGGAAACAGCTTATCAGGAGATTGAAGCTGCCTACAAAGACTTCATCCAGATTTACAGGGACAGCAGCAAATTAGATGACATATTGAATGAAAATCACGTTGTTGATTTTAAGAGAAGATTTTCAGAAAATCTGGAAGACTTGCTCAGTTTTAAAGTAGAAAATAAAATAGTCATTCAATACAATGGGAAATCATTAGACAAACATTCTTTAGGGCAAAGAGCATCGGCATTGATTCTTTTCTTGTTAGCTCAAAAAGAAAATGACGTATTGATTATAGACCAACCCGAAGATGATTTGGATAATCAAACTATCTATGATGAGGTCATAAAGGAGCTAAAGAAAATAAAAGGTAATATGCAATTCATCTTTGCTACGCATAATGCCAATATTCCAGTACTTGGTGACAGCGAAAAGGTTGTTTCGTGCAGCTATGACGAAAAGAAAATTACTGTGCATTCAGGCACTATTGATAATCACCAAACTCAACGGTTTATTGTAGATATAATGGAAGGTGGAGACGAGGCTTTTAATCGCAGGAAAAACATTTATAGTATTTGGAACATTGAAAAAATAAAAACAATATGAACTCAATTGAATTACTTGATATAATTAGCAAAGGCGAAACTAGCCAAGTTCAGTTTAAAGTAAATGTTACTAACGAACTTAGTATAGCTCAAGAAATGGTGGCTTTTGCTAACACTAAAGGCGGCACAATTCTAATAGGTGTTGATGATAAAACATGGGATATTGTAGGGCTTACTGATGATGATTTAAGGCGACTTACAAATTTATTGGTTAATGCATCCAGTCAGCATGTCAAGGAACCTGTTTTTATTGAAACTGATACAATTGAATATGAAGGCAAAAAGGTCTTGATTGTTACAGTTCCAGAGGGGGTTGCAAAGCCTTACAAGGATAATGATGGGATTATCTTTATGAAAAACGGAGCCAACAAACGTAAGGTAACCAGCAATGAAGAAATTTCAAGACTATTACAAAGTAGTGGCTATTTATACGCAGAAGAGAAAGTAATTAATCAGAGTTTTATTGATGATATAAACATTGATAAATTTAAATCTTTCTATGAAGTAAAATACAAAGAGGCTATTGATTCAGACAAGATTGAAAAGTATTTAGAAAACCTTCGATTATCGACTGATAGTAAAATCACAATAGCTGGGGCATTGCTATTCGGAAAAAATGTTGAAAAACTATGTCCAGCATTTTTTATTACGGCAATTTGGTTTCGCGGTAATGAATTAACAAATACAGAATATAGAAGCAGTAAAAATTTAACCGGAACATTAGATGAATTGTATCGTGAAGGATATGATTTTATTGTGTCAAAACTAGATAGCCTTCAGGCTGGGCAGTCATTTAATAGCATTGGGAAGTTAGAAATTCCAGAGATTGTAATTACCGAATTATTGGTTAATGCTTTAATCCACAGAGATTATTTTATAAACGATTCCATAAAAATATTTGTATTTGACAATCGTATTGAAATTAATAGTCCGGGTAAATTACCTAATAGTTTAACAGAAGAGCAAGTTAGAAGGGGTGTAAGGAGAACAAGAAATACAATTATTGCTTCTTTAGCTCCAGATATTTTAGAGTATAGGGGGGCTGGAAGCGGAATCCTTAGAGCATTACAAGAATATCCTTCAATTGACTTAGTTAATGACATTGAAGGCGAGCAATTCAAAGTCATAATTCCAAGACCAGAAAAGAAATGAAGTTAAGTTTTGAATCAAATCTGGGTTATCAGCAGGAAGCCATAAAATCCATAACAGATTTGTTTGAAGGGCAACCCTTGGAAGATTCTATTATGGAATTTAACCTAAAGGAGGAAGGTACTTTGAATTTAATAAATGGTGTTAGCAACAACCTTATTTTATCGGAAGAACAAATCCTTACCAATCTACAAGCCATACAAACCAATAACGAAATAAATATTTCAGAAAAATTGGACGGTATGCACTTTTCCGTAGAAATGGAAACAGGCACAGGGAAAACCTATGTGTATTTGCGTTCCATTTATGAACTAAATAAATTATATGGCTTTAAAAAGTTTGTGATTGTTGTTCCTTCGGTGGCAATTCGTGAGGGAGTTCTGAAAAACTTAGAAATTACTCACGAGCATTTCCAAACACTTTACGATAATGTACCCGTAAATTTTCAGGTGTACGACAGCACCAAAGTTTCCACTTTGAGAGGTTTTGCAACCACAAACAACATAGAAGTTTTGGTAATCAACATTGATTCATTCGCTAAAGACGAAAACATTATCAATAAACCCAATGATAAGCTCAACGGACAAAAACCTGTTGAATTTATTCAAGCAACCAATCCAATTGTAATTGTGGACGAGCCACAAAATATGGAAACAGAAAAGCGAATTGTAGCTATTGAAAACTTGAAAGCACTTTGTACACTTCGTTATTCGGCAACACACAGAAATCAATACAACCTTACTTACAGCCTAAACCCTGTAAAGGCTTATGATTTAGGTTTGGTAAAACAAATTGAAGTTGACTCTATCATTGAAGAAAATGCCTACAATGATGCTTTTGTTTCGGTAGAATCCATTACAGCAACCAAAACGAAAGTAACCGCTAAAGTTTCTATAAACAGCAACGAAAATGGAGGCGTAAAAAAGAAAACCATAACTGTAAAAGTTGGAGATGATTTATACAAATTATCCAACGAGAGAGAAATCTATGCAGATGGCTATATCATTGAGGAAATTGATGCAGTAAACCAGTGTATTTCCATTTCAAACGGAAATTTATTGTACAAAGGCGACAGTCAAGGCGGATTGACAAATGAAGTAATGAAGTTTCAAATTCGCAAAACTATTGAAGAACATTTGAAGAAAGAAAAGCGACTTAATAAATTAGGTATAAAAGTTTTGTCCTTGTTTTTCATTGACAAAGTTGCCAATTACCGAAACTATGATTCAGCAGGAAATCCTGTAAAAGGAAAATTTGCCGAATGGTTTGAAGAAATTTATCAGGAATACGTTTCAAAATCAGCTTTCAAAGAGTTAGATAAGTTTTCAGTTGAAGATACGCATAATGGATATTTTTCGCAAGATAACAAAGGAAAATTAAAAGACACTTCTGGAGAAACCAAAGCAGATGACGACACTTACAGTTTGATAATGAAAGACAAAGAGAAATTGTTGGGCTTAGATAATTCTTTGCGTTTCATTTTTTCACATTCTGCCCTTCGTGAAGGTTGGGACAATCCAAATGTATTTCAGATTTGCACTTTGAATGAAACCAAGTCAGACATTAAAAAACGTCAGGAAATTGGTAGAGGTTTGCGTTTGGCAGTTGACCAAACTGGAAAAAGAACGTATGACCAAAACATAAACCGTTTGACTGTAATTGCCAATGAAGCCTATGACGATTTTGCCAAAGCATTGCAAAAAGAAATTGAAGAAGATTGCGGAGTGGCATTTACAGGCAGAATAAAAAACAAGCAAACAAGAACAGCTATCAAGTATCGAAAAGGTTTTGAAGCCGACCCGAAATTTTTGGAGATATGGGAAAAACTAAAAAAGAAAACGACTTACCGAGTAGATTATAAAACAGATGAATTAATTACTTTGGCTGCAAAAGCCATAAAAGATTTACCTGAAATCAAATCGCCTTCCATTCGTTCTACAAAAATTGGTATTACAATGTCGGATGAAGGCGTAGGCACAAACTATGTTGGAGAGAAAGTAGAATCTTATGGAGGTTACTTTTGGAAAATTCCTGATGTTTTGGGCTACATTCAAAGTAAAACAGAATTAACACGTTCTACCATTGAAGAGATTTTGAGTAAGTCAGGAAGAATTGAGGATATTATTATCAATCCACAATTATTCTTGGACTTGGCAACAACAGCTATAAAACGGACTTTGTATGATTTAATGATTGACGGAATCAAATATCAAAAAATCGGTAGCTCAGAATACGAAATGGCATTGTTTGAAGCTCAGGAATTAGAAGTTTATCTGAATGATTTTTCGTTTAAAGTTTCAGACCCTTCAAAAACCATTTATGAAGAATTTGTGCCTTTGGATTCAGGCGTTGAAAGCAAGTTTGCTCAAGACTGTGAAACCAGTGAGCAAATAAAATTCTATTTCAAACTACCGAATTGGTTTAAAATCCCAACACCGATAGGAAACTACAATCCTGATTGGGCTTTGGTTTTTGAAGACGACAAGAAAATATATTTTGTAGCCGAAACCAAAGACACAGGAACGCCACAAGTTGACTTAACAAAACTAAGTGGAGACGAACAAATGAAAATCAAATGCGGAAAAGCTCATTTCAACGAGTTTGACGACTTGGAATATAAAGTAGTAAATAAAGTAGGACAATTAATAGAGTAAGCCAATGCGCAACAGCCACACACATTTGCCAAGCCGCTCAAGCCAACGCTACAACCCAAGCTTGGCAAAGAGTGTGTCTGTCCCCCCGCACGGACCAATACGACCGACAACCAAACGGACGAAAAAGAACACCGAAGCGATAACAGCGTGTATGTGGCAAGGCGGGCAGACGTGCTAAATTGTACTTTTGTGCTTTCTATGCCCAACCGCACTCAAGCCCACCCTCCCCCTACAACAGGACAACGGACATTTTGAAGGGCATTTTTCACAATAACGGGTTTTAAAAACTTAACTTAGCGAACTAAATAAATAACAAGAAAACAGAATGAATTTAATAGATACAGGAATAGAAAAAGGACTTATTCGGTTTGACGAAGACCGAAACTTTATAACATACGTTCACCAAAACAAAAAACGGAATTACAACAATCCCGAAGAGAAAGTGCAAGCCGAAACCTTCTTGACTTTGGTTTTAATTTATGGCTATCCCGAAAACAGAATTAAACATTTCATTCCTGTTCAAATGGGTTCTGAGACAAAGGAGGCAGACATTGCTGTTTATTCAGACGATGAATGTGAAGAAACCTACATTTTAGTTGAGTGCAAAAAGGAAGATTTAACCGACCAGCAATTTAACATTGCGGTTGACCAAGCATACAGTTACGCAGTTGCCGAAGGTGCAAAATACGTTTGGACAACTTCACGCATCAAAAATCAGTATTACGAAGTTCCCGACAAGAAACCGAAAAGCAGAATTGAAATTCCCGACATTCCGCAATTTGGTATCAACAAACTTGCACCTTACAAATATGTGAAAGGCGGAATTTCGCAAACAGAAACTGACACAGAACCCAAAAACATTGTTTCTGAACCCGACCCGAATGTAAAACAGAAATTTTTTGAACTTCAACCAGTTAGCGAAAGCGAACTGACCAAGATTTTCATTCAATCGCATCAAGCACTTTGGGGCGGTGGACAAAGAAATCCAAGTGTGGCGTTTGACGAATTGGATAAACTCATCTTCTGCAAAATTTGGGACGAGAAACACCCAAGAAAAACAGGCGAACCTTACGACTTTCAAATTTTTCGTGACGAAGACCCGGAAGATTTGCTAAAACGCATCAAGAAAATTTATGCAGTTGGCGAAAAAGAAGCCCCCGAAGTTTTCAAAGACGGCATCACCCTTACTGCACAAGAAACGCTGACCATTGTAAAATACTTTCAGCGTATCAACCTCAATAAAACTGACCTTGACAGCAAAGGAAAAGCTTTTGAGACTTTTATGGGCAGTTATTTCAGGGGCGACTTCGGACAATATTTTACACCAAGACCAATTGTAAAATTCATTGTTGACAGTTTGCCAATTACGCACAAATCAAGAGTGCTTGACACCAGTTGCGGAAGTGGTGGCTTTTTGCTTTACGCTTTGGACAAAGTGAGAGAACAAGCCAACGAATTTTACGACCCAATCAAAGATGAGAAAGACCATTACAAATATTGGCACGACTTCGCAGAGAAAAACCTCTTTGGCATTGAGATAAACGACCAAATTGCCCGAACCGCCAAAATGAATATGATTATTCACGATGACGGACACACCAACGTTATTGCATCTGACGGACTTTTGAGCGATACCGAAATGCAAGCCAAGTCGGGCAACAAAGAGTTTAAATACAATTCGTTTGACTTCATCATTACCAATCCACCTTTCGGAAGTAGTATCAAGCAAACCGAAAAGGCATACATGCACAAATACAATTTGGCAATTAAAGAAGTGGATTGGCTGAATACAAACGCAAGCGGCAAAGCCGCTTTGCGTGACAGCCAAAGCACCGAAGTATTGTTTTTGGAGCAGTGCCACAAGTTTTTAACCGAACACGGTTATTTGGCAGTTGTAATCCCTGACGGTATTCTTACCAATAGTAGTTTGCAATATGTGCGAGACAACATTGAAGAAATGTATCGCATTGTTGCCGTTGTTTCTATGCCTCAAACCGCTTTTAGTGCCACAGGTGCAGGTGTAAAAAGCTCTGTTTTGTTTTTGCGTAAACACAAAGACAAACAAACCGAAAAAATCAGCAGTCAAAAAGCAAAACTGAAAGAACAGGTAAAAACCGACAACAACTATATTGCTACTGTTGAGAAATGGGAGAAAGAAAAAGCCGACACGATTAAAAGATTAGAACAAGATGCCAAGATTGCAAGTCCAAAAGCAAGCAAAGCCGAAATCAACGAAATCATAAAAATCCTAAAAATCAAGGTTCAGACTTCTTTTACCGACAAAGTGAATTTGCTGAAAGAAGAATTGACAGAAAAATACTTTTTGGCAAAACAAACCGCTTTAGACGACTACCCTATTTTTATGGCAATAGCCGAAGACATTGGCTATGATGCCACAGGCAGAAGCACCAACAATAACGAACTGGTTGAAATTGGTAAAGAACTTTCTAAATTTATTGCTCATATTAACGAAAAGGAGAATCGTTGAGAAAAATCGGAAATTCCGATTTTTCTATTTAGATTAAAAAACTGAGTAAAAATGAAACAGGAAAACACAATAAAGATATTTGAAGATAGAAAAGTAAGAACCCTTTGGGATGTTGAAAAAGAGAAATGGTATTTTTCAATCGTAGATGTAATTGGTATTTTAACCGACAGTCCGAATCCGAGGAAATATTGGAGTGTTTTAAAAACAAGATTAAAGGCAGAAGGAAGCCAGTTGGCTACAAATTGTAGTCAACTGAAAATGCAATCTGCCGATGGCAAATTTTATCTGACCGATGTAGCTGATACAGAACAGCTTTTTAGGCTCATTCAATCTATTCCATCCCCCAAAGCAGAACCTTTTAAACTTTGGTTGGCACAGGTAGCCACAGAACGCTTAGACGAAATGCAAGACCCTGAACTCAGTATCGATAGGGCATTGGAGCAATACCTGAAACTAGGTTATTCGGAAAGCTGGATTAACCAGCGACTGAAAAGTATTGAAATCAGAAAAGAACTTACAGATGAATGGAAAAAGCGGGGATTGAAAGTAGGCGTTCAGTTTGCTACGCTTACCGACATTATTACCAAAGCCTGGAGCGATAAAACTACTAAAGAATACAAAATTCTGAAAGGTTTGAAAAAGGAAAACTTGCGGGATAGCATGACCAATACCGAACTCATTTTAAACATGCTTGCCGAAGCATCTACAAAGGACATATCTGCCGCAACCAACCCAAAAGATTTTGAAGAAAGTAAGAAAGTAGCAAAACAAGGCGGCAATGTGGCAAAGGTTGCACGCAAAGAGTTGGAAGCTAAAACAGGTAAAAATGTAGTTACTTCTTTAAATGCAAAAGGTTTGTTGAAAGAGAAAGATGCTCCGAAAAAATTAAAGCCTAAGAAATAATGAGCAATTACACCATACAATCCACAGTATTGAACAAAAGCCGCGTTTTCATTTTGCAAAAAAGCGAATTGGAAAAATCGCTTAGTCCACTTTATTATTCTACATTACCAAAGAAACTATCAAGTTCTAAAAAATTAAAAGAAATTGCATTTGTAAATCCAACACGAGAAAAACCTAAATTCAATGATGATGATTTAGTGCCTTATGTTGGATTACCACAAACAGACGAACATTCAAAATCAATTATTGAAGTCGTTTTAAGACCTTTTAAAGAAGTCAAAGGGAGAAATATAATTTATCCTAACGAATTACTTTTTGCACGAATTGAACCAAGTGTTTTTAATAAAAAATATATTCTCACCAAAGATTTAAAAGGATATGATTTTGCATTTACATCAACCGAATTTTATGTAGTAAAAGGGAAAGACGTTGATAACGAGTATTTACTTGCAAATTTTCTGTCTGATTATGTTTATAAACAGGTAGAAGGAAAGACAACAGGTAGCACAGGTAGAAGAAGGTTAGATACAGAGGTTTTTACTGATTTAATTTTTCCTTTTCCAGAAATAGATTTGAGAAAAAAAGTATCTGAAATTATCACAAAATATTTTGCCCAAAAGCAAAAGAACGAAGCAGAAGCCGACAAACTACTTTCAGGCATTGACGATTATTTGTTGAAGGAGTTGGGAATAAAACTACCCGAACCGCCTGAAAATACTTTGAAGAATAGAATGTTTGTTACAACTATTAAGACAGTTACAAACAATAGGTTTGACCCTAAATATTATTCACTCAAATACACTAATCTTCAATCCGCATTAGACAATTCTAAATACAAGTTCCAAAAAATAAAGTCATTTTTATCAAGTTTATCAATGGGCATTTCCACCCCTGAGTATAAATCTGAAAGCACAGATGTTCCTTTTATTTTAGGTAAAAACTTAAAAAAAGGTTTCTTGGACTTAGATAGCTTAGAATATATTTCGGAAGAAATAAATAATGCAAATAAGTCGTCAATATTAAAGGAAAACGATATTCTATTTTCCGTTCGTGGCGTTTATATAGGGAAAGTCGCAGTAGTTCCAAAAGAGATAGCAGGAGCAAATATTATCAACAACATTGTAAAGTTTTCATTAAATGGAATAAATCCCCATTTTGTTGTTGCATACCTAAATTCATCAATCGGACAAGAATTTATTTATCGTGAAGTTTGGGGCGGTGCTCAACCTGGTTTTACAAACGAACAAATTAAAGCATTTCCTATTCCAGTTCCACCGCTTGACAAACAAAAAGAAATAGCGGAGCACATTACAGGTATCAGACAACAAGCCCAACAACTCAAAGACAAGACAAACGAACTTTTGAAAAAAGCGAGTGAAGAAATTGAAGAAATATTATTGAATTAGCCAACGCATTTGGTGGCACGTTTGCAAAACCGCACAAGCCCACGCCAAAGCCAAGTTTTGCAAGAGAGCCACCAAGCCAACGCACAGACAAAACCGACACTAAATAGCTGACAAACAACCATATAAAACAGAAGGGCAGCACACCACATCGGTACCTGATGCACAACTCCCCTTTTTGCCTGCCAATGGCCACACGGCGCAAAAAACCGACCTTGTTTAAGCCTGTTTAAGCAAGGTTGTTTTTGTTAGGGGGTTTTTGGGGGTTGAAATTTCGAGTGTATTACAATGGCTGCCTCGAAGCCAAAAAAGGAGGTTTTCGAGAAAACCCGGGGTGCTTTTGGCAAAAAAGGCAGCTTGCGCCGCGCTTTTTTGCCGTTTACCGGCGGGCTTGCAAGTTTTGCAATTTGTTTTATCTTTGTGGCCGTGCAAAAGGCACAGGCGTTTTCGGCATTGGGGGGGCGAAGTGGTTTTATGGCAACAAAACGCCAAACCGAAACTTTTTGCCTGTAAAGAAGTTTGGCGCCGTAAAAACCCACCTTTTGCAAACCACCGAAATGGTAGCGGAAAAATTGATTTAAATTTACTCGTGGCTTTTTGAAAAATATAATTGCCAACCCAAAATGAGAACGTTAATCCTCAAACGCCCAAGAGACAAGGAAAAATTCTACGATGAAAGCAATTTCAAAATTTTCGTAAATGGTAAGTTTGTTACAAAATTCCGTCAGAATGACGTAAAAGAAGTAATAATACAAGATGACAAAATTGAAATTCAAGCAAAAACACTTGGATTTGACAGCAGCAAAAAGAAATGATTGAACTGGCAGATATCACTGAAGTGGAAATTAATAGTGAATGAGGCGGAAAAATAAAAATTCTTTTGCTTACAATGCGTGCACTGCAAGCTGGTTGGCTTGTAGATTTTGTAGCTTCATTGCTCTCTGTAAATTAATCGCGTGGGTGGCCAAATTGTTTCAATCTTCGGCTCGCCCAGCCCACAAAACCCAGTTAGCGGCAATTGTCAACAACACTAAACATAAAGCCAATTTACAATGACCAATCGAACTCTAATCAAAAATACAAGCATGGTAAACGAGGGAAAAATAATCGTTGCAAGCCTCTTGATTGAAAATGGCGTGATACAAAAAATTGGACAACGCATTGATGAATCAACCACCAGGGTTATTGACGGAACCGGAAAGTATTTGTTTCCTGGAATAATTGACGGGCAAGTGCATTTTCGCGACCCGGGATTAACCCACAAGGCCGACCTCTACACGGAGAGCAAGGCTGCTGTTGCAGGAGGCATAACCTCGTTTATTGATATGCCCAACACGGTTCCAAACGTACTGACAATTGATAATTTGAATGAAAAATATCGCATTGCCTCCGAAAAATCACTGGCAAACTTCGGTTTCTTTTTGGGTGTTAATGCCGACAACCTTGATGAGGTAATCAAACTCGACACGAGCAAACTTCTGGGCGTTTCTGATGACGGGCTTTACTTTGCCAAAAAAGGTAATTTGCTGGCCGACAATCCCCAAATCATGGAAAACCTTTTTGCAAAATGCAAGTCAATAATTGCCATTCATTCTGAACTGGAATCAATTGTCGAAAAAAACGAGATTGCCTTCAAAGAGAAATACGACGAAAACGTGCCGGCCGAGCTTCACCCGCTCATAAGAAGCGAAGAGGCCTGTTACGAAGCAACCAAACGTGCCATTAAACTGGCCAACAAACACAAGGCAAGGCTTCACATACTGCACTTGACAACCGAAGCGGAAACACATCTGTTCCGAAATGACATTCCGTTAGAAGAAAAAACCATAACAACAGAAGTGTCGGTGCATCATTTGTGGTTTTCTGACAAAGACTATCAGCGTTTGGGAAATTTAATAAAATGGAACCCTGCCATAAAAACAGAAAATGACAAAAAGGGGCTTTTGAAAGCTTTGTTAGACGACAGAATAGACCTGGTAACCACCGACCACGCACCCCACACCCTGGAAGAAAAACAAAAGCCCTATTTTAGATCAATGTCGGGTGCGCCAATCGTGCAACATTCACTGAACATAATGCTTCAATTATACAAGCAAGGCCTCATTTCATTGGAGAAAATAGCCGAAAAAATGTGCCATAATCCGGCCACGCTTTATGGTATCGAAAAAAGAGGATTCATACGCGAAGGATATTTTGCCGACTTGACAATAATTGACCTAAACTCGAGCTACACCGTACTCAAGGATAACATTTTATCAAAGTGCGGCTGGTCGCCATTAGAAGGAACCACTTTTGAAACAAAGGTAACCCATACTTTTGTAAACGGAAATCTTGTTTATGACAACGGGCTGTTTAACGAAAAAAATAAAGGAATGGCACTAACAAAATCTTGTTGATTGTAAATGAAGCTATTTCAAAATAGAAAAATTCTTGTTGCAACAAAGCATCAAAAGGAAAGGGTTATTGCACCAATACTCGAAAAAGAACTGGGTGTTGCTTGTTTTGTCGATGAAACTTTCGATAGTGATATTTTTGGAACTTTTACAGGAGAGATCCAACGGAAGCTCGACCCAATTTCAACTGCCCGCGAAAAGTGCTTACACGCAATGAAATTGAACAATTGCGACTTGGGAGTAGCAAGCGAAGGCTCTTTCGGGCAACATCCGTCGCTGTTTTTCGTAAACGCCGACGACGAATTCTTGATTTTCATCGACCTTAAAAACAATTTGGAAATTATTGCAAGAGAGCTCAGCACCGAAACTAATTTCAACGCAAGGGAAATAAACACCGAAAATGAACTAATTGACTTTGCAAAATCAGTAGGCTTCCCCGAACACGCTCTGATTCTCCGAAAATCAAAGGATGATTTTTTTGAAATACATAAAGGTATAAATGATATTGAGGTTTTAAAGGCAACATACAAGCAGCTACATTCAAAACACAATGCTGTTTATGCCGAAACAGACATGAGAGCAATGCATAACCCCACCCGCATGACCGTGATTGAGAAAGCCACGGAAAAACTGGCTCAAAAAATCAAATCTACCTGCCCTCAATGCCTGATGCCCGGTTTTGGAATAACGAATGTAAAAAAAGGACTAAAATGTGAATTGTGCGGGTTGCCAACTAATTCGGCAATAAGTTACATTTATGAGTGCCAACATTGCAATTTTGCAAAAGAAGACATGTATCCGAGCAACAAGACAAGCGAAGATCCAATGTATTGCGACTATTGCAACCCTTAGCATGACGAGTAAAAGTTGCAACCCGTACAATATTATTGACACGGTCGTAAAAACCGCAACCTGATGCACACCGCACCTTCATGCACCCAAGCAGCAACAATCCGCAAAAAAAAACAACCTTGATGAGGCCGGTTTAAGCAAGATTGCTTTTGTTAAGGGTTTTTTTGCTTTTCCTATCGCTATTTAATGATTTGCCAAACAGTTGAAATTGAGCCCTTGTTATAAAATAGCTTTTGAGAAACTATCAAGGCAAAACTATCCCAAAAAGTGTGTAATGTGACATTTCTCTAAATTCAAGGTTGTGAAACTTAAAAATTTAGAAGACGAAAAACCTACACCTCACACGTGTGAGCAAGTTGCAAAGATTTTGCAATAAAGGGCCTTAAAAGAACGGGTTGCACGCGATTTCACCATTTTGCACCTTGTTCAATAAGACAGCAAGGCGTTTTCGACGTATTCCAAAATCCGGCAAGCAACTTCTTGAAGGCCGAAAATAATTATCAAGATGAAGTCAATGGCAAATTTGTCATAAACAATTCTAACGACTGGCTCGAATATAACAAAATTGTCAATTTCAAAAAAAGACAAAACATTGATACGAGTTTATTCCCTGATGGTTTGCGTTATTTTCATTATCAAAACCTACTGCTAGGAATTCAAAACCCGGTTAGGGTGGGTAAAACAAAACCATTCTGGAGTCAACATGCCCGTTTAGGTTGCGCTGCAACCATCGTGTCAACAAAATTCTTTTGGAAATTTCGTTTTTTTTACTCGATCTGAACAAAATTGATTGTTCAACGTTTTGTCTATCGGTAGCATCAAAAAGATTAATTCGGATTGTTACTGGCAAACTATTTATTAACACAAAACTTTGATGATGAAATCACTACTTAAAAAGAGCTTTAACCCAGGAAACTACAGCGAAGGTTTATCCATTGCATTTTTGATTTTTAGGGTGGCTGTAGGTATTTTCATGCTTACGCATGGCTTCGGCAAGCTAAAAATGCTTCTTGCCGGGGGCCCAATTCAGTTTCTCGACCCAATAGGCTTGGGCCCAACCATCTCGCTTATCTTGGTGGTTTTCGCAGAGTTTGCATGCTCTATTTTCTTGATTCTCGGACTTGCAACTCGCTTTTCGGCAGTAACGTTGATGGTTACGATGCTCGTGGCAGGATTGATTTTCCACGCTGCACATCCATTCTCGGCTAAAGAATTGGCTTTCTTGTATGCTGCGGTTTACTTCGTGATAGCCTTTACCGGCGCTGGAAAGTACTCGTTAGACAGTTTGATCTCGAAAAAGCTGTAAACCCGGTTTTAGATCAAAAACGTCGAAACGTTATTGTACTCCAGTTGTGCTTTAACGACTCAAAAGAGTTTTTGAAAACCCACGGGTTTTTTGTTATTGAATGAAATCCTTAATGGAGTAATAAGGTTTATGATCAATTTGACCATAGCACGTTTTTCAAATGTTTTAAAAAACCCTTGTGCTTGTAGGGTTTTTTGGCTACCTTGTGTCATATAAAAACACGAGTTCTTGAATACAAAGTATCAATTTTCGATTAATGAGAAAAATCGCAACATTGTTGTTTTTGACCTTGTCGGCTATTTCGGGAAATGCCCAAACAGCCACCAACTTTAATGTTTCTGACTGCAATGGCGTTGTTTATGATTTGTTTTCAAAACTAGATGCCGGGAAAGTTGTGGTTATTTGCTGGGTAATGCCCTGCGGGCCTTGTGTTGGCCCGGCACTTACCTCTTACAATATTGTAAAAAGTTATCAAACCAGTCACCCCGAAAAAGTTTTCTACTTCTTGGTTGATGACTACGCCGACACCTCGTGCAGTTCGTTAAATGCTTGGGCAAACTCCACGGGAATTCCGTTATCATCGTATTCCAGGAGGTTTTCTAACTCAAGAATTGACATGAGCGATTATGGTTCACATGGTATGCCTAAGGTTGTAGTTGTTGGGGGCAGCAAACGAACGGTCCACTATAACGCCAACAACACTGTTGTTGCCTCCAAAATACAAGATGCCATTAACATGGCACTGGCAGAGGGTTCGACAGGTTTTAATGATGACCTTGCGCTAACCCATGGCATTTCCGTTTTCCCTTCACCTGCTACCGATTTGGTAAATGTACAAGTCGGCATTCCGCTTGATGAAATAATAAGTATTGGAATATTTTCCGCCAACGGCAAGCTGCAACCTATCGACAGTTGGGAAGCAAGAAATTATTACGAAAACAAAATAGTGATTAATACTTCCAGAATGAAAGGTGGTTTATATTTTATTCGTATATCAACAGTAAATCAAGTGTTTAACTCAAAATTCATCATATCAAATTAGAATGCGAATTAAGTTTTGCTGGCTTCTTGCATCATTGTTTTTTTTGCCCTATGAATCAATTTCGCAATGCTGCGGCGGTGGTGGAGGCAATCCTTTTGCCGGCGATGTCGCACATGGCGTTTTAGGCCAGAACCAATTCGAAATCAATTCGAGTTTCCAGTTTGTTAGAACTAACAAGTTCCTTTCGGGAAACAAACCCGCAGATAACTTTTCAGACAACTTCAACAGCAAGTACCTTTACAACAAAATTGGTTATGGCCTAAGCGAAAGGCTGACTCTTTCGGTTGAGTTTTCATACTGGCTTAACAAAACCCAGGTAAATCTAAACAATTCCCAAACCATATCTTCTTCGGGCTTGGGAGATATAATAATTATGCCTCGGTATAAAGTATATAGCAATAGCGAACTCCCACTATTTACGGAAATTACGGTTGGCATGGGTGTTAAATTGCCACTGGGTAAACATAACGACTCACTGGCCTACCTTGAGCCATTTTCGGGAACTTACTATTACCTTCAAAAACCCTTATCTGTTCAACAAAGTTCGGGCTCTCAAGATTTTCTTGTTTCATTTTCTGCAACGAGAAAATACCATCGCAAAAATCTGTCTCTTGTTTTTAACGGGCTTTACATAAAAAGAGGGTGGAATTCCATGGGGGAAAAAATGGGCAATTTTGCGGCCATTTCCTTTATACTTGGAAAATCTTTTGCCCCTTCGTGGAGCGTGGCAATGAAGCTACGCGGTGAATTATTGAACACAATGAAGCTCAACGAGGATATAAGAACTTACTCCTTTCCTAATTACGACCCGGAAGCAACAGGTTTTAAAAAAGTTTTCCTGTCTCCAATTATTAGCTTCAACCTCGCAGAAAGGTTCCGTTTTTTTACAATTGTCGATTTACCGGTTTTCCAGTACATGAACAAAACCCAAATTAGTTCGCAACATCAACTTACTTTTGGCCTTTCGTACGGGTTCTCGTTGAATGAAAACACGAAGTAACTTTCAATGCAGCACGAAGGTTCGTGTCAAAAATTAGTTTAGGAAAACAGCTTGAAAAAATCCAACCCAGCGAAACAGTTACCTGGCCTTGTTCAAAAAACAAGAACAATTCATCGTTTTTTGTGTTAGTATTAAAAACTTGCTTAATGTTTATTAAATACCAATTGCGATGAAAAAACATTTTTTACTTGCGCTTTTTACATTGTTTGCGATAAGTGCATTTTCACAATCTGACACAAAAAATCAAATCATTACAACCGAGTTTACTGTTTTGGGCAATTGCAGTATGTGCAAAACTCGAATTGAAAAGGCAGCAAAAATCAAGGGGGTCAAATCAGCAACCTGGACCGTTGACAATAAAACTCTAAAAGTGGAATACTCGCCTTCAAAAACTACACCCGAGGCAATTCACAAAAACATTGCCAAGGCAGGACACGACACCAATAAGGAAAGGGCTTCCGACAAGGTTTACAACAAATTGCACCATTGCTGCAAGTATTCGCGGAGCATCCACCACAAGCAATCGCAATAGGTAAAACTACTTGAAAAACCTTGTAAAAGTGCCAAGTCCTATTTTAAGAACTTGTAACAAATCCTTTTATTTAAAGGCCTTTTCGAGCAAGGCATCGCCTCCAAGCTTAAGCCTGTTGAAGTAATCAGGCACTGGTTTGCCAACAAGCGCGCTGACGTACAATTTGGCAAGGTACTGTCCGAGCATGAATCCCTGTCCGCGCAAGCCAAGGAACAAGCCTTTCTCAACATCTATTATCATTTTTGGCTCGTTGTAGTAACCTGCCCACAGGGCCTGAAATCCCACGGATGATATTTCTGGAATCCAATCAACGAACACTTCGGCCACAATCTCGGCAAACTCCTTGCTGTTTACCTTTACGTTCTTGTCGGTTTCGAGCGGTTCAACTGCCGGCGAAGCACAGCCAATTATCTGGCCGGTGTCGCCAAGTTGCTGGCCGTAAACCGCCACGAATCCCTTGTAATCACGGCGGTCAATGAGCATGTCGAGCGGGTTTCCGTTAACGCCAAGCATCGGAAGCCTGCGGGTAATGAAAGCCTGATGCTTTACTGGAAACATCCCTGTTTCTATACCAACCATCTTTGCAAAAAATCCTCCCTTGTCACCGAGGGCATTTATAAAAACAGGTGTGTGATATTCAATATACTCTCCCGTGTTGTTTCTGGTTATTGCCACGTACTTGTCGCCGCTTTTGTAAAGACTAGCCAGTTCGCAGTCTTCAAAAATGGTGCCTCCCCTTTCCTTGCCAAAAACCCGGAGTGCCTCAATTACCTTGCCTGGAGTTGCTTGCCAGCATTCGCTGGTTTTCAGCGCGGCAACGTACTTTTTGTTATTTGTATTGAAAAAAGGAGAAATTTCGCTCTTGAATTGCCACGGCTCGAGCATAACCGCCTTTTGCCATGCCATCGAGTCTTCGAGTGCCTTGTACATTGTCTGGTCGTGGGCAAAGGTAACATAGTTAATTGGCCTGAAATCGATGTTGACCCTCTCGTGAAGTTGCGCAAACAGTTTAAGGTTATGCCTGGCAATTTCGGTTAGTTCGGGTAGCGAGAACACAGGCCTTCCCCCGGCAATGTTGCGCCACGAAGCACCAAATCCAGAGTTTATCATCAGAGGTTCAAGCCCTTCTTCTGCAAGGAACCTAAACAGGGCACTCCCACCAATTCCGCCACCTGCAACCATCGATTTAACTTCAACTATCTTGCGCCCGCCAGGTTTCAGATTAGTAATCACCACCTCTGGCTTATTGGTGGGCAAAACCTCACCTACCGTAACTTGTGTTGACATTGGCGCCCGTGGCGTGGCTCCGCCAACAAGCTGAATTCCCTTGGCACGCAGGGTTTGCTTCAACCTTTGTAGGCAACGCTTACCCCTGCAAGGCCCCATGGCAAGGTGTGTATTGTGCTTCACCTCGGCAACAGAGATGAACTTGCGCTCGCCAATCAGCTCTAAAACCTCGTCAAGGCCAACATCATCGCAATGGCATGTAAAAACCATATTGCGGCAATCGCCGGGTGTGTATTCCGAAAACTTGTTTGGCTCGGGATAATCGCGCTTAATGATGAAACCCCTCACCTCAAGCTGCTTTTCTACGGGCATATCGTTTGCCTTAACCCTTGCAACGTGGGTTAGGTTTGGCTTGCGCATGACTTTTTCAACAACGCCTTCACCAAGAATGTTGGCGCTGTTGTCAACCAGAAAAACCTCTTCGCCTGCCTCCGTATCAAATTCAACTGGCAGGAAAAAAGTATTTTTCTTTGGGTTGTAGCCAAATATTGCCAGCCCGGGACATTGGTAAACGCAATCCATGCATCCGACGCACTTGTCAAAATCTATGCCCGGCACCGTGCTGGTTGACGATTTGGTAATTGCACCGTACTTGCAAGCAAAAGCACAGGGATTGCAAGCAAAACCATACAAGCAGTCAATGAGCACGAAGGGTTTGTCAATCCTATGTGATGCGGGCTTGAATGGCTCTTCAATTACCTTCACGGGATGTTGTTGCGAGTCTATGTATTCCTTCGAAACCAGCAAGTAATCGTCTTGATTGAACCTTACTTTCAGGCTTTCAAGAATTTCGTAAGCCACCTGTTTGCCTCGAAGCACGGCACTGGTTCCCTCGCCAATTTTTATGGCATCGCCTGCACCAAAGCAATTTCGCCCAAACATCTCGTAGCCTTTTTCCAGCAAGGCATCATCGGGCATCAAGCCGGTGCAAATGTTTATTGCATCAATGCCTTCTATTACTGTTTCTGTTCCCGCAATGGGCTTGAAATTATCTGCCTGGGCAATAACCGCCCCTTTTATTCCATCACCCTTTTCGTTGGGAATGGCTTCAAGTATCACGTGCGATAGCATTACCGGTATTCCCAACCTGCGCACCCTGTTGGCCTGTACCGGAAAACCGCCTTCGCGGGGTTGAGCCTCGATAATTGCCTTTACTTTTGCACCAGCCTGCGTCAACTGGTAACTTGTAAGGTAACCAATGTTTCCGGCACCAACGGTTAGGATATTTTTTCCGAGCAAGGTTAGCTCGGTATTCATCATTTTTTGGATAACGGCCGCGGTGTAAACCCCCGGAAGGTCATCGTTGTGAAACGATGGCAAGAAAGGCACTGCGCCGGTGGCAACAACAAAATACTTGGAATCCATGTAAAAAATTTCTCTCGTGTTGAAGTTTTTGACGGCAACCCGGTTTCCCTCGAAAATATCCCAAACCGTGCAGTCGAGCATGATGCCCTCGTGGTTGTGGCCGGCCAGGATTTTGGAAATTTCGAATCCTCGCAAGCCGCCGTACTTTTTAACCGTCTCGAAAAAAAAGAACTGATGGGTTTGCATGTTAAACTGACCTCCAATCTCGGAGTTGCTATCAACCACGATGTTGCTAACACCGTGCTGGGTGAGTACTTCGCGGGCAGCAAGTCCGGCAGGACCAGCTCCAACAATAACCACCTCGGTTTTGTAAATCTTGACCCCATCTTGTTTGACAAAAACCGAGGGCTTGGCAACATAGCCCTTGGGTATTTCAGACACTTCCTTGATGCCATCAACCAATGTAATGCAAATGCGCATAACCTCGCCGTCAACAAGCATTTCGCAGGCACCGCACTTGCCTATGCCACACTCCAGGCTTCGGCTGCGGTTTTTCAAGCTGTGGCTATGAACAGGGTAACCCGCACGGTGCAGGGCAGCCGCTATTGAATAACCTTTCTGACCTGTAATTTGCTTTCCGTTGTAATAAAAGAGAACACTACCCGTGTCCTTTATTTCTAAGATTGGATGATTGGTAATTTGGTACATTGAAGAATATTTTTTTCTCTTTTGCAAGTCAATTATGACAATTGCCTTTTTTACAAACATTTACACGCCACGCCCGCGGTTTAACAAAGAACTTGCAAAGGTAATTTTTTTGGTTTTGAAATGCTTGGCGTTTCGCAATTTTTACTGCTTCTAAACAATCGAGTAAGTGCCGTACAAAATTTTCGTAAATAATTTGTTATTCGTTAAAACATTTTAAATTTGTGGCTTGTAAAAGCAGCACCAAATGGTAACGTCAAAGCAAAAAGATCAAGTTTTTCGCAACGTTAAGCGGCGCGACGATTTGTGATAGTACCAACGCTTCAGGTCCATTCCCATTCAAAAAAAACTTGATTTAATTTTCAAAAAAAAAATAATTTCCATGGAATTGCCATTTGCCGAACCTTACAAGATTAAGGTTGTAGAACCTTTGAAGAAAAGTACTCGCGAAGAGCGAGAAAAATGGATTGCGCAAGCCGGATACAATTTGTTTAACCTGCGCAGCGATCAGGTTTTTGTTGACCTGTTGACCGACTCGGGTACCGGAGCCATGAGCCACCACCAATGGTCTGAGATCATGCTTGGCGATGAGAGCTATGCAGGGTCGTTGTCTTTTTACAAGCTAAAGGAGGTGATAAACAGCCTGCTTGGAATGCCCTACTTCTTGCCCACCCATCAAGGCAGGGCCGCCGAAAACGTTCTTTTCTCGGCAATGATAAAGCAGGGCGACATTGTGCCCGGAAACTCCCACTTCGACACCACAAAGGGGCACATAGAGTTCAGGAGGGCCGCTGCGATTGATTGCACAATTGACCAAGCATCTGATACCACTTTGATACATCCATTTAAGGGAAATATTGACGTTGAAAAACTGGAAACGGTGTTCAAGAAGTATCCGGTAGAACAAATCCCGCTGTGTATAATTACCATTACCTGCAACACTAGTGGAGGCCAGCCTGTAAGCCTGCAAAACATAAAGGAAGTTACCGAACTCTGCCGCAAGTATGGCGTGCCTGTATTCTTCGATGCGGCTCGTTTTGCCGAGAACGCCTATTTCATCAAAACCAGAGAAAAAGGCTACGAAAACCACTCCATTGCACAAATAGTTTATGAAATGTTTTCATGCGTTGATGGGGCAACCATGAGCAGCAAGAAAGACGCCATAGTAAACATTGGTGGATTCATTGCAATGCGCAACAAGGAATTGTTTGACAAGGCCTCGATGTTCAACATAATGTACGAGGGCTACGTAACATACGGAGGCCTTGCTGGACGCGACCTTGGTGCACTGGCGCAAGGCTTGATTGAAGGTACAGATTTCGATTATCTTGAATCTAGAATAAGACAAGTGGAATACCTTGGCAACAAGTTGATGGAACACGGCATTCCATTACAGCAACCTATTGGTGGCCACGCAGTGTTTGTCGATGCCAAAAAGTTCCTTACGCGTGTCTCAAAAGAAGAGTACCAGGCGCAAACCCTCGGCATTGAGCTCTACCTCGAAGGTGGGGTGCGGGGCGTTGAGGTTGGAACCCTACTGGCCGACCGCGACCCGCTAACCCGCAAAAACAGATACCCCGAACTGGAATTTCTAAGACTTGCCATTCCGCGCCGCACATACACTTACAATCACATGGATTATGTTGCCGCCTGTCTTGTAAACATATTCGAGCGGCGAAACTCAATTAAACGTGGTTTCCGCATTGTAAGCGAAGCACCAATAATGAGGCACTTTACGGTTGTTTTGGAGAGGGCAATGTAATTTTTGTTTGAACCTTACAAGCCTTAAACTTGTTGCCCAATTATGATAATAAACAAAAAAGAAGGACGCTACGCCCGCATTTACGAGCAGCTACAAGGCTTGCTTGCAAAGCCTGGCAATGATATTTCGCGAATGGCCACGGTGGTGGCGGTGTTGAGTCACAAGATTAATTACTTTTTCTGGACTGGATTCTACCTGCTCGACCAATACGGAAACTTGATTGTTGGCCCGTACCAAGGGCCGGTTGCTTGCCAGCTATTGGCAAAAAATACTGGTGTCTGTTGGGCCGCAATTAACAAGCAAGAAACCATCGTGGTGCCAAACGTTCACGAGTTTCCGGGACACATTGCCTGCGACAGCCGATCAAACAGCGAGATTGTGGTGCCGCTCAGAAACAAAGCCGGAGAAGTTATTGGCGTGCTAGATGTTGACAGCAAGGACCTGAACTCCTTTGACGAAACCGACAAGATTTGCCTCGAAAAAATCGTTGCCCTTATTTAGCCCATAAATCAGATGAATACTGTGGTTTTTTTTGTCATTGCACTTGGGCTGGCACTGAATTGCTTTGGGCTTGCAATTGCAAACAGCTCCCTTTCGGGCAAGGTTGACCCTGGTGTGCCGTTCAAGACAGCCCTGACCTTTTCATTGTCGCATTTGGTTTATGGCTATGCAGGACTATTTTTGGGCAACCTGCTCAAATCTAAGGTGCAAGGGGTTGAGTTGGCGGCTGCTTTTTTTATCTTGGCGGCAATAGGAATAAAAATGATTTGGGAAGCAAGGAAGAAAATACACCAAGCCCACGTTTTCGATATTAACGACAACAAGGTAATTGCAGCATTATCGGTTGCAACAGGGCTTAATGCCATTTCTATCGGACTTTTAGCGGCAATTTTGAGCTACCCCTTTTATTCACTTGCATTGCTGGTGGCAATACCTGTTTTTGCACTGACATATTTTGGATTGGCCAGCGGCCAGAATCTGGGGCTTCAATTTGCCAGTAAAACCGGTTCTTTTGGTGGGGTTCTCCTTTTGCTTGTGGCTGTTTTTTTCCTGTTGCAGTTTTTTGCTGTTTAACGAAATTCTTTATCAATCTTGCATACAAAAGAATCTAAGCCGTTTGACCGTAAAATGGCAAGATAGCGTTTTTCATCGTGCTCTTCAATATACATTTGTGTTTTTTTTTTGAATTGGCAATTAAGAAAATAAGAAGTCAGAAATTAGGAATTAGAAATCCTTTTTTTACCACATTTGCGCGAAAAACACAAAGGTTTACAGCCAAAAACTGAAAGTCAGACGTAAAGCATGACCAAGCAGCGGGCAGAAATCAGCGAACAGTTAAAAGTGAAGAATAGACAATTAACCTGGTTATTATCAAGCACAAAACCTATTGCTTAAAACTTACTGGCGTTTAAACCCGCCAACTTATCAACCCATTCTAAACCATCAAATTACACCCCCTCACATCGCTATTATCAAAGCGGCCAAGCACCTCGAAGCTATCGTCTTGGTTTATTCGACCCAAGTCTTGGGTTGCAATGAAGCTGCACGAGTAAATGTTGGCAAGGTCAATTACATTTATCCCGCCCGTTGAGCCAATTCGCGCCACTGAAAGGGGGTCGCTTGCCTCCCTAACCAACACTTTCATCCACGGTGGGCAGTGAAACAGGCCGTTGCCATTTGAGTAGGCTTGTGACAAAAGTTCTGTCATTCCGTATTCGGAGTGGACCAATTCAACACCAAAGGATTCTTTAATTGCTTGATGAAGTTCCTCCCTGACAATTTCCTTGCGGCGGCCTTTCATTCCCCCTGTTTCCATGACAATTAGGCCAGGATTATTTAACTTGAATTCTTCGGCCAGATCTAATAGGGCAAAGCTTGCTCCAAGCAAAATTGTTTTTTGGTTTTGAGAGCTTAACCCTTTCAAGCTTTTAACAACGTCAGCGCGATTGTTCAAAAAAAATCCACCCGTGGGGTGTCCCGAAATTTTGATTAGCGCTTCAACCATAAAAATTAACGATGAGCCTGCCCGTTCAATATATGAAGGCAAAAGGGCCAAAATGCAGTAATCTGACGGGGCTCCGTAAAAATGCTTGAAGCCCATTTCGAAGCTTTGGCGGTAAACCGAGAGGTCTTTAACGTAATGTTTTGACGGGATGCTTCCCGTTGTGGAAGAACTTGTAAAAATAATTTCTTCTGCCCCTTGAAACGAAACCACCTTGTGACTTTTGAAAAACGAAATGGGCAAGAAAGGAATCCGGTAAATGCACTCAACATTGCCGGGATTTCTACCCAAACCATCGCAAAAAGCCCTGTAAGTGCCATTGTTACGATACTGCAATTTAAAAACAAGCAATGCGGTAGAGCTAAACTCTTGCTCGTTGCTTATCGAAAAAACCTTTTCGACCACACTAAGAACATCCATACTTGTTAACGCTTTTTATCTCCCGCGGGGTTTTTCTGATTTTTGTTCGGGGTTTGGGGCTATCGGCGTAGCCAAGGGTTATTAGCAATGGTATCCGCCTGGTTTTGGGTACGTGGAGTAGTTGCCCAACCTTTTTTTCGTCGAACCAGCCAATCATGCAAGTTCCCAAACCAAGTTCAGTTGCTGCCAGGCAAAAATGCTCGGCTACTATTCCAATATCAATCAACGCAAAATTCTTATTTTTGGCCATTCCGCCAACCCTTGCAATGAACTTGGCCGGCTCCATAACGACTGCCACAATTACCGGTGCCCTGTTGGCAAACCTATTAAAGGTAAGCAGCGGCCCACAGGTGGCAGCAGCTACTCCACTTTTCAATTCGTGGTCATCAACCACCACAAACGACCAAGGCTGGCTATTGCAGGCCGAAGGTGCCAAACGGCAGCATTCCAAAATCTTGTCAATTTTCCAGCCTTCGACCGGCTGAGAAGAATAAACACGGGTGCTTGTGCGCTCGTTTACAAGTTTCAAAAAATCCATATCCAACGGGTTTGTTGTGGCAAAGTTAACTAAAAGTGTCTCGTACTCGCAATTGTTTTGTAAATGGAGGTTGCTCGATTAATTTTTATTAAAAATTTTTGGTTTTACAAGGGTTGAATGAACAAAACTCAAAACTTAGTGTTTAATAATTACAAAAAATACTTAAACACTTCCAAATGAACTCTTATTTCACCAAACTTATTTTAATTTTTAATTTAGTTTTGGGAGCTTCAACAACCGTTTTTGCTTCCACCCCGCAAGCGGCTCAAAGGCCAACAACCCCTGCCGCTGGTATGGTAATGGGAAAGGTTATTGACAGCACCACCGACGAACCCGTTGAATTTGCTAACATTCTATTTTTCAATCAATCCGATTCGACATTGGTTACTGGTGGCATGTCGAGCCAAAAGGGTATTTTTGTCATCGAACAAGTGCCTTTTGGGAGGTACTATGCTCAAGTAAAATTTATCGGGTTCGATACTTCAGCTGCCGTTACTTTTGCAATTCACCCCCAACAACTTCAAGTCAACCTCGGAACATTTCAACTTACACCAACCGTTGAGAACCTGGAGGTGGTTGTTATTACCGGTGAAAGGGCAATGCTTACCCACAATCTTGACAGGAGGGTTTACAACGTAGGAAGCGACATAAACGCCGCAGGAGGAAGCGCCCTTGAAATAATGGAGAGAATACCTTCGGTTGAGGTTGACATGGAAGGGAATGTAAGCTTGCGCGGCAGTTCGAACGTTACAATATTGGTTGACGGACGCCCTTCAACTTACTCCAGCGTTGATCAAATCCCTGCCAGTATTATCGAAAGCGTTGAAGTAATAACCAATCCTTCAGCTAGATTCAGCCCCGATGGCCTTTCAGGAATAATCAACATTGTGTTGAAAAAAAGACGCGAACCGGGTTACCATGGCATGTTATCTTTAAATGCCGGAACTGGCGACAAATACAACGGCTCGCTGAACTTCAACTTCAGGCAAAACAAACTAAACCTATTCACCAACTTAAGCTACCGCAGTTTTAGAATGACTGGCGTTACAGACCTTGACAGAATTACACGAAACGGAAACCAAGAAACAACAGGGTTGCTTGTTCAAAACCAAGATTTTAGGCGCGGTGGAGATTTTGGTGGAATAAACGCAGGGTTGGATTACTTTGTTTCTAGAGCTAGCACCATTACTCTTAGTGGAGGCTACAACTCAAATGACTTTATTGCGTGGGAGCAATCACGAACAAAACTAAGCACTTTACTTCCTTCTCAAACCTCAGATTCATTTCTTCGCGAAAACAATGGTGATAATAGTTTCTCCTCGGCCAACTTTGCCTTGAACTATAGGCTAAACGGTAACCCTAATGGCAGAGAGTTTAACGCCGATGTTTTTTACAACATTTGGGACGGAAGCTTTGCCAACAATACCTCACAATGGTGGCCCGACAACAGCAAGGGCAGGCAAGCAGAACAAAGCTCCAACAATTTCAAGGTAAACACGTTTACTTTTCAAACAGACCTGATTCAGCCCTTGGGCAAAAGCGCAAGGCTGGAAGCTGGTGCAAGGGCATTGCTTAGGAAGCAAGATAGCGATTTCACTTTCTTCAATCAAATTGGAACCCAATTTGTAGAAAACCTGAACAGAAGTAACATGTTTGTTTACGACGAGCAGCAGTATTCAGCTTATGCCATCTATTCAAACTCATTTGCCGGAGGAAAATTTAACTATCAAGGTGGTTTGCGGTTAGAAAACTCCAATACCGTGGCAGACCAAAGATCAAGCGGACAAAGTCCTGTTGAAAGAAGCTTTTTGAGTTTTTTTCCAAGTGCTCACGTCAGGTGGAATATCAGCAGCAGCAGTTCTGCACAAATAGCATACAGCCGAAGGTTGAGCAGGCCGCAAATTCAGTTGCTCAACCCTTTCGTCAATTTTTCTGACCCCCTTAACCGCAGCGCGGGAAATCCAATGTTGAACCCTGAAATTACAAATAGTTACGAGCTTGGCTACAATAATAGTTTTGGAAAAACCCGTTTGAGTGCAACTACCTATTATCGACAAACATCTGACATAATTTCACGGTTTGTTCAAATCCAAACCGACCCTATTGAGGGATATCAATACGCAATGTCAACCTTCATAAACATTGACCGCAGCAATACGGTGGGTTTAGAGGCGGTAGTTTCGCAGGTTATTGCACCTTGGTGGAGACTTAATGCAAGTGGAAACCTAAATTTTATTAAACTACATGCCGACTACCTCGATAAGGATGCAAGCCAAGGTACAAGTTGGTCTTCGAGGTTTACATCAACCTTCAACCTTGGAAAGAACCTCGAATTGCAACTAACCGGTAATTATCGCTCGCCCTCGGTTTCGGTGGGTGGAGGTATGCGTTACTGGCAAACTGGAGGTGGCCAAGGCAGAACGCAAGAAATGTATTGGTTTGACATTGGAGGAAGGCTAAACGTGCTTGACCGAAAGGGAACAGTTACGCTAAGATTGAGCGATGTGCTTAACTCAATGAACTACAAAGCTGAAACTTGGGGGCAAAATTTTTCAAGTAACATTAGCAGAAATAACCAAAGCAGGGTACTTTGGGTTGGTTTTTCTTATCGGATAAACGAATTCAGGGCTCGTCGGGACAGACAAGCCAACAACGATGAAATGAACTTCGAATAGGGTTAATTGACACTCAACGAGGAGGCAATGGTTTATTTCATTGCCTCTTTAATTTTTCGCGCAAGTTCTTTTTCCAAGAAAGCCAAATTGCCCTGAAGGTTGAAATCTGATACAACTTCCAAAACATCAAACGCCTTTCTTGGCTTTACGTTATTGTTTACCACCGCCACGGTTTGACACTTGGCCCCGTGGCTCCCAACGAGGTTCTTGTTAAGCCTGGCTCCATGATCAACCTGTCTGAATACAACCTGATTGGCCGAAAAGATTCTTTCTATTACTTCTTTGACGGTTTTTTCAGGCGCACCGCAAGTCCGTGTTTCGCATCAACCTTGTTTTGATTTTAAATACAGCACCTCGGCGGTGCCATCCGTTGCAAAAATTCGTGTTGAACCAACAACAACAAAGGCGACCAGCAATAATAAACCTGGCACTTTCTTTATTTCAAATTTCTGTTTGATGGTTGCCGAATTATACAATTTGTGGCACTGAGATTTTATAACCTCTGTTGCAAATCAATGATTTAAAAGAAAGGATTATTAGCCTTTTCAAATCCAATGGATGTTTCGGACCCGTGTCCGGGATAAACGGTTACGCTGTCGGGCAGGGTAAACAGTTTTGATGAAATGCCGCTCAACAGTAGTTCCATATCGCCCGTGGGGAGGTCGGTTCGCCCAATGCTGCCGTTGAATAACACGTCGCCCACAACAACAAACCCTCCCTCGCTATGGTAAAAGCACAAGCTTCCGGCAGCGTGACCGGGTACCAAAAGGACCTCGAATTTTTGATTTCCAAAGGTGAAAACTTGACCTTCTTCAAGAAAACTCTCGGGCAAAATGGGTTCTTCAACTTCGAAACCGTAAACCTGACCCTGCATAACGCTGGCCTCCAAAAACTGCAAGCTATCTGGGTGAATTAAAGGTTTTAGTCCGTATTCACGACACACGAAATTGCTCCCCAAAATATGGTCAACATGGAAATGTGTAAACAAAACCGCAACAGGATTCAGATCATTCTTTTTGATGAAATCGGCAAGTTGCTGCTCTTCGTGCCTGCCATGGCAAGCCGGGTCAATTATCACGCATTCTTTAGTCTCGTCGTGAACGATATAGGTATTTACCTGAAAAGGGTTGAAAACAAGGGTTTCGATTTTGGGCATTAAGAAAGTTTGTTAAAAAAATTAGTTGTTGTTATTATTTAGGTACGGCCGATGCTTTTCAGTACGTGCAGGTCTTGATCTTCGGTTAATAATTAGTCTGCTTTGGTGACAATGGCTAAAGACAAAAGAAAGTTATCTTTCTCGTCTCGACACAAATCAATTTCAGAAACTACCTTTGCAAAATCAGCGCGTTCTTCAATTGTCTCAAACAGTTCTTCGATTTCACAACCATTAAAAAACCTCCTTAATTTTGGTCTTTTAACCGCTTTCAAGAATTCATTTACAATTCAAGACTAAAAACCAACCTTGCCTAATATTTAAACCAAACCTCACCATGTTACCAGAAATTCTTGGTAATCAAAAAGCTAATCCTAAGATTGGCATCTAATATTATCCCAATTTGATTCCTTGCCATACCTTTTGTTTCTGACAATTTCAACATCCTTGGTAATTTCATCCGAAATTGGTTTTTTGGATTCTTTCGAACGCAGCTTTTTAATTAGCTCCGAAAAGCCACTTTTGGAGGCATCCCTGATGGCAATTGAATCCAAATCGGTCAAGCTTTTCAGTAGTTTTTTGGCTTTGGGGTTTAATATGTCAATTCTTATCGTGTCGCTAATTTTTTAGCTTTTTGCAAAATTAAGAAAATTAAGCCCAAATGGCAATTACCGAAAAATGATTTTTGCACGGGAAACTTTCAGGTGCTGGCATTTTTCAAAATTTGGCTACATAACTAACCGTTGGTTTATCCGGTACAAAAAAATAACCAAATATAAGTCCAACTGATAATGGCAAAAAATTCTTTCTGCCATTATGTCGCCAAATCAGCAGTTTATTATAGAAGAAAACCCTGCAACCATTGCATCCATACAAGTTTGGAGTTTTCAATTTGAGCTTCTTTATCGATGCCTTGATTTGTAATGCGCTCAATATCGTACCATTACCCCCTCCTCGCAACGTTTTTCACCAAAAAACCCCACGGGATACACAGGTAAAATCTTATATAACTCGCCTTGGCGAGTTATCATTTGCCGATTTAGATATATGGAAGCCACGCAATAACAACTTGAACACACAAACCCCTTGCCATTTTCGGTGCTCGTTGACAAGGGGGTAAACCAAGAAGTTTTTTGCAGAACTATCAGGGCTTCGAATGATTGTGAGATTGCAAGGCACCCTTACTACCGTGGTGGCTGGCAGCAGGAAGTTATGGCAGCCTTTGCCCGCACCCCACCAGGAAAGGGTTGGATTTTACGAAGCCCTAATTACAACAGAAATGAATAAATCAGGTTTAAATCTAACTGCCAAATTTTCTTTAGCATTTCTGTCATTCATTTCCGAAAATCCAAACTAAAAAATTTTATCCATGAAAAAATCAAAAGTTATAATTCTAGTTTTTGTCGTGTCGTTTTGGGCTAACTCGGCTGCCTCGGCTCAAAGTCGTTTTTACGCGGGTGCTAAATGTTCGGCTGGTTGGAGTGTATTTGGTGGTGGAGGTAATGATGTTTCGGCAATTAGTTCGAAGGGTATTAGCCTCGACATCAGGATTTTTGACTTCTTTTTTTCCGAAACGGGCTTTGTTCTGAAATCTCTAACAACTGATAACCAGAAAGCTCTCTATCGTTATGCTTCCGTACCGGTAATTTTCAAGTTAAAAACCAATTTTGTCAATCTCTCGGCAGGTGCTTCCGTTGCTGCAATGACCGAGGTGGCAGGTGAAAAACCAACCCCCCAAATTGGTGGGGCAAGCATGGGGATAATTGCGAAAATAAGCAAAGATTGGAACATTTCCGATCGTTGGATTTTTGAACCTTCTTTCGGACTAGAAGCCATTTTCCCGACTGGTGGTGGTTTGACCCTTGGTTTAAAGCTCAAGTACAACCTATAAACTTTTTCATCATTTGTATCAGCAGGGTGCGAGCGATTATCGCCCACCCTGCTTGTTTTTTATGTCTTCATTTTAACCATCCATAAAAAAAACTAACTTTGACATTCAAATTTTTTCGATGGAATTACAGTCGCGAATAAAAGAACTTGCCCAAGAGATTTTTGAAGAGATTAGGGATATTAGGCGATACCTACACGCAAACCCTGAGCTCTCGTGGCAGGAGTTTGGAACATCCGATTTCATAGCAGCCAAGCTGGAAGAGGAGGGAGTAGGGTTTAAGCGAGGAGTTGCAAAAATCGGCATCGTTGCTTTTATCGAAGGCAACAACCCAACCTCCAAAACCATTGCGCTTCGCGCCGACATGGATGCCCTGCCCATTCAAGAAGCTAATACCTGCGATTACAAATCGAAAAATCATGGTGTTATGCACGCTTGCGGCCATGATGTGCACATGGCTTGTCTGCTTGGCGCAGCCAAAATCCTCAATAGGCTGAAACATAGTTTTGAAGGAACCATAAGGCTAATATTCCAACCATCGGAAGAAAGCTATCCCAGCGGTGCAAAGACCATGATTGACGAGGGAGTGCTTCAAAACCCGATTCCAGTAGGTATAATTGGCCAGCATGTTTTTCCGCAACTGCCGGTTGGCTCAATTGGAGTGCGGCCCGGAAAGTACATGGCATCTACAGATGAAGTTTACATTACCGTGAAGGGTAAGGGAGGCCACGCCGCTATGCCACACCTGGTTGTTGACCCAGTGGCCATCTCTGCTCACGTTTTGGTTGCACTGCAGCAGATTCCAAAACTCAACCAAAACCCCGATGTACCCACGGTATTGGCATTTGGGCGCATTTTTGGCGATGGACGGATGAACGTAATACCAAACGAGGTAACAATTGATGGTACATTCAGAACCTTTGACGAAGATTGGCGCAACCTGGCCCACGAAACCATAAAAAAGCTTGCACAAGAAACGGCAAAACGGTTTGGCGGAACCTGCGAGGTAAGAATCGAAAGAGGCTTCCCGTTTTTGATAAACAATGCCGAACTAACAAACAATTTCAGGCAGTGGGCCGAAAGTTACCTTGGCCCCGGAAAGGTTGTTGACATTGAAACCTCAATGACTGCAGAAGACTTCGCGTTTTACTCGCACGTTATACCCGCTTGCCTCTACAGGCTCGGTGTGGCAAATGCCGAAAAAGGAATTATCTCCGGGGTCCATACCCCAACCTTCGATATTGACGAACATGCACTTGAAATTGGTTCGGGGCTATTGGCATATACCGCTATTAGAAGCCAAAATGGCTAAGAGGCCAAGAACAGAGGTCGGTTTATAGCAGCAGGATGCCGTGTGAAATTGACTTATAAGGGGCAACAAACCGTTTCAGCACACAGGCCAAGACACAAAAACACATAACATCGCATGCCAAGGCATATTTATAATCAAGCCTTTGTGTATTTTCCTGTATTGGTGTTTTCATGCAAGTTTGATTTCTTCTGCCTCTACAACAGCCCCAAAATTCATGAATGAAAAACAAACCAATAAAATTTTCCAACTTAAAAAAAAAAGCAAACCTGACGCAGCGTTTGGCCTGTTTTTTACATCTTACATTTGTGGCAATTCTTGCGGCGCCAGCGATCTTTGCTTAATGATAATAAATACGACACCAAACTTGTGATTAACATGATACCAACAACTTGGTTTCGTTAAGTTTAGGGGCCAGGTTATGGCCGCGAAACTCGGGCTTGCCAGTTTTAGGTTTGCAAAACAACAACACCAAATAACCAATCAACTAACCTAACAACAACCATCTCCCGCCTTATTAGGAGGCGTCGGCCATACTCCTTTAACCCCTTAACTTATTCTTTATTTTTTGCTTTTCATTGAGAATTTCTAAAAAGTTGAATTTGGTCTTTTTCTTTTGAAAATTATTAACTTTGTGGTTCATCGAAAACTTTTCGTGGACTCACTTAAGGAAATAATTGCGGGTTGTATCAACAACAACAGGTCTGACCAATACAGGCTTTATTCCCTTTTCTCCAAGAAAATGTACGGAATATGCCTGAGGTATGCCTTGAACGAGGATGAGGCCAATGATTTTTTGCAAGAAGGGTTCATAAAGGTTTTCGAAAAACTCGACTCCTTTCGCTGGCAGGGCAGTTTTGAAGGCTGGATAACTAGAATAATGGTTAATACTGCCGTTGAGAAAATTCGCCAGCGAGTCCATTTCTTTCCTATTGATGAATTTGGCGAGAATGGAAGCAGCAATTACGAAAACCTTGGTCCGGGTAATGTTGAGATATTTGAGTTATTGAAGATGATTCAGCGGCTCCCGGAGAGATACAGATTGGTGTTCAACCTTGCGGCAATAGAAGGTTTTGACCACAAGGAAATTGCCCAGATGCTGGATATCGCAGAGTCATCGTCAAGGTCAAACCTTACACGGGCAAGGTCGTTGTTGCAAAAATTTTTAAAAGAAAGAACCTCGGTTGTGGGAAAAGCAATTTAGAACAATCATGGGAATAAAAGATTACTTGTTTGACAAAGAAGTCAAGAAAGCCTTTTCTGATTTCGAAGTGGCGCCAAACCCGGGGGTTTGGAGTTCTATTGCCTCTCATCTTTCAGCCTCCCAAAAACCAAAACCACTAATTCCATTGTGGATTCGTATTGCAGCAGGTATTGCAATTCTCTTGGGAACCTCAATTACCGCTTGGCTGGCTTTTAACGACAAAAACATTCCAACAGCCGATGACTCGGTGTTAATGACAGATTCTAAAGAACTGAAAAGCACCACTTTGACCTTTGAAAAAGGTGATTTTAATGCAACCATCGGCACTGACATGACCTATCCTGGCATCAAGCCCGCTGCAACTACCCATCCAATTGAATTAAGCCAGATAACAATAGAAGAAAAGAGTAACTATCGCCAAACTATTGGCGATAAAACTTTCTCGCGATTGGATTTTTTGACTTCGGGTGTTTTGGTTTCGGAAAAAGCAATTCTACCTCTTCGCAAGCTCAATTTACAAAACCCTCCCGAACCAACAATGGCTGAAGATTTGCTGGCAGATTTTCCAACCCCAACGGAAACAATGAGCGCTTTCTCGGTTGGCATCCATTTTTCCCCACAGTTTTCATTCAGGTCGGTTGACATTTCCTTTCTTTCCAACACCCCTTTCAACGATCTTGAGAAACCCCTTCTAACGTACAGCGCAGGAGCCTATGCTCGCTTTAAGGTGGCTCAAGGGTTAAGCTTTCAAATTGGGATTGAATATAGCTCTCTTGGCCAGTTTATCGAAAATATTGCATCGGTTCTTCATCAACCGCATTTCCCTTCATTCGAAATAAACCAAAGCACTCGAGCTGGTCATCCCCAAATGCTTGTAACATCGTTTGGACACATTACTTTTACAACCGAATCATTAATCTTTACCGACCTCAGGGGGCAAAGAATAAAATCAAATTTCGACTTTTTCGCCAACACCAATTTAAGGCGTATGGGCAAGGATGACCTCGGGCTAAGCCAGAAATTAACCTTCCTTGATGTTCCTGTAATGTTGGACTTAAAACTCTTGAGCCTCGGAAACACTAGCTTTAGCATCAAGGGTGGTGGTGGTTTTGGATATCTGATACAAAACCAGGTCTTTCTCGGCAAGAGCGCCTTTTCTTCTTCAATAGGAAAAACCCGGGGAATTAGCAAGGTGAGTATCTTCTCCTCGGGCTCGGTTAAATTTGATTACAAAATCAACAACTCTTTTCGTTTTTTCATCGAGCCCACTTTTAGGAAGTACATGAGGGCAATGTTTGAAGAGTCTGAGAGTTTCGCTCCTGCATCGCCGTTCAAGTACTCGATAAACACGGGTGTGATTATTGACTTTTGATTTTCCCAACTGGCATAAGATAAAGAACCCTGACTCCTTCTCCCAAATTCAGGAGGCTTTCAACCTCTTGGTCGCGGTAGGCTCCAACCACCACCGTGCCCAAATTTAGCGAGGCCGCCATAAGATGTATGTTTTGCGAGGCGTGCCCAACTTCGTTGTGAACGTAGCGCTCGCCCCTTTCACCGTACCTGGTTGTGGTTCTTTCGAAAACGGCAGAGAAAACAATTACCGCGCCTGCCTCGCTAATCATCCTTTGACCAAGGCAAGCCCGTGCAAGCATATCAACATTAATCGTGTTGCTAATCATTTTTAGTTCGTGGCTGTTGTGCAGGTACTGATAAAGACCCTTTGAAAGTCCATTAACATTGTTTACCACAACGTAAAGGTCGAGCGGGAATGTGGCCCCGGCAGAGGGAGCGGTGCGAAAGCCCCTTTGGTTGGTGACTCCCTGCCCCGACCACAGCAACTGTGAAAGCTCCCTAATGCTTAGGGGTTGGGCTTCGTACCTTCTATTCGACCGCCTCAAACTAAGGGCCTTGCCCAGAGGCATTCCACCTTCGGTGTCGGGTAAAACCAAGGCAATTGTCTCACCGGGCTTTTGATCCGAAAAATTTGGCGGGTTCATTTCAGCTTTCTCGGTCATTTTTGAAGCGTTAGCTGGTGTTACGGAAATGAAAATTAATCTAAATAGAGCTGTTGCTATCAGAATCAGCCCGAAAACAGACACGATGTAAACGAGTTTTTTCATAAAAATAAAGTGTTTGTTGAATAATGGTTGCCTAAAACTTTTTTTTCGAAA
The DNA here is from genome assembly GCA_964349365.1 of uncultured Bacteroidales bacterium. GTDB lineage: Bacteria > Bacteroidota > Bacteroidia > Bacteroidales > UBA7960 > UBA7960. The sequence continues at coordinate 80,705 of CAYGFY010000005.1, read as the reverse complement.
AACACCATGAAGGTAGAAAATAAATTAAAATATTGGTATAAAGATCGGCGTTGGCTAAATTGGAAAAAACATTCAGGCTAATAAAAAATCGAGGAAAAAGCCTAACTTTGCAAACAAACTAAAGGCAGCATGAATACTACGGTAATAGTTGTAATATCTTTTGGATTATTGGTGTTTGCCGCCCATATGTTTGCAGGGCTATTCCGCACCAAGCTAATACCCGACGTTTTGCTGCTAATTATTATTGGGCTTTTGATTGGGCCCATTTTTGGAATTGTTGACACGAGTTTTTTTGGCGATCTTGGTGGTGTTTTTGCGAGCATAACCTTGGTGGTGATACTTTTCGAGGGAGGTTCATACCTTAAGATTAGCGTATTACGGTCGGCTTGGAAGGGTACCTTGAGCCTTACTTTTGTGGGATTTCTGGTTACGTCGATAATATGCGGACTTTGCTCTTTGGTGATTTTTGATTTTGATCCCATCAGGGCGTTTATGCTTGGTGCTTTCCTGGGTGGTACCGCCTCGGCAATTGTTATTCCAATGGTTAAGGTATTGCAAATGGAAGAAAAATCAAGAACCATTCTAATTTTGGAGTCGGCGGTTACCGACGTCCTTTGCGTGGTTGTTGCGCTCGGACTAATTGAAACATTTAAATTGGGTCAGTTTAAGGCCAGCAATCTAATTTGGCAGGTTTTTGCAGGTTTTTTTGTTTCGTCGGTGATAGGGATAGTCGGAGGACTCACTTGGGCGGCATTGCTTAATTGGGTGCGCAACCTGCAAAACTCAATCTTTACAACTCCCGCTTTTGTTTTCTTGGTTTACGGCGTCACGGAATTGATGGGTTTTAGCGGGATTATTGCAGCACTTATGTTTGGAGTGGCCCTTGCAAACACCGACTTAGTTCCTGTTAGGCCCCTACTCAGAAAAGCCAAAGTTAGATTGCAAGCAATAAATGAAACCGAAAGAATTTTTTTTGCCGAAATTGTATTCTTGCTCAAAACCTTTTTCTTCGTTTACCTTGGCATTAACATAATTCTTACCGACACTTACTCGCTTTTAGTAGGTCTGGTAATTACCGTTTTAATCTTTGGCATAAGGATTTTCATTGTTAGGATTGCAGTAAGCAGTACCTCTCCCGTTACCGATAGGGTAATAATGTCAATGATGGTACCAAAAGGGCTTGCCGCTGCTGTTCTTGCCTCCCTTCCTGCTAAAATAGGAATCCCCGGGGGCGATTTAATACAAAACATCACCTTTGCAGCCGTTCTTTTCAGCATAATAATAAACTCTGGTCTTATAATGATTAGCAAACGGTCAAAAAGACTGTTGGGCTTTTACGAAAAGCTGCTCAATTAAACACCTCGTTTTGTCTTCTTTTTTCCCAAAAATAATGCCCTCGCGGGGGCTTTATTGTTGAGTTGGTTGCCAGGCTAGTTTCGGTTAAGAGAATTCAGGTCTTCGTAAGCAATTTTAAGTCTGTCGCGCATTGCCTCTTCGCCCTTGCGCAACCAAACCCTTGGGTCGTAATATTTCTTGTTGGGCTTGTCATCGCCATCAGGGTTGCCAATTTGGCTCTGAAGGTAACCCTCGTTTTTCTGGTAGAATGTTTTGATTCCATCCCAAAAAGCCCATTGGGTGTCGGTATCGATGTTCATTTTAATAACCCCATAACCAATCGATTCCCTGATCTCTTCACGTGTGGAGCCGCTACCCCCATGAAATACAAAACTAACCTCGTTGTGGCCTGTGTTGAATTTTTCTTGAATGTATTCTTGCGATTTTTTCAAAATGATGGGTTCAAGTTTTACATTACCCGGCTTGTAAACGCCATGAACGTTTCCGAAGGAGGCAGCAATTGTAAACTGATCCGAAACCTCCATCAACCTCTGGTACATTTTGGCAACTTCCTCAGGCTGGGTGTATAGTTTGGAGCTTTCAACCCCCGTGTTATCAACGCCGTCTTCCTCGCCGCCTGTTACGCCAAGTTCGACTTCGAGAGTAATGCCGGTTTTATTCATTCTTTGCAAGTACGCCTTGCAAGTTTCAATATTCTCTTCGAGGCTTTCTTCCGAAAGGTCAAGCATGTGCGAGCTAAAAAGGGGTTTGCCAAATTTTGCGAAGTTTTCTTCACTGGCATCGAGCAGCCCGTCAATCCAAGGCAGTAGTTTTTTTGCGGCGTGGTCGGTGTGCAAGATAACCCTGACGCCATATTGCTTGGCCATTATATCAACGTGCTTGGCTCCCGAAACCGCTCCTGCAATGGCGGCCTTTTGGTTTTCGTTTGAAAGGGTCTTGCCGGCATAAAAATGGGCTCCGCCGTTTGAAAACTGAATTATTACGGGTGAATTAACATCGCGGGCCACTTCCAAAACCGCGTTAATTGAGTTGGTGCCAATCACGTTAATGGCAGGAAGGGCAAAGCTGTGTTCTTTGGATATCCTGAAAATTTCTTGCACATCCTTTCCAGTAACCACTCCGGGTTCTATGTGTTTTAATAGGTTTGATGACATGATTCTGTTTTTTAAAATTGAAAAAGCACCCAAAATTAATAAAAAACATCAAGGTTTTGGCCATTTTTAAAAATGAAAGGGTAATTTTGGGGTAACTTTGCTTGAGTAAATGAAAATTATGGTTGTTGTTAATACTAGATTGGTTATCCCGGGAAAGCTCGATGGGATAGGCTGGTTTTCATACCAAACTTTCTGGAGGATTGCTCGCAACAATCCTGATGTTGATTTCCGATTTATCTTTGACCGAGAGCCTTCGCGAGAGCTAAATTTTCCGCCCAACGTTAAACCGGTGGTGTTGTGGCCCCAAGCACGACATCCTATTTTGTATTACTGGTTTTTTGAAAAATCGGTAACCAAATATCTTAACCAACTCAAGCCTGATATTTTCGTTTCGACCGATGGATTCATGTCATTAAAATACAAGGGCAGGCAAATTCCGGTAATTCACGACCTAAATTTCATGCATCGCCCTGCCGACCTGCCTTTTTCGACAAGGTGGTATTACCGGTACTTCTTTCCGAGATGGGCCAAAACAGCAAGGAGAGTGGCAACCGTTTCGGAATATTCCAAAATTGACTTGATGCAAACACTTGGTTTATCCCATGAAATAATTGACGTGGTTCACAACGGTGCCAACGAAATCTTCATGCCACTTGATGCTGAAACTGCTAAAGGAGTTAGAAATAAATTCACGGGAGGAAAAAAATATTTGGTTTACGTGGGGTCGCTTCACAAACGCAAAAACATAGGAAACACGCTGGTGGCCTTTGACAGGTTCAAATCAACCCACGTTACTGATTGTAGGCTTGTTGTTGTTGGAAATTATCTTTTTGGAAAAAATGGCATTGAAAAAACCTTAAACGCCCTGAAGTACAAACAAGATGTGATTTTTACCGGAAGACTCGATAATGAAGATCTTGCCTTAGTAGTTGGGGCTTCCGAGGCTCTCGTTTTGGTCTCGTTTTTCGAAGGTTTTGGAATTCCATTGATAGAGGCATTTAATTGCGATGTTCCCGTAATTACATCGAACGTGACAAGCCTGCCCGAGGTAGCAGGAGATGCCGGGTTGATTGTAAATCCTCATTCGGTTGAAGAAATTGCAGAGGCCATGAAACAGATTGTCAGCCAACCACAATTAAGAGAATCACTTGTTGGGAAGGCTAGAATTGTTCGACAAAAGTTTTCATGGGAAAAAACTGCCGAATTAATGTGGCAAAGCATTAAAAAAGGTATTGAAGGCAGTTAACTGTGCATGGCAAACAGTTGAGTGCCAAGAACCAAATATTGGTTCATTACAAACTGTTAATGAAAACTCCATTGGGTCATGATGATTTTTGCTTGGCGTTATTTTGGCAAAAAAGCGTACAAACGGGCGGGCACAAGAGAGATATAAGAACCCAACCAATGAATGCAAGGGAGCGGAAGAAGATTATGAGTTAGAACGAAAGAGGAATTTCAATGAAGTTGACAGCAAACATTAGGCGGCCTGAGTCAGTTGGCAAACAGGGCGCGGCTTTGGTGTTTTTTACCGCATGGAACACCATGTTAATGGCTGCCAATTACCAAGCACTAATGAGCAATAGCCGGTAGCCAAAAGCAAACAGCTCACGGGCAAAAGACAGGCCAAAGCTTAAAGTTTCGGCCTGTCTTTTGCCTCTTTAAAGTGCAGCGAATCGCCCCATTCGCCGTAAGCCACGACCGAACCTGCCATTTTTACCCTGATATCGATGCAATTCTTGCAATCTTCGGCACTTTCATCGGTGCAGGGTTTGTTTTCGTAGAGTGCGTAGCTGTCGCGATACAATCCGGGAGTAATGTTTGGCATTAAGATATTTGCGCCAATCTTAATTGCCTTTTCGCGTCCAATCTTGTCAATGGCCTGTAGGGCCGTGGTTGAAGCCATATTTATTGTTGGCATCATCATTCTTAGCACGGCAATCATTTTTAGGGTTAGCTGCAACCTTTCCTCGAGGGGTGGCAATCCTCCGGCGTGCTCTATTAGCGGGGTTTGGTTGTGCTCGATGTAAGGCCCCATCCCGCACATATCTATGTCCATTTTTTTCATGAACAAGAGGTCGTCGGCAAGATGTTCAACAGTTTGGAATGGCAGCCCTATCATAACCCCGGTTCCTACCTGATAGCCGATTTTGCGAAGCAGGTTGAGGCATTCTAATCTTTTTTCGAAATCATGAAGAGAATCGTTGGGGTGCAATCTGGCGTATAACTCAGGGCTTGAAGACTCTATGCGCAACAGATACCTGTGGGCTCCGGCCTCGAACCACCGTTTGTAAACATCCTCCGTTTGTTCTCCGCACGAAAGGGTTACGCCAAGCTTGCCGCTAGAGAGCTCATTTATCTTTTTCAAAAGTCTTTCAACCCTAAGGCCAAAGCCTTCGCCTTGCAACTCGCCCGATTGCATTACAACAGAGCCATATCGCGATTCATGAGCAAATCGAGCTGCATCCAGAACCTCTTCGTCAGTCAGGCTATACCTGTCAACATTGGTATTATCCTTTCTGATGCCGCAATAATAACAATTCTTGGCGCAAATGTTCGACAGCTCAATCAAGCCCCTGAGGTAAACCTTGTTGCCAATGGTTTTTCTCTTTACCTCTGCCGAATGTTTGAATAATGCTTTTTGTTCGTCACCCTTTGCCTTAAGCAGGTAACAAATATCAGCCTTGTCAAGGCTTTCCTTTTTTAACAAACTTCCAATCATCGCGAGCAATTTTAATGATTTTTAAAGGGTTCGGTAATTCTATCAAATATTCCATTTACGTATGCAATTGCGAGGCCATAATTCGTAACGGGTATCCCTGCATCGACAAATGGCTTGAGCCTTCCCTTTAATTGCTTGGCAGTAACCACGCACCCGCCGCACTGAATCGCCAGCTTGTAACTCCCGGGCTCGGAAAGCAAGTCCGAAAATCCGGCAACCATATCGAAATGGAGCTTTTTGCCCGTATATTTTTCTAGCCATCTTGGAATTTTGAACCTTCCAATATCATCGCAGCTAACCTGATGGGTGCAAGACTCGAGAATAAGAACCCTATCGCCATCTTGCAGTTGGTCAATTGACGGTGTCCCTTCAAGATATTTTTCAAAATCGCCCCTGTACCGAGCAAAAATCACGCTAAATCCAGTAAGCGCAACATCATGCGGAACGATGCTTGAAACCAATTCAAACGCCTGGCTATCTGTAACAACCAAACTTGGTTTTATTCCCAACTTGAAAAAATCTTCGAGCTCGCTTTCTTTTGCCGAAATGCAAATGCAGTCGTTGTCCAAAATATCGCGCCAGGCCATAACTTGTGGCAATATCATCCTTCCTTCGGGCGCTGCAGAGTCGATTGGAGTAACGAGCAAAACCACTTCTTTGGGTTTGACAATACCCTTGAATAACGAAACATTGGTATAGGCAGTTTTCGGAATATTGGTTTTCAGGAGTTCAATTAACGGCCCCTTGTTTTCCGGATTTTTGGTTGAGAAGTCTAGGACATCAACGCCAAATTTTTTCTTCAGTTCACTTGCCAGTGTAGGCATTAATGCAACAACATCGGCCTTGTTGTGAATAACCACGAATGGCACCGAGTAATTTTCGAAGAGCCTTACCAATTGTTCCTCGCACTGGCCAAATTGGTTTTCGGCAATTACGAGTATGGCCATATCAATTGTTGGTATGATTTTCAGGGCCTTTTCAACTCGCAGTTTTCCCACTTTTCCCGAATCGTCAATTCCGGCGGTGTCAACAACAATAGCTGGCCCCACGCCAAATATTTCCACCGATTTTTTAACCGGATCGGTCGTGGTTCCGGGTTCATCGGCCACGATGGCAGTGGTTTGCCCCGTTAGGTAATTAATCAACGAACTCTTCCCGCTGTTGCGTCGGCCAAAAATACCAACATGGGGCTTAAGGTCTCTTCCTTTCATTAATCAAATTGCTTTATTCGGTGTAACAAAAAACAGGTTTAGAATTCAGGTCTCACTTTTGCAAGCATAAAAGTTTGGGAAATAAATCTGTGTGTAAACAAAGGGCTGTTTTGGCGTTTTTTTTCTTCTCAGGGTGTCATGTGGTATGGTTAAAAAACTGTAGCACAAGGTTTTTCAAGGTTTTATAACAAGGTTTCACAAAGCAATGATGTTAAAATCAGCGACCATTAGCGTTTCGCCGTTTGGGTTATCTGCAACAACAGCGTTCTAATTAAAAACCAGCTTCAATATCGAAAAATTATAAAACCTTAAAAATACAAATCCCTTTGCCCGTTTTTCATCAACTCAAGTTTTTCGCGTAAACGGGCTTCGGTTTTTTCGTTGCCAATATCCTTAATGTTTTTTTCAATAACATCCCAGCCTCTTTCCCGAGTGTCCTGGGGGGCGTAATCGTGCAAGTATTCGGCAAGAGTGAGTATGGCATTTGGAGTGCAAAATCTTTTTATGAAACCTGGAACGGAAAATTCCATGAAGTGCTCGCCGGTTCTTCCAGTCCTGTAACAAGCGGTACAAAACGAAGGCAGCATGTTTTGCTCTAACAACTCGTTTATTATTTCGTTTAGCGATCGGTTGTCGTTAATCCTGAATTGCCCCTTGTTGAGGTTTTGCTCCTCGTTGAGGCTTTTTTCTTTTGAATAACTGCCCAGTTCGAGTTTGGTGCCACCATCAATTTGCGAAACACCGAACTTCAAAATCTGGTTGCGCAATTGCTCCGATTCTCTCGCGGTGAGAATTAGTCCCGTGTATGGCACGGCAAGGCGCAAAATGGCAATCATGCGCGCGAAGTCATCGTCATTTACGAAATACTGGTTGCCAACCGAAAGCATTGATGCATCCTTAATCCTCGGGAAAGAAATTGTGTGGGGACCAACGTTGTAACAAGCCTCGAGGTGATTGGTGTGCCTTACCAATCCAAGAATCTCGAACCTCCAATCGTACAACCCAAACAAAACCCCAATGCCAACATCGTCGAGGCCAGCTTCCTGCGCCCTGTCAAGCGAGGTTAGCCTGTAGTTGAAATCGGCCTTTTTGCCCCTTATGTGATAAGTTTTGTAAGCCTCCGAGTGGTAGGTTTCTTGGAAAACCTGGTATGTTCCTATACCTGCTTCCTTTACAATCCTAAATCCTTCAATGTCGAGTGGTGCTGCATTAATGTTGACCCGCCTTATTTCGCCGCGTCCCTTCTTAACCTGGTAGGCAACCCTGACAGAATCTGCAATGTACTCGGGATGATATTGTGCATGCTCGCCAAAAACAAGTATCAATCGCTTTTGGCCATTGTCTTCGAGGGCTTCAATTTCTTGAATTATTTCTTCTAAGTTGAGGGTTTTCCTAACCGCATCCTTGTTTGAAGACCTGAAGCCACAGTAAGTACAATTGTTAGAGCATTTGTTTCCAATGTAAAGTGGCGCAAACAAAACTATTCTGTTTCCGTAAACTTGGTTTTTGAGCGTGGTGGCACCTTCCTTTATTTCATCGATAAGGTCTGGATCGCTTGTATTGAGCAGTATGCCGGTTTCATGCAATGATAACCTATTTTTCGAAAGCGATTTTTGAATTACATCGCGCACCATTGCCTTGTCGGGCCTTGCTGTTGCAAGGTAGTCTTCAATTTCACCATTGTCGATAAACGGCACCATTGGCGCGTCGGGGATCTTGTATTTTTCGGGTGTGAATTTCATTTGAGCATCATTTTAAAGACTTGCAGCTTTGCAGTTTTTCTTGCACGGCATTTTTAACCACCAAAGTTAGTGAAAATAGCGACAAGTTTAATGGGGTATTTTGTATCCCAAATATTTTTATGCGTTGGAGGTTGAATAAAGCTTGGGAGCTTGCATGTTTGGCTTATCGAGCTTACGGGGTTTGTGATATTTATGATGTTTATTGGGGTTGCAATCTGTAACTTGTCCGCCAGTTGCCGAGTAAAATACAAGGCAGGCGGAGTTATGGGTTGTAAGCTGAAGCGGGGGTGGGTTTTTATTGTCGATTTAAATTATCCATTGTTGTCGTATGGCCTATTTGTTATTTGTGGTCATTAAATATCAATTGTTGCTTTTGGCTTCTCGCCCTTAAGGGCAAAATATTTTAGCCTTGGTCAATGCGAAGCAACGGCTATGTGTTAAAAAAAAATACCCCCCCCCAACCTTGGAGCCTCAAAGGGGCGACCTTACTACAAACCAGGGCGTGTTATTAAAACACGAGTCATTGATGGAGGGGGTTGCCAAATTTATTGAAAATAAACGATTTACCCTATTTCTGGCTTTTTTCGAACGATTTTCAATTTTTGATGGTGTCGTTAACACCACTGGTTTCTTAACAAATGCCGATTTTTTTCGGATTTCCGCTTGGCCTGCCCGGAAGTGACTTTGGTGGCTGGCTGCCACATGACTCGGTCATAACCGATAAGGGTTTGCAATACACAAAAATATCTTCTAAAAGAATCCTAGTATTGGCGGGTATGGGGGCACTTAAAAGCAACGTCCTTCAAGGAGAATTAGGTCGCTTGCAGTACGCTCTTGTTTAATTAACCACGATTGAATTAGTACCCTTGGCGTTGAACGTAATGGGTGTGTAGCAATTCGTGCGATTTATGTCCGAGAGGTTTTCCGAGGAACTCCTTGTAAATTTGAATTACCTCTGGATTCTCGTGCGATTTTCTTATCACCATCGCTTCGTCCTCGTCGTAAATGGCACTTGCTCGCTTTTTCCTTATTTCTGCATTGGTAGGATAAGGTTGCCCCCCGCCTCCTAAGCACCCGCCTGGACAAGCCATCACTTCGATAAAGTGGTACTCGGCCTTCCCCTCCTTAACTGACTTCATTAGCTCGTTGGCGTTGACCAAGCCGTGGGCTATGGCAACTTTTAGCTCAACTCCTTCGAGGAATTTCCACTCTTCAAGGCAGCCTTCAATTCTTATGGTTGCAGCCTTAACACCTTCCATACCCCTTACCGGGCCCACGTTAAGGTTTTGGAATGGAATTTCGCGGCCGGTTATTATTTCCCAGGCTGTGCGCAATGCAGCCTCCATTACCCCGCCTGTTACGCCAAAAATCACGGCAGCACCGGTAGAGTCGCCCATAAGGCTGTCAAACTTGCCGTCTTCGAGGCTTTGCAGGTCGAGGCCAGCTTGCTTGATCATTCGAGCCAACTCCCTGGTTGTAAGCACGTAGTCAACATCCTTGTAGCCACTGTCGCGCATTTCGGGGCGGTCTGCCTCGAATTTTTTAGCCGTGCAAGGCATTATTGAAACCGAAACAATCTTTGAAGGATCTATGTTCTTTTTTTGTGCATAGTATGTTTTTGCAAGGGCGCCAAACATCTGCTGGGGCGACTTGCACGTGGAAACATTTGGCAAGAACTCTGGAAACTTGTGCTCAATAAACTTAACCCAACCGGGCGAGCAAGAGGTTGTCATTGGCAGGGCAATGTCGGTTTGGCCATCCACCAAGGCCCTCTTTAACCTGTCCAAAAGCTCGGAGCCCTCTTCCATAATTGTAAGGTCGGCAGTGAAGTCGGTGTCAAGCACCGCATCGAAGCCAAGCCTCTTGAGTGCAGTTACCATTTTCCCCGTAACACGTGTGCCAACATCAATACCAAGGTCTTCGCCCAAGGCAACCCGGACGGCAGGAGCTGTTTGCACAACCACATGTTTGCCAGGATCGTAAAGGGCATCGAAAACGTCGTCGATGTAATTTCTCTCAATAAGTGCCCCAGTAGGACAGCGATTTATGCACTGTCCGCAATTGGTACAAACCACGTTTGACATTGGCTTGTCGAAAAAGGTAGAAATCTTCTGCTCGAAGCCCTTGTTTGCAACTGCAATCGCCGATACTTCCTGAAGCTCGGTGCAAACCCTAACGCAGCGCTGGCACCTAATGCACTTGCTGTCATCCTTGACAATTGATGGCGACGAATAGTCGATCTTGTAATTGTGAAACTGCAACAAGTCAAGGAAAGGATGGTCGCCCACGGCATATTCCGATGCCATGTTTTGGAGTTCGCACTTTCCGTTCTTGTAACACTTGGTGCAATCAGAATTGTGTTCGGTGAGCAGCAACTCTACAATGTGCTTCCTGACCCTGCGAACATTTTCGCTGTTGGTAAATATCTCCATGCCGTCATAAACCAAAGCAGCACAGGCCGCCTGAAGGTTTCTTACCCCTTTGAGCTCTACAACACAAACACGGCAGTTTCCGGCAACGCACAAATCTTCGTGATGACAAAGAGTGGGAATCCTGAAATTAAGCTTCTTGGCGGCATCTAAAATGGTGGTGCCCTCCTCAACGCTTACAGGAATATTATTTATCTTTAGGTTAATCATGTCAATGTGGTTTATGGTTTAGTAAATTATTTCTTCCTTAAACTCCTCAACGATAGACTTGAAGCCGTTGCCCACTGATTGCCCCAAACCGCATTTTGACGAAATACGCATGGTTTCCGAGAGCCTTACCAAATCGCTGAGATACCTTGGTGGCTTTTTCTTATTCTTTATTGCCTCTATTCCATGAATTAGCTGCTGGCAGCCAACCCTGCACGGGGTGCATTGTCCGCAACTTTCTTCGTTGAAGAACTCGAGATAATTGTGCAGCACGTTGTACATTGACCTATGACTGTTAAACAGCATCATTGAGCCACCCGTGGGAATACCTTCGAAGCCAATGATTGTTTCTTTAAACTTCCTTCGTGGTACACAAAACCCGGATGCCCCTCCAACCTGAACTGCCTTGGTGTCGCCATCGCCAAATTCATCAACGAAGTCTGATAGTTTCATTCCAAGCTCGAGTTCGTAAACTCCAGGCTTGTGGGTATCGCCTGATACGGAAAGCAGTTTTGACCCGGCAGAATCTGCGGTACCCAAAGACTTGAACTGCTTGGCTCCAATACTTGCAATGATCAAGGCATAAACCAGGGTTTCGACGTTGTTTACGACAGTTGGTTTGTTTCTAAACCCAGACACCACCGGAAACGGCGGTTTGTTTCTTGGCTCGCCCCTCTTGCCCTCCATTGACTCGATTAGGGCGGTTTCCTCACCACAAACGTAGGCACCGCTACCCATCCTTATTTCCACGGTGAAGTCAAGGTTTAGTTTCTTAAACTCTTCGTGCATCTCGTCAATTTTATTCTGCAAGTGTGCCCTCATCCACGTATATTCGCCCCTGAGGTAAATGAATCCCTGCTTCGATCCAATCATGTGCCCGCACAATGCCATACCGGCAATAACCTTGCAAGGTACTTCTTGCAATATCACTCTATCCTTGAAAGTGCCGGGCTCACCTTCGTCGGCATTGCAAATTACGTACTTTTCGGAGCCGGTAATACCTTTGGTGAACTTCCACTTCAATCCGGTTGGAAATCCAGCTCCCCCGCGACCCCTCAAGCCTGAACTTATCAACTCGTTAATAAACTGATCTTTGTCTCTTTTGAGGGTCGATGCCAGAATGTCCATGCTCGGGGTATCTTTGGCAAAGATGTAGTCAACCTTTTTTATTTTTTTATTTTCGCTCATAATATCTTTGTTTTTCAGGATTTGAACTGGAAAAAACTACCCTTGCATGTACGACTTGATTATTTCCATGGTCTTTTCGGGGGTAAGATTGGTATAAACGTCATCGTTGATGAGCATGCTTGGTTCTTGGTCGCTCCAACCAATGTCGTTGGTTTCGAGAAGTGTAAACATACCATCGGGAGTAGTTTCGCCAACTTTGATTTTAAGCATGTCAGAAATTGCGCTAACTATTTCCTGCTTGCCCTTCATCACTGCTATAATTGACCTGCAAACCCTTATAACTAACCTGCCTCTCTTCTCCGTGTCCAGAAAGGTGAAAAAAGAGGCTGTCCCATAAATTTCGGCAGCCGATAAATCGAGCACGTTGGCAATGTCAACAATGTCGTTGTCGGTGATAAAACGGTTTCGGGCTACTATTTCCTGCAAGATAGGCAACAGGCTTTCTTTGGTGTTGCCGTACTTGGCAGCAATTTCCCGAACGAGGTCTTTTGTTTCTACCATAGTTTTTTGGTTTTGATTTATTAAAAGGGGATAGTTGAAATTTAGGGCACCAAAAATATTCATATATTTTTACTTGACAAACAGTTTTGCTCCATTTTTAAACAGTTGCTCCTAATTTAAAATCATTCTAACTAATAAAATTGCCCTTGGAGGCTTTTACGGCAAATTATTGTTTTGTATTTCAGAAGGTTGAGAACCTACATGGTGAAGTAGGCGAGAAGTCAGGCAAATCAAGTACCGAGTTAACGATTTACATGAAACAAGCAATGATTTACATTTATTGTGCCTTTAGGTTTCTTGTTTTGCCAATTACCTAGTGGGGTGTAAACGGGATCGGATTTAGATCAACATTTTGCTCGTTTAGGTCTGGGTTGTTGGCCAAATATGGTTGTTATTGACCCCCCCCAATGACTTTAACAAAAATTAAAACCCCATTTTTTGTATGTTAAGTTTGGAAAACACTTTTTTGCCTCCAAAAAACCTGCAAAAAACTATACTTCCGCGAAGTATGCCCTTGGTAAGTTTGCTCGGCCTACCTTGGCTTTCCCTCCGCAATTTCATGAAGTTGGCAAAAAAGGCGAAATGGGCTTTGAAAACGGCCAAGAAGTCTCGTGTCTGCCCTTTAAAAAGGAACACAAAGGCAGCGACAACATCCATCGAAAGTCGAATTGGCAGCAAGGGATAATAAAATCTGCCTGGGAGGTTCTTGGTGATGCACCACAGGCTGTTTCGAAAGTTTAGGAATGTTTTTAAGGGGTTAATATTCGGAAGTGTACCTCCTCCAACGTGGTAAACCACCGATTGAGGCACTGCCACGACACTGTACCCCATATTTTTCAACCTCCAGCAAAGGTCAATTTCTTCGAAGTGGGCAAAAAATCTCTCGTCAAACCCATTTCCCTGCCAAAATGCTTCTGACCGAACAACCAGACAGGCACCCGTGGCCCATAGCACCTCAGAGGAATCGTCGTATTGGCCATTATCTTTTTCCAGAATATTTAAAATTCGTCCCCTGCAAAATGGAAATCCAAAAAGATCAATAAATCCACCTGATGCCCCGGCATACTCGAAATATTCTCTTTCGTGCCACGACAGTATTTTAGGTTGTACCGCAGCAGTTTGTTTGTTGTTTTCCAGGTAATCAATAAGTGGTTCAAGCCAATTTTGGGTGAGCTCCAGGTCAGAATTGAGCAAAACATAGTATTCGGCCTCAACCTGTTGCAGGGCCATGTTGTAACCTCCGGAGTAGCCTTGGTTTTTTTCGAGTTCAATGATTCTAACTTTCGGGTACTGGCTCTTTAATAAACCTACTGAATCGTCGGTGGAGCCGTTGTCGGCCACCACGATGCTCACCCATTTTGGAGAGTGTAAAATAACCAACGGCAAGAACTTCTGCAAGAAACTCCTGCCGTTCCAGTTAAGTATAACTATTGCAACCCCATTATGGCTCATTTACCTTTAGCGAATTGTGGAGCGATGCTTTTTGCTGCGAAGTTACCCAATAAAACAAACGTGCAACTATAAAAAGATTGGTGCTGCAACAAATTCCCATAATTAAAGTCTGTAGCCAACGGTCAAAACAATTCTTCCGCTTGTGTTATCCAACTTGGCAGAATTTACGAATTTTGAATCGTAAATGAAAAAATTTTGATCAAAAACACTTCTACTGAAGGCAAAGTCAATGAAATAATTTTCGGACCTAAACCCAAGCCCGCCCGATAAGACCATTTGGTCAGAAATCTGCCCGTTGTTCAGAGGACTGGAGTAGTAGGCCACGCCTCCGCGCAAAACAAGTGGGAAAAGATTGACTTCGCCACCAACACGTAAATTATGCTGTTTGGTAAAAGTTTGGCTTATAATATTGTTTTCAATCGAAAAACTGTAGTTGTCGGATCTTAGTTTCGTGCCTGAAAAATTTACAAACTCATAATCAAAGCTCAACAACCCATAACTGCCAAACACTAATCCCAAACTAGCGGAGGCCTTTAAGGGAGTGGTAAGTTCGTAGTTAAACCGACCCGGTTTGTCTGGCTCGGCAAACTTTTTATAACTAGGGTCGTTGATATTCAGGTCCGACCTCATGCTTGCGTTGTAGGTTTCCTCAATGCTAAACAAAGTGGGGGTATGTAACGAGGCACCAAGCCTAATCATGTCCGAAACTCGATAAATTGCACCTAACTTGAGGTTTATTCCAGTTCCTCTTGCGTCAAGCGAGTTGGTGTAGGTTAGTGAATTGAAGATATCATCGGGTCCCTTTTCGTACTTTTCGAAAAAAGTTGACGATTCGTTGTAACTGATTATTGGAATCCCAACGGTAGCTCCAATAAACAACCTGTCTCTGTAATTACCGGCTACGGCCATTGCAAATTCATTAAGGTATCCCGAGCTAATTATCCTTTGCCTTTGAAACACCGAACCTCCGTTAGCAAAAAAGAAGTTGTCAAGATCTATGAAGAAACCACCGGCATTTCGGCCAAGCAACCATGTATCATAGGCAAGACCCGTGTTAAAATCGCTTAGATTTGCAACATTACCCTGTTGGTTGGCCCGGTGCAAGAAGTCAGTCATGAGCGAACTTCGGCTATTGGAGCCTTGAATTGTTTGACGTCTGTCAAAACTGGCCAACTGGTTAATTCCCACGCCAAAAGTAAAACTCCTCCAGTCGCGGTTGGCCACCGGAGCGCTATATACAAGCCCCAAGCTACCAATCCTGAGTTTGTTTTTAGAGTCATCAACGCTCGTGCCATAAAAGTTGGCTTCAACGTTTTGCATTTCAAATGCAGGTGTAATTGAAACTTCCAACTGCCTCCTATATATTCCAAGTCCAGCGGGGTTGGCCGAAATGGTTGAAAAATCCCCGCCAAGGGCGCCAAATGCACCTCCTAGGCCAATAAAGCGTGCGGTTCCACCATGCAAGAGGTGTGAGTACCTTAAAGCATCGGCCTCGTTTTGAGCCATGCCAAGCATGGTAAACATGACGAAACCCGCAAGTGCCAAAATTATCTTTTTCATCGTGCCAATATTTTAGTTTGTTTGAAGCAATACTGATTTTATCCTTTGCCTGTAATGTTGCTTTGAAATACTCAAATTTGATGAGTTTTGGTTTAAAAAAACCTCCCGAAAAACAACATTGGGAGGTATTGTGTTAGGCGAGCAGAATAAAGAATACTATTCCCTCCTTCCGCTTCCTCCCCTTTCGCTCGACGAGGAAGAACTACCGCTTGACCTTGACGGGGTTGAAGACTCTCTGGAGGGGCTGCTGCTCGGGGTATAACTGGGTGATGACCTCTGCGGGGTGCTACTGGGTGTGTAATTAGGTGCTGCCGATCTAGGAGGTTCACTTTGTCTTTTTTCGGTTCTTGAAGGGGCTGCTTGGCTGGGAGGGCTTGCTGTAGGCTGCCTTTCGGTTTGCGGCCTGCTATACTCTCTGTTGCTCGAGGGCTGTTGCTGTTGTGGTGGCGTGTAAGTCCTTGGCCTCTCTCTTTGAGGAGGTTCACTGGTTCGTGCAGGTGTGTTAAGTGGCCTTTCAATTCTTTGTTGTTGAATGTTATTATCCTCTCTTTCTACGCTGGGGCGCTCGGGGCGGGGTGCTTCAGGGGCTTGGGGCCTGGTTGCGGGCCGCGCCTCGCGGGCAGCCTCGGGGCGGTTCGAGGTACCGGTTCTATCATCACGGGTTGATTCCTGACGCTCGGGGCGGGCAACCGGGCGAGCTTCGGGGCGCTCGGTGCGAGTCGAGGTACCGGTTCTGTCATCACGGGTTGATTCCTGACGCTCGGGGCGAGTTTCGGGACGGGTCTCACGGGCCGCTTCCGGACGTTCGGCGCGGGTAGAAGTGCCTGTTCTTTCATCGCGCGAATTGGAATCGCGACCTCCACGTTCCGTCCTTCCTTCCCTGTTGTGGCGAAATTCAGATGGCCTTTCAATCCTTGCCCGCTCAAATTCTGAAGCAAACAAGCCCTTTCCGGATCCATCCCTGCCTAAATTAATCCTACCTCCTGTGGCATCCCTGTGGCCATAAAAATAGTTGCTACGGTCAAAACTGTTATAGTTGTATTGAAAGGTGTAGGGGGACCACCAACCATGGTGCAAACCAGCGTGAAACCCTTGGTTAAAACCTAGGTGATATCCGCTCCAAAAATTGTGGCTCCAATGTCCCCAATGATGATGTCCAGCCCAGTGGTTCCATCTAAACCAAGAGTTCCAACGGCTCCAACTGCCCCACGAGTGCCAAGGCCTGTGATAGCTGTAGAAAAACGGGGTGTGCCAGTTGTGCCACGAAAAGGTTGGATGAAAAACCGAAAATCCGGGATAGTGATAGCCCAGTGAGCCGTAACCCATATAAATGCTAACACCATAGTAGTGAGGATTGTGTGAATACCAGTACATATTCGTGTACCAAGGATCGTAATACGACCAATTGTTGTTCGGGCGGTGAAACCTTCGGATACGTGCGGAGTATGAATAATCGTAAAAATTCTTAGTAACGGGTTGGTTAACGTATTCTAGTTCACCATCATCGTAGTAGGTTGCCGAATCTTCATCGTTGTAATAATAATCTTCGGTTTCCTCTGCATAAACCAATTGGGTTGCTGGTTCAGCATATTGGATTGTTTTGGTTTCTGTAACTACCGTGGTTACCCTTGTTTGTCTGGGTGTGTAGTACACATCATCAATGGTTCGGGTGGAGTAATACGATGTAGAACATCCTGCCAGAGCCAGGAGTACCACAAAAGTCAGTTTAAAAATGGTTTTCATGACAAATCCTCCATGGTTTTTGTTTATCAAACAAAGTTAGTAAAAATTCTTAAGTGGCATAATTTTAGTAATTTTGCGCCGATTTTCAGTATTTTGATTGCAAATTCTATACCAAAAACAGGGTTATGGCAAAAGATTTTTCGACGCGCGAGGAAAATTATTCAAAATGGTACAACGACATAGTTCAAAGGGCTGGTTTGGCCGAGAATTCGGCAGTTAGGGGTTGTATGGTCATTAAGCCTTACGGGTATGCCATATGGGAAAAGATTCAAGCTGCACTTGACAAGATGTTTAAGGACACCGGGCACTCAAATGCCTACTTCCCGTTATTCATTCCGAAATCATTCTTGAGCAAGGAGGCCGACCACGTTGAAGGATTTGCCAAAGAGTGTGCCGTGGTTACACACTACAGGCTAAAGAACGACCCCAACGGCAAGGGTGTTGTGGTTGATGAAACTGCCAAGCTCGAGGAGGAGTTGATTATCAGGCCAACATCCGAAACCATTATTTGGGACACGTACAGAAAATGGATTCAGTCATACCGCGATTTACCCATACTCATAAACCAATGGGCCAACGTGGTGAGATGGGAAATGCGCACCAGAATGTTTTTGCGCACTTCGGAGTTCCTCTGGCAAGAGGGGCACACCGCCCATGCCACCGAACAAGAAGCCATTGAAGAAACCGAAAGAATGCTGGAGGTTTATGCAGATTTTGCCGAAAACTTTATGGCAATACCTGTTTTGAAAGGCACCAAATCGGCCAACGAACGTTTTGCCGGTGCGGTTGAAACGTATTGTATTGAAGCCTTGATGCAAGATGGAAAGGCATTGCAAGCAGGAACATCTCACTTTTTGGGGCAAAATTTTGCCAAGGCTTTTGATGTAAAGTTCACCAGTAGCGAAGGAAAGCTTGAACACGTTTGGGCAACATCATGGGGCGTATCAACAAGGCTTGTGGGGGCACTAATAATGGCCCACTCCGACGACCACGGCCTAGTATTGCCGCCTAAACTTGCCCCGATACAAGTTGCAATAGTGCCCATTTACCGCAACGATGACGAAAAGGCCCTTGTATTCGAGAGATGTGATTTGGCAAGAAAAAAACTCGCCGAAAAAGGAATTTCGGTAAAATTTGACGACAGGGACACTTACAAACCCGGCTGGAAGTTTTCTGAATTCGAGTTCAAGGGTGTGCCCGTACGCATAGCAATTGGCCCTCGTGATGTTGAAAACAACACCTTGGAAATAGCAAGGCGCGACACCCTTCAAAAGGAGCTCTGCCCATTTGCCAATATTGGCGACCACGTGGTTTCGTTGCTCGACCAAATACAAAATAACCTGTTTCAAAAAGCGTTAAAATTCAGGGAGGAAAACACCAGGGTTGCCAACAGTTTGGAGGAGTTTGTTGAAATACTTGACGATCAAGGGGGGTTCGTCCTTGCGCATTGGGATGGCACAGCCGAAACCGAGCAAAAGATCAAGGATGCAACCAAGGCAACCATCAGGTGCATACCGCTTAATAACGACAAGGAAGAAGGAAACTGCATTTTTTCAGGCAAGCCTTCCACCCAAAGAGTTGTTTTTGCAAGAGCATATTAGACCACACACATTAAGCCAATATTGATTTTCTTAGAAAAAACGGCGAAAGGTTTTTGGTACTGACGTGATTTTTTCTTACTTTTGTGAAAATCATGCTTTATGAAGCAGATCTTGTTTGCTTTTTTGGTTTTAATCGTCACGGCGGGTACTAGCTTCGCTCAAAACACTCATTTCTCGGCCTGCAATAACCAAATTAGGCTTAGAGTTAAGGTTATGCAAGATCCAGCAATAGAGCTGTTGCTTTGCGCGCACCGCGAGGTTGTGGAGAGAAAGGACGGCATTAGGGGCTTTAGGATTCAAATCACCTCCGAAGGTGGGGCCCAGTCGAGGCAAAGGATTTTTGGAAGGCAATCAGCTTTCAATTCAAGATATCCAAATGTTAAATCTTACGTTACCTACGATGCTCCTGACTTTAAACTAAGGGTAGGTAACTTTAAAACCCGCATCGACGCCCAACGTTTTTTGAACCATATTTCACACGAATTTCCGGGGTCGTATATTGTTATTGACCAAATCGAGGTTATTGACGAAGAGTAGGTAGAGCCAAGCCCTCTACTTAACCTACACCAAGTCAAATCGCCCTGCCATTGCCATTTCGCCGCGCAGTGGTTTTTGAAAGTATTGTTTAACCTTCTCTATTGAGTAGTTGTTTCCGAGCAGGTACATCAACTTTGTAATAGCTGCCTCGGTGGTTATATCTCGGCCGCTTACCATACCGATTTTTTCCAGGGCTCTACCCGTTTCGTATTTAGACATTTCTACCGCTCCTCCCCTACACTGGGTAACATTACAAACTATCAGGCCGTTTTTAATCGAATCGCCGAGCAAATTGATAAGCCAAGGCTGAGTAGGGGCATTACCGGCGCCGTAGGTTTCGAAGACAAGCGCTTTGAGGCCTGCAATATTTAGGGTTGCCCTTACAACGGCTTCCGAAATGCCGGGAAATATTTTAAGTATTGCAACATTGGTGTCGAGATTGGTGAAAATCCGGAATTCTTGATCTTTGGCATGATGAATAGCAGAGAAATCGTACTTGATTGAAACACCCGCCCTGGCAAGTACAGGGTAGTTTACCGAGCGGAAAGCCTCGAAGTGCTCGGCGTTGAATTTATGCGTTCGATTACCCCGGTAAAGCTGGTATTCAAAATAAATGCAAACTTCGGGTACTATGGGCTTGCCGTTGATTCTTGCGGAGGCAATTTCCACGGAAGTGATAAAGTTTTCCTTGCCATCGGTGCGAATCACACCTATGGGCAATTGCGAGCCAGTAAGTATAACGGGCTTTGACAAATTCTCGAGCATAAAGCTCAAGGCCGAGGCCGTGTAAGACATGGTGTCGGAACCGTGCAATATTACGAAACCGTCGAACCTGTCGTAACTTTCTTCGATTATTCGTGCCAGCTTTACCCACACTTTGGGAGTCATGTTACTGGAGTCAATAACCGGATCGAAGGAAATGCTTTCGAGGTTGCACTTGAAACGCTTGAGCTCCGGTATTGCATCGGTTAGATGTTCGAAATCAAAAGGGCTCAAAACTCCAGTGGCACTGTCTTCGACCATACCAATGGTGCCGCCGGTGTAAATGATTAGGATGGATGGTTGGTTTTTTGTCATAAAAAGAAAAATGCAAATCCAATTCAAACTTGGTTTAAAAAAGCCTTACCCCAGCAAAAACAGAAAACATTTTTTACCTACCCTCGGCCCCACCGCGATGAACTCTTTTTGAAAAAAACCTTGGCTCCAAATTAAACCTCAATACATTTATGCCAACTCAAAAAGAAAAATTACCTGAAACTAGAAATTCTTGGCCGAGAGCTTCGGAAACAAAGAGATATGAAGAAGAGGGTTTTGTGGGATAAAAGTTAAAAAAAACATTTGCGTAAAGATTTAGGTTTGGGTTAATGAAAAAGTAACGCCTAAAACCCAACAATGCGGCAGTTGAATTCAAACTAATTCTTTTTAAATGACAACCCTCAGTTACCTCTGCCTCGTATTTTGTGTTGAAAACCCCAAAAGGTACACTCCAGGCGTTCACATGAAAAGGGAGAAGAAATTCGCCTTCAACTTTGAAAGAAAGACTGGTTTGAGAGCCGAAATCAGCAGTACGTGCTTGAGAAAAGGGGTGATTTACGGTTACTGAAGGGTGAATAAAACCTGCAGATGCCAACAGAGAAAAAACCTTTCGCTTCTTATTGGATAAATTCGAGTAAACTATGGAGCCTTCGCCGAGACAGTTATTATGTTCCTCAAATACCCGACTCAATTGCGAAATGCTGTAGTCGAGTTGGTGAAAGCACGAAACATCGTGATTGTTGCAATTTACGTAGCTGTAAGGCTGTCGGAAGAATGAGCGGTTGGATGCCACAATTCTTGCAGCAGCATCACTACCAACGTGGTATTGCTGGTAAACCAATTGGGTAATGGGATTGTCGGCGGTTGAAAAGAAGAACAAAAAAGAGTTACCTTGAAGGGAATAAAGCGAGGCAGGTCCTTCAACCTCAACTTTCAAGAAAAACGTACCCGATGCCCACACAGGATCAGCCTCAGCAGAAAGATTTTGGAACTCGATTGGAGAAGTATCGCAATCAACAGTAGCCCTTACATACCTGAAAAAATTGTAAACACCAAACTCACTAACACCGTGCATTTCCATTCTTTGAGATGGCGAGTCATCGGTTGCCTTGAAATAAAACCAGGTAGGATTCCTTCTCCAGTCTTGGTTAAAAACAAAGCCTTCGGTTCTATTACCTTGGTTGTCAACAAAAAAACCTGGTTGGTATGAGGTCTGCCCATTTAGGATAATCGTTGTAGCAAAAAAAAATGTAAAGATGATGGCTCTCATAGAAAATGGTTTTTCCTTGTGAAAACATTGCTCAAAAATAGGGCTTTTTCAAATACCAAAAACCTGCCTCGCATTATTGGTCGTAACCTCGGCAACTTTTGCCACCGATTGCCCAGCTATTTCTGCAACTTTTTGTCCTACAAGCGGTATGTAGGCACTTTGATTGCGCTTGCCCCTGTGGGGAACAGGTGCCAGGTAGGGCGAGTCGGTTTCTAGCACCAAATGCTCCAGGCCAACGTGTTTCACAACCTTGCCCATCATACTATTTTTGAATGTAACCACACCACCAATACCAAGCACAAAGCCCATATCTAATACCTTTTCGGCTTGTTGTATGTTGCCAGGGAAGCAGTGAAAGACACCTGTCAGGCCTCTTCCCTCGTATGGTTCAAGCACGTCGAAAATTTCTTGCAGCGACTCGCGCGAATGTACAACAATTGGCAGCGAAAGTTCAAGCGCAAGTTCTATTTGCATTTTAAATGACTCAACTTGTTGCTTGAAAAATGACTTGTCCCAGTATAGGTCTATCCCGGTTTCGCCAACGGCGATGAACTTCTTGGTTCGGAGCAATTCTTCTATTTCTTCAAGTTGTTCTTTGTAGTCTTCCTTTACGGATGTTGGGTGCAGCCCCATCATTGGCAAACAGTTATTCGGGAAGCTGCTCGCGGTCTTCAGAAGGGAATCAACGGTAGAAACATCCACGTTTGGCATAATCATCACATCCACGCCAGCGCTTATCGCCCTTTGCACCACCTCGGTACGGTCGGCGTCAAACTCCTCCAAAAACAAATGCGTGTGTGTGTCTATCCAGAACATGAGAAAATTAGAAGTTGAAAAGTTTAAAAAGTTTAAGAAGTTTCGGGTTGAGTTGTTGAGAGGGTTAGTTAAGGGTCATTTTTGGTCATTTGGCTTCGCCGTCATTGGTTGTCATTAATTGTAATTCTCAAACTTTTTTTTCGTAATTCGTAATTACTCCCTCTGGTCGTGAGATCGCTTCGCCAGGTTCGTAATTTTTAATTGTCAATTGTCCAGTGTCAATTATTCACTATTCACTCTTAGTTCTTAACTGTTCACTGTACACTATTCACTGAAACCTACCGTATCTCCGCTCCCAGGCGCTTTTTGTAACTTTCGATCAACTTTTCCATGGTTTTGTCAATTACCTTGTCGGTGAGGGTTTTTTCGGCATCCAACAGGGTGAAGCTCACGGCATACGACTTTTTGTTTTCGCCTAGGCTCTTGTCGTGGTAAATGTCGAAAAGCCCCACGTTTTTGAGCAAAAATCCTTCAACTTCGAAGGCGATTTTTTCAATTTCAGAAAACTTAACCGAATTGTCAATCAAGAGGGCCAAATCGCGCCTAACCTCAGGGAACTTTGGAATTTCCTTGTATTGAATTTCGCTGCTTGCCTTGGCCTCAACAATGGTTTCCCAATGCATGATTGCATGAAAAACTTGATTCTTGATGTCAGCCTCCTTGGTAATAGATTTCTTGACCAACCCCAACGATGCTATTTTTTTCTTTTCAAGGAAAAGGTTGGCGCCGTATTCGAAAATCGGGTCCAGCTCGTCATCCTTTAGTTTTATTTCTTGCCCTTCAAATCCCAACTTGGCGAGCACGGCAAGGACCTCTGACTTAATGTCAAAGAAATCGCTTTTGGTCTCCTTCACGCTCCAAGTTTCGGGCATCTTGTTTCCTGTAACAAAAATTGACAACTGCATATTCTCCTTGAAAGGCTCAAGCGGGTGGGCAGGTGCCTCCACGGAGTTGTCTTTTTGGTAAATCTTCCCGAATTCGAAGAGCTTCAAGTTGAGTTCTTTCCTATTCTGATTGTATAGTATTGTTTCGAGTCCGCCAAACAGAAGCGATTGCCGCAACACATTTAGGTCTTGGCTCAAAGGGTTAAGAATCTTTATGGAAGCATCATTGCTAAATCCATTTTTCGTGAAATACTCGCTTTTGGTCAAGGAGTTGTTAATTATTTCGTTGAAGCCCCTGGCTGCAAGCAAGTCCGAAACAATGTTTTGCAATTGCTCCTTGTCAGGCTTTGGCGTTGCCACCACCGATGACATCAACCTTTCGGGCACCTCAACGCTATTGAAGCCGTAAATGCGCAGAATCTCTTCAATGACATCGGCCTGGCGGGTTACGTCAACGCGGTAGGTTGGTATGGAAAGGATCAAAACATCGCCCCTTTTTTCGAGAACCTTTATGTCGAGGTTTTCGAAAATTTCCAGAACCTCAACGTGAGAGATTTTCTTTCCAATTAATACCGCTGCCCTATCAATGTTAAACTCAACAACAGCAGGATGAGCTGGTACGGGGTACTCGTCAACAATTTCGGACGAAATTTCGCCACCGGCAACTTCTTTTATCAACATTGCCGCCCTTTTTAGTGCGTAAACTGTAGCTTCGGGGTCGGAGCCCCTCTCGAACCTGAAGGAAGCATCGGTTTTTAGGCCGTGGTGCTTTGATGATTTGCGAATGGTAACCGGGTTGAAATGGGCGCTTTCCAAAAATATGGCAGTTGTTTGGGCAGTAACCCCCGAAAACATTCCTCCCAAAATACCTCCAATGCACATAAAATCTTCTGCGTTGCAAATCATGAGATCATGCCCGGTAAGTTGTCTTTCCACACCGTCGAGGGTTACGAATGGAGCACCCGCTGGGGCTTTTCGGACAACCACCTTGCTGCCCTTTACCTGCTTCGCATCAAATGCATGCAATGGTTGGCCGGTTTCGTGAAGAACGAAATTGGTTACATCAACGACGTTGTTTATGGGTTTTTGACCGATGCCAAGCAATTTTGATTTTAACCATTGTGGCGATTCTTTAACCTCTAAGCCAGAAATGGTCACGCCACTATATCGCGGACATGCATCTGTATCTTCAACCTTTACCTGAATTGGAAGGTGGTTATTGTCGGGTTTAAACCCATCGACCGAAGGATATTTTAGTTTCAGGGTTCCTTTTCCTTTCGATTGGTTTACAGATGCCACTATATCCCTGGCAGCCCCGATGTGGCACGCTGCATCAATACGGTTGGGTGTGAGGCCTATTTCGAAAACGTAATCGGTAGTTACGTTGAAGTATTTTGATGCTTCTTGACCAACGGGAGCGTCTGGTGGCAAAACCATTATTCCTTCGTGTGAGTTTCCTAACCCCAGCTCGTCTTCGGCACAAATCATGCCTTCGGATACCTCGCCCCTTATCTTAACTTTTTTGAGCTCGACAGGCCCCGAATTGGTGTTTACAGTTGTGCCCACCGTGGCAACCAGCACTTTTTGCCCTTTCGCCACGTTGGATGCACCGCACACCATGGGCAATAGTTTGCCAGTCCCTATATCGACTCTTGTCACAAACAGTTTATCGGCATCGGGGTGCTTGCAACAAGAAATAACCTCGCCAACAAAAACTCCGTTGAGCCCACCCTTTACGCTATCAAATTGTTCGATGCTTTCAACCTCAAGCCCACAATCGGTAAGGATTTTGGCGAGTTCTAAAGGGGTTTCTGTAATATCGGCGTATCTTTTAAGCCAAGAGTACGAAATTTTCATGTTTAAATTATTTGAACAAACCATTCATTTGGCATTTCCAAACGAACCAAACTTACTTTTATTTAGGCACTCGCCGCCATTTGGCATTACACAAAAAGTCAGGCTTTTTGCGAAGAGCAAAAGTAGAAAAAAAAGCCGATTGATTAACGACTAACGATTGTTGATTTGGACAATTAATGCCGGGAACCCAACTTGTAAACTTACCGGGGCTACAAACCCTAAAACCTTACTGGATATGTCAAAAAAAACTAATTTTGCAAAAAACAAAAAGTGAACGAATACCATCTTATACTTTTGGCTCTTTTGCTTTCCGCCTTTTTTTCGGGTATGGAAATTGCTTTTGTTTCGGCCAACAAGTTAAAGTTTGAGGTTGACAAGAAAACGGGTGGGTTCTCCTCACGCCTTCTTGCAAGAATTGTGCACTCCGATTCGAATTTCATTTCCGCGATGCTCGTTGGAAACAACCTTGCCCTGGTAGTTTACGGTTTATCAATAGCCATAATTCTCGAACCATTTCTGCATAGGGTATTGCCTGTTGGGGTAAATACCGAATTTTCGGTTTTCTTGGGGCAAACAATAATTTCGTCAACGATTATTTTGGTTTTTGCCGAGTTCTTGCCCAAGGTATTATTCAGGATAAACCCAAATCGCTTGTTCGGGATTTTTTCTTTTCCGGTTTACATTGTATATTTGGCAACGTACCCTTTGGTTGTTATAACAATTGGAATATCGCGGTTTTTTCTCAAACTATTCTTCCAAATGGACATCGATGACCAAAAAAGGGGGTTTGATTTTGTTGACATTGATAATTTTTTGAGAGAATACGGCGAAGCTTCAGGCACCCCCAACGATGAAGCCAGGGACCTGCAGCTTTTTAAAAATGCAATTGAGTTTCCCGACATAAAAGTGCGCGAATGCATGACGCCCCGCACCGAAATAGTGGCCGTGGCACATACCGAGAAGCCAGAAAAAATTCGCCAGGTACTTTCCAAAACGGGCCATTCAAAGGTGTTGGTTTACAAAAATTCCATTGACAACATCATTGGCTACCTGCATGTATACGATTTGTTCAAGAAGCCTAAAGAAATAGCGGAGATAATCAAACCACTGGCACTTGTTCCCGAAACAATGTTGATCAAAAAACTTTTTGACAGGCTAATAAAGCAAAAGAAAAGCATTGCAGTGGTGGTTGACGAGTTTGGTGGAACCTCTGGAATCATTACCATTGAAGATATCATGGAGGAAATCTTTGGCGAGATAGACGACGAGCACGATTTTGAAAGCCTCCTTGAAAGGGAATTAGGCCAGGGCGAATACATACTTTCAGCGCGCCTCGAAATAGATTACCTCAACGAGAAGTATAGTTTTCAGATTCCGGAATCGGATGAATACAACACCCTTGGCGGGTTTATTTTGAACCACCTCGAAACCATACCCAAAAAAGGGCAAGAAATAACCATTGAAGGCTTGCGGTTCAGAATTTCGCAGGTAAGCAAGAAACTAATTGAAAAGGTCCTTGTTACGGTTCTTAAAGAATCTTAAACTAAATTTTTGCCCGAGTTATCCCCTTGGCCGACAGTCAAAACATTTCTGGTAACTGATTTAACATTTCTAATTTCAAGAAACAATGAAAAGATTAACCTTGCTAACAGCGCTTCTCCTCGGGTTGATTGCCTTTGGGTGCAGCAGGCCAATTTTTAATGACGGTGGGGATGTTTTCGGACTTGCCTCGCCCATTACCCTCCAGGGCGACACGACCGTGTTGGAGCTTGCAGACTATTTCAGGCCCTCGAGTTTGCAAAAAATTGATTCGGTAACCGGTACTCCCGAGCTTGTTTTTTGGCTTTCTGAAGATAAAACTTCATTAAAAATTTTCCGGAGAGAAAATACACCACCTTTTGTTTCGTTGATAAACGTTTGGTTGGGAGACAATAGTTACAGCCTGCTTTTGCAAAGGAGCCAAAAGGTACGCCACGATTTTATCTTCGACCAAGGGGCAAACAGATACTCGTCGGTTTTCATGAGAGGAGATATGAGCAATTGGTCTTCTGTGCCATTGCATCTTGTTGACGGGCAATGGATGGTTCGCCTAAACCTCACCCCGGGTTATTACCATTACAAGCTGGTTGTTGATGGCCGCGAAATTACCGACCCAAACAACCCCGAAACAGTTGACAACAACATTGGCGGGGTTAACTCGCTATTGTCAATACCTGGAATTAACCGCCAACTAACACCACACCTCACTCCAAAATCACAATCGGGCAGCAAGATTGAGGTTTCTTCAACCAACAACCCTACAGAAATCATGGCCCTTTGGCAAAACTTCCAACTCCCCGAATCGAGCATATCGAAAAAGGACGATGGAACCATTAAAATTACCATTCCGGCCGATGCAAGAAAACTCCACAGGAGCTACATAAGGGTATTTGCACAAAACCAAGATGGGCCTTCAAACGACCTGCTTATTCCAATTCAAAAAGGCAAGCCCGTAAATTGCCCTGATCAACTCACTCGCCAAGACAAGGAGGCAACCATGTTGTATTTCATGATGGTTGATAGGTTCAAGAACGGAAACCCCAACAACGACAATCCGGTAAAAGACCCCGAAGTGGCAGACCGGGTAAACTTTTGGGGTGGAGATATTGAAGGTATAACAAAAAAAATTGAAGATGGTTATTTTCAAAGGCTTGGCATAAACACAATATGGCTTTCGCCAATTGCGCAGAACCCACTTGAAGCCTACATCGAGTTTCCGGAGCCAAAAAGAAAATTTACCGGATACCACGGCTACTGGCCAATTGCCTTAACCAAGGTTGACCATAGATTTGGCAGTGACGCTGCCATGCGCCGCATGGTTGAAACAGCCCACGCCAACAACATGAGCGTTATGCTCGATTTCGTGTCTAACCACGTTCACAAAAACAATCCGCTTATTGTAAACAATCCGCATTATGCAACAACCCTTGACCTCCCCGACGGTCGTAAAAACATCAGGCTGTGGGACGAGCAAAGGCTAACAACCTGGTTTGATGATTTTCTGCCCAGCCTCGATTTTTCTAACCCGGAAGTAATAAAAACAATGGTTGACAGTGCGTTTTTCTGGATAACAGAATACAACCTTGACGGTTTCAGACACGATGCCACCAAACACGTGCCTCATGAATTTTGGAGGGCCCTTACCGCAAAGCTGAAAGAGGAATACATGATTCCCAACGGCAAAAGGCTTTTTCAAATTGGTGAAACTTTTGGAAACAGAGAGCTAATTGGGAGTTACGTGGGGAGCGGTTTGCTAGATGGGCAGTTTGACTTCAACCTTTATTTTGACTCACGAACGGTTTTTGCAATTGATAAAACTTCATTTCAAATACTAAATGCTTCGCTCCATCAAAGCTTGAGCCAGTACGGATTTCAAAACATGATGGGTAATATTACCGGCAACCATGACATGGCGCGGTTCATCAGCCTTGCAGGTGGCGGCTTGCGTTTTGACGAAAACCAGATTGAGGCAGGATGGGCAAGAGAAGTGGGGGTTGGCGATTCATTGGGATACAACAAGCTGGCCTCGCTCACGGCTTTCATAATGACAATACCAGGGGTGCCTGTTATTTACTATGGCGATGAGATTGGAATACCCGGGGCAAGCGACCCGGATAGTCGTCGTCCAATGATATTCGACAATCTCACCAAAAGGCAAAGGTGGTTGCTCAATACTACAACAAAACTAACTAACCTCAGGAAAGAAAACCTTGCTTTTATTTTTGGCGACTTTAAAACCTTATCGGTGTCAGATGGTTTTTGGGCATACTCGCGCACGTATTTCAATAACTCGGCAGTGGTTTTATTCAACAAAAGCCGCCAGCCAATTTCTGTAGTTATCGATTTGCCAAAACATTTGGCAGACAAGAAATTCGCCGGTATTTTCGATTCGTTTTTCGAAATTTCCGGCGAAAAACTCACCGCTACCCTCCAACCCAATACTTTTGAAGTTTTATTGGCAAGATAATTTTAATTGGATTTGAAAAAATGACCAGAAAGAGAATAGCGCTTGTTGCACATGACAACCGAAAACAAGATTTGATTGATTGGCTAAAATACAATCGTCAGTCTTTTAAGAACATGGATTTGTTTTGCACCGGAACAACTGGTATGCTAGTGGAGGAAGCCCTGAAAAACTCAGAAACCCGCCAATTGGAAGAATCCATAACCATTACCAAACTAAAATCGGGCCCCCTTGGAGGCGACCAGCAGTTGGGAGCCTTGATAGCAGAGGGAAAAATTAACATGATGGTTTTCTTCTGGGACCCGATGCAACCTCAAGCCCATGACGTTGATGTTAAGGCGCTTTTGCGTATCACGGTGCTTTATAACATACCAACCGCGTGCAACAGGTCAACGGCCGACTTCCTAATTTCGTCGCTTTTGTTTGATCAAGAATACAACATTACCCCGATGAATTTAGACTATTACATTAACAGGAAAATTCGTCCTAATTATCTAATCTAAACCAAAAAGAAAATGCAAACTAACAAATTGAACTTGATTCTGGCTTTATTTGTGATCTTGGGCTTAATTGCATCGTCATGCGGAAGCAAACAAGCAAATACAACCGGCCATAGCTTGCCCACCACCACGGTTAACCACCCAGAGTGGAGCAAAAATGCCAACATTTACGAGGTAAACGTTAGGCAATACACCCCGGAGGGAACATTTGCAGCATTTGCCGAGCACCTTGACAGGCTCAAGGAAATGGGAGTTGACATCTTGTGGTTCATGCCTATTTCGCCCATTGGTGAGTTAAACCGAAAGGGTTCGCTGGGAAGCTATTATTCAATAAAGGACTACACGGGAATAAACCCCGAATTTGGCACCATTGACGATTTTAAAAAATTGGTTGCCGAAATCCATTCCAGGGGAATGTACGTAATGCTCGACTGGGTTGCAAACCATACAGCCTGGGATCATCCTTGGACCCTATCAAACCCCGAATTTTACACCCGTGATGAAAAGGGTAACTTTTTACCACCTGTTGCCGATTGGTCTGATGTAATTGACCTTAACTTTGAAAACAAAGAACTGTGGGATGCAATGATTGGCGAAATGAGGTTTTGGGTTGAAGAGATTGGAATTGATGGTTTCAGGTGCGATGTTGCCTACATGGTACCAACTGAATTTTGGAATAAAGCCATTAGCGAACTTAGGGCAACAAGGCCAATTTTCATGCTCGCCGAAGCTGAAACCCCCGAATTGCACCTTCACGACTTCGAGGCTGGCTACGGTTGGAGAATGCACCACCTAATGAACTCTATAGCAGCCGGCAGGGAAGACGTTTCTGCTCTTGACCAATACTTTTTTATTGACAATGCCGGAAACTTTCCTCTGGGATCATTCAAAATGCATTTTATTACTAACCACGACGAGAACTCCTGGGCTGGAACTGAGTTTACCCGTTTAGGTGAAGCAGTGGAGGCTTTTGCCGTTTTCACGGCCACGATCCCGGGAACGATTTTGATTTACAGCGGCCAGGAAGCAGGGTTTGACCGAATGTTGAAGTTTTTCGAAAAAGACCAGATAGATTGGAACAACTTGAAGTATCACGAGTTTTACAAGAACCTGCTTTCTTTGAAAAGACGCAACAAGGCGTTGTGGAACGGCCTCTCTGGCGGTCCTATCGAAAGGGTTAACACAAACCACGACATGTTTGTTTTTTCTTTTGTAAGAGAAAAAGACAACGACAAGGTTTTTGTTGTGTTGAACCTTTCGGGACAACAGCTTGAGATTTATTTCAAAGGCAACATGCACCTGGGTTCATATACGGAGGTGTTTTCAGGAAGCACAAAGTCATTTGTCAAAGATACTAAAATGAGCCTTGAGCCTTGGGCTTACAAAATTTTCGAGAAGTAATGCTCAAAAAAAAAAAAGCGAAGCAAATTTGCCTCGCTTTTTTGCAAGATTGTTTTTGTTATTCTCCAAGACCCTTTTTAATCATATCAACAAACTCTTCGAGTTTTGGCAGTATGATAATGCGAGTCCTGCGGTTGGCTGCTCTTCCGGTTGGAGTAAGGTTGGTGTCGACTGGCACGTATTCGCCCCTACCAGCTGCGATCATTCTGTTTGGAGCTACCCTGTGGTTTTCTTGCAGTATTCTAACAATAGATGTTGCACGCTTAACGCTCAAATCCCAGTTGTCAAGTAGGTCGCCCCTGCGGAAAGGTACGTTGTCGGTGTGTCCTTCAACCATAACTTCGAGGTGTGGTTGGTTGTTGATTACGCGAGCAACCCTTCCTAGAACTTCCCTGGCCCTTGGCATTACCTCCCACCTTCCAGTAGCAAACAAGAACTTATCAGAAATTGAAATGAAAACAACACCTTTCTCTACATTAATCTCAATATCTGGATCATCGAGGCCAATAACACCCTTGAGGCT
The DNA here is from genome assembly GCA_964349365.1 of uncultured Bacteroidales bacterium. Classification (GTDB taxonomy): domain Bacteria; phylum Bacteroidota; class Bacteroidia; order Bacteroidales; family UBA7960; genus UBA7960. The sequence goes on along the minus strand of CAYGFY010000005.1, from coordinate 49,016 downwards.
ATTAACCAGGGCAAAGTTTATCGAGTCCCTTCTGGTTAAGGCTTCCCTGAGGCTATTGATTTTTATGTCCCTTTCTCTCATGCTTTGGAGAGTAAATTGCATGTTTTGTGCTTCTTGCCTCGACATTTGGGTTAAATCGCCAATGCGATTAATAAGCTCCCTGTTTTGGTCGCGTAGGGCTTTAATCTCAGCTTCATCACGCGCGGTTAACCTTTCTTTTCCCGTAAGTGCTTCTTGACTACGGTTGAGATCTGTTTGACACCGGTTCAGTTCGAGGGTTGCCCTAGCCAAAGCCTCATCGGCCCTAAGGTAACTTTTCTCCATTTCAATAAACTTCTTCTTTGGAACACACGAACCCAAAAGGAGTAACGAGACTCCCAACACCATCAGAAAATTAATTTTCCTGCTCATTTTTTTCAATTGTTAAGTTTATCGCCTACTCGTTTGCCTCAGGTTTTCGGCATCGCCTGTTTAGTTTTAATAATATGGTTTTTCTTGTTTGGCAGAGTACATCGCCTGAAAATCTGCGCAATGTTAACAACAAAGAAATGCACAGCAACCCTCGATTTACAATTCCAAGACACGGGTTCTATACCATCAAATTTTGTGCCAAATATTTAACAAATTCCAATTAAAATAAAAATGCCCTGAAAGAAAGAGAATCGGTTTTTCAAAAATAATCTCATTTCACCTCACACAATAGCATGAATTGGTAAGTCCAAATTTAAGGATTTAGTCAATTCTAACAAAATCGAGCATTAGATTCATTTCTCTTTCAGACACACCGTGTTTGAAAAGATGGGGCCTATCTGCCGTGAATGATTCTTTAAAAAGGTTGAAATCTTTGAGGTTGTTGAGGCTTTTCTTGTACAATTCAAGGGCTTTGATGGGCTTACCAGTGCACCAGTACACATGTCCAAGGTTAATCAGGTCGTGAGGGTTATTGAGTTCGGAGGCCATCAACCTGTTGAGGTAATCCTTTGCAACATCAAACTTTCCCAGAACAAAAGAGCACCAGGCTAACGGGCGGCGAATTTGCTGGTTTTCAGGGGCCAGCACCTCAATCTTGAAGTAATAGTCTAAGGCTTGCTGGTAATCTTCCACGTGTACCAAGCACTGGCCAATATTGGCCTGAACCTTCAAGTCATCGGGCTCCAACTTTTCCACGGCCCTGAAATACTTCAATGCCTCTTCCCACTTGTTTAGGTACTTGCAACAAAATGCCAGCTTGCGCAAAATCCAGGGGCGGTCTGATTCAATCAAGTCGGCTTTGAGGTAAAAGTCGAAAGCCTTATGCAGGTTGCCAGTTTTCTCGTAACAAAAGGCCACCTTCTCGAACAGCTCGATGTTGCTTTTCTCGTTTTCCAAAACCGACAAGAATACTTGAAGAGCGTTAGAGTAAAACTTCTTGACGAAAAACAACTCCCCGATGTTCCTTATTACCTTTGGGTCAGAAATAAGGTGCTTTGTAAAAGCATTTTCGTATAGGTCTAAATCCAACGAAAAAAAATCATCAAATTCATTGCGCCAAGGGTGGAGCTTGAAAAACCGGTATAAATCCTGAAAATATTGAGTGTAGATTTTTTTGGTGGCCACGAGGTTGTCGAGCATCTTTTCGTTTCCTTCTACTTCTTCAAAATTGGCAATTTCGTTTTTCATCATATTCATCATCATTGCCTTTTGGTTTTCGGGCACCATTGACAGGTTAAGGCAGAATGAATACTTGTCGCCGTTGCACATGAAGAATGTTTTCTCCAATTTCTCGACAAGGGGTGTCATGTCAGTTTGACCAGGCTGTATTGGGCGAAGGAATGCAATGGACTCGTTCTCTATATAAAACGGAACCAACCAATTGCTGATTTCGTCAAAAAAGGGAAAATTCTTCAACTTGCCAAACGCGCTAATGAAAACATCCATACCCTCCATTTGCATTTCAGTAAACTCGGCGAGCTTGTCAAGGAGTCCGGGCGAGTCTTCGAAAACTGTTTCCCAGTCGGGGTTTTTTTCCTCGCCAAATTCATCCTTGAAGATTTCGTCGAGCTTGAGTTTTTCCTCTATGCGAGGTTGCATTTTCATCATTTCGGGCACCACCTCTTCTTCCCATCTGTGCTTGATTGCATCTGTTTCCTTGGCCTTAATAAACTGAATGGAAATGGCTTCGATATTTCGCTCAACATCGTTGGCCCGGGCAAGCTTTTTTATGTTTTGATGAAGAGTTGGGTACAGGTAAGCGCGTTCGTTGTATTTCAAGAATGCCACGAACAACCCAATGATGGCTCTTTGCCAGACCGTTTCTTGGCGTGCCTCCACGAAGTTGAACAGGGCAGTAAACTTATTAAGGTCAAAATACCTAAGCAATCCTATTGTTAGGGCGCTCACGAACAAGGCCTTGTCATGCCAGGGCAGAACTTTGGATTCGCAAATGGTTTGGAGGAGCTCGTTTTCGGCATCGCCAAACTTATCGGTTAGCCAAATTATTCTGAAAACCCTTACAAGGGTGCGTTGGCGGTCGTTTGCTTCCTTGCTTGGGGCAAGGTTTAGTTCTTCGAGGGTTTTGGTGAGCTTTTCATCAAAGGTAAGGTTTCCAATAATGGCTGGCACATCGGCCTTTTCCAAACGGGGCAATCGAGCCAAATCGCTTTTAAGCCTGTAGGTTGCGCTTGCCTGGCCTTGGGTAAGAATGGTTTCGTTAAGCTCGTCGGCCAATTCGAGTAAGTTTTTGACCAAGTACACGTAAACCTTTTCGCGTTCGGGGTCTTTAATTTCCGAAAATGTGTGTTTTAGAAAATTCTTGTACGTGAGTTCGAGGTTTTCGACCCTGTCTAAAAAGTATTCCTTGCTTGATTTTTTTACCAGAAGCCTCAAGTTTTCAATTGCGTCAATCAACTGTTGCGAATGCAGTTGGCGCACTATTGTTCTGTACTCGGTGCTATTGTTTACGGGAGCCATATTTTTAAAAAGAACTTGGGCTAGTTTTGGTTAGCCCTGATAATCGTTACGGATCCATTGACTCGCTCCACCTTGCCATCTCGGTCGTAAGTGAGCACGTAAAAGTAGGTGCCATCTGGGGCTCCTTTACCGTCCCACCAATTGTTGTAATAGTCTGGGTGCTCGTAAACAACCCTTCCCCATCGGTTGTAAATGACTATTGATCCCTTGAAGTGTTCCAAGTTTCGTATTTCAAAGCGGTCATTGATACCGTTACCATCGGGGGTGAAGACGTTTGGTATTTCGAGTTGGCAATCTTGGTCGGTTACAACAATTTCGAAAAACCCAATGCAACCAGTAACATTGTCAGTTACCCTTATTCTATATGTACCCGGAGTTTTTGCCATTTTCGTCGGGGTAGTTTCTCCGGGTATAGGCGTTGCACCCACAACCCATTGGTACGACCAGTTTGGATTTACAATATTGATTGGCGCGAGTGTAAGCAAAATTGAATCGCCACGACAAACCGGGAGTTCCCTTCCGGTGGGAAGTATGAACTCGGCCTCGGGAAGTTTCCTTGCAAAAATGGAAACAATGGTATCGTAAGAGCATCCGTAACTATCGGTGGTAACAAACCTGAAATTGTGGTTGCCTTGTTGGGCTACCGAATGTGTTGCGGGGTTTCCTTGCAATTGGGTTGTTCCACTAAACCATCTTCTATCAACAACTCGCGGGTAGTTGATTTGTCCCGGGGGGTAAAGGGCCTCGTCAAAGTACATTCTCCATCCGAAAACGAAACCGTTATTGCCGGGAAGGTTATCGGTAATTATAAGTTTCCACTCACCATTGAGCTGGCAGCCTTGAAGGTTTTGGAACGCTTGGTCGGGCCTGTAGTTTCCTTCAGGTATGAACGCGGCGTTGGCGTAAAAGTTTCCGGCTTGGTCAACGTATGAGTGAAACGAGGGGGTAGTTGTGTTTATGGTTCTGGGAGCATCGTTGGTAAAGCAATAACGATAAGGCAGCCCAGGTGTGATGTTATTCCAAACCACGGGTTCGCCTAGATTGGCCTGGGCCGTGCTAAAGTTCTTGAGCATGGTCCTGTTTCCTTGAGGGCATTCGAGCTGAATCTGTACCTGCCCGTGCCTTGCATGCTCCATGTCTACGCAAACCTTGCTAATACCGGCGGAGGGAGTAATTGTGGCTCCCGTATCAAACCCATTAAAGGTTATGCCCGATTGGTAAACCAATCCGTTTCCATCAGGAATTGCCTGCAATCCTTGATGAGATGACGGGAAAGATGTCAAGATGGTAGGGTTTGCCCTTCCTGAAAGGACGAATGGCTCCTTGACGCAAACTTCGTTAACCAAAGGCCTCGTGCCTTTGAAATTGGGCACGGTACCAAGCCTTACAAATCTATCAGACTGCGCGGTGCAATTGAAAACAGGGTCTGTAACCGATACTCTTACGGGGTAAATGCCAGTTTCGGTAAACGAATGGGTTTGATTCCTACCTTGATAATTGGTGCCACTAATGTTCCAGGAAAAGGTGTCGTTTGGTGGCGCAAACTGTATGTTTTGAGCAAGGTAATAGGCAGTAGCAGTGAAAAACACGTTGCCCACACCTGGACAGAAATCAAACTTTCCACCTTGCGGCTGAATGTCAACCCTAAAGGTTTCGCAAATGGACTGGCAGCTAATTTGGGTTTCCCAGCCAAACCCTTGCTCTGATGGTGACGAAATGAAAACAAAGTGCAAGCAGCCGGTTGATGCATAAATACTCTTGCCCTGAAGTTGGGAGCCAGTGGCTTCCCAAAGAAGAGGCGCAAAAGGGTTGTCACCATCGAAAACCCGCAGAACATCTCCTGCACCAAGCTGAAATTTCTCGAAATGCAAAACCACCACCGGTTTGCCCTGGTTGTTGCTGCAAAAGGAAACGGAATAATTTTCGTTAGGCTGGTAAGGCAACTGAAAGCTCCCACCACTATCGGTAAAGGTACCCGTACAGGTGCTAAGTGTTTGTCCCGAGTGGTTGCTTATTGGATAAACTTGCCCTTGGGCTATGATGGCAACAAAAACAAAGGCGACGGATAAGAGTTGATTCAAATGATACATATAAAATAAGGTTGTAAAATGCCCCAAAACAACAAAAGCACTAGATTGAAATACGAAAAAACGAGGCTTTTATTTCGTTTGGAAACCAATTTCAAAAGTACTAATAAAATATGGTTTTTTAGTTGTATTTTTGTGGTTTGAAAAATGCAGTCTTTTGCCCTATAAACGAAATGTCGCCAAAATCGAAAAATTTTTTTCAATACTTTTTCTTTGGATTTTTTTTGGCCATGGTTGTCTGGCATTTTCAAAACGATTACGAAATTAATCTTAATGAAGAACATACGGAATTTTTGCATAATAGCCCATATTGACCATGGCAAGAGCACGTTGGCAGACAGGTTGTTGCAAACCACCAACACTATAAGCGACAGGGAGTTCAAGGATCAACTTTTGGACAACATGGACCTGGAGCGCGAAAGGGGTATCACCATCAAGAGTCATGCGGTTCAGATGGACTACGAGCTTAATGGTGAGAGATACAAGCTCAACCTTATTGACACGCCCGGACATGTGGATTTCAGCTACGAGGTTTCGCGTTCAATTGCTGCCTGCGAGGGAGCCCTGCTTATTGTTGACGCCTCACAGGGCATTGAGGCCCAAACCATTTCCAACCTTTACCTTGCTCTCGAACACGATTTGGTGATTATTCCGGTGCTCAACAAAATGGATCTCCCCGGTGCAATGCCCGAAGATGTTTCCGATCAAATTGTAGATCTTATCGGCTGCAACTACGATGAAATAATTCCGGCCAGCGGCAAGACTGGATTCGGGGTTGACCAAATACTGGAGGCCATAATTGAAAAGATTCCGCCCCCGGAGGGCGACCCGGAAAAGCCGCTTGAGGCGTTGATTTTTGACTCGGTTTACAACTCGTTCAGGGGCGTAATTGCATATTTCAGGGTTTACAACGGCACGCTAAGAACCGGCGAGCACGTAAAATTCATGAACACCAAGCACGAATACCTTGCCGACGAGATTGGTGTTCTGCGCCTTTCGCAAATTTCAAAGCCCGAAATATCGGCAGGCGATGTTGGATACATAATTTCTGGCATCAAGGATGCCCGCGAGGTTAAGGTTGGCGACACCATAACCCACGTTAAGAGGCCAGCACCCGAGGCAATAAAGGGCTTCGAAGATGTTAAGCCAATGGTTTTCGCCGGTATTTATCCTGTTGAGAACGACGACTTTGAGGAGCTGAGGTCGTCAATGGAAAAACTACAACTAAACGATGCCTCGCTAACTTACGAGCCCGAATCATCGGCGGCTTTGGGTTTTGGTTTCAGGTGTGGTTTCTTGGGAATGTTGCACATGGAAATTGTGCAGGAACGCCTCGAGAGAGAGTTTGACATGACCGTTATTACCACCGTACCCAACGTTTCGTACTTGGCTTACACAACCAAGGGTGAAAAAAAGGTTGTAAACAATCCCAGCGATCTGCCCGGGCCAAACGTACTCGACTACATCGAAGAGCCATACATAAAGGCACAGATTATAACCAAGTCGGAGTATATTGGAGTTATCATGTCTCTTTGCCTCGACAAGCGCGGACGAATTTTGAATCAGGTTTACCTTACAACCGATAGGGTTGAAATGACCTTCGAGATGCCCTTGGCCGAGATAGTTTTCGATTTTTACGATAGGTTAAAAACCATTTCGAGAGGGTATGCTTCATTTGATTACCACCCAAGTGATTACAAACAATCAGATCTGGTTAAACTTGATATTTTGTTGAACGGCGAACACGTTGATGCCCTGTCAGCACTCATTCACCGCGAAAACTCCTATAATTTCGGAAAGAGAATTTGCGAAAAGTTGCGGCAATTGATACCAAGGCAGCAATTCGACATAGCAATTCAAGCTGGCATAGGCTCAAAGGTAATTGCCCGCGAAACAGTGAAGGCACTTCGAAAGGACGTTACGGCAAAATGTTATGGTGGCGACATTACCCGTAAGCGCAAACTACTAGAAAAGCAAAAGAAGGGTAAAAAGAGAATGAGGCAAGTTGGAAACGTTGAAGTGCCGCAGCAAGCCTTTATGGCAGTGCTCAAGCTCGATGACTAACAAAAAAACCGCCCTCGGGCGGTTTTTTTGTTAGTGGCATTTTGCTATTGAATACCTAATTTTGCCTTAACTTTTTCGAAAATATCATCGCCTTCGGGAAAATGAATCAAAGCTCCGGAACTGAGGTCGAACACGTAGGCGTAACCATTTTCTTGAGCTACTGCCTTGATGGCATTTTTTGCAGAATCAATAATGGGAGTAAGGATTTCTACCTCCTTCCTGCCGAGTTCTTCCTGGGCCTTTTCGCCAAAATCTTGAATGTTATTTTGAAGGCTTACAAGCTCGCGTTGCTTAACAGTTCTAATAAGCTCTGAAAACGTTGCTTGGTTGTCAATGAACTCCTGGTACTTGTTTTGAAGTTCGGTTTGCATTTTCTCAAACTGGGCCTGAAGAGTTTGGGCATGGGTTTGCAACACCGTGCGGGCCTCTTGTCGGCCTGGCATAACCTGGATAAGTTCATTCAAGTTAATCAATGCAAACTTGGGCTGTTGTGCTGAGACGGCAAGTCCAACCATCAAAAACACGATTACCGGAATTAAAAATGACTTCTTCATTGTAAAATAGTTGCTTTGTTAGTTATTAAATAATTTGGCTGGCAAAATTAGTTATAAAAACCATGCCAAACTATTTTTTCTTAATGACCCTTAGGTTTTCTTAACAACATTTAAGAATGTTTTGAGGGTTAAACGTGGAAAAGCTTTGAATAAATGGGTTGATTTGCCGATTTTGTTTTGAGGCGTAAAAGTAATGATTACAGGTTCGCGACAAGAGCGCAAAACATCCAAACCCTCGAGCCATGCTTGCTGCTAGCCCATCAATAAAATGCTTGATCTCAAAAAATGAATACGGAAAAAATTTTTGCTCAAAATTTTCCCAAGTTAAAAATTTGCATGTATCTTTGCAGCCACAAAACCAAAAAATGCGGAAATAGCTCAGTTGGTAGAGCACGACCTTGCCAAGGTCGGGGTCGCGGGTTCGAGTCCCGTTTTCCGCTCTACACTACCAAGCCTCTGATAAAAAAGAGGTTTTTTTGTAAATGGTAGTCGGTTTTTTGCAACAAGTGCCCGGATGGTGGAATTGGTAGACACCCAGGACTTAAAATCCTGTGGCCATTGCGGCCGTGCCGGTTCGAGCCCGGCTCCGGGTACTCTTTTGTAACGGGGGTGCGATGTTTATCGTACCCCCGTTAGTTTTTGCATAAAGTCTCGGGTAATCTTTCATCGTTACCCTTCGACTACGCTCGGGGTGACCGGACAGGTCGGGCTTAGCCTGCCAATACTGATCGAATTCGAAGTTCAGAAGCATAATGGCTTACCAATCAACATTAAATTTTCAGCAATAATCAAACAGTATTGGCACACTCTGAGAAATCATTGCGAACTTTGCGGTTAAAACGAATTGATTAAATCCCTCTAACTCTCAACTTAATGAAAAGTGCCTCCGCTTTAAGCCATTTTATAACAATAATATTTCTTTCATTTTCTTGCAATGCAGGGACAGCAAAGGAAAATGAAACAACTTGTAAAGCCGAATCGCAATCAAATTGGTGTGTTGAAATAGGCTTTGACGAGATTATAACAACAAAAGCTGATTCTCTAAAGTTTTACTCTATTGCAGGTAAGCTAAACGAAGCGAGTATTGAATCCAAAGGCATTTCAGAACTTTTCATTGATGCTGCAAAGGCTTTTTTGAGCACGCCTTACGTTTCTAACACCCTCGAAGTGAACGACGCTGAAAAGTTGGTTGTAAACCTGCAAGGTGTTGATTGCGTTACTCTCTTGGAATATTCCCTTGCAATTGCCCTTTCCACAAAAAAGGGTAATGGTAGTTTTGAAGATTTTGCCCGTTTCTTGATTTGTAATCGCTACCGTGGTGGAATTATTGATGGCTACCCGAGCCGCTTGCATTACTTCACCGAATGGCTTTTCGAGAAACAGGAGGCAGGATTAATAGAAATGTTAAACAATTTAAGGGGCAGCAAACCCCATAACACTAAGGTTGGGTTCATGACCTTGAGGCATCACCTTTACAAGCAACTAAAAAACGAAGCCTACCTTCAAGAAATGGCAAAAATTGAAGCCAATATTTCAGCGATTAAAATGAACTTCATTCCTAAAGAAAATCTTCGGTCGGTTGAGCACTTAATAAAAGATGGCGACATGATTGCTTTTGCCACCTCCATTGAGGGTTTGGATGTTTCGCACACCGGCATTGCATTGCAACAAAGCGGAAGACTTTTCTTGCTTCATGCATCCACCAAAAGCAATCAGGTCGAAATAAGCCCAGTGCCATTGGTCGAATATATCAAACCATCGCGAAACGTCAAGGGGATTTTGGTGGGAAGGTTGTTAGACTAGCGTAAATTCTAGCTCAACACTTTCAAGACATTTAAAGTCAATCAGTTGTTTTGGCCTGCCAAATCTGACAGGCCAAAACCTACTTATTCCATTTAATCTTTGTCAGTGTACTTTATGGCAGTGCCAGAAACTACAGGAGCCTCTCCCCTAAAGTCGTAACGGATGTTAATTATTGCGTCAGCATCAAGCTGAATTGCTTTTCTCTTTAATCCATTCATAAGAGTTTGCGGAGTGCTCCATGCTCCTCCTTCAGTTTGAATGTAGCCTATTTCGGCATAACTCCTTTCTGGAATTTTTGTGGTAAAAAGCTCAATGCCATTGTTTTCAGAATCAGAAAGACGAGCCACTCTAGAAATGCTGCAGCTAAAAGTTGCAACTGACATAATTAGTCCGATAAGTACGATTTTTGTTTTCATGGAAAAAATTTTAGGATAAAAAATGGACGTTTGCGTGGTTTAACTTAATTTGTGGAATCTTGATTTTGTATTAACCTTTTGGACAAGGTCTGGACATAAAAAACCTTTACTCACTGAGTTTAAGTGTCTTTTGAATAAAACAATGGGATACTTGGTGCCGAAAACCCAAACCAGACCCTCCAGCCAGTTTTTAAATTTTGTGGCCTTGTCAATGCTAACAAGAACCATATCGCCACAAGCCGGGTTAAGGTCTAGCTTTAACCTATTGGCAGAATAAATGTGTGCTTCCTTTACGGAATCAATTGAAACAGTCATTTGCCTGTTAATCCTGAAAAACCTGGCAGGATCAATTTCCATGGCAAGGGCATCCAAACTTGAATCGATGTAATGGCTTCGACCACCGTAAAGGTGCGCCGACGTGAACCCGCTATCGGGGGCAAAGTAAGCTATTTCGGATGTAGTGAAAGTTTTTATCTTTTGACCAACTCGCACAGGAAACCGTTCCTTGTAAGCTTCGTTCTTTTTTACAATCAGATCGTAAAGCAGGTGTAGGTCCTTGTTTGAGCCACCTTCCGATTTCAAGTCGCGACATTTGTTCAATGCGGCATCAAGTTCCTCTTGCACTATGGGCTTTAGCAAGTAGTCAATGCTTTTGAGCTTGAAAGCATTGATGGCGTACTCGTCAAATGCAGTTGTGAAAATAATGGAACTGCCCACCTTTACCTTGTCAAAAATGGCGAAGCTAAGGTCGTCTTCAAGATGGATGTCCAAAAAGGTCAACTCGGGATGTGGGTTGTTTTTAAACCACTCAACCGACTCTTCAACCGATTCTAGCTGAGCCACTACCTCTATTCCGTTGTCGTGCGACACTATCATCTTCTTCAGCCCTTCGGAGGTCAATGATTCGTCTTCTATTATCACTACTTTCATGATTGAAATTAGTAAAACTTATCAAATATTCTTGTTAATAAGAGGAATTCGAGCTATGAATTCATTTTCGGTAATCTCGAATTCAGGTTGCATTTCTGATAAAAGCGCGTATCTTTTAGTAATGTTTACAAGCCCAATTCCAGTAGAGTTCATTCTGGTTTCCCTACTTTGTAAATTGTTAATGACATTTAGATAGTTTTCGCTGTCAACAAACATCTTAACAATTAAGGGACTTTTGCGGCTGAAAGTGTTGTGCTTGATTGCATTTTCGATAAGCAATTGCAATGCAAGGGGAGCAACGTATGCATCCATTTTTTTTTCGTCAAAATCAATGTCCACTACAACCTTGCTTGAGAATCTAATTCTCAAAAGGAATATGTAAGCCCTCAAGAATTCCATTTCGGTTTCGATTGAAACAAAATCCTTGTCCTTGTTTTCCAAAACGTACCTGTAAACCTTTGAAAGCCTTTCGGTAAACGTTTCGGCCAGATCGGGGTCAACCTTTATCAATGATGTTAGGACACTAAGGCTATTGAACAAGAAATGCGGGTTCACTTGTTGGTTCAAAACCTCGAACTGCGATTGCAGGTTTTCTTTTTGAAGGTTCAAGAGTTGAGTGTTGGCCTCTGTTAGTTCTAATGTCCTCTCTTCAATTTTCCTTTCAAGGTCTTGGTTGAGTTTTTCAAGATCTTGTTTTGCCATCTTCAGTTCCTTTTCGGCATTCTTGATGTTGCTTATGTCAACTATTATTCCCCTTTCGCCAATTAGCTTTCCATCGCGTGCCATTGCTGTACTGTAAATCATTACCTGACAAATGCATCCGTCCTTCCTTATGGCGTTAGCCTCGGCCGAAAAAATCTTGTCACCTTCAAACCTTACGGGCTTATTAATATTTTCGAGCGTCCTATCCCTAAAACTTTGCTCAAAAAACTGGGAGGTGTGAATCCTCCCGCTTTCATCGGGTTGGCCTTCGCCAAAGAATTCCAAACCAGCATTGTTCTGGAAAAGCAAGTACCCCTCTTTGTCGGTTTCGAATACAGTTTGGGGCAGGAAGTCGGTAAGCTCCTTGAACGATTGTTCGGCATGTTTTTTCTCGGTTATATCGGTTGTTATTCCATCAAGATAAACAAGGTTACCTTGGTGGTCAAAAACAGGTTGCCCGTTTTCATTAACCCAGATAATACGGCCATCCCTATGCCTAATTCGAAACTCGATGGAATATGGTTTTTTAGACAAAACCGATTCGCCAATGCTATTCCTAACTCTTTCCTTGTCTTCATCAAGCATTATATCCGAGAAGCTTATAACCTTATTGTCTATGAAATCAGCTGAAGGATACCCTGTTATGTCCTCAATTTTTTTACTAAAAACTTAGCTGTCCACCGGTCATCGTGCAAGCAGCGAGAAACAGCTCCAACAAGGTTTGACATTATGGTGTTTACCATTGCTTGTGCTTCTTTGAGTTTATCGGCATACTCGTCTTTCTTGCGAATCTCTTCGGCAAGTTCCATGTTTTGTTGCCTTTCTCTCTCAAAAAGCTGCTTGCTCATCAAGCTCTTTTCCTGCTCAAGGTTTATTGCAACGTCAAGCCTTGCCTTTTCCCTGGCCTCATCAAGTTGCTTCTGCAAGAAAACAAGCATAGAATATTGAAGGTAAATGCACAAAAGCCCAATGAATGCAATGTAAACCGATTTGAAAACATGGGCAATTGGCGACAATGATAAATACTGGTTTAATATTTCGGGAGTTCGCGAATGCTGGAAAAAGTAAGTAAAATTGAAACCTACCAGTGAAATAATTATTATGTAAACAAGCAAGCCTCTATCCAGCCTGAATGTGTGCAACAAAAAGAAAAGCGGCAAAAAGAGGATTGTTGAGGCTGCTGTTGCGGCTACTGGGTCATGGACAACCGCCATCCCGAATATGTGGAATGTGATGAAAATCGTATCAAGCGTGGCTGCCAGGAACCTCAGATACCTCGGGTCGTATCCCCTTCTTGCCGATATCCACAAAAAGATATTGAAGAGAGTGTAGGCCGTCAGGAAGACGAGGGCATGTTTCGAAACATCCCAATGACCCATTATGGATTGCAAGGCCAAAAGAGAAATAATAATTCCGATTAAAACCCACCTAAGGTTTGCCGACAACCTTGCCCCTTTGAGCCGCTCTTGATCAAGAGCGACATCGCTGATGCTAATTTTCAAACCAAACATTTCTCCGTTGTTTCTGTTATGGTGCAAATATATGGATTTTGTTTTCATAGGTATCCAGAGGGATGCGATTAATTAGAAACAACTAGGCAATTAGTTAATTTGAAAATTCGATAATTATCAGACTTGTGTGCTTATCTATTATGGGTCAAGAATTAGGGCTGTTAGTGGTTTATGATTTACAAGTTGGTTGTTCTAATTCCTTCCAAACTCCTCAACCTCCCAACTCCTCAACTCATATTTTTACATGCCTATAAACCCTTCAACTTTAAAACTTAAAACTCCTATCAAAAGGGTCTGCATATTATTACTCCTTTAACCATATCGTACTCCACATCGTAGTTGTCGAAAATTGAAGATCCCACCACACCATCTATAATTAGCCCTGAGTTTCTTACTGCATCGAATTCAGCGAATGAGGGTGTCTCGTTAAACGTTTGTTCGCCAATGGAAAAACTTGCAGTTCTTCCAAGCCCGAGATGCTGAGCCTTTTTCCAATCTAATGTCGTTTCGAGAGCTCCTTCATCTAAAACCAAGTTGAGCCTTTCTCCATTTATTGTTGCCACTACAACCATAAAATGATCGTAAACCAGGGTGAATGGAATTTCAAAGTAAGCCTTACTACTGATGCTTGCAAAAGCACCAGGGTAGATTGAGCCTTCTTGAAGATTGTTTGATGCAGAGAATGCAACCAAACTTGAAATTGCAAAAGCAGCGGCGGTGAAAAAAATTCTTGTTGTTTTCATTTTTCTAAGGTTTTTGGGATATTTAAAATTTTTGCTTTTTTGATTCTGTTTTCGGTGCAAAATTGGAGCAATAACCCTTCCTGAAAAAAATAAAAGGAGCGAATGGCTCCCTTTTATTGTTAAATGGCGTATTTTGGCGCTTGAACTGGCTGGCAATTTCGCTAATCTTCACATTCTCAAATTCTCAAATCACCACATTATCTCGCTATTTCCTGAAATTCTTAATAAAATCTTCAACCTCTGGTACACCCCCCTGGTAAATAAGATACCCGTTGTATGGCTCGCGTGGGGTTATGTCATCGCAAATTGGTTTAAGCATAATTTCCTTTACCTTTTCGAGATCGTTTGTTTGACCAAGAGCCCAACCTAACTTTATGTAGGCCACCTCTGGCAATAGGTTCTCTCCTGGGATTACGCCAAGAGCCATCATTTCGCGTCCTGTTTCGTAAACAAACATTTGCACGTAACCCCAAAGTGTTTGCACGGTCATATAAACAGCAACGCCAGCCTTTTTAGCCCTTTCGAGTGCCGGATACAATGGTTTGTTAACGTGTCCAAGGCCGGTGCCAGCAATGATTATGCCCTTATATCCGTTTTCAACAAGAGAGTCAATCATATCGGGCATCATATTTGGATAGTAATAAATCATGGCCACCTTTTCTTCGAAGTACGGCATTATCATTACATTACGATCCTTGCGTCTGTGATTGTAATTATTTTTGATTGGCTTCAATCCCTGCCTCGTAACGGTTGCCAGGGGCGTTTCGCCCAAGGTTCTGAATGTGCTGCGATATGAAGAGTGCATTTTGCGAACGCGGGTTCCTCGATGCAGAAATGCATACTCATCAGATGTTGGACCAAACATGCAAACCATTATTTCTGCAATATCGCCGTGTCCGGCAGTATAGCATGCATGCATCAGGTTAAGTGCAGCATCGCTCGACGGCCTGTCTGATGACCTTTGCGAACCAACCAGAACGATAGGAACAGGAGGGTTTTGAACCATGTATGTTAGCGCGGCAGCGGTATGGTGAAGGGTATCGGTACCGTGCCCGATTACTACTCCATTTATTCCGTTTTCAATTTCCTGGCCTATTGCCACCGCAAGCTTCTTGTATTGCGAAGGACCCATGTTTTCGCTAAAAACGGCAAAAACCTTTTCGGTGGTAAGGTTGCAAATTTCGGCAAGTTCTGGTACTGCACCATAAAGTTCGCCGGGCGAAAATGCCGGAATAACGGCACCGGTTCGGTAATCGAGTCTCGAGGCAATTGTTCCTCCCGTGCCGATTAACTTTACAGAAGGCAACCCTTTGGTGTAGGGAAATTCTTTCTCGGGAATCTTGTAGTTAGCCTTCTTGTATCCCGTTTCCTTCATGTCGAGAATGGTATCAATTGCCACCCCTACGTTGTAACCCGTGGGGATCTTTAGAACTATGTGGCGGTCATCATCGCTTTCGGATCTGGGCAGCACTGTCCCCACAAACTTGCCCCGTGTCGTTTCAACGGTTGTTTGTCCCCAAACACGTACATTGTATTTTTTTAACACCTCCAGTGCCTTGCCCTTGTATCCCTGAAAAAAGTCTTCGCTCATTTTGTTTTATTTATTGAGTTGACGGAATTGTTTCAATTTTTGGAACCAAGTGTTCAGCTTTCGCAAATTGGCCAGCAAGTTGAAATGCAGATACATGTAGAAACTTTTTAAGATTTATGAAGCTAAATTTGTGAAATTATACAAAAAATCCCGTGCTGCAACTTTTATTGATTGCGCGTAAGGCCCAAAGAAGCAACAAAAAACAAAGAAGAACTTAATTTGGTGTGTTAAAGTTGTTAGTAAAAAATGCTTTTGCATGCGAAAACTGATTTATTTTTCTTCAATGGTTTTTCTTAAAGTGGCCAGTTGAATATTACCCAGGGCCTTTGGCCCAAGTTGTCCCATTATCCAGTTGGTAGATGATTTGGAGTCGAGTTTTCTTCCAATTGAAAGGTACTTGTTTTTCAAGAACTTAATTCCAGAAAATATCTCTTCGGGTTTAATTCTCTTGAAGTTAATGCTAACAAGCAACGAGTCGAAATCCATGTTGGGGTGCGATAACAATAGTGGTAAAAGGGGTTTCAGAATCTCCAAATCTATATTTCGAACCTTGCATTCTTTTACCAGGTCAATTATTTGTTCGTGGCGAAAAGCCTTGGAAACGGG
This sequence comes from uncultured Bacteroidales bacterium, assembly GCA_964349365.1. Taxonomy (GTDB): domain Bacteria; phylum Bacteroidota; class Bacteroidia; order Bacteroidales; family UBA7960; genus UBA7960. The sequence continues at coordinate 33,060 of CAYGFY010000005.1, read as the reverse complement.
CTGCTGCCCTTCTTCGTAACGTAATTTATGCCCCAGCAATGTTGCCGCAAAAACAGGGTTGAGTTTTTGCACCTCTACCAATTGTTTCAAAATTTGGAAAAGGTTGTTCCTCAAGATGTAAGTAAATGTATCTTCGGGCATACCCCATTGCTGCATTTGGCGGTATGCCTTGATTGTTTCCACTGGCAGGTTCTCGGCAAGTTTTCTGATTTGCTCTTCGTGGAGCGGTATTGGCGGCGAATCGGTGTCGGGGTACATTCGGTCAGCTCCTGGCAAAACCCTCTCGAAAATAGTGGTTCCATCTGCAAAAGACTTTCTGGTTTCGTTTGGAACGCCCTCGAAAGCCATTCGGCATCTTTCCTCTATGGTTTCCTTTGCGGTGGTCATATCTTGGGGTGGACCCCAAAACGCCACAATTGGATCGTTGGCTCTTGCTCCCGTTATTTTTTTAAGGCGTGCAAAAAAATCGTCGCTCTCGATCGGGTTAAGCGATTCACTGCACGTAAAGTTTGGTTTTTCGATGCAAGCAATCACTTTGAGCCTGTCGCTAAACTCGTCGGCAAAAGTTTTTCCGGGTTGGGTAAAGTGCGACAACAAGCCGTTGAAACCAGGCAAACAGGCTGCATATATTTCATAGCCGTTTTCCTTTGCTATTTTTTTCAGGGGAGACTTGAAATCAATTGAGCTGGGTTCAATCTTTACGAAATTGATTTGCCACTGGGTTGGTTTTTTAATTTTCTTGAGCAACTTTTCTCTAATATTGAGCAATGCCCATTGCCTGAAGGCCTCGTTATGTGTAAGCTCTGGAATCCATTTAATACGAGCTACCCCTTTTATTTCAACTCTAGTTCCGCCGCGGCAACTCACATTTACATCTTGTCTGGCAGCACCAATTCCGGTTCTAACCAAACCTGAGCTGCGGTTTAAGAACCTTATTACCTGACAGGCCTCCGCAACTTCGTTTGGGTTTACCATGTCGGGATATGTTACGGTTTCGATTAGGGGCATACCAAGCCTGTCGGTTTTGTAAATTCGAGTGTGCCCTATATCAGAAATCTCGCGGCAAGAATCCTCTTCCAGACTAAGTTGGATTAGCCTTACCCTTTTGTTCTTTAGTTCAATTTCGCCCTCAACTCCAATTATTCCTGTTCGTTGAAAACCAGTAGGTATGCTTCCGTCAAGGTATTGCTTTCGCGTTATGTGGAGCTCGCCCACAATGTTGAGTTTTTTAAGGTGCGATATTTTTATCGCCATTTCGACTGCCTCTTTGTTTATGGGAAATGGTGGCGTGTCGTCAACCTCGTAAGTACATGTAGATGGGTTCTTCAACCTGTAAATAATTTCTTTACGAGTTTTGAATTCCATTAGGGCAGTGCCATCGTATTCGCCTAACTCGCTAAGGGTTGGTCGCATGTGTCGAATTACTTCTGCGTCAAAATCGCAGTTTGACTGATAAATGCCCGTTGGGCATCGGCAAAAGAGCTTTTGGGCAGTATCAAGTTGCTGGTGAACCTCTAGCCCCGACATGAAACCAATACGGTCGTAGTCGGCTTGCGTGGCTTTCTTGCGCTGCATGTAGCCAATTTCTTTCATTGTGGCAAGGTAATTGGCCCGTGCCTGTTGTTTGCTTTTCATCAGCAACTTTTTAAAAGATTCTTTCTTGCTTTTTATAGACAATGTTTCGAACACCAAGGTAATCCATAACAAACCGGAAATAATTAGCATTCTTGCCAATCAACTCCAGGGGTAATACCCCTTTAAGGTTTAACCCTTCGCTTGCAATTAACTCGGCGCAAGCCGTGGCTGTAAACCCTGTGGTTCTGGCCATGGATGAGAGTTTGTCAACATCATCGTACTGGTCGAAAAGGTCATAAACCACCTCAACATTTTTGTCATTTTTGCGCCCCCTGAAAACAATTCTCATTACGGTAAATTCGCGCTCCGATGGGTCTAGCTTCCAGTTTTGGGTTAGTAGCTTGGAGGTAAAATCCATTGGCCTAACCTTTACCCCATCAACCTCAATGGGTCGGTTTTCGAAAAAACCAACCTTCCTCAAGGCTTGCAGCAGTTGCACGTGGCCTGGATACCTGAGGGTTTTCTCGCGCATGTTGGGCACGTGAGACATGGTTTTAAGAAGCGACCTTAGCCCGTCGGTGAGAAAACCCTCTAATGTACCAACGCCATTGAAGTGCTGCATCTCAACATCCGACATTGCAGGTTTTTCAACAATTTTCCCGTCAACCACGAAGCGTGCCGGACGAGTGTATTCTTCAATGACATCAATGGGCGAAAAGGGAGCCTTGTAGTAAAACGGGTAAACTTTTTCGAAGGGCAGCCCACCAACAAAATACTCGAAATCGTCAATTTCCATTTCGGCATCATAACGACCCATGATAAGGTTGGGCATACCCGGGGCAACCCCGCAATCAACAATTGCCGTTACGTCATTTGACCTTGACAGCCCGTCAAGTTCAAAAAAATCTTCGGGCATGAACGAAATGTCAACAACGTTTTTGCCACATTCAATTACCCTGCGCAGGGTTTCGAAACCCATGAAACCCGGCACGGCCGAAATCACCACGTCAAATGGCGAAACCAAGCTTTCAACGGAGTCTTTTTCAATTAGATTTGCCCTGAAGGTTTCCATACGGTAGTTTTTGGCCAAATAATCAAGCGCGGATTGGTCAATGTCAACAGAGGTAACTTCATGTTTGGCCGAAAGGTCAATGGCAATGGCTTTCCCCACCATACCTGCACCTAAGACGATAATTTTCATTTGCAGGAAATTAATTGGATGCAATAAACGATTGAAAAAAATTGAAAAATTGCTTTTTGGATACTTGCGCTTACCTCGCCACAACGAACTTGCCAGAAAGGACTGACCCGTTTGAAAGCCCCACTTTAATGAAATAAACTCCGGGCTTGGCTTCGGCTGGCAGGGAAATCGTAAACTTACCCTTGCCGAAAGCTTCGATTTCTCCTTTTGTGGTTGTTTTTCCATCTAGCCCAAAAACCGCAAACCAGCCACTTGAGTCTCTAAAACCGGTATCAATTGTAAATACATCTCTGCCGGGATTAGGAAAAATTATTAACCCTTCGGCATCAACTGTTTCATTTATGGCCGTTGCGTTTGTTACAATAACCGAGCCCATCATCATCATTTCGCACTGGTGCTGATCGGTGTTTATGGCCTTAACGGAGTAAGCGCCTTCCGGCTGCAAGCCAAAGGAAATGGCCGAGCCGGTGCCTGGTATCTCCATGACATGCAATTCATTGCGCAAAAGCCGGTATCGGGTTCCTGTTTGGCTTCCGCTTAGGATAACCTCCGAACCAGATGCAGGGGGTGCAAACGGTCCGCCACCGCCAACATTGAACACCCATGGACTTGGCGCCCCGAAAATTCTAATTGACCCTGATACCGGCAAGCCCTCACTGTCCAAAGCCACGACCGCATATCTGCCAGGCTTTGTAACAACCAACTGTTGACCCTGACCAATTGGTTCAAGCCCATCAATACTTACCCAGTTGTATGATTGAAAACCGGGCCCGGCGTCCAATGTAATGGATTTGCCAGGACACAAATAGGCATCGGGGCCAAGGTCTATGTAAGAAACCTGACCATACACAAAATGGAGGCTGTCAACAAAAAGAGTTGAGCCCGAAGTGATGGTTTCAAAGTTTGATGACATAAACAATGTGTTGAGGGTATCGGGGTCTTGATTAGACAAGTAGACGATTGGCATTGAAAACTGAACATATTGTTCTTGGGGGGTAAAGAAACCGCCGCCAGCTGCAATAGTATCACGCTGGCCCGACTGGGGGTTATATTTCCATAGAATAACAGCACCCAACCCGGTATCGTTTGCGGAGGTGGAGTACTTGTAATGACCTCTAAGTAGCAGGGGCCTTGAGGTAAAGGGATGACCCCCGGTAATGGTTGATTGCTCCGGGGCTTGAATGTTTACGTTCAAAACTCCAATGGTAATGTAGCCCGGAACCGTGTTGCCCAGCAATGTCCCTGTACGTATGCGAGCGGCAAATTGACCCTGATAAGCCTCGGTGCTTCTAAAAACCGACTGAAAACCCACAAACGGGATTTGAGTCAAGTCGTTTGAAGTGTTCCAGTTTTGTGGCCTATTACCAACCCAAACTTCCAAATTGCCGTTGGGCACCTGCACTTGAGAAAAACCGGATGCCAACGTAATAGTGGCCCATAGCATTAAAACGAACTTGAATATACCATTCATGAGAAAGGATTAAAAGATTTAATGTTTTGCAAGGCGTGAGATCAATGGTTTATAAGCCCCACAAATTTAATACAAATTTTAGTTTTACGCCAAAACAAAAAAACCGGTCAATTTAAGTTAACTTTGCAGAGGTTTACTGGTTGTAAATCGCATTTGGACATGGATATTTTGCAGTGATTTACTTGAAAGTTAATGTACGTTCGTCAAAACACGGAGGCCTTTAAGAACAGGAAGAACCACATAGTAATTTTCGTGGTTGTCATCGGGCTGTTTTTTTTAGCTAGGCTGTTTTACATTCAGGTTATTGACTCTAAGTACAAGGTTTTTTCTCGCAACAATTCTTTTAGGTACGAAGTCGACTACCCTGTAAGGGGTATGATCTACGATCGCAATGGCAAAATTCTGGTTTACAACGAGGTTCACTACGATTTAATGGTAACGCCCAGGTTGGTTAAAAATATTGACACCCTCGAGCTATGCAATTTGCTCGGAATGTCAAAGGAAACATTTATTGAGAGACTTTCCAGGGCCAGAGCTTACTCGGGTTTCAGGGCATCATTGTTTGACCAACAAATTTCGAAGGAAACCTATGCAAGTTTGCAAGAGAAGATGTTTCGTTTTCCGGGATTCTTCGTTCAGCCTCGTACCCTCAGAAAATATACCCTTCCAATAGCGGCACATATTCTTGGCGACGTTGGCGAGGTTAACCAGCGAGAGATTGACCGAAACCCGTACTATAAATCTGGCGACTACATAGGCAAGAGTGGAATCGAGCTAGCCTACGAGGAAAACATTAGGGGTTTAAAAGGAGTAAGGGTATTGCTTGTTGATGTTCATAACCGGGTAATAGGGCCATACCAAGGTGGCTTGCTCGACACCCTTTCAACTCCAGGCCAAGACATATATTGCACCATTGATGCCACCCTGCAAGAATACGGCGAGCGTTTGATGAAAAACAAAAGAGGCAGCATCGTTGCCATTGAGCCCTCAACGGGCGAAATTCTAACGTTGGTATCATCGCCCAACTTCGACCCAAATCTTTTGGTTGGCCGCATTAGGGGCAATAACTACTTGAAGTTGCTAAACGATAGGCAAAGGCCGTTTTTCAATCGGGCATTACAGGCAAGTTATCCACCTGGGTCTGCATTTAAGGTTTTGAATACCCTTATTGCAATGCAGGAGGAGGTGGTTATGGCCCATACTTTGTTGGGGTGCGGGGGGGCTTATAGTGCAGGGGGAGTTACGGTAAGATGCAGGAGCCATCCCGGGCCTGTTAATGCTGTTGGTAGCATCCAGTGGAGCTGCAACTCTTATAGCTGTAACGTGTTCAGAAAGATAATTGACCAAAAAAAGTTTGCCAATGTTCAAGAGGGCTACCAAAACTGGAAAAGGCATGTAAACAGTTTTGGATTTGGCCAGAGGTTTGGCAGCGACCTGGCCCACGAGCTCAGGGGCAATGTTCCATCAAGCGATTATTACGACCGAATATATGGCAAAAGGGGGTGGAGTTCGCTTACAATAATCTCGTTGGCCATCGGGCAGGGAGAACTAGGCACCACTCCCCTGCAGCTTGCAAACTTAATGGCAATTGTTGCCAATCGAGGGTTTTACTACCCTCCGCACGTGGTTAGGGCCATTGGCGATCCTGATAGCAGGCAAGAAAGGTTTCAAAAGGAAATTACAACCACCGTTGAAAAGCGCCATTTTGAGGTTATGACCGGCGCCATGGAGCAAGTTGTAATAGCAGGGACGGCACGCGCATCATTAATTCCGGGAATTTCAATGGCTGGAAAAACGGGTACCGTGCAAAATCCACATGGCAAAAGCCATAGCGTTTTCGTGGCATTTGCCCCTGTAAACGACCCCAAAATTGCGATTTCGGTAATCGTCGAAAACTCAGGTGGAGGATCAACATGGGCGGCACCAATTGCAAGCCTGCTGATTGAGAAATATCTTACCGGTGAGGTTAAGCGCGATCAAATTGAAAAAAGAATGTTGGATGCTAAGTTTGACAAATAGATGGTAGATCAAAAAAAAATAACATCGAAAATCGACAAGCAGTTGCTGGTTGTTTTCTTGGTATTGGTCGTTTTTGGCTGGCTTAACATTTTGGCAGCTACAATACCAGAAGGCCACGCAACGATTTTTGATTTTAACCAGAGCTACGGGAGGCAAGCCATTTTCATAGGAATTTCATTGGCCCTCGGGGGAATAATAGTTTTGTTCGATGCAAGGTTCTTTTCATCTTTTTCTTGGGTTATATATGTTTTCTTACTTGTGATTCTGGTATTTACGATTTTCTTTGGTTCGGTGGTCAATGCCTCAAGATCATGGTTCAAGATTGGCTCTATTGCAATCCAGCCTGCCGAATTTGCAAAATACGCAACGGCATTGGCTATTGCCAAATACCTCGGTGTGGTTTCCGCCACCAAGTTGGTTTTTTACAACAAGCTTTTGGCAGCCCTTTTGTTTTCAATTCCCGCTTCATTAATTCTACTTCAAAATGATACCGGAACCGCACTGGTTTTTAGTGCTTTTATAATTGTTCTGTATCGCGAAGGTTTCATTAAAGCCTGGGTTGTGGCACTTGTAATTAGTATGGTTTTCCTTTTCGTGCTCTCGCTACTTTTTGACCGATTCATTATAATCGGGGCTCTTGTCATTGTTGCACTTTTCGTCATGTTTTTTTTGAAAAACACGAGGTATGCCTGGAAGGCAGTTGTTGTGGTTTTGGTTCTGCTATCGTCGTATATTTATTCAATTGACTACATTTACGACAATGTTCTTCAACCTCATCAAAAACTAAGAATTGAAGTCCTACTCGACGAAAAAGTTGACCTCAGGGGTGCGGGCTACAACCTACATCAATCCAAAATAGCAATTGGGTCGGGTGGGTTGTTTGGCAAGGGATTTCTCCAAGGCACCCAAACCCGTTACGATTTTGTACCCGCACAAGGCACCGATTTCATTTTTTGCACCGTGGGCGAAGAATGGGGGTTTTTCGGAACCTTTGCTGTGATAACCCTTTTCATTTGGCTTATAGCTCGAATCATCTTGTTGGCCGAAAGACAACGTTCGGTTTTCGCGAGAGTTTACGGCTATTCGATTGCTTCGATATTGTTCTTCCATTTTTTAGTGAACATTGGTATGACAATAGGATTGGTGCCGGTTATAGGCATCCCGCTGCCGCTTTTAAGTTATGGCGGTTCGTCTTTACTGGCCTTTTCAATAATGATTTTCACTTTTCTAAAACTTGACATGCAAAGGATGGATGTTTTGTAAGCAAGTATCTCCAACTACTTGCTTCGAAAAAAACAAAAATGATATTCACCAAAACCACAAAGAGATGAAAATCGCATTGTTCGGGCGAGAATTCAACCAAGAATTTTTCCCTCAGATAAGTGCCCTGCTTTTAGGTTTAGAAAGGGAGGTTTCACAGTTTGTCGTATTTGATGATTTCTACCGTCATCTTTCAAGGGGGTTTTCGTTTTCTAAACCTGTAAAAACCTTCAAGTACAAAGACCAATTACCCTCGGACACTTACTGCCTTGTAAGTTTTGGGGGCGATGGCACACTGCTCGATACGATTACGCTGATAGGAAATTCGGGCGTTCCCGTGTTAGGAATAAATACTGGCAGGCTTGGATTTTTGTCGGCAATTTCAACCCACGAAGTTGATGTGGCCGTTAACGCATTGATTAACAAGCAATTCGTGCTGGATAAAAGAAGTCTTATCAGGCTCGAAACTTCGATAAATCTGTTTGGAGAATACAATTTTGCACTTAACGAACTATCGGTTGTTAAGCGCGACACCTCGTCAATGATTTCCATAAGCTCACACATTGACGGCAAATACCTGGCCACATTTTGGGCGGACGGTCTTATCGTGGCAACACCTACTGGCTCCACGGGTTACTCCTTGAGCTGTGGAGGGCCAATAATTTCGCCCAAATCGCAAAGTTTCGTAATAACACCAATTGCACCCCACAACCTCACCGCAAGGTCGGTTGTGATACCCGATACATCGGAGGTAAGGCTAACCATAAACGGCCGTTTGCAGGACTATCTGGTAGTGCTCGACTCCCGATCGGTGCCAATGTCAGAAAGTATTGAACTAATCATAAAGAAAGAAGATTTTTACCTTAACTTGATTTCACTTGAACACCTTGACTTCTTCAGAACCATAAGAAACAAACTTGCATGGGGTTTGGACAAACGAAACTAAGTATGGGTCATTGGTTTACGACAAAAAATATTTAACACCATTTTTCGTTATTCCTGCAATGTATTACTCGAAAATGAGTTGAACGATTCGCTTTGGCCTTGCTAAAACGAGCAATTTTTCGGCTTTCAGTAAATTTTGTTAGATTTGCACAAAACAATCATATTCGAAAAAAGTTGAATTCGCCTGTATCAATATCAAGAGCTTTTTTGCGTCTTGTCGTTTTTGTTGCATTATGCCAATTGCCGTTTAATCGCGTCAATGGTCAAGTTACCGAGATCGGTGGTTTCTTTGGAGGGGCATATTACATTGGGGATATAAATCCTGAAAAGCATTTTGCGATGACCAGAATTTCGTTAGGCGGGGTCGTGCGTCACAGCTTTGACAGGCATTTTGCCCTTAGGCTTAATGCTCTTGTTGCCACGCTTGAAGGCAGCGATGCAATTATTGAATATAATGTTAATAGAAATTTGAGTTTCGTGACATCCATTCTTGAATTTTCCGCCCAATTTGAAGTCAGTTTCTTGCCATTCCTTTTCGGGGACCTATATACCCCAATATCTCCTTATTTATTCGGTGGAGCCGGTGCCTTCGCCTATAACCCGAGAGCCTTTAACTATCAAGGCGAGCTTGTAACCTTGCGCAACCTCGGAACCGAGGGCCAATGGCTTGGAGACCCGGGTTTAGCACCTTACAGTCTTTTTTCTAATAATTTTGTTTTTGGGGTTGGATTTAAGTTTAACATAAGCAAAGATATAACCGGAGGGCTGGAGTACGGCATACGGTTTACTGGCACCGACTTTATAGATGACGTAAGTGGTTATTATCCCGACAATTTAAGGCTCACTGCCGACGCGAGGTTTTTCTCTGACAGGTCTCTTGACAATAGATTTGGAAATACTGGTTTCCTGCGGGGAGATCCCACCACCAAGGACAAATTCTCCTTTTTCGGGTTTTTGCTTACCGTTAAACTTCGAATCAGCCGTGACTTCCTGTGTCCTGCCTATTTTTAAAATTTCATAAACTTTAAAGGTTTTCTTAAATATCTCGAAACATTTTCGGAAATTTGTGCTCCCAAAATGGGATGACAAACCTATTCAAAATGAGCAATACTGTGAAGATTGACCCCAACAAGGTGCCCCGCCACATTGCCGTTATAATGGACGGTAACGGAAGGTGGGCTCGAAGGATGGGCAAGGAAAGGGTTTTTGGACACGAAAACGGGGTTGCTCCCATAAGAAAAACCGTGGAGGCAGCAATAGAGATTGGAGTTGAATACCTTACTTTTTATGCCTTTTCTTGCGAAAACTGGAACCGGCCCAAAGAAGAGGTTGACACGCTAATGCAATTGCTGGTAAAGGCGGTGAGGCAAGAAACACCCGAGCTCAACAAGAACGGAGTAAAACTACTGGTTATTGGCAACGTGGAATCATTGCCGGTCAGTTGCAAGAAAGAGCTTGAAGAAGCGCTTGCCATTACTTCGAAAAACGAAAAGCTAAAGCTTATTCTTGCACTTAGTTACAGCTCCAAGTGGGAAATTGCACGAGCTGCAAGAACCTTGGCTCAAAAGGCCAAGTTGGGAGAGGTTGACCCTGAAAAAATCGATGACTCTGTTTTTGAACAGCATCTACAAACCGTCGGAATACCCGACCCCGACTTGCTGATTAGAACCAGCGGCGAGCTTCGAATAAGCAACTTCCTGCTTTGGCAAATAGCCTATTCAGAGCTAGTTTTTAGCGAGGTTCTGTGGCCCGATTTCAGCAAGGACGATTTTCTTGGTGCCATCATGGAATACCAAAAACGAGAAAGACGGTTCGGAAGGGTCTGTTAAAAAAAAATCAACGGCCCGTTCCCGAATCAAGATACACTAACAACAATTATGCATACTCAGAATACACAATGCCGCTTGGCCTTCAATCTTAAATCAAAAATGAACAAAATGGCAAGGCTGTTTTTTTTAATTGGCGCTCTTTGGGTTTTTACTACCCCCCTCAACGCCCAAACGCCAGCAACGGCAAGTCCTGTAAACATTGATCCGCGAAACCCGCGCGAATACCGCATTGGTGGGATAAGTGTAACCGGAAACGATAATATCGACGCATCGGTAATCATCTCGGTTTCGCACCTTTATGTAGGCCAAACGGTTATGGTGCCCGGTGAAAAGATTTCAAATGCCATTAACAACCTGTGGAAGCAAAGGCTTTTTAGAGATGTTAAAATACTTGCCACCGGGGCTCAAGGAGAAGCAATTTATCTTGAAATTCAGGTGCAAGAAACCCCCAGAATAGTTGGAACAACCTTCAAGGGCATAAGTAAAAGCCACGAAAACACCTTACGCGAGAAACTTAACCTGATAAGGGGAGACGCCGTATCAGACGCAACGCTGCAAAGGGCAGAAAAAATAATAAACGAATTTTACGTTGAAAAGGGATTCTTGACCCCCACGGTGGTTATCACCCAAACACCAGATTCGATCAGGAGAAACAGCATTTCGCTCGAATTTGACATTAATCGCGGACAACGTACAAGAATTGAAGCAATAAACGTGTTTGGCAACGAAGCCCTTTCAGACAGACAAGTTAGGAGGGCACTTAAAAACACAAAGCAACGAGGGGGCCTGAACATATTAAGGTCTTCAAAATTCATTCTCGAGAAATTCGAAGAAGACAAGATTAACCTTATTGACAAGTATAACGAAATAGGCAAGAGGGATGCCAGGGTGCTCAGGGACTCAATATATTTTGTTGGCGAAAACCGAATTAACATCGACATTTGGATAGAAGAAGGCCCAACATATTATTTCAACAACATTACCTGGGTTGGAAATACAGTTTATACCGCCGACCAACTTAACAGGGTGCTTGGCATAAAAGAGGGCGACATTTACAACCAGAAACTATTCAGGAGAAACTTGGAAATGAACCAACACGGCGGAGACATTTACTCCATGTACACCGACAATGGTTACCTGTTCTTTCAAGCCCAGCCCACGGAAACCAGAATTGAAAACGACTCCATTGACATGGAGATTCGCCTTTATGAAGGCAAGCAAGCTACCATAAAAAGAGTAATCATCAATGGTAACGACCGCACCAACGACCACGTGATTTTGCGCGAGTTGCGCACACGCCCGGGGCACCTGTTTAGTAGGAGCGAACTAATTAGAAGCCACAGGGAATTGGCACAATTAGGGTTTTTCAATGCTGAAAACATAGGTATAAACCCTATCCCTGACCCCGCTGACGGTACTGTTGACATAGTTTTTACGCTCGAGGAAACATCTTCCGATCAAATTGAACTCTCCGGTGGTTTCGGCGGGGGTAGAGTTATTGGAACCCTTGGCTTATCATTTAACAATTTTTCCACTCGTAACATTTTCCGCAGTGAAGCATGGCGGCCACTACCCACTGGCGATGGGCAAAAATTATCGGTAAGAGCACAATCATACGGAAGAGGATACGTTTCATACAATCTTTCGTTTGTCGAGCCGTGGTTTGGAGGCAAGAAACCCAACACCCTGAGTGTTAGCCTTTACAATACCACTCATAGAGAACCCTATGCCAAGACCCATCCCAATTATGGTTATTTTTCCATTATTGGAGCCAACCTTGGGTTTGCTCAAAGGTTACGATTTCCCGATGATTACTCTTTCTTGCAGCATCAAATTGGCTACCAGAATTACAATATTTATAATAGTCGGATGGCCTTCATGGTTAATCAGGGGCAATCAAACAACTTGTCTTACAACTTAACATTTCAGCGAAACTCCACCGACCAGCCTCTTTTTCCACGGATGGGTTCCGAGATTGTTCTCTCTCTCCAAGTTACCCCTCCATATTCCTTGTTTAGCAAGAAAGATTTTTCGAATCCCGAAATGCCTAGTAGCGAGAAATATAAGTGGATTGAATACCACAAATGGAAATTTAACACCAGTTGGTATTCAAGTTTGGCAGGAGATTTGATATTGAGCTTCAGGACTCGGTTTGGATTCCTCGGTCATTTCAACTCAGCCCTCGGAACACCACCCTTCGAAAGGTTTTACCTTGGTGGCGATGGGATGTCGGGTTGGGAAATAGATGGAAGGGAAATAATATCGATGAGAGGATACGCCAATTACTCGTTAAGCCCAATAGCAAGCGATGGAAGAGAAATTGGTGCTGCCATTTACAACAAGTTCACGGCAGAGTTAAGATACCCGTTAGTTCTTAGTCCAATGTCAACGATCTTTGCTTTAGCATTTGTCGAAGGGGGTAACACTTACCGAAATTTCAGGGAGTACAATCCCTTTAAGATTTACCGGTCGGCCGGGGTAGGCCTCAGGCTGTTCTTGCCAATGTTCGGGTTGCTCGGTATTGACTACGGATACGGTTTTGATGCAGTGCCCGGGAGGCCAAACGATAGCGGTGGCAGGTTTCACTTCTCCATAGGGAAGTCGATTGATTAGCGTTAATTATAAACAAATAAAATTTGGAGGACAATAAAATGAAAAAAATTGCTTTAATTGTGGTTGTTTTTCTTGTTGCAGCAACGAGTTACGGGCAGCGTTTTGCCTTCATTGATTCGGACTACATAATGGAGAACATCCCCGAATACAAGGCGGCAGAGGAGGAGTTGTCGCGTCTGAGCATTCAGTGGCAAACCGAGATTGAAAGGGTATTTGCCGAGGTTGACAAGATGTACCGCGACTATCAGGCAGAATCGCCACTTCTTCCCGAAGAGATAAGAATTAGAAGGGAAGATGCAATCATCAAAAAAGAGAAGGAAGCCAAGGAATTGCAAATGAAAAGATTTGGACAAGATGGCGACTTGTTTAAAAGACGTCAAGCCCTTGTTAAACCCATTCAAGATAGGGTTTCGGACGCCTTGGATGAAATGGCCAAAAGGCAAAACTACGCCATGATTTTCGACAAGGCTGGAGGTGCATCCCTGGTTTTTGCCGATCCCCGGTACGATCTTAGCGATGAAATTTTACAAAAGCTGGGTCTCCGCCCCGGCAGGAGAAACTAAAGATTCAAAGCCGGTTAAATGCCGGTTTTTTTATTTTCCAAGTAGTCTTTTTATGTCGTTTAACTTCATCAGGGCCTCTACTGGAGTAAGGGTGTTGATGTCAGTGTTAAGTATGTCTTCTTTTATTTGCTGCAGCAGGGGGTCGTCAAGTTGAAAAAAACTAAGCTGCATGTTGTCCTTGGCATTGGCCTTTGATTGTTTTTTTTCGTTCGATGCCGTGAGTTCTTCGTTGCTGTGGGTCTTTTCCAGTCGAAGCAAAATTTGATTTGCCCTGTCAATAACGGGTGCGGGTATTCCTGCCATTCGGGCCACGTGAATGCCGAAACTATGCTCGCTGCCGCCCGGCACCAACTTGCGCAAGAAAATTACCTGCTTATTTATTTCCTTTATGGAAACATTAAAGTTTTTGATCCTTTCGAAGCTCGCCGCCATCTCGTTCAGTTCGTGGTAGTGGGTGGCAAAGAGAGTTTTAGCCCTGAATAAAGGGTGCTCGTGCAAGAACTCGGTTATGGCCCAGGCAATGCTTATTCCGTCGTAAGTGCTGGTACCACGACCAATCTCGTCGAGGAGTATCAAGCTCCTGTTGCTGATGTTGTTAAGGATGCTTGCGGTTTCGTTCATTTCGACCATAAACGTAGATTCACCCGACGAGATATTGTCAGATGCACCCACGCGGGTGAAAATCTTGTCAACCATTCCAATTTGGGCTTGATGAGCGGGCACGAAGCAGCCCATTTGACCCATAAGCACGATGAGTGCTGTTTGTCTCAGAAGCGCAGATTTACCTGACATGTTTGGTCCGGTAATCATCAATATCTGTTGGCTTTCATTGTCGAGCAACACGTCGTTTGCAACGTACTCCTCGCCAGGAGGCAATTGTTGCTCGATTACAGGGTGCCGACCTTGCTTTATGTTTATGGTGAACGAGTCGTTTATCTCTGGCCTCTTGTAATTGTATCGGCTCGAAACGTTGGCAAAACACAACAGCACGTCGAGCATACCTACCACGCTGGCATTTACCTGAATTGGCTCAATATATTCTTGTATTGCCAAAACAAGGGCGTTGAAAATCTCTTCTTCCTTTTTCAAAATTAACTCTTCGGCAGAGAGTATTTTTGTTTCGTACTCTTTGAGTTCGGGGGTGATGTATCTTTCGCAGTTTACCAAGGTTTGTTTCCTAATCCAATCTTCTGGCACCTTGTCCTTGTGGGTGTTTGTAACCTCTATGAAATACCCGAACACGTTGTTGTAAGATATTTTGAGCGAAGGAATGCCTGTGCGTTTCATTTCCATATCGCGCATTTGTGCCAGGAAATTCTTTCCCGAAAATGCGATGTTCCTCAATTCGTCAAGTTCCTTGTCGACCCCATTGGCAATTACATTACCCTTGGCAATTACAGCCGAGGGCTCGCTTGCTATTTCGCGGCCAATGCGTTCACGTATGAGCTCGCAGGGGTTAATCCTGTCGCCCGAGTTTTGCAACGGGCGGCACTTGCTACCAAGGCAAATTTCGCGCAAAGGATGCATTGCTGCCAAGGCACGCTTAATCTGCAATACCTCTCGAGGGTTAACCTTTCCGACGGCAACTTTTGACACCAGCCTTTCGAGGTCGCCTACCTGCCGCAGGTTTGTGCCCATTTCCTCCGAAAAATTCTTGTTGTCAAAAAGGTGCTGAACCATGTCCAATCTTTCTGATATCTTTTGCCTATTCTTGAGAGGGAAAACAATCCAGCGCCTTAACAACCTGCTGCCCATGGGGGTGGCCGTGTGGTCAAGAACCTGCAGAAGCGTGGTTGCATTTTCGTTTGGCGATTGCAGCAATTCCAGGTTTCGAATGGTAAACTTGTCTAGCCAAACGTGATTTTGCTCGTCGATGCGCGAAATGCGATTAACGTGGTCTATTTGTTCGTGTCGAGTTTCGGAAAGGTAGTGCATTACCGCCCCGGCGGCAACAATACCATGGTTCAGTTCATCTATTCCAAAACCCTTGAAAGAAACCGTGCCGAAGTGTTTGAGGAGCAAGTCGGTGGCAAAGTCGGAGGTGAACACCCAGTCTTCGAAAGTTGTGGTGAAATATTTGCCAGGGAAAAAGGCTTGAAACTGTCGGAGAAAGTTTTTCTGCACCACCACCTCGCTGGGCTTGAAGCTTTGAAGCAACTTGTCAACGTATTCTTGCTTGCCTTGATCGGCAAAAAACTCGCCGGTGGAAACATCAAGAAAAGCAACTCCAACAATCTCGTTTGAAAAGTGCAACGCGGCCAAAAAATTGTTTTCTTTGTGATTAAGCACCTTGTCGCTAAATGCAATTCCTGGCGTAACCAATTCCGTGACACCCCTTTTCACGATCTTCTTTGTAAGTTTTGGGTCTTCGAGCTGCTCGCAAATTGCAACTTTTTGACCGGCCCTAACCAACTTTGGCAGGTAAGTGTCGAGCGCGTGATACGGAAACCCTGCAAGCTCAACGTAAGAAGCAGCGCCGTTTGCCCTTCGGGTAAGCACTATACCCAGGATCTCGGAAGCCTTTTTGGCATCTTCTCCGAAAGTTTCGTAAAAATCGCCTACCCTAAATAGCAGCAGCGCCTCCGGATGTTTTGCCTTGATGGAGTAGTATTGCTTCATCAAGGGTGTTTCTACGATATGTGCGATTGGCTTGGACAAAACGGGGGTTAGGTGTTAGTAATTAATTAACGGTTGGGTACTAATGCTGGCTTGGGTGGTTTTAATGATTGATGTTACTTGCTTGATAAATCCAGGTGCATCGAAATTAATCCTGCTAAATTCGCCGATTGTAAAATTATTGGTTTCCTCCTGTAAATTTAGCCAATAAATGGTTTTGTTAATATCCTTTGGCGCAACACCCATTTCGTGCACGAGGCCGCTTTTGGTTTCGATGTTTTGAGCTTCCTTCACCATTGCACGAGCCCTGGTTCTGCTTCGCAGCATTGGCTTTGGAAGAACAATTTCCCTTTTCCCTTGGGGTATGAACCAACACGATATCACCATCATAACAGAAAAACAAAAACTTTTGTTTTTAACAACATTTCCTATGATTGGCAAGAAAACAATTAAATTTCAAAAGTGCTTCAATGGTTTTCTTTCATTAACCATTTACCATTACTCAATCTCTGCTTCAATCCAGCCAGACCTATCGGGATCAACCGGCCTTTTCCATTTTTCGACCGGGTTTTCTTCGAGTTTTTTCAGAAGTACTTCTATGGCTTTTTCGAGCGAGGGGTCTCTGCCTTGTGCCACCAGATGCGGGGCGTCAACCACTTCAATATCGGGATAAACGCCAATACCCTCTATTATCCACTCTCCTTGGCGGTTGTAAATTCCGAATCGAGGCACGTCAATACTGCCGCCATCAATCAGGTTAGAGTTGCCCGAAAGGCCAATAAGTCCGCCCCAGGTGCGTGTTCCGATTATGGTTCCAAGGTTGTTCATGCGAAAGAAATATGGGAATGCATCGCCCCCCGATGATGAGTACTGGTTTATGAGCATTACTTTTGGTCCATCGTGTGCCACCCGTGGAGTACGCATGGGTTCGAGCCCGGCAACGTGCCACTCTGCATAGGGAAACCGGGTTAGTATTTCGGCAAGACGGTCGGGGATGTTCCCTCCACCGTTGAATCGCTCGTCAATGATAAGAGCCTCCTTGTGGTGGTATGCGTACATTCCGTGAAACAGCTCCCTGTTGCCATCTTCTGCTGTATTTGGCACGTGGAGGTACCCTATGCGACCGCCGGAGAGCCTGTCAACCATTTCGCGACGTGTGTTCACCCAGTGGAGGTACATGAGCTCTTGTTCGTTTTTAATCGGGCGAATAGTGAATGTTCTGGCTCCCGACCCGGTTGGATTGCTGCTAACGGTAAGGCGAGTTGCCTTGTCAACCTTGTTTTCCAAAAAGAGATAAGGATTCAGGGCAAGGGTAACGTCGTTGCCATCAATGCTGATAATGTAATCGCCTTCTTTTACATCTATGCCCAGCTCGGTTAGTGGCGACCGGCGCGACGGATTCCAGTTTTCGCCTTGATAAATCTTTTCGATGCGGTACCTGTTGGCGCTGGTATCGGCAGCGAGGCGGGCACCGAGCAAACCTCCCTCGATGCGGGCAGGGCGGTTCCATTCGCCGTAATTAACGTATGCATGGCCGGCGTTGGTCTCGGCAATCATCTCACCGAAAATGTAATCAAGGTCAAAGCGGTGATTTAGTGAAGGCAAGAGTTCCGAGTAACGCTGACGGAATTCATCCCAGTTGACGTTATGGAGGTTTGCAACGTAGAAAAAGTCGCGGAATATTCGCCATCCGTCAACAAAAATTTGTTCCCACTCCCTGCGAGGGTCAATTTTCATTGTGAGGTTATCCAAGTTTAGCAGCCCGTCGGAAGCCTTTTGGTTTGGTGCGAGCTTGGCAACTCCGTAGTTGTTTCTGCTTCTGAACAGAATGCTGCTTTCGTCCTCAGATACAATTCCAAAATTAACCCCTTCCAGTATGGTTTCGTTCTTTCGGTCTTTGATGTTGAACCTATTAACACCCTGGTTGTTTATGTAAACCAATCCGTCTTTTACAGGCTGCAAGCCAAAGTAACTTCCGCTATTGAGCGGGAATGCCATTATACGACTATTTGCTCCCTCTGCAACTATCTTAACCACTTCAAGCGGTGAAGTGCTATCGGCCTTCTTGCCAGCGCTTTCGATGGTTTCTTCGGGTTCGAAAAGGCGGGGGCTGCCGGGGGCCAACGCCAATGCAAAAATGCGGGTTGCGTTATTGAAAACGAAGTTAAACTCAAACGAGGAAAAGGTTCGGTTATAATCGCGATTCGAAGTAAAGAAAATGTAGTGCCCGCACTTGCTAAACACCGGGTTGCTATCGCTGAAGGTGTGGTCGGTAAGTTGCATTTTGCGTCCGTTGGCAATATCGAAAACCCAGATTGCTCCAAGTGCATTTGGCCCGCTTTTTACGTATGTAATCCAGTTTGAGTCGTGCGAAAATCTGTAGTGCCTAATTTCTTCCAATGTTGGGGTGTCAATAACAGTAATTATTCCGGTATTAATGTCAACCAATTGCAGTTTCATGCTGCGATCGAAAAACACGAGGTACTTGTTGTTTGGCGACCATTGCGGCTGATACTTCCAGCCCTTGGAGTTTTGCGTCAGCTGGCGGGGTTTGGCGTTTTCCTTGTTTTCTAAAAGGTAAATTTCGTATTCGCCCGTGCTGTCATCGCAATATGCAATCCATTTCCCGTCGGGCGACCAAGCAGGAAAATTGGCGCGTACACCTTGAGTGTTGGTAAGGTTGTGGGTGGTGCCTGCACCTGCCGGAACCGTGAAAATGTCGCCACGGGCACTTACCAAAACTCTTTTCCCCGAAGGGGAGATGGCAACAGATTGTATGTTGTCTCTTACGTTTTTGAAGTAAGGTAACGTGTTGGCGTTGTCGAACTTGATGTTAACAACCACCCTTTCTTCGCGACCCGTGTCAAGGTTAAGTTTGAACAGTTGGCCGCCAACCTCGTAAACGAGCAAGTTATTTGTGCCGGCAGGCCACATGACGTCAAAGCGATTGTGATGGGTTAGTTGGCGTGTTTCTCGCGTGTTGGGGTCGTAACTGTAAATGTTGAGCCACTTGTCACGGTCTGATGCAAAGAAAACCTTGTTGCGATGCCAGTGGGGAATGTGGTCGGTGCCAAGCCAGTGGGTAACTTGTTCTGAGTGGTTTTTTTCGAGGTCGTAAATCCAGATGTTGCTGGCTCGGCCACCCTTGTATCGTTTCCAGGTGCGGAATTCGCGGTCGGGCCAAGTGAAGGCAATCTTTTTGTTGTCGGGCGACAGTGCCGCGAAGCCACCGTAAGGAATTGGCAGCTCTTGCTCGAAACCTCCGTCAATGCCAACCAAGAAATACTTGCTCATACGGTCACCGTACTCTGTGCGGTTGCTGCGAAAAAACACCTGTTTGCTATCGTTTGTCCAGCCAAGGGGCACGTTGTCGAATCCTCCGCGCTGCGGCATTGACCCAACATCGTTGTAATAGGTAAGCTGCTTTGGTTGGCCACCCTCGGCGGGCATAACCCAAATTTGTCGCGTGCCGCTGTACTCGGCCGAGAAGGCAATCCACTTGCCATCGGGCGACAGCTTGGGAAACAACTCAAGACCCTCGTGCGAGGTAAGGCGGCGAGAATCGCCACCCGTGGCAGGAACGGTCCAAATATCGCCGGCATAAACGAAAGCAATCTTGTTGCCACCGATGTGCGGGTAACGCATGAGGCGGGCATCGTCAATTGCAATTGAAGAAAGGCCAAGAAAACCAACAGTTGCAACCGAAAAAAACAACTTCTTAAGGTAGGAATACATGGTTGATTCTTTTTTGAAATTTATTCGTGAAAAATTTTTTGTAAAGATAGGGAATTTTGATGAAATGTTTTGCTGGTGAGATGATTTGGGGATATGTTGACCTGTCAAGCGAATGGTTTAAAAACGGGCCTGCACTGGGCAATTGCACGGTTGGTTCTCGCGGTGCAGCAGTTGCATAAACGATACCTGTATCTACTCGAGGCATTGCGTGTTTAAAGGGCAAAACGACACAATTAGAAAAACCTCCATCATTCTCAAAAACCAATTATACCCCAACCAAAAAACTTGGCACAGGTTGTTGGGGTTTTCAAAATTGAAGTTACGCCGCCTGCACGAAAAATTGACTCAAATTTTGCCTTACACCACGTTGCCCCGAACAATTGACATATTGATGGTAATATCTTTAATAGAATACGGAATTACTTTTCAACAATTTCTATAATTGGGAGTCGGACGGGATTTTCAATTATTAAAATCATTCGATTTTAGTCAGCAGGGCCACGCTTTCGACGTGGTGGGTATGCGGGAACATATCTACTGGTTGAACTTTTTCCAAGGAATAAAACCCTGCAAGCAATTCAATGTCGCGGGCCTGGGATGCAGGGTTGCAGCTTACGTACACTATTCGTTTGGCACCGCTGTGTTTAATGGCCTCCACCACCTTTGGGTGCATTCCGGCGCGAGGTGGGTCGGTGATTATAACATCAGGTTTGCCGTGCTCTACAAAAAAGTCAGTGGTTAGAATTTTGGCCATATCGCCGACAATGGAAACCGAGTTTTCAATGCCATTGGCGGTGGCATTTTGGCGGGCGTTTTCAACGGCCTCTTCGACGTATTCGATGCCAACAACTTTTTTGGCATTTGCGGCCACGAAAAGGGCAATGGTGCCCGTACCCGTGTAAAGGTCGTAAACAATCTCGTGCCCGGTTAGGGCAGCCATTTCCCTGACTGTGGAATATAGCTTGAGGGCCTGCCTGGAGTTGGTTTGAAAAAAAGATTTTGGCCCTACCGAGAAAGTCAAATTCTCCATTTTTTCGACCAAAGTTTTTTCGCCCCAGAAATGAACCGGCTCCAAGTCGTTGAGGCTGGTATTTCGCTTGTCGTTGACAAAATACCATATTGAAACCACCTCGGCAAAGCTATCCTTTATGAAATTTAGCAATTTTTTTATATCGGCTTTTTTGTTACGGTTTAAAACGGGGCAAACCATGAACTTGCCATCAAGGGTGTTGCGAATTATAACATTGCGCAATAGTCCTTCGTTGGTTTTGAAATCAAAGAAGCTCAAGTTATTTTGCAGTGCAAAATTTTTTACTGCCACCCTTATTTGGTTTGACGGTTCGGGCTGCAGCCAGCATTTTTCCACGTCGAGCACCTTGTCGAAAAATCCAGGCACGTGAAAGCCAAGCCCTTCAAGGTTTTTCTGCTCCTTTTGCGTTTCAATATCCTCTTTGTTAAGCCATCGCCTCGAAGTGAATGTAAATTCGAGTTTGTTGCGGTAAAACGTGGTTTCTTCCGATGGTAATATGTCGAGCAGCTGATACCCGTCATACCTAACCCTGCCAATTCTTTCGATGTTGTTAGCCACCTGTTGCTGTTTGTAAAAAACCTGTTTATTGTAAGCAAGGTGCTGCCACTTGCAGCCACCACAGGTTCCGAAATGGCCACAAAAGGGCATTTCCCTGTCGGGTGAAGGCGACACGAGTTGTACTATTTCGGCCTCGAAAAACTTACGCTTGGTTTTTAAAATTCTTATGTTGGCCACATCGCCAGGAACCCCGCCATTGACAAAAACCACCATGTTGTCGATCTTTGCAATTGCCTTGCCCTCGGCAGCAAAGCCTGTAATATCAACGTTTTCAACAATTCGATTAAAAAGAGGGTGCGTGCGCTTGGCCATTTAAAGGCGATTCATTAGTTTCTGCGTTTCGACCTCGAAGCCCGGTTTTTTCAATAGTGCAAACATGTTGCGCTTGTACTCCTCAACGCCGGGTTGGTCAAATGGGTTTACACCCAAGGTGTATCCACTTATGGCACAGCCCATTTCGAAGAAGTATATCAGCTCGCCAAGGCTTTTTGCGTCAAGATTAGGGATGGTTATCTCGAGGTTTGGCACGCCGCCATCAACGTGTGCCAACATTGTACCCTTTGTTGCCATTTGATTTATGTAGTCGAGCCTCTTCCCCGCCAAGAAATTGAGCCCGTCGAGATCTGCCTCGAACAATGGGGTTTTGCACTCCGAGTTGGAGTTTTCAACCTTTATTACCGTTTCGAACAAGAACCTATTTCCATCTTGGATATATTGACCCATGGAGTGCAAGTCGGTGGTGAACCCCACCCCCGCCGGAAATATTCCTTTTTTTTCCTTTCCTTCGCTTTCGCCGTAGAGCTGTTTCCACCATTCAACCATGGAGCTCAAGGCGGGGGTATAAGACGCAAGTATTTCAATTGTTTTGCCCTTGCGGTATAGGATGTTTCTGGTGGCAGCGTACAGTGCGGCAGGATTTGACATGATGGAATTTTCGTTCATCAAATAGTTTTCCATATTTTTGGCGCCTTGCATCATATTGTCTATTTCAATACCAGCCACGGCAATTGGCAACAAGCCAACCGGGGTCAACACCGAGAATCTGCCTCCCACGTCATCGGGTATATCGAAGGTTTGGTATCCCATTTCGGTTGCAAGCACTTTAAGTGCACCTCTTGCCTTGTCGGTAATGGCAACTATTCTGCCTGTTGAATTGCCCACCCCGTATTTTTTCTCGGCGTGCTCTTTTAAAAGCCTGAAAGCAACGGCCGGCTCGGTGGTAGTTCCAGATTTGGAGATTACTATTACCGAGTATTCTTTTTTGTCAAGAAGCTTTAATAGATTGGCGTGGTAGTTTTCGTCGAGGTTGTGCCCCGCATAAACCACTGCGGGTGCAATGGCAGAGGCTCCTTCGAATAAAGCAATGAACGGATTAGCAAGGGCGTCGATTACTGCCCTTGCTCCCAGGTATGAACCACCGATACCACATACCACTACCACCTCTGATTTCTCTCTTATTTTTTTGGCAGTTTGTATAATCTTTGCCAACAACCCCGGATCGAAACTTGAGGGTAAGTCAACCCATCCCAAAAAATCACTGCCCCTTCCGGTTTTCTGGTAAATGGATTTGCGGTGGTTGTTTATTTCCCTTTCGAGGTTTTTAACCTCCTGCTTGCTGCAAAACCCGGCAGTGTTTACCTGGTTAAATTGTAAACTTATCATGAATGGCAATTAAAGAAAAAATACAAAACCAGAGAAGTCTTGGCAAAAAGACTATTAATCAAGTGTACGGGCAATTTCAATAGTTTCAAATGCTTCAATGATGTCGCCAACCTTCAAATCGTTGAACTTGTCAATGTTAAGTCCACATTCATAGCCCGAGTTAACCTCCTTAACATCGTCCTTGAAGCGCTTAAGGGAGCCCAGCCTGCCCGTGTAAACCACTATACCATCGCGAATTAGCCTAATTGAGGAGTTGCGATGAATTTTCCCGTCGAGTACCATACACCCTGCAACAGTTCCAACCTTTGTAATCTTGAAAACTTCCCTTACTTCGATGTTGGCAAGGATTTTCTCCTCAATATCTGGCGAAAGCATGCCTTCGATTGCCGATTTGATTTCGTTAATTGCATTGTAAATAACGCTGTAAAGCCTTATGTCGATTTGCTCGTTCTCGGCAAGTTTTCGTGCTACCAACGATGGACGTACCTGGAACCCGACGATTACCGCATTAGAGGCGGTGGCCAGCAAGACATCGCCCTCGGTGATTGGCCCAACGGCCTTGTGTATGATGTTTACCTGAACCTCGTTGGTTGTTAGTTTGAGCAGTGCATCAGAAAGAGCCTCAACCGAGCCGTCAACATCACCCTTAACAATGATGTTGAGCTCCTTGAAGTCGCCTATTGCAATGCGGCGACCAATTTCGTCGAGGGTAATGTGTTTTTGGGTTCTGAGGCCCTGTTCCCTGAGGATTCTCTGACGTCTGTTGGTTATGGACTTGGCGTCACTTTCTGATTCCATGACATTGAAAAGGTCGCCCGCTTGTGGTGCGCCGTCAAGTCCAAGAATTAGGACTGGTGCCGAAGGCCCTGCCTCGGTAACTCTCTGGCCCCTTTCGTTAAACATGGCCTTAATCTTGCCATGGTTAACCCCGGCCACCACAATATCTCCAATCTTAAGGGTGCCAGTTTGAACCAGAACCGTTGAAACGTAACCCCTACCTTTATCAAGCGATGATTCAATTACCGTTCCCTTGGCCTTCCTCTTTGGATTGGCTTTTAGGTCAAGCATTTCTGATTCGAGAATTACCTTCTCGAGTAACTGGTCAATATTGATTCCCATCTTTGCCGAAATTTCCTGGCTTTGGTATTTACCACCCCAGTCTTCAACCAAGATGTTAAGTTTGCTAAGCTCTTCCTTAACTTTTTCCGGGTTTGCGCCAGCCTTGTCCATTTTGTTTATTGCAAAAACAATAGGCACGTTTGCAGCTTGTGCGTGGTTTATTGCTTCCACCGTTTGGGGCATCACGTTGTCGTCGGCTGCAACCACAACAATGGCGACATCAGTTACCTTTGCGCCTCTGGCCCGCATTGCCGTAAAGGCCTCGTGGCCTGGGGTGTCAAGAAAAGTAAGGGTTTTGCCGGAATCTAATTCTACCGAATATGCTCCGATGTGCTGTGTAATTCCGCCTGCCTCGCCTGCAATTACGTTGGTGTTTCTAATCCTGTCGAGCAATGATGTTTTTCCGTGGTCAACGTGACCCATCACGGTAATGATTGGAGCGCGAGGTTTGAGGTCTTCCTCGCTATCCTTGTCTTCTTCAAGGTCTTTTTGGTCGTCGAGTCCAACGAATTCTACTTCAAATCCAAACTCGCCGGCAACTATCGATATTATTTCGGCATCCAATCGCTGGTTTATTGAAACGAAAAGCCCCAAACTCATACAGGTACCAATGATTTCGTTTACCGAAACATTCATCATGGTTGCCAGCTCTGATGCCGAAACAAACTCTGTAACCTTAAGAACCGTACCTTCGGAGATTTCCTTTTCCATTTCCTGCTCCCTTTTTTTCTCGAAAATGTCGCGTTTAAGCCTACGGTGTTTCGATCCTTTAGATTTTCCTCCGGTACTGCTCAGGGCGGCAAGGGTTTCCCTGACTTGTTTTTGTATTTCTTCTTCAGTAACCTCGGGTTTAAATCTTTCTCTTCGCAAAGTCTTGCGGCCCTTGGCTGGTTGTTGTTCTTGTTTTGGAGGTTTGTCGGTGGTTGGGGTGGGGGTTGGTGTGTCTTTGGGCTGTTCTTCCTTGGCCAGTCTCTTCCGCTTGCGGCGCTTTGATTTTTGCGATTCTGCTGCCACGGAAGCAGGTTTTGATGGAGCCTTGGGGCCGGGAAGCTGCATGGTGCCAAGTATGGTTGGCCCTGCAAGTTTTTCTACCTTTATGAGTTTGAATATTTCCTCTTCCTGGGTAATTGGTTTTTGGGCCGGCTCGGCTGGCTCGGGTGTTTCATTGTCAAGAGGTTTTATCGAGTCTTGCTCCTTGGCCTCCTGGATTTTGACCGACGTGTCATTCAAGTCTTGGTCTTTTTTCTTTTGGGAGGGTTTTTCCGAAAGGTCAATCATGCCCATTATTTTTGGCCCTTTTTTGATTTCCGGTTCTTCTTGTTTTTCAATTTCCTTAACGGGAGGTGTAGTTTTTTCAGACTCTTTTACTTCCAGGTCAGGCTTTTCGCCTGTTGAGTCTTTTGATTCCGGTTCGGGCTTGGGCTTTTCTTGGAGCTTTCCCAAAATCTTTAATCCAGGCAAGGTCTCATTTTTAACCCGTTCGCTTAGCGTAGCCTCTTCGTGTTTGGGTTGTACGGCTCCCTTTTTGGCTTCGGAATCCGTTATCTGGGTCTCAATTTCGGATTGATCCATAACAATTGTTTTGCGCTCTACCTGCTGGGCAACCTTTCCAAAAGCAGCTTCTTTTAACTTCTTTTCTTGTTGAAACTCCTTGAGCAATAGTTCGTAACCGGACTCATCAATCTTTGCATTGGGATTGTTGTCCACCTTTATACCTTTTTTGCCCAAGAATTCAATAATGGTGGAAATGCCAATATTGAACTCTTTTGCCACCTTGCTTAATCGTTTCGCTGTTGTTCCTTCGCTCATATTCGGATTTTAGTTTTCAAAAAAAGGTTGTGGATGAATTGGATTTACTCAAATTCTGCTTTCAAGATTTGAATCACGTCAAGTATGGTTTCTTCCTCCAAGTCGGTTCTGTTTACCAGGTCTTTAACACTCAGGTTCAAAACACTTTTTGCAGTATCGCAACCAATGTTTTTTAGCTCGTCAATGATCCATTGCTCGATTTCGTCAGAGAATTCTTGCAGGTCAACATCTTCTATTTCGGCCTCTGCATCACGGTAAACATCAATTTCGTATCCGGTAAGCAATCCGGCAAGTTTAATATTGTGGCCGCCGCGGCCTATTGCGAGCGATACTTGATCGGGCTTCAAAAACACCTCTGCCCTCTTGTTTTCCTCGTCAATGGTGATGGAGTTGATCTTGGCGGGGCTTAATGCTCTGGTTATGTACAAGTTAAGATTTGTAGTATAGTTTATTACATCTATGTTTTCGTTGCGAAGTTCGCGTACTATTCCGTGAATTCTGGATCCCTTCATTCCTACGCAAGCACCCACGGGGTCAATGCGGTCGTCGTATGATTCGACTGCGATCTTGGCCCTTTCGCCGGGTACCCTTACTATTTTCTTGATGGTAATAAGGCCATCATAGATTTCGGGAACTTCTTGCTCGAAAAGTCTTTCCAGGAAAACAGGCGAGGTGCGAGACAAAATTATCAATGGGTTGTTGTTTTTTACCTCAACCATCGAAACCACCGCGCGCACCGAGTCTCCCTTTCGGAAAAAGTCTGAAGGTATTTGTTCTGTTTTTGGGAGGATAACCTCTATGCCATCCTCGTCAAGGAGCAACATTTCTTTTTTCCAAACTTGGTAAACCTCTGCCGAGATTAACTCACCAACCTTCTCCTTGTATTTTTTGTAAATACTGTCCTTTTCGAGTTCCAAAATTTTGGAGGCAAGGTTTTGCCTTATGGCCAGTATTTCCCTGCGGCCAAAATCTGACATTCTTACAGGTTCAGAAACCTCCTCGCCAATTTCAAAGTCGGGTTCTATCTTGATGGCTTCTGAATATTCTATCTCGGCGGCCGGGTCTGTAACCTCACCATCTTCAACAATAATGCGGTTGTGCCAAACTTCAAGGTCACCCTTGTCGATGTTTACAATTATGTCAAAATTATCGGCCGAGCCGTACTTCTTTTCGAGCATTCCGCGAAACACATCCTCGAGGATTACCATCATCGACGACCTGTCAATGTTTTTAAATTCCTTAAATTCGGAAAACGATTCAACCAAGTTAATACTTTCCATACTCTGGCTTGTTGTTATTTTTGTTAGTTAAACGAAACCTGCACTTTGGTTTCTTTTATTTCATTGAAGTTTATTTTCAAGCGGTTGTTTTCTTCCGCATCGTCATTTTTCATTTTTTTGGGTTGTTCTTTTTCAAGGATTATGAAGTCGTGGTTAACTTCCACAAGTTTTCCCTTGACCTTTTGATTACTATTGTTAACAATCAATAGCGTACGGCCAATGTTTAAACCATACTGGCGCTTGAGTACAAGCGGAGTTCCCACCCCGACCGATGAAACCTCAATCTCGAAATCCTCAACCTGGCGATCGAAAAATGACTCGATATGACGGCTCAGCTTGGCACAATGATCAATTCTTACGCCTCCCTCGCCGTCGAGCAACAACCTAATTTTGTTGCCCGCGGCCACCTTGGCCGAAACCAAGAAAACTGACCC
Source organism: uncultured Bacteroidales bacterium (assembly GCA_964349365.1). Lineage (GTDB taxonomy): Bacteria > Bacteroidota > Bacteroidia > Bacteroidales > UBA7960 > UBA7960. The sequence continues at coordinate 5,341 of CAYGFY010000005.1, read as the reverse complement.
TCCCTCGAGGTATTCGTTGGCGATTTTTTCTATTTTGGCTGTCTCAATCATAATTGCTTTTAACAAAAAAGGGGACTTAAAGGCCCCCTCTCAAACTATTTCCTGGTTCAAAAACCGCTGCAAAGGTAATAATATTTTGAATATAAACCTATTATTGTGTGAAAAAGGTTTTTTTGGGAGTGGATTTAGGAAGTTTGATCAATTGAGAGGCTGTGGGGTTTAGTGGCGATTAGCTGTTGGTTATTGGCATGAAGGGCCAACTGCTGCTCTATGTCCGGTGCAGCAGGTTGGCATATTTTCAGGCTTGGTTTAATAGATAAATCGGCTAATGATATCCGAGTTGGGCACCATGCAGCTTTCTCTTTTCCCGAAAATCCCGTACCTGTTTCGGGCTATTATATCATAAATCATGTTTCTGAAGAATTTTGGAATCGCAAAAAACACCACCAATAGGTTAAATGGAAAGCCAAGATTGCTGCATATTTTTATCACCGCTGATGCCTTGATAAACACTTTTTCGTTTTCGACCAAAACCACCGTGTCTAATTGAAGTAAATCAACATTGAATCTTTCTTCCACCTTTTTGCTAAATTCTGAGCCTATTGGCGAGAACATGAAAATACGGTGCTTGTCGCGATGTATTATCAGGTTCACGAACTTGTTACAGAGGTTGCATACCCCGTCAAAAATAACAACTCTCATAGTTTCAACACGTTTAGTTAAATGCCCGTCAATCATTCAGCCGCCGGGCTTTTGAAAACTTACATGAAGCCAACAGGTTTCTTAAAACAAGCCGGAAATGTTGCCTTCCTTGTCTATGTCTATTTTTTCGGCCGAAGGCAATGATGGTAACCCTGGCATTCTCATGATTGTACCGGCGATTGGAATTACGAATCCGGCCCCGGCAGCAACTTCGAACTCTCTAATCTTTACCGTGAACCCTTTGGGGCGTCCCAGCTTGTATTGATCGTCAGACAGCGATTTTTGGGTTTTGGCAATACAAACAGGCAAGCGTCCGAGTCCAATTTTCTCGAACATTTGAATTTGGCTCTTGGCTTTTACGGTGTATTCAACATGGTCGGCACCATAAAGCTTGGTGGCAACGGTATGAATTTTTTCTTCTATGGTGCTATCAAGTTTGTAAAGGGGTTTAAAGCAACTCTTGCACTTGTTGGCCACTTCCTTTACCAATTTGGCAAGTTCGATGGCACCATCGCCACCTTTTGCCCATGCTTGGTTTGTTGCCACTAGAACTCCCATCTTGGAACAGAATTTTTTGATTGCTTCAATTTCTTCGGCACTATCGGTCGAAAACTCATTAATTGCAACTACAGGTCTAATTCCAAAATGGTTGATGTTCTCAATGTGCTTTTCAAGGTTGGGCAGTCCTTTTTCCAGTGCTTCGACATTGGGCTCGGTAAGGTTTGCCAACTTAACCCCCCCGTGGTATTTTAGTGCCCTGATTGTTGCCACGATAACTGCAGCATTTGGCTTTAGCCCACCGTATTGGCACTTAATGTCGAAGAATTTTTCGGCGCCAAGTTCAGATGCAAAACCAGCCTCGGTAACCACGAAGTCAGAAAGGCTCAATCCCATCTTGGTTGCAATTAGAGTGTTAGTGCCCTGGGCAATGTTTGCAAAGGGCCCTCCATGAATAATTGCGGGATTGCCCTCTATTGTTTGCACCAGGTTTGGCATGATTGCATATTTCATCAGTGCAGCCATGGCACCTTGTGCCTTGAAATCTCTGGCATAAATTGGTTGGTCGTCATGGGTGAAGCCCACCAGGATGTTTCCAAATTTTTCTTTTAAGTCTTCAAGGTCGGTGGCAAGGCACAGGGCCGCCATAATTTCGGAAGCAGCAGTAATGTCAAATCCTGTTTCGCGAGGCACACCTTGTTTTGGGCCTCCCAATCCAATAATAATTTGCCTCAGAGATCTTTCGTTGAGGTCAATAACTCTTTTCCAAATAATCTTGCGTGGGTCTAGGTTTAGGCTATTGTTTTTTTCTTGAAGGTGGTTGTCAATAAGCGCGCTCAATAGGTTATGGGCTTTTTCTACTGCCGAAATGTCACCAGTGAAATGAAGGTTAATGTCTTCCATGGGCAATACTTGCGAGTATCCACCTCCTGCAGCACCACCCTTTATCCCAAACACTGGGCCGAGCGAGGGTTCGCGAAGAACCACCGTGGTTTTCACACCTATTTTGTTAAGACCCTCGGTTAAGCCAATCGAAGTGGTGGTTTTACCTTCGCCGGCAGGGGTTGGTGTAATGGCTGTTACCAAGATGAGTTTCTTGTCGGCAATTTTGGCTTCGTCGATTAACTTGAGCGGAAGCTTGGCAATATGCTTTCCATAATAGTGCAGGTCGTTTTTGTCAACTCCAAGTTTTTCTGCAATCTCTTTGATGTGGAGCATCTTCGAAGCCTGGGCAATTTGTATGTCTGTCATTGTGTTATGTCTATTGATTATCATTCTTTCAAACAGAAACAATAATGAGGTGAATTTGTTTAGGCCAACAAACCTGACATCTGGACTTTAGGGGTAGAAAACCCGGAAATTACTCGCCAAAATCGGAGCAAAAGAACCGGGAACCCGAGCGTCGATTTTTTAGTCCTTTTCGTAGTGGCCTTTTTTCAAGATTTTATAATCTTTCATCAAAACCTGACCCATTGCAATAACGGTGTGCAATCGCAGCTTTTTGTCGAACAAAAGCACATCGGCATCCATCCCGCTTCTCACCTCCCCTTTTGATTTGAGTTTTAATGCTTTGGCCGGGTTTGAAGTAACAACCTTTAGAGCGGTGCAAAGGGGTATCCCCTCTTGCATTACTGCATCGCGAACCTCGCGAAGGTTGGAGTCAGGAAAACCCATTTCAAGCTGGCGTAGTTCACCGGTTACAGGGTCGAAGTCGGGCAACGACCCACAGGCATCCGATGAAAACGTAATGTTTTCGATTGGCACCCCTGCACCTACAAGCTCCTTTATGGCCTTTGAGGGCTTTACTTCGTATTGCGAAAAGTATGGATACGAACTCGTGGTAATGTCGACCCATCCTTTTTTGCCATATTCCTTGGCGTCTTCAAAAATATAATCGTTTCGGTTGCAGTGAGTTGGCAAAAACTGACCGTACTTAAGTTCGCTATTGTTTACCACCTGGTGTATTGGATCGAAGGGGTTTTTAGCATCGCCCATATGCAGGTTAACTATGCCGGCCTTACCTCCGAGCATACCTCCCACCTTGGCTTGCGCGGCAAGCCTGATTAGTTCGGCGATTGTGGGGCACGATGACCTGTGGTCAGAAATTGCAACTTCGCCAACACCTATCACCTCGTCAATAAGGGCAAGATCCCTACCCACATCTCCTGTTATTGTTGGAGTTGGAATCTGATAAGAACCTGTGTAAATCCAGCACGAGACACCTTCGAGGCGAAGCCCCTTTGCCTTCATCAAAACGCTTTCGACAGACCGGGTGATGCCATCGGTACCAAGGCATCCGACAACGGTTGTTACACCCCCTTTTATCAACATGCCAAGCTGTGTTTCGGGCGTGCGGCTTGACGGGCCACCCTCGCCACCCGCCCCGGCAATATGCACGTGAGAGTCAACGAAACCCGGTGTAAGCAAAAGCCCATAACCCTCTATCGTTTCAAAGGCCGAATTGAGTTCTAGTGAAATTTCATCTTCGATGGCCACGATCTTGCTTGAGTCGAGCAAAACGTCTTTCTTGCCTATGTAGGTAGGGTTGTAAACCTCTACGTTTGTTATCAGTATCATATTGGTATGATTATTTTTAATTGCCAAACATTGCAAATTTAAGAATGTTCGGTAGAAAAGGAATTGTTTTGGCAAAGAAATTTCGATTGCAAAGGGGCTTATGGTTAAACCCTTGGCATGGGTGATAAGGGCCGCACGCGTTGCACGCGGTTTAAACCGTGGCTATGGTTTGGATTGTTTGGGCCAAACCAAAACAACTTGGCAATTAATTGAGATTTGATTGTGTTTATGTCAATGGTCATAGTGGAAATACCATTTCTGCAATTGGAGACTGCTATTTCCAGGATCATGCGAAACCATACATTTAAAACCTTGTGCCCAATAAAGCCATAAAAAATAATGATAAACAATAATAAAAAATCTAATGCGACAATAAAGTATCCTCTTTTCCTCCTAACAGCAAAAGGTTCGGGAATCCATTTTTGTCTTAAAATACAATACCTCTTAGGTTTTTGGTAATAGAAATAGTTGAAAAAAGGAAGAATAATAATCAAAGGAAAAATCCAATATTTTGAAAAGAAAATGGTGACGGGAAATTCCCATATAATCCTAACAAAAACTAATCCGCTCAGAAAAAAAAGAACTTGGATACTAGTTAGGGCGAGAACCCCTGAAAACTCAAAGCCAGAACCTTCCTTCTTTCCATACAGATCGCAAACTCTGTAATAGTAATAGTCAAAAAAACGCTTTCAGTTGATTAATCATTTGCCCTCCTTTTAAAAAAGATCTTCGATTTGGTTTCCTATGCTTTTTCCGGTAATTATTTCCGTACCAGAATTAATTTAAAAATAACTACCACTTATTATCCATCCTACTTTGGGGATAAATGCAACCCTAGCCATTATTAAATCCAAAACATTACCTACGTTAGGACCGTTAAAAACAATATCAGCACCTGAAAAAGCAATACCAGCAACTCCCAATCCCCTGCCAAACGCTCTCAATCCTCTTATATGGTGCCTTACTGGACGAGAGAAGTCAGGTTTAATACTGCGATTGTATTTGGCTTGTCTTAAGAACTCCCATTCAAGCAGTTTGCGGCCTTTTGAAAATAAACCTGCAAGGCCAATAGGACTTTGGGCATATTTTAAGGCAGAAAGGATAACCTGATTTTCATATGAAGGGTCTAAAGATTTTTGAACCTCCATCCAAGCAACTGCTGCTTCACCAATATTGACTGCCCAAGAATTGTCATTTTGCTGTTTTGTTAGAGTAAATCCACTTAACAAAGGAACACCGTCGCTGGATTTTCCAAGTTCGCCCTTGGCATCATCCTCAATGAAGTTGTTTGCTTGCTCTATTGTGGACCCACCAGCAATGATTTGCTCAATATTAAGCATATCAATGAAACGCTGAATTTCGTCAGGGTTATCAGTAAACCAGCCATCTCCTCTTCTTTCCCACAACCCGTCTGGGTCGAAATAAGATATTGGGTTATTCTCAACGGATGCATAGGTTGAAGCATGATAATAATTCTCAGAATGTGGGTCAATACCATGAAACCTACCTATCTGCGGGTCATAAAACCTCGCCCCGTAGTCGTACCAATCGAGCTTTTGCCCGG